>CACJHI010000007.1 GCA_902593165.1 uncultured Bacteroidota bacterium | reverse complement strand
TACCGACATCAGAACAATATGTACTAGACCTTGCATCAAGATAATTAGTAGTAAACCCAACTTGATTATTAACTATCAGGTGAATTGTACCCCCAGTTGAGTAACCTCTTAGTCTTGACATTTGAATTACCTCATAGACAACTCCTTGTCCAGCAACAGCAGCATCACCATGAACAATTATAGGTAAAACTTTATTAGTATTATTATCAAAATCATTTTCAAGCTTAGCTCTAGCAATACCCTGTACAATAGGATCAACAGATTCAAGATGAGATGGGTTTGGAGCAAGGTTCATATTGATCTTCTTACCTGATGACGAGGTTCTTTCCGAAGTCCAACCAAGATGATATTTTACATCTCCGTCAAAAATATCTTCTTCGTAATCTTTCCCTTCAAACTCACCAAAAATATCTCTACTTGATTTTCCAAAAATATTTGCAAGGGTATTTAGTCTCCCCCTGTGTGACATCCCCATTACAAATTCCTCAACTCCCTTTTCAGCAGCAGAATCAACAAGAAAATCTATTGCTGGGATTAATGATTCTCCTCCCTCAAGAGAGAACCTCTTCTGTCCAACATATTTTTTTTGCAGAAAATTTTCAAATGTGTATGCCTTATTTAGGCTATCTAATATTGATAATTTTTCGCTTTTTGAAAAATTTGGCTGGTTACCATTAACATTTATAAAGCTCTGTATCCACTTAACTTTTTCTGGGTCTCTTATATACATGTATTCTAATCCAATAGATTCACAATATATTTTTTTGAGATGGTCAATGATATTTCTCAATTTATCTGGTCCAATACCGACTACTTCACCAGCACTAAAAACTAAATCAAGATCAGTCTTACTTAATCCAAAATTTTCAATATCAAGTGTTGGAGAATACTTTCTCCTCTCTCTAACAGGATTAGTTATTGTGAAAAGATGTCCTCTTTGTCTATAAGCATCAATCAAATTAACGACTTTAAACTCTTTACTTATATTTTCAGGAACCTCAAATTTCTTCTCTTCAAGAGTAATATTCGCACTCTCTAACCCAAAATCAAAGCCTTGAAAAAAAGCTTTCCAACTAGGCTCTAAACTGTCAGGAGATTCCAAGTATTGATCATACATTTCTGCAAAAAAACTTGTGTGTGCTGAGTTAAGAAAAGAGAATTTATCCATTCAATGTCGTATAGTTAATAAAATTACAACTTGTTTTTTATGTTTCTTAATAATTTTTAGATTTTTGTATCATGTTTGCCCTAATTGATTGTAATAATTTTTATGCTTCTTGTGAAAGAGTCTTCCAACCTCATTTAAATGGTAAACCACTTGTAATTTTATCAAACAATGATGGCTGTGTTATAGCTAGAAGTAACGAAGCTAAATCACTTGGAATTCCTATGGGAGCTCCTGCATTTAAATACAAAGAAATTTTTCAGAAAAATAATGTTCAAATTTTTTCTTCCAATTTTACATTGTATGGAGACATGAGTAATCGAGTAATGTCTATTATAGCTAAACATGTACCAGATGTAGAAATATATAGCATTGATGAGGCATTTGTAAAATTTAGTGGATTCTCCGAAGATGAAGCTAACAAAAAGTGTAAAGAGATAATAGAAACTGTCATTAAGTGGACAGGTATACCCATCTCAATAGGTCTGGCACCGACTAAATCACTCGCAAAAGTTGCTAATAGAATTGCTAAAAAAAACTCTACTAAAACAAATGGATTTTATTCAATTAGCAGTAACAAAAAACGATTAGAGGCTTTAAATAATATTCCTACTGGAGATATATGGGGAATTGGTTTTCAAAATGAAAAAAAATTATCAAGAATTAGTGTCAAGACTGGAATGGACTTCATAAATCTTCCTGATAAATGGGTTA
Source organism: uncultured Bacteroidota bacterium (assembly GCA_902593165.1). Classification (GTDB taxonomy): domain Bacteria; phylum Bacteroidota; class Bacteroidia; order Flavobacteriales; family Flavobacteriaceae; genus Marisimplicoccus. The sequence continues at coordinate 73,119 of CACJHI010000007.1, read as the reverse complement.
AAAAGAATATGAGCATCATAGGCCTTAAACTCAAAAAAGAACTCGAAGGGACTCCTACTCTAGATATAGAAGAAGGAAAGGTGGATAAAAAGTCTATCGCTACAACTAGAAGTTTTGAATCTGAAATTTCCACACTAGACGATTTAATTGAAAGAATTACTACATTCTCTGTAGTTGCGTCTAAAAAATTAAGAAGACAAAATAGCGAGTGTAATATGATTTGTGTTTTTATTCGTAGTAATCCTTTTAAGCAAAACAGTGAAAGATATCATTTTAGTTTAACTGGTTCACTTCCCTCTTCAACAAGTTCAAGTATTGAAATAAGTAAATTTGCTGTAAATCTTTTAAAGAAGATTTATTCTAAAAATAGACTTTATAAAAAAGCAGGAATAATATTGATGGGATTATCTCCTCAGTCTAATCACCAATTTAGCTTATTTGATAAAGACCTTGAAAAACAAAGAAAGCTGATGAAAAGCATTGATAATATTGATGATAAATATGGGCTCTATAAAGTAAGGCTTGCAAGCCAGGATCAGAAAAGAATATGGAAAATGAAAAGACAAAAACTTTCAAGGAACTATACAACTGAAATTGATGAAGTATTAATTGTTAGTTAGGATATGAAAAATAATATCAAAATATTTAAACCAAATGAAGACAGCTCCTTAAATAATTTATTTATTGAGGAAGGAATTTCTGCAGGTTTTCCTTCACCAGCAGGTGACTTTGAGGAGTCCAGGATTAGTCTTGAAAAGGTTGTAGTTAAAAATAAGGAAGCTACATTTTATGCAAAAGTCTCGGGTGAATCAATGAAAGATGCAGGCCTAGACGATGGAGATATTTTAGTAATAGATAGAAGTGAAGAATTAAAAAATAATAAAATTGCAGTATGCTACTTAAATGGTGAGTTTACTGTTAAGAGGGTAAAGATTGAAAAAGATCATATATACCTAATACCGGAAAATAAAAAATATGATCCAATTAAGGTTACAGAAGAGAATGAATTTATAATTTGGGGTATTGTGACCTATGTAGTTAAGAAGGTTTAAAGCCTTTCATAAATACCCGCGATTCCCTGACCACCACCAACACAAGCAGTTACCATTCCATACTTCTGGTTTCTTCTTTTCATTTCATTTAATAACTGAATTGAAAGTTTAGCTCCAGTACAACCTAAAGGATGGCCAAGAGCGATGGCACCACCATTAACATTAACTGTATCTGGGTCAAGACCGCTTTCCTGAATTACAGCAAGTGCTTGAGCAGCAAAAGCCTCATTTAATTCAGTTTGTTCTATATCAGAAAGTTTTAAACCTGCCTGTTTTAATGCTTTTGGAATAGCTTCAACTGGACCAATTCCCATATATAAAGGATCTACTCCACCTGATGTACAAGTAACCATTCTTGCAATAGGTTCAACACCTAATTGCTTTACCATTTCTTCAGACATCACCAGAACAAATGCAGCACCATCTGACATTTGAGATGAACTCCCTGCAGTAACGATACCACCAAGTTTGAAAGCTGGTCTTAATTTTGATAAAGCCTCAATTGTTGTCTCTCTTCTAACCCCCTCATCCATATCAACTGTATGAGATTTCGAGACTTTCTTGCCATCTTTTACAAATACTTCTTCTACAGTTACAGGGACAATTTCATCTTTAAAATATCCATTATCAATTGCATTAGCAGCTTTGATGTGAGACTCACATGAAAATTTATCACTTGCCTCTCTTGTAATTTTATATTTTTCAGCAACAGCCTCCGCAGTGTGTCCCATACCTATGTGATAATTCATGTTTTCAAGATTAGCTTTATAACTTGGAGCTAATTTATATCCTGTCATAGGTATTAGACTCATACTCTCAATACCTCCGGCAATAAAGATATCTCCAAAGCCTGCTTTAACCTTGCTAACAGCCATTGAAATTGCCTCTAAACCAGAAGCACAATATCTATTTATAGTCACACCTGGAACTTCTTTTCCAAGAGCTCTAGCAGAAATAAGTCTGGCTACTTGAAGTCCTTGCTCACCCTCAGGGTTAGCACATCCAACAATTACATCATCAACTTTGGTTGTGTCAAGTTCTGGGACTTGAGATGTAAGATGTTTAATAACATCTACTGCTAAGTCATCGGTTCTATAATTTTTAAAGCCACCTTTTTTTGCTTTTCCAACTGCTGATCTATAACCAGCTACTATATATGCTTCCATAATTAATTTCTTAAAGGTTTTTTAGTCATCAGCATATGCTGAATTCTATCTAATGTTTTTTGATTTCCAAGCAGACTCATAAAGTTTTCTCTTTCAAGGTCTAATAGGTATTCCTCACTTACATTCTGTGAGAAAGTTAAATCTCCTCCACACATAACATATGCTATTTTTCTAGAAACTTCAACATCATAATCTGACATATAATTTCCTAGTCTAAACTCATTTATTGCAGAGTAAAGAGTAGATAAACCTGATCTACCAAGTACTTCAATATCTTGTCTTGAAGATGGAGGAATGTACCCTTTTTTTAAACTTAAGGCTTTTTCTTTTGCCATACTGATATTTCTCATTCTATTCATACAAACAAAATCTCTTTCCGGAAGAAGATAGTGATAATCGTAAGCCTCGAATGCAGAGGTTGAGACTGCACCCATTGCAATAGATTTGAAATGATCAATTAATGAAGGCATTTTTACATCACCAGAGTTAAATGAGTCTGAGGCTCTCATAGCCATTTCTTTTGTTCCACCTCCACCTGGGATTAGACCCACACCTGCCTCTACAAGACCGATGTATGATTCAGATGCATGTATACCAGCATCACAATGGATTGAAACTTCAAGCCCTCCTCCCATTACAAATCCATGAGTTGCAGACACTACTGGAACATTACAAGTCCTCATTCTCATCAATATTTTTTGAAAGCCAACTAAGAATTCTTCAATAGCATCAAAATTCTTTTGCATAGCCATCATTCCCATATTCATTAAATTAGCACCAACTGAAAACTGTTTATCGTTATTTCCAATTACAATACCATTCCATCCATCCCTTTCTGCAATATCAATTGCCTCATTTATACCCTTAGCAACTCCTTCTCCAATTGAATTACCTTTTGTTTGAAACTCAATACACATTACTCCATCTCCAATATCATGGACAGTACACTCTGGGTTTTTAAGGATTTGTTTATTTTCTCTAAATGCATCAAGTATATAGTGATTTTCAGAGCTAGGTACGTTTATATACTTTTTCGTATTTATATCATAAAACTTCTTTTTCCCATCTTCAAAAACATAGAATGAATTTGCTCCAGAGTCAACCATATCATTTATCCAACTTGGAACCTCTTCACCACAACTTTTTATCATTTCAACAGCTTCTTGAATTCCAAGATTATCCCATATCTCAAATGGCCCATAACTCCACGCATATCCAGTTCGAATTGCATCATCTATTTGGTAGAAGTCATCTGCAATTTCTGGAATACTCATGGCTGAATATGAGAGTAAACAAGAAAAATACTCTTTGTAGAACTTGTTTACATTTGAGTCTCCATCAACTAAATACTTAAGTCTTCTATCAAAAAGCTCTATAGATTTAGCTTCTTTTACTTCAGGAATGTTTGGTTTAATTGACTTCCTGTAAGTATTTGATTCTAGATCAAGTGCATTTATAACAGATCTACCATTCTCATCTTTTTCCTTTGTTTTCTCATAGTATCCCTTTCCAGATTTATTTCCAAAAAAATTATTTTCAATTAAAAAATTGAATGATTTATTCTCTGGTTGATCTTTAAGTTTACTATAGAAAGAATCGTCAGTAACATTGTTTACTAAAAAGTTAGTTACGTTATTACTTGTGTCAAGTCCAACAAGGTCTTGCAATCTAAAAGTTCCTGAGTTAGGAAGGCCAATAACACTTCCAGTCATTAGATCAACTTCCTCAATTTTAAAATTATATTTCTCAGTTAATTGAGAAGATTTAATTCCACACATTACACCAATTCTATTACCAATGAATCCAGGTGTATCTTTACATAAGACTGTTTGTTTTCCAAGAATAACATCCCCAAATTCCATCAAGAAAGAAATCAAAGATGGATCAGAATCTGTATGGGGGATTACCTCAAATAATCTTAAATATCTTGGGGGGTTAAAAAAGTGTGTTCCACAAAATTTAGATTTAAAATCATCTGATCTTCCTTCACATAAAAGTGATATCGGTATACTTGAAGTGTTCGAAGTTACAAAGGCATGATCAGATTTATATTTTTCAACTTTTTCAAAAACAGTTTTCTTAATTTCAAGATTTTCAACAATTACTTCAATTATCCAGTCTGCATCTTTAATCTTTTCAAAATCATCATCGAAATTACCAGTTGTGACTCTGTTTGCATATTCTTTTTTATATAATGGGTTTGGTCTGGATTTTATTGCATTCTTTAGTGACTCATCTGCAATAAAATTTTTGTTTTTTATAGACTTATCATTAGGTTGAATATCTAACATTAAAACATCTATACCAACATTAGCAAGATGACATGCTATTCCAGAACCCATTACTCCTGATCCTAAAACTGCTGCTTTTTTTACTTTGTAGCTCATATCTTTTTATAATAAATGCTAATCTAAATAAAATTATTTTATTATTACCTTTACATGGTTAACGAAAAAATTATGGATAAAGAAAATATACTTTCAAACTTTCAAGAAAAGGCTAAAAATGCTGCCCCTATAGGTGGAACTATTAAATTTGAAATTGATGGAAACTCAATTTGCATAGATGGTACAGGTTCAGAAAATAAAATTTTATTAGAGGATATGGAAGCTGATTGCACAATTACTATGGCAGGGTCTTTAATGGAGGATCTCAAGAATGGTAAGGTAAATCCAATGATGGCTGTTATGAGTGGAAAACTCAAGATTAAAGGTGATCAAGGATTAGCAATGAAGCTTCAGGCTTTCATGTAATATGAAAATTTAATTTTTTTTGATTACATTGTAGGTAACTATAAACCAGTGATCAATAAAGTTAATATAAGAATTAATCGTTCTAGAGTTAAGTATGCCATTACTCTAGCCAAGTCTTTATCTCCTAAAGATACAACTACCATAAACAAAATTTGGGAACTTTGTGGTTTCAAATCTAAAGAAGAATTTGAAGAAAGTTTTAAGACTATTTATGGAACTACTTTTAAAGACTACATTAGTAAGCTTTAATCAATTTTAGTAATTATCTTTCATTAAATTTGCAAACTGGTGAAGCGAAATTTAGACATTCTAGTTATTTCTGATTTACATCTTGGAACATATGGATCTGAAGCTGATGAAGTATTGGCTTATCTTGATACCATTGATGCAGATAAAATTGTAATTAACGGTGACTTTGTTGATATAATGCTTTTTAATAAACGCTTTTGGCCCTCATCTCACATGAAAGTAATTAAGTATTTTCTTGACTTAATCTCAATGGGAAAAGAAATATATTACGTCACTGGAAATCATGATGAACTAATGAGAAAGTTTTTAAACTTTAAAATTCAAAACTTTAAAATCGTTAATCAAGTTGTTTTAGACACTCCTGAAGGTAAGGTCTGGATGTTCCATGGAGATGTTTTTGATTTTTCTATTCAAACTGGATGGCTGACAAAGCTCGCTGGATTTCTTTATGACTATATGATAATGTTCAATAGCTGGATTAATAAAAAGATTATGAGACCTCTGGGTCGAAAGAGATTGAATTTCTCAAAATCAATAAAGGCAAATGTCAAAACTGCAGTTCAATATTTTGCGAATTTTGAGATGAAAGCGGCTAAAATAGCTCAAAAAAATGGATATAAATATGTAGTATGTGGGCATATCCATACCCCAAAGATTGAGTCTTTTGACATCAATGGAGAGGAAATAATTTACATGAACTCTGGAGATTGGCTTGAGAGTCTTTCTTCTTTAGAATATGTAGACAATAAATGGTCAATATATATGCATAAAAGGACTGAACAGGAATATAAAGGTGATGATTCAAGAATTGAAATGACTAATAAGGAACTCTACAAAGATCTTATAGCTGAGTTTAAAATTCTTCAGGATAAATGAAAATTCTTTATGCAATCCAAACTACAGGGAATGGACATCTTGCTAGAGCTCAAAGTATAATTCCCAGATTAAAAGAAATTGCAGATATAGATATTATTACAAGTGGTCCAAAAAATGATTTTTTATTGGAGGAAAAACCTATTTATCATTATCATGGACTTACATTTTTCTATACAGATACAGGTGCAGTCAATTGGTTAAAAACAATTTTTTTAAACAACTATTTTAGGTTCATTAAAGAAATCATTTCTTGTCCTATAAAAAAATATGACTTAATTATAAATGATTTTGAACCTGTTTCAGCCTGGTCTGCAAAATTTAAAAATATTAAATGTTTTGAGCTCACCAATCAATATTCAATGGGGCTTAAAAATATACCAAAGCCAAATAATTATTCAAGAATAGTTCTTAATGCAATTAAATATATTATTCCTTCAAATCTTGGTTATGGATATCACTATAAAAAATATACAGATAGAATTTTTTTTCCTATCATCAGAGATAAAGTTAGGAACCTGAACGTATCAAGGAGTGATGAAATTATTATTTATTTACCCACCTACTCTCCTTCAAATTTAATTGAAGTAATAAATCAAATTCCACAAAATAAAAAATGGACAATTTTTTCACCTGATGCAAAATCAAAAGAAATTATTTCACAAGTTAATGTTGAGCCATTATCCGAAGAATTATTTTTAGAAAAATTTGCGTCATGTTATGGTATTGTTTGTGCTGGTGGCTTTGCAACGACATCTGAAGCAATTTTTCTTGGAAAACCTATGCTAGTTGTACCTGTTGAGGCTCAAATAGAACAGCAATTTAATGCAGCAGCATTAAAAAAGGAGGGGGTTACAGTTATTGACAGATTCTCCTCTAAAAATATTGATCATATCTCAAAATGGGTTGACTCACCAAAAATTTTTGAAATAAAGTATAAAGACGAGTCAAAAGAAATAGTTGAAAAATTAATTAATGATTACTCAAATCTTAACTAAAAATTATCATGGAAGAAAACATTGAAAAACTAAAATTCCCTATTGGAAAATATAAAGCAATTCTTGAGTTTAATTTTTCAAGAACTGTTGAAGATATTAAAACACTTGAGTCATTTTCTCAAAAACTAAAAGATGCAGTAAAAGGACTTGACAAAACAGATTTAAAAAAGACTTATAGGGATGGGGGAATGAACATAGCTCAAATCATCCATCACTATTGTGATACTCACACTTATGCATTTATGAGAACAAAGCATACACTTTTAGAAGATAACCCTAGAGTAAAGATGTATGAAGTAAGTGAATTTTTAACTACTCCTGAATCAAATGTATTAGATATTAATGATAGCCTAAATGTTATTGATGGGATACATGCAAAATGGGTTTCACTTCTTAAAACCTTATCAGAAGAGGACTTCAAAAAAACTTACTATCATTCTGCGAGAGATAAAAATATTATTCTTCATGAGCATGTTGGAATGTATGCATGGCATACTAAACATCATTTAGTACATATAGAAATAGCCAAGAAAAGTATAAAAAAGGAAGGCAAGAGAAATCAATAAAGTTATATCATGAACACATTTGAAATTAAATACAAAGGAGACTTAAGAACTACTGCGATTCATTTAGACTCTGGATCTGAAATAAGCACAGATGCTCCAAAAGATAATCATGGACTCGGAGAGACATTTTCTCCAACAGATATGGTATGTACTGCTTTAGCAAGTTGTATACTTACTATTATGGCAATTGCTGTTGAAAAAGATAATATCGATATTAAAGGGACTACTGCAGTTGTAAAAAAAACAATGGGAACTAACCCTAGACGGATTGCTAAAATTGACATTGTTTTAACTTTCCCGAGAGAATATGATCAAAAAACTAAAACTGTTTTAGAGAGAGCTGCTTATAATTGTCCCGTCCATCATACATTATCTGAAACTGTAGAAAAAAATATTTCTTTTACATATACTAGTTAAAGTGAAAGCTTTTAATGGAAAATTATATGCAGTAAAATAAGGCTAATTGCTAATACCCAGCCAAAATTTCTGGTCAAATTATTCGCTGGTCTAAATAATGATAATAGAGAATTAAATTGTCCCCTGCTAGCTAGGGTTGTCAATGATAAACCTATTATGATAACCCAAAAAGCTCTTACAAAATAGTTCATTTCTGGCAAAAAAATCTGTAGTGATATATTTGCAGGAAGTGTTGCAATAAAAGCGAATAGAACAATTTCTTGCCTTGGCTTTATCAAAATAACTGCACTACATATCAATACTACTATTCCACAGTTTATATAATACCTAAGATTATTTAGGGTGTGAGTAAATGCTGAATTAGGATCATCAAACTTTAAGTATAACAAAACCATTCCCATTAGCAGTGCTGTTCCTAAACTAAATAAAATAGCTTTTTGTCCAGCTTTTATTTTTTCTTTATCGCTCGCTTTTTTATTTATGTATTTTGAATAAATATCTGTTGACCATAATGTAGCAAGTGAATTAAAAGTTGAATCAACAGTACTCATTAGAGAGGCGAATAGTCCACAAAGTATAATACCTTTAATTCCTACTGGAAGATAGGTATTTACAATGTATGGAAATGCCATGTCAGGCTCACCTAGATTATCACCTAAAATACCATAAAGTGCTATTCCAGGAATAATAATAAGTATAGCCATCAAATATTTTATTAATCCACCAGCCAACAAACCTGCTTGAGCATGTGCAACACTTTTTGCTGCTAAGGCTCTTTGCATTACTGTTTGATTAGCACACCAGTAGTTTATGTTAAGCAAGAATAATCCGAATAAATGAGTCCATGGTAAAGTTGGATGATCTGAGGGTAAATGTAGATGCATTCTCTCTGGTGTTTTTATATAAAGTTGTTCCCATCCCCCTAATTGATTTACTGATGTAAAACAAACCACAATTCCACCAATAATTAACACGCTAAATTGTATAATATCTGTTTTAACAACTGCACTTAGACCACCTAAATAAGTATATATGGCCGAAAATACTCCTAGTATTAAAATCAATATTGCTATTCTAACTATTCGATTTGAATGCAACACTGATAATTGCTCCCCAAAAACAAGTTCTGCAGCATATGCTCCCCAAAAAAGAGCTGCCCCAATTGTAACTGTTGCGAACAATGCTATGTTAGCGATTGAATAAAATAATGCTATTCTCTGCCCAAGCTTTTGAGCAATAAACTGTGTTATTGTCATAATTTTTTCACGCAAAAAAAGAGGAACAAAGACGAATGCTCCAATTAATATTCCTTGTACTGCATTAATTTCAAGATTAGCTTGAGCTAGCCCAAATAAATATGCAGAACCCATCATACCAAGAAATTGATATCCTTGAATATTTGTTGCAATAGTTGAAAGAGCAACTGAATACCAAGGAAGGTTCCTGGAGCTAAGAAAATACTCGTCTGCTGAGCTATCTGCTTTGACTTTTCCACGAAGAGCTACTGCCATAATTATGAAAAAATAAAACAGAACAATTATAAAGTCTAGCATATCTTATTTTCTAACTCCACTGCCTAAAGGGCTGTTAGGTGTTTTTTTGGGACGTCTTCCAAAAACTTCTGGAAGAGACACTGTTTTAATGTGCGGTAGAACATATTTTGCAAACAATTCACATTCTTGATGGTGAGGGTAGCCTGAAAAAATAAATGATCTTATTCCCATATCCATATATCGCTTGATTTTTGCCAAGACCTGGTCTGGGTCTCCAACAATTGCTGCTCCACATCCAGACCTTGCCAGCCCAATCCCTGTCCATAAATTTGGTTCTACATAATGTTGATTATCTGCTTCTTCTCTCAGCATAGCTTGTCGAGCTACTCCTAAAGAAGCTGCATCCTGTGCTCTGTTTCTTATATCTTTTCCTAAATCCAAATCTAATTTTGAAAGTAAGTTGTTAGCATAATCTCGCGCCTCCTTCTCTGTTTCTCTAACTATAACATGCACACGAAGTCCAAACTGAACCGTACGCTCATAATCTGAGGCGTTATTTGTCATGTCATTCATTAGCCCTTGAAGTTTTTGCTCTGTTTCAGGCCACATTAAATAAACATCACAATGTTCGGCACACAAATCAACACCATCAGGAGAATAGCCACCAAAATAAAGCAGCGGACCTCCATTTTGTTGATATGGTTTTACAGGATCTGTTGGCAAACTTAGTTGATAGTATTTACCATTAAACTCAATTCTGTCTTGTGTCCATGATTGTTTAAGAATTTCTATGACTTCTCGAGATCTTGCATATCGCTCTGATGAAGAGAGTTTTACTCCTGGCAAGTCAGAAGATATGATATTAATGGTAAGTCGACCCTTAAGCATATGGTCTAAAGTGGAAATAGTTCTAGCTAGCATTGGAGGGTGTAATTCACCACAACGAACAGCTGCTAAAAAATTTATTTGTTCTGTAACGGTGGCCATACCAGCGACATATGAAAGTGTGTCTTGACCAACTTGGTAAGACGAGGGACAAAGAACATTTCTGAAACCTAATTCGTCAGCCGTTTTTATAATTTTTGATGTGTTTTCCCAGCTACTTTTATAGGCTGGATTCCGATTCCCTAAAAAATCATCGTCTCCATCACACAGCGGGGCAAACCAGGAAACTTCTGCACCATCAATTTTCATATAAGGGTTTTTTCATTCTTACAAGTTATAAAATTGTTTTAGGGGGTAATAAAAAAATCGCAACAAACTATTAAATAGTCTATTACGATTTTCTTAAGTACTCGAGGCGGGACTTGAACCCGCACGAACATTACTGCTCATTGGATTTTAAGTCCAACGTGTCTACCAATTCCACCACTCGAGCAATTGAGCGAAAGACGGGATTTGAACCCGCGACCTCCACCTTGGCAAGGTGATGCTCTACCAACTGAGCTACTTTCGCAGAACTGCAAATTTAAAATATTTTAGTTATTTATATATAGATAAATCAAGATTTAATGTATCGAAATATTTAAATCTATTTAAACAGACAGATAATATTGTATCTCTTAATGAATTAGAAATTCTCTCAGGGAAATATTTAACAGCTATGTACGCTTGAAAAGTTTCAGCTACATCCTCAGAGTCAGGATTATCTTTAGCATACGTTGAAAGGTAATTACCATCAAGTAAAACAGCTTCATTCCATCCCTCTTTTCCATAAACATATGGGTCAATTGAAAGGTGCGCTGACTCATGGATCATTAATTCTTCTGTCCTATCTCCGTTTGGTCTTGTTGATACTACATTATCAAGCCAGCCAGTATGAAATGTGATATTTGCATAATTTAAATCATCAGTTCTTTGAGCTGAAGCTACTTCTTCTCCTTTTAAAAACTCAAAAGACTTAATATTTTTTCTAAGGTCTTTTCCGAGTTGACCAATTAAAGGAGCATATTTAAGCTCTATGCTGGCTGCTTCCTCTAGTGTAAATTCAGAGTATATTTCAAAGTCTACAGAGAGACCATCACCAAAATTTACCTTATACACATGAGCAGGGTATGTGATAAAATCCGGTATAGACTTATCATAAAATAATCTATCTAAAATACCTTGATAAGAGGATGTTGAATAAACTGTGTAATCAGAAGGTTTAATTAAATCTGGAAGATCCCACATTGTACCTCCAAAAGGTGGATCTGTAATTTCAATCTTATTAAAAAGGTATACCCCATCCTCAGCGCTTTGAGATCTAATTAAATATAATTGATCTTGAAGATCATTTAACTGATTTGTTAGATTGTTGTTGTCAGTTTCAAAAATTTCATTTGATTCAGTTAAAACTTCTATTTGATTAATATACTCCTCAATTTGATTCTGAAAACCACTAATTTGAAAATTTAATTCATTGATTTGACCTAATTGAATATTATTCTGGGAAATTAATTGGTTTATTTGAACAGCGTAATCGTTAATATCAGAATTAAGCTTTGCAATTTCCGACTGGAGTTCAACTATTGTCTCATTTAGTTCATTGATCTCATCTTCTTTTGAGCAAGAGATAAAGATTAATAATACAGATAAAAAAAGATACTTATAGTTTTTCATATTGAATAATCATCTCTCCTGGATTATGCGATGGAATATAATAAGAGAATCCGTATCTATCACATATTTGATCAATAATTTTTTTTTGCATAGCAGGTGAATTCCCTGTTATGACATGAAGACTAACACTTCCTTTTACAGAGTGTAAGAGCATGTATTCTTCAATTAGTTCAAGACCCTCTGGATGAGTTTTACCATGTAAATCAATCTTCATCTTTTATTTCTTTTTTAATCTGGTTCAATTTAATAAGAGCTTCAACTGGGCTTAGATTATCAATATCTAAATTTTCAATTATTTTTCTAATTTCTTGCATCTTTGGATCTTCGACATCAAAAAAACTTAGTTGAAAATCACCATCTTTGCTTACAGCTTTTGATTCTTTAGGTTTATTTCTTTCCATCAATTTTAGTTTGTTTTTTGCAGAGTCTAAAACTAACTTCGGCATTCCTGCCATTTTAGCTACATGGATACCAAAACTATGATTACTCCCTCCTCTAACAAGTTTTCTCAGGAATGTTACATCATCTTTTGTTTCTTTAACACTTACATTAAAGTTTTTAATTCCTTTAAATATTAATTCCATTTCATTCAAATCATGATAATGTGTTGCAAAAAGAACATGTGGTTTATTTTTATTTTCGTGAAGAAATTCAGCAATGGCCCATGCAATTGATATTCCATCATAAGTACTTGTTCCTCTACCAATCTCATCCAAAAGTATAAGGCTGTTATTAGTCAGGTTATTTAAAATAGATGCCGTCTCATTCATCTCAACCATAAATGTTGATTCTCCCATAGAGATATTATCACTTGCTCCAACTCGTGTAAATATTCTATCAACTATAGAAAATTTCATGTTTTTTGCAGGAACAAAACTTCCAATCTGAGCTAATATTGTAACTAATGCAGTCTGTCTAAGTATTGCTGATTTTCCTGACATGTTTGGACCTGTAATCATAATAATCTGCTGATCATTATCTAATAAAATATCATTTGGAATATATCTCTCCCCATGAGGCAGGTTAGCCTCAATAACTGGGTGTCTTCCCTCTTTTATTTCAATTTTTTTTTCTTTTACGATCTCTGGACATGAATATTTAAATTTAATTGCTCTTTTAGAAAATGAATTTAAAATATCAATTATTGATACTTTCTCTGAAATCATCTTTAAAGTTGAGAGACCATCTTGTAGCTTATCAATTAGTTTTAGAAATAGTTTTAATTCTAGATCCTTAATCTTTTCATCTGCATTAACTATTTTTTCTTCATATTCTTTTAATTCCTGAGTAATATATCTTTCCGCATTGACTAGTGTTTGTTTTCTTATCCATTCTTCAGGAACCTTATCCTTATGGGTATTTCTTACCTCTATATAATATCCAAAAACATTATTAAAAGAGATCTTGAGCGATGGTATTTTTGTTTTATTAGTTTCTCTGTCTAGGATTTGATTTAAGTATTGCTTACCTGATGATCTTATTTCTCTTAAAGCATCTAATTCTTTTGAATAGTTATCATTTATAAAATCTCCTTTTAAAACAGAAACAGGTGAATCCTCTTTTAAAGTTGTTGAAATTTCATCTACTATTGATTTTGAGTTAGGAAAACTATTTCCAAAACTTTTTAAATTTCCTTTTCCTTTATTGAGAGAATCTTTAATAATCTTAACACTTTCTAGAGAGTTTTTTAAATGAACTAGTTCTCTAGGAGAGATTTTATAGGTTGCTATCTTTGACATTAGCCTCTCTATGTCAGATATACTGCTTAAATTTAAATCCAGGATATCACTAATATTAACATCTTTAATTATAGAAGTTACAATCTCTTGACGCTCTATGATATCTTTTTTTTCTATCAAAGGAAATGCAATCCAATTTTTTAATTTTCTGGAACCCATACTCGTAATAGTGTCATCAATAGTCTCAGAGAGATTAAATCCATTAATTGAATTTGAACTAAATAACTCAAGGTTTTTCATTGTGAATTTATCCATCCAAACATATGAATCTGGAAAAATTCTTTGAAGATTAGAAATATGACTCAAATTATTGTGTTCGGTGTCATCTAGATAGTGGATAATTGAACCAGCTGCTATTGTACCCAGTTTAATTTCATCCACTCCAAAGCCTTTAAGGCTTTTAGTTTTAAAATGATTTAGTAATTTATTATGAGAGTATGTGCTGTCATATACCCAATCATCTAATGGATAAACATTATATGAACTCCCTATTAATTCGTTGAATTTATTCTTTGAAGGTTTTGAAATTAGAATTTCATTTGGTGAAAAGTTTGCTATTAATTGATCAATAAGTTTAAAATCTCCTTGTGAGACATAGAAGTCTCCAGTTGAAACATCTAAAAACGAAATACCACATTGATTTTTTTCAAAATATATTGATGCTAAATAATTATTTTTTTTCTGATCTAAGACTCCATCATTTATTGCAATTCCTGGTGTAACAATTTCTGTAACTCCTCTTTTAACAATTTTCTTTGTCAGTTTAGGGTCTTCTAATTGGTCACAAATGGCTACTCGATTTCCAGCTTTTACAAGTTTGGGTAGATAATTTTCAATTGAATGATGAGGGAAACCAGCTAATTCAGTTTCACTTGTTGATCCCGCTCCTCTTTTTGTAAGTACAATGCCTAAAACCTTCGATGCCAAGATTGCATCTTCTCCAAATGTCTCATAAAAGTCTCCTACTCTAAATAAAAGTATAGTATTAGGATATTTAGATTTAATATCATTATACTGCTTCATTAAAGGAGTGATTTTAGTAGCTTTGGTCACAAGTATGTATTTGTGCTAATGTAAATATTTTTATTTTTACTTAAATGCGAAAATTAAAAAATACTGAACTAAATAGAAAGTCAATAGATGAATTCAAAAAATCTAAAAAAACCTCTGCTATTGTCATTCTAGATAATATTAGGAGTATCCATAATGTTGGTTCAATTTTTAGAACATCTGACTCTTTTTTGATTGAAAAAATTATAATTTCTGGCTACACAGCAACTCCAGATAATCCCAAAATGGAAAAAACAGCATTAGGTTCGTCAGAATCAGTTGATTGGGAGTATTCAGATGACATTATCGATACCATTGAAAAACTCAAAAGGAGAGGAATTAAAGTTGTCTCCATAGAACAAGCTGACAAGTCTCTTAAAATTGAAAATTTTAAACCGGTTAAGGATAATAAATATGCATTTATATTTGGAAACGAAGTGGATGGAATTCAAAATGAAATAATTAATGTTTCAGATGAAGTTGTTGAGATACCTCAGGTTGGAACCAAACACTCTTTGAACGTATCCGTTGCTGCAGGAATAGTTCTTTGGGACTTTTTTTATAAGACAGAAATATAATTAATGAAGTATATACTTTTTATATCATTACTTTTTATTTCATGTTCAAAAAACTCAGAATCAGATTCTAGAAATGAAGATGAAAGTCTAGCTTCAGAAACTGAACAATTATCTAATGACTATTATGAAATATATTTATTAGAACAATTAAATGAAAATAGAGGTTATTGTATTGATATTAAAGGTTCAAAATTAAATGCAGATCCTGATAATGGGCTACAAGCTCATACATGCTATTCATATCAAGGAGAAGTTTCTGTCGATCAAGGTTTTGATAATATAAAAATTGATGAAGATGAATTTTACATGCCTTTTTTTGATGTATGTATGGAGGCAGAAAACACAAGTGCCTCATCAACACTTAAATTAAAAGGATGTAATAAGAATGAAAAGCAGAAATTTAAGTTAAATAATAACGCAGAGATAGTATTAAATGACAACACTAATTTATGTCTTACAGTTTCTGAAAATTCTAGAGAAGGAGGTGGTGGAACACCAACCCATCTGATAAGAGATTTGACCCTAGATAACTGTAGCACTGATATTTCATCTAGACAGAAATGGGGATTACGAAAGGCCCAATAGTGACTCTTTTGGAGTGTCATAATCTTCACACTCATTTAATAATTCATTTACAGATTTTAATAAAATAGGATGAATAAAATCAGCTGCAATATCATTAAGTGGATATAAAACAAAATTCCTAAGATGTAGTCTTTGATGGGGAATTATTAGATCTTTATGATTAACAATTTCATCCGAATAAAATAATATATCAATATCAATCTCCCTTGCTTCAATCTTATCATTATTTCTTTTTCTTCCAATTCTTTCCTCTATTTTTTTAAGTTTACTTATAAGTTTCGTTGGTATTAATTCAGATTTGATAAGTATACAAAGATTAAGAAAATCATCAGACTGAAATCCCCAAGATTTAGTCTCATATATTTTTGATATTAAAATTACCTCACCTATATCTTTCTGAATTAATCTTAAAGCTTCTTTAATAAAAGAATAACGATTACCTTTGTTACTGCCTATAGATAAGTAAATCTTTCTCATATATTTGAAATACCATGAAAACTAATCAAATTTCTCTTGCTAATAAAATATATTTAATTCTAGCTGGATTATTTATAACATCTCTAGTAGCCTCAAATTTAATATTTACAAAAATATTTTATTGGTATCCTTTTGATATAAATTTCATGGGTGTAAAGCTTTTTG
Organism: uncultured Bacteroidota bacterium; assembly: GCA_902593165.1. GTDB lineage: Bacteria > Bacteroidota > Bacteroidia > Flavobacteriales > Flavobacteriaceae > Marisimplicoccus. The sequence continues at coordinate 56,357 of CACJHI010000007.1, read as the reverse complement.
AATTATCTGTAGGAATTCTTCCTTACCCTTTAACATTTTTAATCACAGACTTAATATCTGAAATATATGGTCAAAAAAAAGCTGATCAAGTAGTAATAACAGGAATATTTGCGTCTGTTTTTTCAATATTATTAATTTTTATTTCTAGTCAAGTACCTGCAATTGAAGGATCTCCTATTGATGATACTACATTTAATAATGTTTTTCTTAATGCTCCATTAGCTGTACTTGCATCAATGCTAACATATTTATTTGCTCAATTTATAGATATTAGAGTTTATCATTTTTGGAAAAGATTGACTAAAGGAAAACACCTCTGGTTAAGAAATAATTTTTCAACTTTTACATCACAATTTGTAGATACATTTACAATTGTATCTCTTCTTATAGTTTTTGAAATATTACCTCAAGATAAATTTCTGGTATTAATAGTATCAGGTTTCCTCTTCAAGGTAATGGTTGCTATTTTAGACACACCTCTTTTGTACATATGTGTATGGTTATTTAGGAAAAAATTTAAGTTAAAAGTGGGAGAGGAAATAAAACTTAACTGAATTGGATAAAAAGAGAATAAATAAATACTTAAGTGAAGTTGGTTTCTGTTCAAGGAGAAAAGCAGATGATTATATTTCTGATGGAAGAGTATATATAAACGGTAAGGTTGCTATACTAGGTTCTAAAGTAAATATTGAAGATGAAATTTCAGTTGATGGTGAAATCATTCAATATAAAGACAAAAAGAAGGTATATATTGCTTTTAACAAGCCTGTTGGGGTTGAGTGCACAGGTAATCACAAAGTAAAAGATAATATAATTGACTTTATTAATCATAAGGAAAGACTTTTTACAATTGGGAGAATTGATAAGCAAAGTGAGGGTTTAATATTGCTAACTAATGATGGAGATATTGTCAATAATGTTCTTCGAGCAGAAAACAGAAAAGAAAAAGAATATATAGTAACTGTCAATAAAAAAATTACAACTGAATTTATAGATAAAATGAGAAGAGGTGTCAGAATAATGGGCAAAATGACTAGAAAATGTTTTGTAAAAAAAATTCATGAAAATAGATTTAAAATTATTTTAACTCAAGGGATGAACAGGCAGATAAGAAGAATGTGTGAGGTTCTTGGATATAGAGTTACAAAATTAAAACGTGTAAGAATAATGGATATTCATCTTGACACTAAAATTGGAGAATACAGAGATCTAAATAATGAAGAAGTTGAACAGTTATTTATTAAGTAATTGTAATATCAACTGTGTAGCCTTCATTTGATCTTACGTTAAATACCGTAGAATCTTCAAATATTAAATATTGACCTTTAATACCAATTAATTTTCCTTCAATTGTATCTGATTTTTTTAAGCTTGCAGACTTAACACTTTCAATTTGACCCTCCCTGAAATAGTTAAACTTAACAATTTCACTATCTGTTTTAAAATAATCTTTAAATTCATCTCCCAAAACATCTAAAGCATCTTTTTTAAAATCAACAATATTCCCCTCTTCAATGTTATTAGTTAACATTTTTCTCCAATTAGTTTTATCAGAAAAATTATCTTTTAATTTAACTTCAGCAAGGCCAGCAAGGTATCTATTAGGGACTTCAATTAACTCAATTGCTTCAATTGCTCCTTGATCAATCCATCTGGTTTTCTTATTATTTGATCTTGTTACACCAACCTTAACTCCACTGGTTTTAGAGAGGTATACAATATGATCTTGTAGTTGAATTTTCTTTTCATATTCAAGATCTCTATCTTGAATATCTAGATGAGCTTTACTTAACTCAGGTTTCATAACCCAATCACCAGACATCGGTGACTCAAAAAAACACTTTTTACAAAATCCATTTGCAAAGATTTCAATATTATCATGACATGAAAGGCAGCAAAAACCTGTTTTGTGAATCTTAAAATTTTTACCTATTGATTGATTAAGAAATAGCAGATCATCCCCAAAATCTAGAATATATCTAACAGGATCATCATGAATTGAAATCATTTTTTTAAATACTCCTGAAAACATATTTTAATGTTTACTATTTTTATGATAAATATATACATTCCATGCCAATTCCAATTTTTAATTCTGTTGCATCATTCTTTTTAAAAAGAAGAATTAGTCAAATAGAGCTTTTTAAAGATTACCCAATAGAAGTGCAACAAGAAGTGCTGAGGAAAATGATAGTTTATTCAATAGATACTGAAATTGGAAAAAAATATGATTTTAAAACAATTAGACATTATAATGACTTTAAAGAAAGAGTACCAACAGTTGCGTATGAGGATATTTACAATGACATAGAAAGAAATAGAAAAGGAGAGCAAAATATATTTTGGCGAACTCCTATTAAATGGTTTGCTAAGTCCAGCGGAACTACCAATGCAAAAAGCAAATTTATACCAATAAGCTTTGAATCTCTAGAGGATTGTCACTACAAAGCAGGTAAGGATATGCTATCTCTTTACTTTAACAATAATATAAATTCGCAGCTTTTAGTTGGAAAATGTCTCCGTCTTGGGGGATCTAGAGAGATCTATGAAAATAATGATAGTTACTATGGAGATTTATCAGCAATTATTATAGATAATTTACCATTTTGGGCAGAATTAAGCAGTACACCTAGCTCTAAAACATCTCTTATTCCAGAATGGGAAGACAAAGTCAAAGCGATTATTAAAGAATCCATGAATGAAAATGTAACAAGTTTTGCAGGAGTTCCTTCCTGGATGCTATCCTTATTTCAACAAGTATTGGATAAGACAGGTAAGGATGATATTCTTCAGGTATGGAAAAATGCAGAAGTTTATTTCCATGGAGGTGTTAGTTTTGAACCATATAAAAACTTATACAGCAAATTATTTCCATCAAAAGATTTTAAATATTTTGAAATTTTTAATGCCTCTGAGGGGTTTTTTGCTATTCAAGATCAAAATAACTCCTCCGAGTTATTGTTAATGCTTGACTATGGAATATTCTATGAGTTTATTCCAGTAAATGGTTTGGAAAATGAAATTGTTTCTTTGGCAGATGTTGAGCTTAACACAAATTATGAAATGGTAATAACTACTAATTCTGGTCTATGGAGATACAGAATTGGTGATACCATTAAATTTACTTGTTTAAATCCTTACAGGGTTAAGGTTACAGGTAGGACAAAACATTTCATAAATGTATTTGGTGAAGAATTGGTAGTAGAAAATGCTGAAATGGCTTTATCCAGAACTACAGAGCTTACTAAATCTGAAATATCTAATTATACTGTGGGCCCTATATTTATGGGTAATAAAACTAAAGGATCTCATGAGTGGATCATAGAGTTTTCAAGAGAACCAGATGACATGAACAAGTTTACTGAGATATTAGATTTAAGCTTGCAGAGTCTAAATTCTGATTATGAAGCAAAAAGACATAAAAACTCTACATTAGAGCTACCAAAAATTATCTTAGGAAGAAAAAATCTTTTCTATGATTGGTTAGGATCAAGGAATAAACTAGGTGGACAAAACAAGATTCCAAGGCTTTCAAATTCTAGAGAATATGTTGAAGAACTTTTAAAGATTAATTAAGAAACAGCTTTTAGATGAGATATATCTACATTTTGAAGTTTCTGATCAGCATAAACTTTTGTAATCTTTAGCTCTTTGATGTCAGAACTTGGCAAGTTGAACATTGCATCATTTAAGATTGCCTCACAAAGAGTTCTTAGACCTCTAGCACCAATTTTAAATTCAAATGCCCTTTCTACAATATAGTCAATAGCACTAGGTGTAATAGTAAATTCAATGTCATCCATTTCAAAGAGTCTAGTATATTGTTTTACAAGAGCATTTTTTGGGACTGTCATAATATCTTTTAAGGCATCTTTTGATAGGGGGTTTAAATGACACATAACAGGTAGCCTACCTATTATTTCTGGAATTAAACCATATGATCTAATATCATGAGGATTAACAAATTTTAGAACATTTTCTTCATCATCATTCACAACTTTTTCATCAGATGATTTAAAACCTATAGATTGTAAATTAAGTCTAGTCTTTATTATTTTATCTATTCCATCAAAAGCACCACCAGCTATAAATAAGATATTTGAAGTGTTAAGTTCAATAAATTGTTGATCAGGATGTTTTCTTCCACCCTTTGGAGGGACATTTACAGTTGTACCTTCTAATAACTTAAGCATTGCTTGTTGGACACCTTCACCCGATACATCTCTTGTAATTGAAGGATTATCACTTTTTCTAGCAATTTTGTCAATTTCATCAATAAAGACTATTCCATTCTGTGCTTTTTCAACATCAAATTCGGCTGCTTGAAGTAGTTTACTTAATATACTTTCAACATCTTCTCCAACATATCCAGCCTCGGTGAGAACTGTTGCATCAACAATTGCAATTGGAACATTTAAAAACTTAGATATTGTTTGAGCTAGAAGTGTTTTTCCAGTTCCAGTTGGACCCACTAAAAGTAGATTGCTTTTCTGTATTTCAATATCATTAGGAAGTTGTTTTTGATTTATTCTTTTATAATGATTATAGACAGCAACAGCTAGTGTTTTTTTTGCTTGTTCCTGACCAATTACATGTAAATCAAGAAAATTTTTGATTTCTATTGGTGGTTTAAGATCAACTGCATAGTCACTTGATTCTTTCGAAGTTTGATCATCTTTAACAATCATATCTGCTTGAGATATACATATATCGCATATGTGAGCATCTAATCCAGCAATAAGAAGTTTTGTTTGAGATTTTGCCCTTCCACAAAAGGAACATAGAATTTCTTCTTCGCTCATATTTACTTGTTTAAGACTTCATCAACCATTCCATACTTGTGAGCTTCATCAGCCTTCATCCAATAATCCCTGTCACTGTCTGCATTAACTTTTTTGAAGGTTTGACCAGAATGTTTTGAAATTATTTTGTAAAGTTCATCTTTCAATTTCAATATTTCACGAGCAGTGATTTCGATATCAGCAGCTTGACCAGAAACTCCTCCTAAAGGTTGATGAATCATTACCCTTGAGTGCTTTAGAGCAGATCTTTTACCCTTTTTACCTGCACATAAAAGAACTGCAGCCATAGAAGCAGCGCATCCAGTACATATTGTTGCTACATCAGGTTTAATATATTGCATGGTATCATATATTCCAAGGCCTGCATAAACTCCACCACCTGGTGAGTTTATATACATCTGTATATCTCTTGATGAATCAGTACTCTGTAAGAAAAGTAATTGAGCCTGTATAACATTAGCTACACTGTCATTGATTGCAGTTCCTAAAAACATAATGCGATCCATCATCAACCTCGAAAACACATCCATCTGAGCAACATTAAGTTGTCTTTCCTCAATAATATATGGAGTCATACTGCTTACGATTTTATCATAGTAAGTCGAACTTACTCCATGGTGTTTAGTTGCATATTTCTTAAACTCTTTTGAATAATCCATCTATAAAATTTTAATTCAAAATTAATCAAATAGTAGTCTAAATAAAAGATATATAATGATTATTTAATTCAAGTTTTTAATTATAATAAAATAGTATGATATATTTTGTTAAATTTGCTTCCTGAAATTAGTAACCTGGGTCGAGTACCCTAAACATTAAAATTATGGCAGTAAAAATTAGACTTCAAAGACACGGAAAAAAAGGAAAACCATTTTATTGGATAGTCGCGGCAGATGCTAGATCTAAAAGAGATGGTAAATATTTAGAAAAAATAGGGACCTATGACCCAAATCAAAAACCAGCGGCAATTGATTTAAATTTTGATTCAGCCTTAAACTGGTTAGATAAAGGTGCCCAGCCTACCAGTACAGCAAAGGCTATCCTTTCATATACTGGAGTTTTATTAAAAAGGCACTTAGATGGAGGTGTAAAGAAAGGTGCATTTACTGAAGGTGAAGCAAAAAAGAGATTTGATGCATGGATGAAAGAGAAAAGTGCTAAAATTGAGAAAAAAATTGAAGATGCTAATGCTGCGCTTGAGTCAAATAAGAAAGAAGCAAGAGAAAGAGAAGAAGAGTACAGAAAGAAAAAGTTAGAAGAATCGAAAGCTAAAGAACAAGCTAAAGCTGAAGAGGCTCCTGCTGAAGAGGCTCCTGCTGAAGAAGCTCCTGCTGAAGAGGCTCCTGCTGAAGAGACTCCTGCTGAAGAGGCTCCTGCTGAAGAGGCTCCTGCTGAAGAGGATAGTGATTCTGAAGAAGACAAGTAGTTCCTTATGAACGTTAATCATGTAAAAGTTGGAACTGTTGTTTCAAAACATGGTTATAAGGGTGATATTAAAATTAATGTATCATCATTTAATCTAAATTCTTTCCCAGATTTAGCTCACCTTTTCATCGAATTAGATGGCAGCTTTATTCCTTTTTCGATAAATGAGATGAGATCATTCTCAAAAAATGTTTTAATAGTAAAACTAAAAGAGATAAACTCTGAAAAAGAAGTTAATGAAGTTATTCATAAAAACATCTATGTTGATTCTACTAAAATCGAATATAAAAAAGATTCAGGATTCTTTTATGGAGATCTTATAAATTTTAATGTATTCAAAGATTCACAAAAAATAGGTACAATAGAGAATATTAATACTGACTTACCACAACCTGTTTTCGAAATAAAATATAATTCAAGGGTAGTTCTAATACCAATTCATGAGGACTTAATAAAAGAAATTGATAAGGAAAACAATATTATTCACCTGGATATCCCTGACGGACTATTAGAAATTATTTAATTGAATATTTAATTCATATTTTTGTAGTATAAGTTCCAAATTATGCATGATAATTTTAAATCTCCAGACTTCTATCAGATTGATGACCTACTTTCTGAAGAACACAAGTTAATAAGAGAATCCACAAGGCAGTGGGTATCTAAATCCGTTTCCCCTATAATTGAAGATTATGCTCAAAAAGCTGAATTTCCAAAACATCTTATAAAAGAACTTGGAGAAATAGGTGCTTTTGGCCCATATATACCACAAAAATATGGAGGAGCAGGGCTGGATCAGATTAGTTATGGTATTATGATGCAAGAGATTGAAAGAGGAGATAGTGGAATAAGATCTACAGCATCTGTTCAATCTTCATTAGTCATGTATCCTATATGGAAATTTGGAAGTGAGGATCAAAAAGAAAAGTTTTTACCTAAACTAGCTACTGGAGAGATAATGGGGTGTTTTGGGCTTACAGAGCCTGATCATGGATCTAATCCAGGTGGAATGATCACTAATTTTAAAGAAGATGGCGATCACGTAATATTAAATGGATCTAAAATGTGGATTTCTAACTCACCATTTGCTGACATTGCTGTAGTATGGGCAAAAGATGAGAATAAAAGAATTCATGGTGTAATTGTTGAAAGAGGTATGGAAGGCTTTTCAACTCCTGAAACTCATAATAAATGGTCGCTAAGAGCCTCATCTACTGGGGAGTTAATATTTGATAATGTTAGAGTACCAAAAGAAAACATTCTTCCAGGAAAATCTGGGCTAGGGGCACCACTTATGTGTCTTGATTCAGCAAGATATGGAATATCATGGGGAGCTATTGGTGTTGCAATGGATTGTTATAATACAGCATTAAAATATTCACTAGAAAGAGTCCAATTTGGGAAACCAATTGCAGCTAAACAACTTCAACAAAAAAAGTTAGCTGAAATGTTGACTGAAATTACAAAGGCTCAATTATTATCATGGAAATTGGGAAAGCTTAAAAATGATGATAAAGCCTCCTCAGCACAAATTTCTCTTGCTAAGAGGAATAATGTAGATATGGCAATCAATATTGCGAGGGAGGCGAGACAAGTACTAGGTGGAATGGGAATTACAGGTGAATACAGTATAATGAGACATATGATGAATCTTGAATCAGTCATCACATATGAAGGTACTCATGATATACATCTGCTTATACTAGGTCATGATATAACTGGGCATAATGCCTTCTAGCTAAAAGTCAAAGACAAATCCAATACTTGGTATTAACGAACTCCTATTATCACTAATTACTTCAATTAGATTCCTAGGGTTAGTAATATTTAGGTCTCCATCTCTTTGAAGTCCATATTCAGGTGGAACTGGAATCTCATCCATCAAAAGATTCTCAATATCAATGTAGAAATTCATGGATGTTGATTTGAAATTCCATCTCTTATCAACTCTAACATCTAACTTTGTAAAATCATTCAAATAATAATTTCCAAGTTGCGAATAATCAAAAATAATCTCTGGATAAGACTGAGCACTAGATGCTATATCTACTGGAGAATATGGGGTTTTTCCAGTAAATCTAATTTTAGTACTTAATTCCCAATTCTTTTTTAGCTTATACCCTCCAGTAAAAGAGAGTAAGTGTCTATTGTCCCAAACTGATGGAAGATAGATGTTATCTAATCCTGAGAACTTACTATAAAAGAAAGTATATGAAAGTATTCCATAAAAATTGTCTTTCAATTTTTGCTGGTAAAGAAATTCTAAACCATATGATTTTCCTTTTCCAATTGTTAGAATCTCCTCATTACCAAGAACTTCAAAGTCAGCCCCCTTGTTTGCAAGAGATACACCGTCAACTTTTGAAACTGGATAGTTGTTATATTTTTTATAAAAGGCCTCAAAAGTAAATCTTGAAGATTCTGTCCAATTAAATTCAAAACCTCCAACAATATGATCACTCCTAGTGTATTTAGAACTTTTATTTAAAAATACGTTATCAAAGTTTTTGAATCCTAAAGAGGTGTATGTTGGAATTTTAAAGTATCTGCCTGTGGCAAAATTAAATTTCCATTTTTTATCTTCTGATATTATTAGTGAAAGTGCTAGCCTTGGAGATAAATTTTCAAAAAAATTATTCTCTTGTGTAAAATTATCTTGGTCTAATCTAACACCCAGAGACACTCCAAGCTTATCATCAATAAATGTGCTATTTGATTTTAGAAAAAGACCATATTTTATAAAATCTATTTTAGTATTATAATCTGTGTTATAAAATTCAAACTGAGTGTTATTCTGATAGTTTGAGAATTGTATATTACCCCCATATGAAAATTTTAAATTTTCACTTTTTTGATTACTAATAAATCTAATTTTTGTTTCATCTTCACTGGATATATTAGAAAATGAAGGATTCGATTTAGAAATGTTATTTTTGAATCTTTCAAAATTATTTTCTAGCCTGTTATTGCTAATTGATAGATTAAAAAACCCATTTTTATTTTTATAAATTCTCTTCCAAGAAACACCAAATGTTCTAGATTTTTGGTTAATTATAGGAAGTTGTTCTATTTGAGATTCATTCTCAAAATCAAATTCATCAGCCTCATTAATAGTGAGCTCATCTATTGAGCCAATCCCTACAAAATTTATATGATTAAAATCATCTATTTTATGTGTTATTTTCATCTGATAATCCCAGTAATCAGGTAAAAAAGAAAAACCAAATGCTTTAAAAATAAATTGTAAATAACTCCTTCTAATTGAAAAGATAAAAGATGTGTCTTCATTACTGAACAACTTTAATGGACCTTCAAAAGTTAAACCAGCTTCACTTGATCCTACTCTAAAGTTTCCTGAAACTTTATCAATATTTGCGTCTTTTTGTTCAAATGAAAGAACACCCGATAGAGCATTATCGTATTCTGCACCAAATGAAGAAGTTGAAAGAGTAACATCCTTTATAAATGATACATTTATTAATCCAACTGGGCCTCCTGAGCTTCCTTGAGTACTAAAATGATTTATATTAGGTATTTCAATCCCATCAATATAGTATACAGTTTCATTAGGACCTCCACCTCTTATAATTATATCATTTCTGAAACCACCTATTGATGGTGAAATTCCAGGTAGACTTTGAATTACTCTGGTAATATCATTATTTCCTCCAGGATAAGTTTCTATCTCAACAGCTGAAAATGTTTGAGTTGAGAGAGGAGTCTCTAAAGAGGTTTTAAATGGTGATTCTACTACAATTATTTCATCAAGTTCTTCTGATGAAGGATTTAGTCCATACTGCAAAGATTGATTTCCCGCTGATTTAACTATTACATTATATAATGTAAGAGATTTAAAGCCTATAAAACTGGCCTTAACATTATAACTTGATGTGGGTACGTCATTAATTTCAAAAAACCCTTCACTATTAGTTATTGCAAAAAAGTCAGAATTTTCAACTTGAATTGTTGCCCCTTCAAGGAATAGTCCAGTCTCATTATTAAAAACTTTACCTGATATAGTTCCTAGATTTTGAGAATGTAAGCTTACTGATATAAATAGTAAACAAAAATTTAAAAGCTGTCTCTTCATTTATGAGTTTAGAGCTTTTTTACAATATTCAAGGCATTTTTTAACTTCTTTGACTCTATTTGATCCCTCAGGAATCCTGTATTCAAGTTCTATAGTAGCAGTAAATTTATATGAGTTATCTCTCATTAACCTAAGAACTTTATCTATTGGTGTGTCTCCAAAACCCCATATTTGATTGTCACTTACACCAGGGTTCGCGATTTTACCATATTGCCTGTCTTTTAAATGAAGACTGCATATTTTTTTGTGGTTATTTTTTATAAAATCTATTAGAGATTCTCTTGTATTACCCCTAACATTTATATAATGTCCTATATCTAAATTTATATAGTTATTTTTTGAGGAACTAAGAGCATAATCCCATGCTTGATCTGTAGCTGCCTTGTTTGACCCAAGGTTATTACTATGTGTATGATAACCGACTTTTACTTTATGTTTTTTAGAAAAATAATTAACTCTGTCTATGTCATCATTATCTAGTAACTCGTTCATTAGAAAGTCCGCACCTAAAGCTTTTGTTGCTCTCATAGCATATTCAATTTCACCGTCTGTGTTTCCTGAACTAATGCAATTAGGCTTATAAGCAAAAATATTAATACCATTATCATTAAAAAACTTTCTCATACTCTTGAGTTGCTTATTTGTAACATTCTCTCTCCAATGAGCATATGATCTCCTAGATCTTGGAATTCCCATTGTTTTTTCAATGTGACTTCCCATTAGTTCAATGTTGTCAACTCCTGAATCTATGCAGTTTTGAAGTATCACATTAGCTTCTTCCTGTCCAGGTCTAAATGAATAAGTAATTACTGATATATCAACACCATTGATATCAGTTATAATTGGAGTAAAATTATAATTAAGTGCTCCAAATGTTATCAAAGATGATTTTTTTATAAAGCTTCTTCTTGAATTCATAATAATGTTAATAATTAATGTTAGTTTTTTTTAAGTTGATACTTAACTTTAAATATAATTAAATAGTTTTTCAATATTAGGTCTTAAAATGATAAAAGGAGTGATTTTCGATATGGACGGTACTATCGTTGATAGTTTACCATATCATTATGAAGCTTGGAAAATTTTTTTTAATGAAAATAAAGTTGAAAATTTTTCAGAGAAATTAAAAGATTATAAAGGTGGTGGAACTCTTGATTTAATGACTGCAGTGTATGGCGATAAGTATTCAAGAAAAGAATTAAAAATTATGACTAATGACAAAGAGATCATCTTTAGAGAAATCTATAAAAATAATGTAGTTCCAATTATGGGTTTTATGGAGATGTTTGAATTAATAAAATCTAAACACATTTTAGTCGGTATTGCAAGTAATGCTATAAGAAAGAATGTTAAAATGATCTTGAGTGAATTAAAAATATATGGAAAGTTTGATAGTATTATTTGTGGAGATGAAGTAAAAAAAGGCAAACCTGACCCTGAAATGTTTGATGAAACTGTTGCTAGATTCAATTTGAAAAAAGAAGAATGTTTAATCTTTGAGGATTCTATAGAAGGTGTCACAGCAGCAGTAAATTCAAATGTAGATGTTATTGGAATAACTTCAAGTAGCTCAGATAAAACTCTCAGAGATAAGGGCTGTAAATTGACAATTGAAAATTATTTAAATTTTGACTTGTCGATTTAGTATTCATAATAGTACTTCGGGTGGGAATCGAACCCACACTCCATGAGGAACTGGATTTTGAATCCAGCGCGTCTACCAGTTTCGCCACCGAAGCTAAAGGGCTTAAAATTAATAAATTCCAGTATATTAAATAATTTATAATAAAATTATACTGAACAATAATTATTTATAAATTTGCACTCCAATTAATTGAATGTGAAAACACCAGTTAAATTATTTTCTTGTACCCAGAGTATGACTTTGTCTAACCAAATTGCAAAACATTTTGGACAAGACCTTGGTAGTGTTAATTTTCAGCGATATAGTGATGGGGAGTTTCAACCCTCATTTGAGGAGTCTGTTAGAGGGTCAAGAGTTTTTATAATCGGATCAACAAATCCATCAACTGATAACTTAATGGAAATGCTTCTTATGCTAGATGCAGCTAAAAGAGCTTCTGCAAGACATGTTAATGCAGTTATTCCATATTTTGGTTGGGCAAGACAAGATAGAAAGGATAAACCTAGAGTTCCAATTGGAGCTAAATTAGTTGCAAAGCTCCTTGAATCAGCTGGAGCAACAAGGATAATTACCATGGACTTACATGCTGACCAAATTCAAGGATTTTTTGAAAAACCGGTTGACCACTTATTTGCCTCATCGATTTTTGTACCATATATAAAATCACTTAATATTAATAATTTAACAATAGCATCTCCTGATATGGGTGGTTCAAAAAGAGCTTATGCATATTCTAAATTTTTAGATGCAGATGTAGTAATATGTTATAAGCAGAGATCAAAAGGTAATGTTATTACTCATATGGAACTAATTGGTGATGTTTCGGGTAAAAATGTTATTTTAATTGATGATATGGTTGATACAGCTGGCACATTAACAAAAGCTGCGGACCTGATGATTGAGAAAGGTGCTGAATCTGTTATTGCTATTTGTACTCATGCTCTTCTTTCTGGAGATGCGCATGAAAAAATTGAAAAATCAAAACTAAAAAAATTAATCACGAGTGATTCAATTGAAATAAAGAACAAATCAAAAAAAGTTGAACACCTTACATGCTCTAAGATTTTTGCTGAAGCTATGTACAATGTTCACAATAATAAATCAATTGATAAACTATTTATAAACTAAAAAAATGAAATCTATAGAAATTAAAGGCTTAATAAGAGAAGCTACCGGAAAAACAAGTACAAATTCTGTTAGAAAAGATGGAAATGTTCCATGTGTATTATATGGTGGAGATGAAATTATACATTTTACTGCATCTGAGATAGGTTTCAAAGACTTAGTCTATACTGCAGCAGCTCATACTGTTGTTTTAAATCTTGGTGATAAAAAGAAAAATGCTATTCTTCAGGATATTCAATTTCATCCTGTATCAGATAAAATCCTTCATGCTGACTTTTATGAGCTATTTGATGACAAACCAGTAACAATGGATATACCTGTAGAATTAAGTGGTTCTGCTCCCGGTGTACTTAACAGTGGGGGAATATTAACAAGAAATAAGAGAAAACTTAGAGTTAAAGCTCTTCCAGGAAACCTCCCAGACTCTCTAAATGTTGATATTTCTGAGCTTGAACTTGGGGATAAATTTTATACTTCTGAACTTGAAAGTGATGATTATGAATTACTTCACCCTGATAATACGGTAGTTTGCCAAGTTAGAACTTCAAGAGCTTCTATGGCATTGCCTGAAGATGAAGAGGGTGTTGAAGGTGAAGAGGGTGTTGAAGGTGCTGAAGGTGCTGAAGGTGCTGAAGGTGCTGAAGGTAAAGCTGCTGAAAGTACTGATGGAAAATCAGAGGCTCCTAAAGAAGAATCTCAAGACTCAAAAGAATAATTGTATATAATTAATCTTAACTTTAATAAGATTATTTCAGTACAATGTATTTTTTTAATAAAATCGTATCACGGTTCTCTTCAAAGTCTGATATGAATAAATATCTCATCTTAGGTATTGGGAATATTGGTCTTGAATATCAAAATACAAGACACAATATTGGATTTGACGCCCTAGATAAACTTGCAACAGAATTAAAAGTTAGTTTTGATTCTGTTAAATTAGCATTCCGAGCAGAGGCAAAATATAAAGGGAAAAAATTGATTTTAATCAAACCCAATAATTATGTTAATAATTCTGGGAAATCACTTTCTTATTGGATGAAAAAAGAAAAGGTTGATGCAAATAATATACTAGTAGTTTGTGATGATCTAAATCTCTACTTCGGGAATATAAAAATCAAATCAAAAGGAAACTCTGGAGGACATAATGGCTTGAAAGATATTGAGAAATATCTTGGAAACTCCAATTACTCTAGGATAAGAATCGGTATTTCGAATAACAACAATGTCTCTATGACAGATTATGTACTTGGTAAATGGACAGAAGAAGAACAGTCAAAAATACCATTATTAACAAATAAATCCATTGAGATAATTTTTTCATTTCTACAAACTGGACTAGAAAGAACTATGAATTTTTATAATAAGAAGAACTTTATAGATGAAAATTTATAAAAGTATTGATGAATATAATGAGTCAAAAAGTTCTGTTGTAACTATTGGGACATTTGATGGTATTCATAAAGGTCACCAAAAGATTTTTAAAAAAGTTATAAATGCGTCAAAACAAAGTAATTTATCATCTGTAGTTTTAACATTTTTCCCTCATCCTAGAATTATTTTAAATAAGTACAATGATATAAAGATGATAGATACTTTGGATGAAAAAATTAATCATCTAGAAAAGATTGGAATTGATCATCTTATAATTCATCCATTCGATAAAAAATTTTCATTGTTATCTGCTGATCAATTTATAAAAGAGTATCTAGTAGAGAAGCTTAAGTTAAAACATATTATAATAGGGTATGACCACAGATTTGGCAAAGGACGTGAAGCCTCAGTCTCAGATCTTAAAGAATACTCCAGTGAATTTAATTTTATAGTTGATGAAATTGATGCGCAAGAAATAGAAAAAATTGCAATCAGCTCAACAAAGATTAGAAACTCAATTAACCAAGGTGAATTGGAAACAACGAAAAAATATTTAGGAAGGTTTTTTAGCTTAACTGGGAAAGTTGTTAAAGGTGATGGCCTGGGCAAGCAATTAGATTATCCTACTGCTAACATATTAATTGAAGAAGACTATAAAATTATTCCAAAAGATGGTGTATACTATATTAGAACAACAATTGATAACAAATTATACAATGGTATGATGAATATAGGTCACCGGCCAACTATTGGTAATAAAGAGAAGTCTATAGAAGTAAACCTATTTAACTTTGATAGGGATATCTATGATAAAGTCATTAGTGTTGATATTGTTGTGAAAATAAGAGACGAAAAAAAGTTTTCTTCAATTAATGCTTTAAAGTCTCAATTAGCAAAAGATGAAGAACATTGCTTAAAATTAATAAACAAATAAGTTTTATCTTTGATTTCAAAATAACCTATGCTTTCAATTGATTCAATTTCTAACAATAAAGAGGAGACACTCATAGGTTTAAAAAAACGAGGTTTTAAGGATCTAAAAATAATTGATAAGATTATTGATCTCAATCTCTCTCGAAAAAAAATTCAACAAGAATTAGATCAAATTTTATTTGAGTCAAATAATATTTCAAAGAAAATTTCAGAAATATTTAAGTCTGGAAATAATGATGATAGTGTCTCTACTTTGAAAGAGGAATCAAGTGATTTAAAATTAAAATCTAAGAATTTATCTGACCAACTTGAAAAAACAAAATCAGATATTTTTGAATTATTAACAACTATTCCAAATATTCCAGATAATGAAGTCCCTGAAGGTTTATCTATTGATGATAATATTGAAGTTTACAGAAGCAGTGAGAAAATAGAATCTGATAAGAATCTAAAGACTCATTGGGATCTTGCAAAAGAGTATGATATAATTGATTTTGAACTTGGAAGTAAGATTACTGGATCAGGCTTTCCTGTATACAAAGGGAAAGGAGCTAAACTTCAAAGAGGACTTATTAACTATTTTCTAGATAAAAACACATCTGCAGGATACACTGAGTTCCAAGTTCCTCATCTAGTAAACTCTGATTCAGCTTTTGCTACTGGACAGTTACCAGATAAAGATGGCCAAATGTATCACGTAAATGAAGATAACTTTTATTTAATTCCTACTGCCGAAGTACCTCTTACAAATATTTACAGAGATAAAATTTTATCTTCAGATGAAATCCCAGTTCTACTTACAGGATATACACCATGCTTTAGAAGAGAAGCTGGTAGTTATGGAGCAGAAGTCAGAGGCCTAAATAGACTACATCAGTTTGATAAAGTTGAAATAGTAAGACTTGAACATCCTGACAATTCTAGTCAAGCACTACTTGATATGAAAGAGCATGTAAAAGAAATTCTAGGTGAACTTGAGATAGATTTTAGAATTCTTAATTTATGTGCAGGAGATCTTGGATTTACATCATCTATAACATATGATTTTGAGATATTTTCAAAAGGACAAAAAAAATGGTTAGAAATAAGCTCCGTCTCCAACTTTAAGTCATATCAATCAAACCGTTTAAACCTTAAGTTTAAAAATAAAGAAGGTAAAAACGAATTATTACATACTCTAAACGGAAGCTCCTTAGCTCTACCAAGAGTTATGGCAGGACTTATTGAGAATAACCAGACTAATGAAGGGATTCAAGTTCCAAAAGTATTAGTCCCTTATACTGGGTTTGATTTAATCAATTAAATTATGCATAGAGATGTTAATCCAAAAAAATTCCTGGGTCAACACTTTCTAATTGATGATAATATTTCAAAAAAAATAGTTGAGGCTATTAATTTCAAAAAATTTAAAAAGGTTATTGAAGTTGGGCCTGGAAAAGGAGCTCTTACAAAACATTTACTTCATGTTAAAGATATACTTAGTTTAATTGAGGTAGATAAAGAATCCGTTGAATTCCTTAATATTGAGTTTCAAAAAGAGAAGCTTAATATAATTGAAGCAGATTTCTTAAAATTTGATATTGGGTCAACTTATCCATCAGAAAAAGACATATTAATTATTGGAAACTTTCCATATAATATCTCATCTCAAATATTGTTTAAATCAATTGAAAATTATGAATCTGTTGGTGGTATTGTTGGTATGTTTCAAAAAGAAGTTGCGGAGAGGATAATCAGTAAAAACAATTGTAAACAATATGGAATATTATCAGTAAAAACACAGCTATTTTATGATGCTAAAATTTTATTTAATGTGTCGCCAAATGTTTTCTTCCCTAAACCTAATGTAGACTCAGCAGTAATTTCATTAACTAGAAAAGAGAATTTGACTATTGATTGTGATTTAGATCTATTAGATAAAGTAATTAAATTGAGCTTTCAGCAAAGAAGAAAAAAAATAAAAAATTCTCTAAAAAGACTTGATATACAGGAAAATATATTAGAAGATAGTATATTTGAATTAAGGCCCGAGCAACTTACTATTGAAGAATTTGTCAAATTAACTAAAAAAATAAGTGATGAGACAATTTAAAATCAATGATGAATTAATTAATAAGGTTAAAAGACTTATTAGTAATGATGATAAGGATAAACTTATCATGAGTCTTGAGGAACTTCACTATGCCGATCTAGCTGAGATTTTTGAATCACTGGAAATTAATGAAGTAATATTTCTTGTTAAAATATTTGACAAAGAAAAAATTGCTGATGCATTAGCTGAAATTGATGAAGATTTAAGAGAGATAATTTTAGAGAATCTTTCTGAGAAAGAAATTGCAGAAAAAATTGAAGAATTAGACACAGATGATGCAACTGATGTTATATCAGAGTTGCCAGAGGAAAGACAAGAAAGAGTATTCTCACAAATTAAAGATTCTGAATTAACAGATGATATTAAGGAGCTATTAAAGTATGAAGAAGATACTGCAGGGGGTTTAATGGCAAAAGAACTTGTAAAGGTAAATGAGAATTTAAGTATTTCAAATTGTCTGAACGAAATAAGAAAACAAGCCAAAAATGTTACCAGAGTTCATTCCATATATGTAGTAGATTCAAAAAATAAACTAAAAGGGAGGCTTTCTCTAAAAGATGTAGTCACGGCTAAGTCAAGATCTAAGGTTAAAGATATATTTATACCTAAAGTGGATTATGTTACTGCTGACCTGGATGGAGAAGAAGTTGCTAAGATAATGTCTAAATATGATCTTGAGGCTATTCCTGTTACTAACAAAAGAAAAACTTTACTAGGACGTATTACAATTGATGATATCGTTGATTTAATAAAAGACGAGGCAGACAAAGATTATCAATTGGCTGCTGGTATTTCATCAGAGGTAGAGGTTAATGATTCTATTTTTCAATTGACAAAAGCTAGACTTCCATGGTTATTCCTAGGATTATTGGGTGGTCTCGGAAGTGTATTTATTTTGAAAGATTTTGAACAGATCATGAGTCAACCTGATCTCAGGAGTCTATTCTTTTACACACCACTCATTGCAGCTATGGCTGGAAATGTTGGTGTCCAATCTTCTGCAATTATTGTTCAAGGTTTAGCTAATGACCTAGTTAAGGGCTCTCTTCTATCAAGACTTGTCAAAGAAGTAGGGTTAAGTCTAATTAATGGTTTAGCATTAGCAATAATTCTAGTTATTTTTGGTCAGATTGTAAACCAAGATCTTTTGATGAGTCTTACAATTGCTGGTTCTATGATGGGGGTAATAATAATAGCTGCATTAGTTGGGACTTTTGTCCCTATAATACTTGATAAACAAGGAATTGATCCTGCTATTGCTACAGGTCCATTCATTACCACAGCAAATGATATATTCGGTATTTTCTTATTTTTCTACATAGCTAAACTTTCATTAGGTTTTTAATGAATATTCTTATTCTTTGTACTGGTAATTCATGTCGAAGTCAAATTGCTCATGGTTTTTTAGATCAACTTACAGATAATTCAATATCAGTATTTAGTGCAGGTATTGAAAAACATGGATTAAATAAAAATGCTGTCAGATGTATGGCTGAAATTGGAATAGATATATCAAATTATAACTCTAATCTTGTTGATGAATATATTAATAAACAATTTGATTTTATAATTACTGTTTGTGATAATGCAAAAGAAACTTGCCCAATTTTCATAGATAATACTGCTAAAAAAATTCATAAAAATTTTAAAGATCCTTCCAAGTTAAATAATGGTCTTTATGGAGCTGAATTTATTGAAGTCCGAGATCAAATAAAAAGTTTTATTATTGATTTTATAAAAGTTAAGTTATGTTGAAAGGTATTTCTCAATTATTTGTTTGTCCATTCTAACAATTTTCCATTGTTCTAAACCATCAACTATTGCACCACTTTTCTTATAAAAATCAATAGCTGTTTTATTCCAATCTAAAACTGACCATTCAACTCTGTTTACCCCCCTATCCTTAGCCACTATCAAAAACTCTCTATAAAGTAATGTTCCGATGCCTTTACCTCTCATTTTCTCAGTTACAACTAAATCCTCTAAATGAAGTGTGTCTCCAACCCATGTTGAGTACCTAGGAGTAAAGAATGCTAAACCTACAACCTCAGAATTAAATTCTGCTAAAAGACATTCATATCTCGGATTAGAACCAAAACCATCTCTAATTAATTCTTCTTCTGTAACTTTAACAGCATCAGGTTCTTTTTCATAAACTGCTAGCTCAACTAGTAACCTGATAATATCTTTAACATCTGAAGAATTTGCTTTTCTAATTTTGGGAATTTCCATAAGTCAATTTAGAAAATTAATTACTTTATCAAGGAAAAAAGAAGGATTATCTGCATGGACCCAGTGACCTGCTTGAGGCACTTTAATAATCTGAACATTAGAAAAATGTGATTTAATTAAAGGCAAATCAGATTTTTCTACATAGGGAGAAGAGTCACCATATAAAAACATCATTGGTTTTTGATAATTTAAATTATCTTGAAGCTCAAGAGATAACTTATCTTTAAATTCATATAAAACATCAATATTGATTTTCAGTCCCAGGTTCTCTTTATCTACCCAATATAAATTTTTTAACAAAAATTGTCTAACTCTTTCATCTTCAATATAATTAGACATATGATCATCTACTTCTTTTCTAGATTTTTTAATCTTAAAATCTATTGATTTTAGACTATCCATTATATTCTGATGATGTGGTTTGTATTTTTTTGGTATAATATCTACGATTATTATTTTTTCTAATTTATCAGGAAGTTTTTGAGCAAAAAGCATACTTACATTTCCCCCCATTGAGTGGCCGAGTATGCTAAATTTTTTGATTTTATGGAAAAGAGCATAGTTTTGAATATCATCAACCATAATCTCAAATGAGAATCTATTATCCCAAAAACTTCTTCCATGATTTCTTAAGTCAATCAAATGAACAGTATAATTATTCTCTGAAATTTTTTTTGCATGAGATTTCCAGTTATCTCCCATACCTAAAAATCCATGAATTATAAATAGATGTCTGTCTGAGTCTCCAATTAGATTTGAATGAAGAATTTTCATTTAAGTATTTGCAAGTAGGATTTGATTGTTGATTCTAAACCATTGTAAAGAGACTCAGTAACTAGAGCATGACCAATGGACACTTCTTTTATGTTACTAACAGATTGACAGAAGAACTTTAGATTATTTTGATTAAGATCATGGCCAGCATTGATTTCTATATCAATATCCTTGGCTACCTCAGAGCATTTTACATATTGCTCTATTGCTCTGTATTTATCATTTGGAAATTCTTTTGCATATGGGCCTGTAAATAATTCTATCCTATCTGAATTTATTTTTTTTGCACCTTCAAGCATCTTAATATCTGGATCAATAAAAATTGAAACTCTAATTGAATTTGATTTAAAGTCATCTACTATATCCTTTAAAAATGAATAATTAGTTACAGTATCCCATCCTGAATTTGAAGTAATTGCATCTTCTGAGTCCGGAACTAAAGTTACTTGTGCTGGTTTAACTTCATTTACTAGATCAACAAATTTTTTAATTGGATTTCCCTCAATATTTAACTCACAGGATATATTTTTTTTTAAATCTGTTGCATCCTTATATCTAATATGCCTTTCATCTGGTCTTGGGTGAATCGTAATACCTTGAGCACCAAATTTTACAATATCTAAAGCAGTATTCAATAAATTAGGATAGTTTTCACCTCGAGCATTTCTCAAAGTTGCAATTTTATTAATATTTACACTCAGTATAGTCATGTTTTACTTAAAAACTTAAATGCAAATATAGTACTTAATAAAGTTTTAAAAATTGTATTTTTGCGATATGAAAATTGCATTATACATTGCATTTCAAAACAAATCTTCAATTGATTGTTGTAAAGAAATAATTGAACTTATTTCTGACAATAATCAACTCATTATAGATTCTAAAGTCAAAAATGATTTAGATGAAAGTAAAAGAGATAATTTTATTTTTTTTGATTCTAATGAACTAATAGACAGTGATATTGACTTTGTTTTTGCTATTGGTGGTGATGGAACAATCTTAAGATCTATAACTTATGTTAAAGATTCGAATATTCCAATTTTGGGAGTTAACACTGGCAGACTAGGATTCTTAACTAGTATTCAAAAGGAAAGTATAAGTGATGCTATATCTCATATCAAGAATAAGGAGTACACTGTAATTGAGAGAACTATTCTAAAAGTTAATTTGGGCTCTTCAAATAATACTTTTGCTAATTATCCTTATGCTCTTAATGAGATAACTATTCAAAGGAAGGACACTACTTCTCTTTTAAATATTTCATGTGAAATAAATGATAATTATCTAACAAATTATTGGTCTGATGGCTTAATAGTTTCAACACCAACTGGATCTACAGGATATTCTCTAAGTAATGGGGGCTCAATAGTATCACCAGAATCAAATGTAATATTATTAAATCCTATAGCGCCTCATAATATTAATATGAGGTCATTGGTGATTCCTGATAATTCAAATATAAAAATAGATATTGAAGGAGGTAATGAAATAAACCTTTCGGTTGATTCAAGAATGTACTCTATAAGTTCTTCAAACCAAATTGAAATTTCAAAAGCAGATTTTACTATCAAAACAATAAAGTTTGATGATGATAATTTCTATAAAAGGCTTAGAGAAAAACTTTTTTGGGGTCAAGATATGAGAAATAAAAATATTAATAATTAACAATGATACCTAAACACACAGCTATAATAATGGACGGTAATGGTAGATGGGCTGAGCAGAAAGGTATGCCTAGAATATTTGGACACCAGAATGGAGTTACAGCAGTCAGAAAGATTGTTGAGGCGGCTAGTAAGTTTGATATTAAATATCTAACATTATTTACGTTTTCTGTAGAGAATTGGGATAGGCCGAGAAGTGAAGTTGATACTTTAATGGGACTTTTAGTTCAAACTCTTAAAGATGAATTCGAAGATATGTTCAAAAACAATATAAAACTTAATGCAATTGGAGATTTGGATACACTTCCAAATGAAGTAAGAGAAGAATTATATACTATAATAGAAAGTACAAAGGATAACACAGGTATGACATTGACACTAGCTCTAAGTTATGGTGGAAAACAAGAAATTTTCAAAGCAGTCAAAGAGATTTCTGAGAAAGTTAAAAATGATATAATTTGTCTTGATAATTTTGATGATTCCGTAATTAATGATCATCTTTACACCAATAATTTGCCTGATGTGGACCTTCTTATTAGGACAAGCGGAGAAAAAAGAATTAGTAATTTTTTACTTTGGCAGATAGCATATGCCGAATTATATTTTACTGATGTTTATTGGCCTGACTTTTCGGAAGATGATTTGGAAAAAGCTATTGTCGAATATCAAAATAGAGAAAGAAGATTTGGAAAAACAAGCAAACAACTTTAAGTCTAATCTAGTTAAGGCGTTTGGTATTTTTGTTTTAGGAACTAGTTTTCTATTATCGCAGGATACATATAGAAAAGGTGGTACTTATACAATAGACACAATAACCGTTGTAGGACTTAAAAATTTCAGTGATAGAACAGTTGTCACTTATAGTGGTCTTAGACAAGGTCAGACATTACAAGTTCCTGGTGAAGAAGTCAGTGCTATACTAAAAAAACTATGGAATCTAGAGTTATTTAGTGATGTAAACCTGTATGTGACAGATGTAAATGATGGAAAGATAAAACTTGAGATAAATGTTGATGAGCTTCCTACTTTACTTAATTATCAAATAAACGGAGTAAAAAAGAGTAAAGCAGAAACTTTTGAGAAAGAAACTGAATTATCTGAAGGTAAGAGGCTATCTGAAAGCTTTCTTACTAATACAAAGAATTATATAGAAAATGATTTAAAAAAGGATGGATATTTAAATTCTAGGGTTAATATTGTTTCCACCCCTGATTCGATTGGATCTAATAAGCTTAATCTTAATATAAATGTTGACAAAGGTGAGAGGATTAAAATCAAGAATATAACATTTACTGGAAATGAAATATTTGGTGATTTTAAGTTAAAGTCAAAACTTAAGAAAACAAAGAAAAAATTTCCACTAAGATTCTGGAAAAAGTCTAAACTAATCGAATCTGATTATGAAACTGATAAAGAAAATTTGATTTCTTTTTACAAGGAAAAAGGATATCGAGATGCAAGAGTCGAATTTGACACAATAATTGTTAATGATGAAAAGACAATAGATGTTGAATTAAATATAGATGAGGGTAATAAGTATTATTTTGGTGATATAAATTATATTGGTAACAGCTCCTACACTGACTTTCAACTAGATCAAATATTAGGAATCCAGAATGGTGACTCCTACAACGGAGTTCTCCTAAAAGAAAGAATTGCAGATGATAATCCTGATGCAAATGATCTCTCCAATCTATATCAAAATAATGGATATCTTTTCTCCTCTGTTAATGCAGTTGAGGTAAGTGCTGAAAATGATACTATTGACTTCGAAATTAGAATTAATGAAGGTAAACTTGCTAGCTTTAATAATATATCTGTAGTAGGAAATACAAAAACCAATGATAATGTAATTTATAGGGAGTTAAGAATCAAGCCAGGTGAACTTTACAGTAAAGATAAAGTTGTTAGAACGATTCGTGAAGTTGGTCAGCTTGGATTTTTTGATGCTGAACAGATTAGTCCTGACTTTAAAAACGTTGATCCAAATCAAGGAACAGTAGACATTGAGCTTGGCTTAATTGAAGCAGGTGCAAGTCAGATTGAATTGCAAGGTGGTTATGGTGGAGGAGGTTTTATCGGAACTGTTGGGCTTGCATTTAATAACTTTTCTACAAAGAATATTAAGAATAGAAAAGCCTGGAGACCACTTCCAATGGGAGATGGACAAACATTAGCAATTAGGCTGCAAACTAGTACATTCTACAGTACGAGAAGTTTTAGTTTTGTTGAACCCTGGTTTGGAGGAAGACAGCCTGTACAATTTTCCCTGTCTTTATCATCAACAAAACAATACAGATACGATTACTTTACAAGAAGAGCTGACAAAAGCCAATCTTTTGAAATTGCTGGATTTAATGTAGGATTAGCAAAGAGGTTAAGAGTCCCTGATGATTATTTTGTATTATCTCAATCGATTTCTTACCAATATTATAATTTAGAGAATTACTTCACAGGACTTTTTACCTTTGGAAATGGAGAATCACATAATATAGCCTACAATATTGCATTATCTAGAAACAACACCTTTACAAATCCTATTTTCCCAGTTGGAGGTTCAAGCTTTACGTTAAGTGCAAGGTTATCTCCTCCGTATTCATTAATTAGAGGTGATGACTATGCTGATCTTGCTGAAAGACCAGAATATCAGGATAATAGTGGAAATCCTATTCAATCTGAAATTGATCAAGCAAGATATAGATGGTTAGAGTTTTATAAAGTAAAATTTGATGGTAGTTGGTATACTAGACTATTTGGAAAATTCGTTCTAAAAGCTCAAACAGATTTTGGATTTTTAGGAACCTATAATAGTAATTTAGGTAATATACCTTTTGAAAGATTTTATCTCGGTGGAGATGGAATGCAGCAATATGCAATGGATGGTAGAGAAACAATAGCTCTAAGAGGTTATGAGAATGGATCACTCTCAAGTAGGGACGGATCAGTAATATATAATAAGTTTTCACTTGAATTGCGATATCCAATTAGTCTTAAGCCAAGTGCTTCAGTGTTTGCTTTAAGTTTTCTTGAAGCTGGAAATGGATTTGATGACTTCAAAGACTATAGTCCATTTGATATAAAAAGATCTGCTGGAATTGGTGTTAGAGTATTTATGCCTGCATTTGGATTACTTGGGATTGATTTCGGTTATGGTTTTGATTCAACAGATTTTTCAAACACAGGACAAGCATCTGGATGGCAGACCCACTTTGTAATAGGTCAACAATTTTAATCGTTTTTTAAAGAAAAATTACGATATTGCAATCGAAAAATATTTATAGATTATGAAATCGATATTTAAATTATTCGTCGCTGCTTTTTTAACAGTAGCTCCATTAACTGCAACTGCTCAATCAAATGTTGCACATATTAATGTTCAACAACTTATTAGTGAAATGCCAGAGGTAATAGCTGCTCAAAATGAGTTAGCAAAACTTGAGAAGGATTACACTACTCAAATTGACAATGCATTTAAAGAGTTCCAGACTAAAGCTCAAAGTTATTCTTCTGATGCTGCAAATCAAACTGATGTTACTAATCAAGCAAGACAAAAAGAGCTTGAAAGTATGCAGACTAACTTGCAAGAGTTTAGAGATTCAGCTGCTCAAGAACTTCAAAAGAAACAAATGGATTTAATGACTCCACTTCTTGAGAAGGCTAGAAACGCAATCACAAAAGTTGGAGAAGAACAAGGCTTTAATTACGTTATAGACTCTAGTCCAAATGGAGGTATTATACTTGCAAACGGTAAAGATCTTTTATCTGACGTAAAAAAAGAACTTGGATTCTAAAGTAGTTTCCTAGCTTACATATGGTTTTTTAACATACATTGGCTCAATGTATGCTATATCTTCAAATTTTTTCTCTTCAAATGATTTATTAGAGAGACTAATCATATCAATAGAACTAATAGTTCTTGAAAATACCTTTGTTTTTTCTTTTATAATCTGAGATATAAATTCTTTAGATTC
The DNA here is from genome assembly GCA_902593165.1 of uncultured Bacteroidota bacterium. Classification (GTDB taxonomy): domain Bacteria; phylum Bacteroidota; class Bacteroidia; order Flavobacteriales; family Flavobacteriaceae; genus Marisimplicoccus. Next base: position 30,233 of record CACJHI010000007.1, on the reverse strand, counting down.
ATTTGAATTAACAACTATAATTGATTCCTTATCTAGAATACTAGACATGTAATCGCTGTCTATAAGCTGAATTTTAGGTTGCATTATTTCTATTAAATCACTGCTATATTTAGAGATATAATAATGTTCTCCTTTATCTTTAATTAAAGAAATTATATTTTTATTTTCCTTGATTACTGAATTAGCAATAATCTTAAGAGATGATATACCGATTAAATTAATATTGTGAGGGTAGCATAGTCCCTTGGCGACTGAAAAACCTATTCTAAGGCCAGTAAATGATCCTGGACCTATTCCAATAGAAACAGCAGATAAATCCTTAACACCTAAGTTATTTTCATTTAAAATATCTCGGATAGAGGAAGTTAAAAGCTCACTGTGTCTATAGCTGTCATCCTCTGAATCAAAACTTTGAATTAATTTACCTTTTGATGACAAACAAACTGAACAGTTTTTACTGGATGTCTCTAAATTTAAGATAAATGACATCTTAGTTTGAGATTAATTAGACTGTGGGATTGATAAAGGTAACCCAAAGTAGAACTCAAGAACTTTTAATTTAAATATATAATCAAATTTAGCTCTGATATTTTCAGATTGGGCAGATTCATATCTTTGCTTTGATTGAATAAAGTCAAAAGAATTAACAGCTCCAAGTAAAAATCTATCAGAAGTATCTTCGTAAGCATTTTTAAGTGAAGCTAATGTTTTATTTGAAGCTTCATATAGTTTAATAGCACCCGTAAGATCATTATAAGCTTGGTTTATTGAGTTCTCAAGATTAAGTTTCTCCTGCTCATATTGATTTTTAAGTCTATCAAGGTTTACTTTACTTCTTTCAACATTATTTCTTATCTGTTTACCTTGAAATATTGGAATGTTTAAGGCCAGACCATATCCTTGACCCTTATTCAGATCAAACTGATCATCAAAACTAGGCAGATTATCCTGATATGAAATTCTGGTATTCCACTGATAAAATGAGGTAACTGATGGCTGTAATTGTGATTTTGAAATCTGAATATCTTTTTCAGCAATAGAAATGTTAGTTTCAGCTAACTTAATGTCATTTCTGAAAGTCATTGACTTATTAAGTATTTCTTTTGGAGTCTTAGTTAGAATATCAGAGAATGGTATACTAAAGTCCTCATTGGCTATTTCAAAACTATTGAAGTCGTCAATTAAAAGAAGTTGTGCTAAACTCAATTTTGCATTTCTATAGTTATTTTCAGCTTGAACTACATTTTGTTCTTGAGAAGCTAAACTTGCTTCAATTTCAAAGATTTGTCTTGGTGAAAATGTTCCAATTTCGATTAAATCTTTTGTTCTAGCATATTCAACTTTAGTTATCTCTAATTGAGATTTTTGAACTTTTAATATTTCGCTATTGAACATTATCTGAAGATATGAGTTTGCTACTAATAGTTTTATATCATCTTTCATGTCATCTAATTGATATTTAGATGCTAGTATCTCTAAATTAGCACGATGAAGTTGATAAACGTTTCTAAAACCATTGTATACATCAAGACCAAATCCTGCACTCATTGATGAGAACGATGTAGTTATATCTTCAATAACATTAGTAGTAATATTTATACCTCGACCAATATTCCATTGGTGGTTTGCAGATGCAGATACTCTAGGTAAAAAGTTTCCGATCGCATCAGACTTTCCTAATTCTGAGTTTTGTAAGTTTAATTCAGATTGTTTAATACTTATATTTTTTTCAATTGCCATCTCAACAGCATCTTGAAGAGTCAGAATATTATCATCAGACTGAGCAAATAATACTGTTGAAAAAAATAAAACGATAATTATGTGTATATATTTCATATTTTTTAATTCTCTAGTCTTTATCTATCCTCAAATTGATCAAATGCCGATTCCTCTGGTTCAATTTTTAATGGTTCTGTCTTGTTCCAAATTTTGATATTATCTGTCATTTCAACTCCAGATAAAACTTCAACTTTTATACCATCAGATAAACCAGTTTCTAATTCTCTTCTTTCAAAATTTTGATCTGAAATTTCAATTTCTACGTATGGCTGTTGTGTTTTCCTATCAAATTGAAGAACAGCCTCAGGAATAACCATTATATCTGTCTTAGAATTAACTACCAGCGCTCCGTTAGCACTGTATCCTGCCCTAACAAAAGTATCATCATCTAAAGCAAGCTCAGCCTCAATTTTAAATTGTACTGCACCTCCTTCTTCTGTTCCCTTTGGAGCTACGAACTTAAGCTTTGCATCAAATTCTTTATTAGGTATAGCAGCCATGCTAACAATTATTTTCATACCATTAGTCAAATTTCCTACCTCTGCTTCATCCACTTTTCCTTCAAAAATCATTTGACTTAAATCAGCAATTATTGCTACAGATGTACCAGCATTAAAATTATTTGCAGCAATTACTTGATCTCCTACCTCAACTGGAATCTCCAATATTGTACCAGAAAGAGTTGCTCTAATGTTAGTGTTAGCAGTAGATGATCCAGCAACTGAACCATTCCTTATTATCTCTAAATCATTTTCTGCAGCTTTTAGATTTTCCTTTGCAGAATTATATCTTAATTCTGCATCTTCAAATTCTTGTTGTGAAATAATTTGTTTGGCAAAAAGTTCTTTAGCTCTATTTAATTGTTTTTCACCATTTTCTAGATTTAATTTTGAGGAAGTTACTTGTGCTTGCGCTCCATATACAGACCTTTCATCTGGCACAACTTTAATTACAGCAATTAATTGACCATTTTGCACAGTGTCTCCTTCTTCTACAAGAATTTTTTCAATTATACCATTAAGCTGAGGTTTTATTTCAACTTCATCTTCAGGAATAACTTTCCCAGTAACTACAGATGTAAGCTCTATAGATGATATAAATGGATTAGTAGTTTCATATTCAATTGCAGATTTGCTATTTGTTCTTACGAAATACGCAATCGCAAAAAGTAAACCTAAGATTAATAATATAATTCCGATATTTTTAAATTTCATTTTATTTTGTTTTAATTAATTACTCTTCTCTCAAAGCTTCTATTGGCTTTATACTAACTGCTCTCTCAGCAGGTATAAGACCAATAAGCGTGCCAAGTGTTACCATTGTTGCAAAAGCGCCAAAGACGATTGCTAATGGAACAGTTGGATTTGTAAATGGAAAATCTTCTAGATTAGCCGTTCCTATATTTATTAGGAATAATAATAAAGCACCTACAATAATTCCTATTATTCCCGCAATTATTGTTAAAAAAACTGATTCAAGAACAATTTGCACTTTAACTTGTCCAGGTGTTGCACCAAGAGCTCTTCTTATTCCAAGCTCATTTGTTCTTTCTTTTACAGCAATCAACATTATATTTCCTATCCCTATTACACCAGCAAAAATGGTTGCAATACCAACAACAAGTGATAAAAATATCATACCAGAAGTAAATTTAATTATACTTTCAAATAAAGAACCAATGTTAAAAGTTCCAAATGCTCTATCATCATCTGGTGAAACCGTTTTTAAAACTTTTAGATTATCTAATACAGTTTCCTCTAAATTTTTCGGATTGACATAATCATATCCTGACAGAAACATAAAACCAAATCTATCTCCTCGGTTATACATTCTTGCAAATGTTGTATATGGTATTGTAATATCAGAATCAGAACCAAATCCTTGGCCTTCAGAGAATTTTTCAATTCCAACTACTTTAAAGTTAACATCATTTATAATTATGTTTTGCCCAATTGGATCCTCATCTTGATCAAAAAGTCTTTCTTGAGTACCTTCTCCAATCACTGCTACTTTTCTCTCATATTTTATATCCTCATCATTTATATATCTACCGCCATCATATATCTTAATTACAGATATGTTTGCTTGTGTAGGAAAATTACCAAATAAATTGAAATTATCTGATTTTATCCCTCTAGTTACTCGCGGAGGAGAACCCGAGAAGGCACCAGCTTGAAGTCCTGGAGATATATACTCTATCTCTGGAACTCTATCCTTAAGGTAATCAACATCTGATAATCGAAATGGAAAACGTCTGCCCTCCTCAAAACCTTTATAAGGAATCGATGTACTCTGCACCCAAACACCCATTGAGTTCTTACTTAAACCGCTAAATGCATCATCAAAACCATTTTCTAACCCAGTGGCAGATCCAGCCAGAGCAATATATATAAATATCCCCCAGAAAACCCCAATTGTTGTAATTATAGTTCTTGTTCTGTTCTTTGAAATTGACTCAAAGATTTCATCCCAAGTGTCTGCATCAAATATTTTTTTTAAATTATTCATCTCTAAGTGCAACTATTGGTTTTATCTGTGCAGCTCTCTTTGCCGGAATGTATCCAGCAATAACACCAAATATTATTAAAATCAGTGTAGCTACAAATGCTATGTTTAAGTTAACCTGTGGTCTTGTGATAAAATATTCTTGTAAACTTGAGTCTAAAGAGTTCAGTGTAATTATCCCTATTATCATACCTGCAAAACCAGAAATTGAAGTAATAAAGATTGACTCAGTTAAGATCATCTTTATAATTTCACTTGGCTGAGCGCCCAATGCCTTTCTAACACCGAGTTCTTTTGTTCTTTCCTTAACAATAAATACCATAATATTTGAAATACCAATTATCCCAGCTATTAAAGTTCCTATCCCAACAAATGCAACAATAATTTGCAAAGCTCCTGCAAATTGCATTGATCTTTCCAATTCATCAGCAACATTTCTAACTCTTATTGCACTTGGATCTGATGGATCTATTGATTTTTTCTTTTTAAGAAATGTTTTTATATCATTCTCGAGCTTGACAGCACCTTTCCCACCCAAATTAGGATTAAATGTTACTGCAATGCTCCCTACTTTATCACTTCCCATAAGTATCTGCTGTCTAGTTGTATATGGAAGGAATAAATAACTTTCCTCATTATCACCATCAAGATCTTGAAATACTCCAATCACTTTGTATGATCTACTTCCAATATTTATAAATTTTCCTATTGGATCTTCTGTTTTAAAAATATCTCTTGCAACGAGTCTCCCAATGACAACAACTTTTGTTTTGTTCTCAATATCTTTTTCATTAATATATCTTCCTTTCATTAAAACATTTCCCTCAATGTATTGATTTGAAGGAGATACAGCTTGAATTGAAAAGTTATATGATTCTAATTTATATTTTATGTTATCTCCATAACGAATTGTAGGATTTATATACTCAACTCTATCAGAAAAATTCGCCTTTATATCGGCGATGTCAGAGTTATCAAATTCAATCCTTCTGTTTGTTTTAAACCCACCATAGGGCTTGGTAGTCTTGCCTGTATAAAGGAAAACCACATTATTTGCTTGTCGAAGAAACAGGTCAGAATAAGAGTTTTTTAAACCTTCTCCTAAACCAAAAAGAATTATAAAAATTAATATTCCAAGTGAAACAGTAGTTCCAGACAATACTGATCTAAGTTTATTCTTTTGAATAGACTGAAATATTTCTTTCCACCTTTCTACATTAAACATTCTTGATAATATTTTGCTTAACTTTTTTATCCTCTACAATTACTCCATCTTTAAGATTAACTACTCTTTTACACATCATAGCTATGTCATGTTCATGAGTTACAACTAGTATTGTTTTTCCTTCATTGTTAATTTTTTGAATTAGAGCCATTACCTCCATTGAAGTTGTAGAATCTAATGCTCCAGTAGGTTCATCAGCTAATAATACTTTTGGATTAGAAGCTAGTGCTCTAGCAATTGCAACTCTTTGTTTTTGACCACCTGATAATTCACTAGGATGATGGGTAGACCAGTTTTTAAGACCAACTTTATCTAGATATTCTAGTGCGATTTTTTGTCTATCTTTTCTTTTTAAACCCTGATAATAAAGTGGTAATGCAACATTTTCAAGTGCGCTTTTATAATTTATCAAATTAAAAGATTGAAATATAAAGCCTAAAAATTTGTTTCTATATTCTGCTGCAGTTTTTTCATCTAGATTTTCAATTCTCATTTCATCTAAGTCATATGTACCATCATCTGCATTGTCTAGCATTCCAAGGATGTTTAAAAGAGTTGATTTACCTGACCCAGAAGATCCCATTATTGCAACCAGTTCTCCAGCTTCTACGTTGAAATCAATCCCTTTTAATACATGAAGAGAAGATGATCCCATTTCATAGGACTTATGTAGTTTATCAATTTTAATCATATTAGTGCAAAATTAGTTTTTCTTATAATAATATGTGTTATCCTAACATTAAAACTTTCTAATTAACTGGGACCATTATTACCTTTTTATTCTCAGTTAAATTGAATAGCATTTTTTCAAACTTTGGTGGACCTAATACTGGTTTTACATCATTTGAACTTCCATAACTTTCTTTAGGAATCCCGATAAGATTCAAATCAAGTTTTCCATTTTGATTTTCATCATGATAGAATTGAATAGCATATCTACCTGGATGAATTGAGTCAAAACAGACTTCAGCTTTTAGACCCTTAACTTTAATAAAAGTTGCTGAAGCTATTTCATTTTTACTTTCATCTGAAATCAAGACATTAATCATTCCCTTATTGCTCTTTAAATCAGTTATTTCCATGTCTAAAGAAATGTTCCCTCTAAGTTCTGTTAGATAATACTTTTCAGGTAAGTCTTGATTTCCCCCCTGAGATAAACAAACCTGTGAGGTTAATACGAATAGTAATATGATATTAAATATTTTAATTTTCATATCAAGGAATTAATCTGGTAATTCAAATAAATCTTCAACTTTACACTTTAAAGTTTTGGCAATCTTCAACGCTAGCACAGTAGATGGAACATAGATTCCATTTTCAATAGCGTTAATACTTTTTCTTGAAACCTCAGCATCAACAGATAACTCTTGTTGAGTAAGCCCTGCTGCTCTTCTTAATTGTTGAAGATTATTTAAAAGCTTTTTGTGATCTTTTCCCAAAATTATTCTTTTTCATATTCTTCAACTGCATCACTAAGTTCTTTAGCTGTATGTTGGGTTCTAAATAAAAATAGTGATACGGAAGATAGAAGAATTAAAATCAATAATACAAATTCCTTATTATCTATTATTGAGACAGACAACATAGCTGCAGCCCATAAAATCGAGTGTGCTACAATCTGTTTTTTCTTAGAACAATTGTATTTATTTTTTCTCAAAATTTTCAACAGCTTTATTAATTTCTTCTGATTGATTCGGATAAATATATCCTGCAACCATCTGGCCAATTCCAATTAAAGCAACTAATGCTCCTACTCCTTCTAAAATACCACCTATCGCTATCCTTCCAAGCATAAATAAACCAGCTCCAATGAAAATTGTAATGACACCACTTCTTCTCAGATCAACAGGTGATTTTTTTTTGTCATCCGTCAAACTTTCAATAAGTTCTCTAATTTCTTCAGGATCACTTAAGTTTTTTGATACTTCAATGATAGTATTGTATTTATTTTTTTTATTCCTTGACTCATAGACAAATACAATCCAGATAATAATTGCAGGAAGGGATACTGCTATAATTGGAATAAGTATTCCTAATCCTCCTAAAAAATGCTCCATGTTTATTTATATTTTATTAATGTAACGCAAACTTACCATTTATTTATATGAGAAGCAAACGTTACATCAATTATTATTAATTTTTTTTCTTTTTTTTCGATTTTTTAACTGTTCCTATCTCAACTTGCATATCAAACTTTTCTTTTGCTTGACTCCTAAGAGTGTCAACTATTATTTCAAGTTTTTCAATATCAAAATCCTCTGGAACATTAATGTTTATTTCCATTTTATCAGGAAACTTTAATGCCACACATGAGTAAAAGAGTGAAGATATAAGAAGAATTACTATTAATTTTTTCATAATTTATTTGTTAATTTTAATTGTTTATTCCTTTTTATTTATTTTTTCATCCAACTAATTGCAGCACCTATTGCTACACCTACCGCGATCCATGTTGGCTCATTTGTAATTGCAAAAACTGCTACTCCTATTGCTGTCCCAACACCAATCAATGTTCCACCATTATTAGAATCTTTAAATTTTTTAATCATATCTAAATTCTATTTTTAAAATCAACGTCTGCAGATTCATTTATTCCGTATGATTGAAGTGATTTTAGAAAAACTTTAAAAGATGTTTTACCTTTTGAAGTAATCTTGCAGAGAGTAAGAGGGTAATTACCTTCGAACTTTTTTCTAACTTTAATAAGCTCTGCATCTTCAAGTTTTTTAATTTGAACACTAATATTACCTTTTGAAGCCTCTGAAACTTCTATCAATTTCTTAAAGCTTGCATTTTCTACAGAGAATAAGAAAGAAAGTATTTTTAATCTAACTGGATTAAAAAGCAACTTCTCTAATTCTTTATTCATTAGTTTTCATTCTATTAAGTAAAATTCCAGGAATCAATAATCCTAGAGTTATTCCAATGATATTTACTATTAAAGCATTTTGACCAGGATATATATATAATGACAGAACAAAAATTAGCAAAAATATTCCTCCTAATATTATAGGCTTAAATTTAATAATCGCCCCAGTTAAGACAGACACAAGACCTAAGAGAAAGAGAATATCTGGAACTGGATTAATCCCTTGATAAAAAGCTAAACCTGATATCATTAACCATCCAATACCAAAAACTGCCCATACAATCTTGATAACTCTACCTAATGTTGTTGAATATCCCATCTCTTTATATTTTTTAATGTTCCAACGTGTCATATAGATCATACCTATCATAGGTAAAAATATCCAGTATATTCCAGCAGAATAATTTGTTTGTTGAATAAATGATGGAAAAGTATAATGAATTATACTCATTATGTTTATAAATATTCCCCAGAAAACTAAGTTAAAACTTAATGGTTTTAGATTAGTCCTAGCCTCATTAATCATGTCATTAATAACCTTTATTTGATCTACTTTATTCATCTTTTTGTCACAAATATAAACTAGTTTATAATATAAACCAAATTAATTAAAAAAAACTACTGAGCTTTATTAGTCCTATATATTTTCCATATAATTAATCCAACAAGTATATATGGTATAGACATCAAGTAAACAATACCTCTATTAAGACCCTTAGCAGCTTCGTATTCTTGGTCACTTTCCATAATAGCACTAAGCATTGAACACTGAGAATAGATTTCAGACGTAGACAAGATTAAAACTATTAATACGTAGAAGAGCTTTTTCATCAATAAGTATAATAAGGTGAAATCATTAGATAGACTATTACACCAGTTACAGCTATATAAAGCCATATTGGGAATGTAATTCTTGCAATTTTTTTATGCTTATCAAACATTTTAGATATAGCTCTAACATAGGTAATCAAAACCATTGGTACAATAAAAACAGAAAGTGCAATGTGTGAAATTAAGATAAAGAAATATACATTTCTTACTATACCCTCTCCTCCATAGGGAGTTGGATCAGTAGTCATATGGTAGAGTATGTACATGACAAGAAAGACTAAAGAAAGGAAGATTGAAGTCTTCATTAATAGCTCATGCTGTTTAATTTTTTTATTTTTTATGCTATATAAAGCAGCTATTAAAAGTATAGCTGTAATTCCATTAATTGCTGCATAAATTGGTGGTAAAAATGTAAGTGGTGGGAGAGATGTTATTCTTATGTTAAATAAAACAAGAACAACAACTGGAATAACTATTGAGACAATAATTATTAATGTTTTATATTTTAATCCCTGACTTGATTCTTCAATTTTACTCATTGATTAATTTTTTTATATCATAGCTTAACATGTCTATTCCCTGTAGGTTTGCGTTAATATCATTAATACCTAAATAGTACATAATTGGGTTGCCAAAGTTGTCTTTTCTAGATCGAATATACCCATCTTTATCAATAAGTGCAAAATAACCCTGATGCTCAAAACCTCCAGCAAAATTTGCATTTTGATTTGCATAAATATTAAACCCATTATTTGCTAGGTCAAAAATATAGTCTCTTTCACCAGTTAAAAAATGCCAGTTTTGAGATTGAATGTCTAATGCCTCAGAATATTTTTTTAAAGTTGATGGACTATCATTTTGAGGATCAATTGTAATTGATACAATTCCAAATTCATCTGAGTCTCCAAATTTTTCATCTAATAACTTCATATTCTTATTCATCTCAATACAAATATCTGGACACCTTGTAAAGAAAAACTCTAATACATATACTTTGCCACTTAGATCTTCATTAGATATTAAAATAGAGTCCTGATTTGTTAAAATATAATCTGGTGCCTTTCTTTTTTCATCTGATATTGTCAGATAAGACAATCTCTCATTACTATTAAGTCTATTTGAATCTTTAATATCTGAGTTTACAACTCTTTCATATATTTTAGGAATTGAAAAAATTCCAAATAGAACTATAACTATTATTAAACCAATATATTTTAGCTTGTTATTCATAGAATATGGAGTCATTTTTTTTCAAAGCTAATCGATATTCTGCAAGAATAATCTTTACATCATCTACCATTTTATTGTTAATTTCTGCAACAGACTGGGAGTTAAATCCATATAGCATACCTATATCTTCATCATCATCTCTTCCTCTTAAGCTCAGATCTCTATCGACAATAAAAACATATGGGGTGCTAAAACTTTGGTCCAGTTCAATGTTGGTGTTGAAACTATCAAAAATCATTTTTATATTTGACTGTGTTGTAGGAATAAAATTCCAGTTTTTCAAATCAGTTCCCACTCCACTAACTAAATCACTTTTTAAGCTTTCTATTACTTCATTATCATCTTTGTTGTGGAGTAAAACAAATTGGAAATCTTGAAACTCGTTAAATCTTTTGTAGATTTTTTGATTTAAGTTGAGAGCTTCAGATTTTTTGTTGTTGACATCTCCCCCCCAGAAAGCCACAATAGAAATTTTATTTTTAAAGGAAACGTTAGCACTATTTCCTTCAATATTTTCAATATCCATTACATTTTCTGTAAGAACTGGAAGCTTTGCAAAGTTATTTATCCCAGTGGATAAAAAAACATACACGAAAATTGGGAAAAAAAAGAGAAAGCCAAGTATTAAATACTTTTTAAGATTCTTAGTCATTAATAAATATCAAAGTCCCATTCTTTTAGGCCATCTAGCATTACATCAAAGATGTAGGAACCTTCCCATAGTAAAATAAATAATAGAAAAGGTATTAAAATAAGCAAAGGTAGAATAATCGTATTCTTTAAGAATGGCTTTTCATCTCTAACATGCATAAAATCCCATGTAATATAGTAAGCCTTTACTATTGTCAGTATAATGAATATCCAATTAATCAGTTTAAGACCAAGAAAGTAATTCATTAAAATTGATGGTTTTAAGATACCAAGGGCAACTTCAATTGCAGTTACAATTGAAAGAAAAATTAAAACGCCCCAAATTTTTTGAACATTGGATTTAAACTTTAAATAGCCTCTGAAAATTTCTAATTTGTGTTCGTGCTTTGCCATGTTTATACTAAATAAAAGAATGTGAATACAAATACCCAAACTAGATCAACAAAGTGCCAATATAGTCCTACTTTTTCAACCATGTCATAGTGCCCTCGTCTTTCGTAGGTTCCTAAAAGGACATTTATAAATATTATAATGTTTATTACAACTCCTGAAAAAACGTGAAATCCATGAAAACCAGTTATGAAGAAGAAGAAATCAGCAAAAAGTGGATTCCCATATTCATTCCTAATTAAGTTAGCACCTTTAACAACTCTTGTTGCTGAAGAAAGCTTATCTTCAGCATCTTCTCTTGACAGAATTATTTTATGACCTTTATTATCTAACTGTTCAACTCTAACTGTGATTGCAGAATTAGTATTAAAACCTTCCATGACCTCAGATAAAGTAATTTGAGGAAGCTTAGCTTCACTTTGATACCAAATACCAACGTTGTCATCATGAGTAATTCTTTCTTGAGATTGAAGAACAGCAAATTCATCAATTGGAATTCTTTTATCTTTTTTAATATCATAGAACTGGAGTATTTCTCCATTCTGTATTTCAACAGCTCCATACTCACCTTTAATAAAGTTTTTCCACTCCCATGCTTGAGAACCAACAAAAACTGCACCTCCAATTATAGTTAGTAACATATAGAATGCAACTCTGTTTTTATCATTATTATGACCTGCATCAACGGCTAAAACCATAGTCACTGATGAGAAAATTAGAATAAAAGTCATCAAAGCCACATAGTACATTGGAGCGTTTACTCCATGTAGAAATGGGAAATGGTGAAAAACCTCGTCAGCTATAGGCCAGGAGTCTATGTTTTTAAATCTTGAAAATCCATAGGCAACTAAGAATCCTGAAAATGTAAGGGCATCAGAGACAATGAAAAACCACATCATGAGTTTTCCATAGGCTGCATCCAAGGGTTTAACTCCTCCTCCTCCCCAAGTTTTTTGTTTTGTTTTTGTTAATGTAGATGCTTGCATCTAGGGCAATTTTGACAACAAATTTATTAATTTTTAACTGAAGTATTTAATAAAAAAGAATAAATATATCCATAAGGCACCAAGAAAATGCCAGAATATTAAAGCTAGTTCGAAACCAAGCTTATTTTTTTCATATTTCTGTTTATTAAACTTCGTTATAACAACAGTTAAGACAATCATTCCTGCAAATAAATGTGCAAGATGAAGAAACACTAAAATATATACATACGACGTTGTTACTGAACTTTCTGGCCCAGTAAAATAATACCCCTGAGATATAATTTCATTAAAACCTAGAAATTGAGAAACAATGAAAATGACTGCGGTTAAAATAGTTAGAACCAATAATGAATTAACATTATTTCTTTCGATGTAAATATTTATATTTTCTGGAAGAGAGACCCTAATATATTTATCGAGTCTAAACTTTGCAAGCTGAAAAAATAAACTACTAAAAACTATTGAAACTGTACTTATTGTAAACCAATTAGGGAGCACAAACGAATCCAGCCAATCAGGCCTTGAACTACTGACAATAAAGGCACTTGTTAAACCAGCAAATGTCATAGTTATACTAATCATGCCAAACCAAAGCATCATTTTTTTTGCTTTAGATATTTTAACTTCTGTTGGATTTACTGTAGTCATTATGATAATAATTTATCTAGAACAAATATAATTTGAATAAAGCTTAAATAAAAAATACTAGTATACATTAGTCTTATAGCATTTTGATTATCCTTATACTTCATTAACCTTAAAGCTTGAATTAGCATAAAGATTCCTGCAGCTAATATTAATATAAGTGAGGTCAGACCAATGGAAAATGTACCTGTAAAACTAAAGTATGGTAAAGTTGATACTAAAATCATCCAAATAGTGTAAAAGACAATTTGGAATGCTGTAGCGTTATCACGCTTACCTGTTGGGAGCATTTTGAATCCAGCTCTTTTATAATCATCATGTGATACCCATCCAATTGCCCAAAAGTGTGGGAATTGCCAAAAAAACTGAATCATAAATAATATCCCAGTTTCTATTGAAAATTTATTTGTAACAGCTACCCAACCCAACATAAAAGGGATAGCTCCAGGTATAGCTCCAAAAAAAACAGATAAAGGTGTTATTGGTTTTAAGGGAGTATAAACTGCCAAGTAAATAATCATTGATACAAATCCAAAAAAAGCTGTTCTGAAGTTTATAGTGTAAAGCATAAATAAGCCAACAAGTCCCAAAATCGAACAAATTATAATTGCCTGATATATACTCATATTACCCGAGGGTAAAGGTCTGTTTAAAGTGCGTGACATAAGAGAGTCCCTTTCTCTTTCAATGATTTGATTGAATCCATTTGATGATCCAACTACCAAAAAACCCCCAATAATTAGTAGGATAAACGTAGAGATAGAAAATATTTCAAAAGCAAGTAGATATGAGGCAACAGAAGATAAAACAACACTGAATGATAACCTGTATTTTATCAGAATAAGAATTTCAGAAAATAAAGACTTATGCTTTATATTTAAAGTTTCAGACATTAATTATTTATGTTGGGAAATATCCTTATTGAAGTCTGAAAGTAATTGGTATACTAAATGGTACTCTTACAGCTCTACCTCTTTGTTTTCCAGGTGTCATTTTAGGAAGTCTTCCAATAATTCTAGCTGCTTCATTTTCAAGGTTCTTATCAGGACCTCTCATCCTAATATTTGTAATTGAACCGTCTTTGGCAATAATAAAGTTAACATAAACTCTTCCTTGGATTCCCATCTCTTGAGCAATATCTGGATATCTAAAGTTTTTTCTAATATGCTTATTCATTTGCTCCTGGAAACAAGCTCTTCTCTGAGATTTAGCAACTGACTCACAACCAGGAAAAATAGGAACATCTTCAATAACAGCGAAAGGAACATCTATGTCTTCAAATTCGTCCTCAACTTCAATTTCCTCAATTATAATTTCATCTTGATCTGTTTCAGTTGACTCTATTACAGTCTCTTCAACTTCTTCTTCATCTTCAACTACCTCAATTACTTCAGGAGCTGGAGGTGGTGGAGGTGGTGGTGGAGGTGTTTTAATCTGCTCTGTAATTGGAATATCTTCATCATCATCATCCTCAACATTTAGTGCCTCGTAGTCAAAAGTTTTTTCATAAGTTTTTGATTCTATTGCTTGCCAGGTTATAAACGTTACAAACGTTAGACCTATAACAAAATAGAGGTTTCTATTTTTATTTAAATCAGCTTTTGGATTTTTTTTTGGTTGCATGAATCAATATTTAATATGCTAATCTATAAAAAATTATAATTATTTCATATAGTTAGCAAATTCTTTATATTTTTTTAACTATCGATAAGATTTTTGTAGTCACTAGGACTAAGAAGACTATCAATTTGTGATTGCTCTGAAATGTCAATTTTGATAATCCAACCCTCACCATATGGATCTTCATTTACAAGTTCTGGTTTATCCTCTAGATTAGCATTAACTTCAACAACTTTTCCAGCGATTGGCATAAATAAATCAGAAACTGTTTTAACAGCTTCAACAGTACCAAACACCTCATTTGAATCAATTTGACTGTCTAATGTATCTATCTCTAAATAGACTATATCACCTAATTCACCTTGAGCAAAGTCAGTAATTCCAACTACAGCAATATTATCTTCAATTCTAACCCACTCATGTTCTTCAGTATATTTTAACTCTTCTGGTATATTCATGATTATAACTTATTTAATGATTTTTTTATTAATTCTTGTAACTCAATATCTTTATTTTCAAAATATACTTTACTTACAATATTTTCTGCTTTAGATTTACTAAAACCAAGGACTGATAAAGCAAGTAAAGCTTCCTTTTTAATGTCAACATTTTCACCAGATAAATCTAAATCTTTTTTATCAAATAACTCTACTTTATCTTTCAATTCTATTATCAATCTTTGTGCTGTTTTAAGGCCAATCCCTTTAATAGATTTTATCCTATCTACATCTTCTGACCAAACTGCATCTTGAATCTCTGCAGGAGATATAGATGATAGAATGGTCCTAGCTGTACTTGGTCCAATTCCTGAAACAGAAATAAGTTGTTGGAATATAGATCTTTCACTTTGCGAGCTAAATCCAAATAAAATATCAGAGTCTTCCTTTCTCTGCAGATAAGTAAATATCTTAATATTCTCCTCATCAGGAATATTCTCATAAGTATTTAAAGAAATATTAATTTCATAACCTATTCCATTAGATTCAACAACTATTTTAGTCGGTGTTTTTTCTATTAATTTTCCTTTAATATAGGTTATCATTTTTTCTTAATTTTTCTTTGGTTAGCATCTATAACCGAAATTGCTGACATATTTACAATCTCATCTACTGAAGCTCCTAATTGAAGAATATGTATAGGTTTATTAAGCCCTATTAAAATTGGTCCAACGGAGACTGCATTGTCTAATTCTTTAATAATCTTATATGTTATATTAGCAGCATCAAGATTCGGAAATATTAAAGTGTTGACCTTTCGTCCATTTAAAATTGAAAAAGGGAATCTGTTTTTTAACATCTCTCTATTCAAAGCGAAATCTGATTGGATAGGACCATCAACAATTAGTTCAGGATGATTTTTATGTAAAATCTCTACAGCTTTTGAAACTTTTTTAGCATCATCAAAATCTGAGGAACCAAAGTTTGAATATGACAGAATAGCTATTACAGGTTCAATTCCAAGATTTTTTACAACTCTAGCTGTATCTACTGTAATTCTAGCAATTTCTTTGTATGTGGGATCAATATTTAATGATGTGTCTGAGCAAAATAAAGGACCTTTTCTTGTAATCATCAAGTTTGTTGCTGCCACTTTTTCAACATGTTTAGCTTTTCCTATAGATCTTATAAGTGGGAGAAATACAGATGGGTAGCTTTTAGAATAACCTGAAAGCATACAATCAGCATCTCCATTTTCCACCATCATTGAGCCAAAATAATCTCTGCCTCTTAAAAGCCTTTTTACATCATCCAGTGTTTTACCTTTTCTCTTTAATTTTTTGAAAAGAATCTGTGAGTATTTATCTATCCTTTCTTTATTAACCTTATCCTTTGGATCTATAATTTCTATTTCCTCATTAAATTCTAGCGACTCCATTAATTCTTCAATAATTTTTTTACCACCTAGCAGAATAGGCTTAGCAATACCCTCTTCAAAACAAATTTGAGCCGCTTTTAAAACATCAAGATGATCAGCCTCTGTAAATACTAGTTTCTTATCTTTTGCCTTCCTTGCTCTTCGATGAATTATTCTAATTAACTTCTGATTACTACCTAATCTCTCCTCCAAAATTTGAGTGTATTTATCCCAGTCAGTAATGGGTTCTTGTGCAACACCAGATTTGATTGCTGCTCTAGCAACTGCGGGGGGAATCTCTGATATTAATCTAGGATCAAAAGGTTTTGGAATTATGTAGTGTTTTCCAAAAATTAATTTAGTTTCATCATATGCAATGTTTACTTGTTCTGGAACAGGCTTTTTTGCTAGTTCAGCTAAGGCGACAACAGCAGCCTTCTTCATTTCTTCGTTTATCTTGGTTGCCCTTACATCAAGTGCTCCTCTAAAAATAAAAGGAAATCCAAGTACGTTATTAACTTGATTTGGCAGATCAGATCTTCCTGTAGCAAAAATTATATCATTTCTTACAGACATTGCTTTATCATAGTCTATTTCAGGATCTGGATTGGCCATTGCAAAGACTATAGGATTTTTTGACATTGAACCAAGCATTTGTTCTGAAACAATATTAGCCATTGATAGTCCAATGAAGACATCCGAGTTCACCATTGCCTCTTCAAGAGAGCTAATTTTTCTGTCAGTAGCAAAGTATTTTTTTTCATCAGTTAGATTATCTCTGCTTTTGTTAATTACTCCCTTGCTATCTGTCATTACAATATTTTTTCGTTTTGCACCAAATGAAATATATAAGTTTGTACAAGCAATAGCAGCAGCTCCAGCTCCAGATACAACTATTTTCACATCCTCAATTTTTTTATCTACAAGGTCTAAAGCATTTAAAAGAGCAGCAGCAGAAATTATTGCAGTTCCATGTTGATCATCATGCATTACAGGGATATCTAGCTGTTCTATTAAGTCCTTTTCAATTTTAAAGGCTTCTGGTGCTTTTATGTCTTCAAGATTTATACCCCCAAAAGTTGTTGATATCGACTTTACTACCTCAACAAATTTATCAGGATCTTTTTCATTTATTTCAATGTCAAAAACATCGATATCTGCAAAAATTTTAAATAAAAGGGCTTTACCCTCCATTACTGGTTTTGATGCATCTGGACCAATATCTCCTAGACCTAAAACAGCAGTTCCGTTGGAAATAACTGCAACTAAATTTGATTTATTTGTATACTTATAAACATTAGATGGATCTCTCTCTATTTCTTGACATGGTATAGCAACGCCGGGAGAATATGCAATTGCTAAGTCTCTTTGAGAGTTATATTTTTTTGTTGGTACAACCTCAATTTTACCAGGTTTAGGCTTAGCGTGGTATACTAATGACTCTCTTCTTTCCTTATTCTTTGCCATAAAGATGAATATATAGTCAAATATATATTATTAATTAA
Organism: uncultured Bacteroidota bacterium; assembly: GCA_902593165.1. Lineage (GTDB taxonomy): Bacteria > Bacteroidota > Bacteroidia > Flavobacteriales > Flavobacteriaceae > Marisimplicoccus. The sequence continues at coordinate 12,143 of CACJHI010000007.1, read as the reverse complement.
ATAAATTATTCTGATTATTTTTATTTCTTCCTAGATGATTATATCCCTTTTCTGTAACCTGTCGACCCCTAGGTGTTCTTATTATGAAACCTTGTTGAATAAGAAACGGTTCATAGACTTCTTCAATTGTTTCAGTGTTTTCAGATAAGGAAGTTGCTATAGTAGATATACCAACTGGTCCACCATTATATTTGTCAACTATTGTTTCAAGAATTTTATTGTCCATTTCATCTAAACCATTTTTATCAACGTTAAGTGAACTTAGTGCAAACCTTGTGATTTCTAAATCAATTTTGCCATCACTTTTAATCTGCGCAAAATCTCTTACTCTTCTTAATAACGAATTTGAGATTCTTGGTGTTCCCCTACTTCTTCTGGCTATTTCATAACATGATTTTTTATCAATTTTCAATTTTAAAATATCTGAACTCCTTTCAACAATTTTAGAAAGCAAATCATCATCATAATGTTCAAGTCTATTGGATATTGCAAATCTTTCTCTCATAGGATTTGTGAGAAATCCTGATCTAGTTGTAGCACCAACTAATGTAAATGGGTTTAAATTTAACTGGACTGTTCTAGCATTAGGACCAGACTCAATCATAATATCAATTTTATAGTCTTCCATTGCAGAGTAGAGATATTCCTCAATTACTGGACTTAGTCTATGAATTTCATCTATAAAAAGTATATCTCGCTCTTCTAAGTTTGTTAATAATCCTGCAAGATCCCCGGGCTTATCTATTACAGGACCAGAAGTTACTTTTAATCCTACATTTAATTCATTTGCTAAAATGTGAGCCAATGTAGTCTTCCCAAGTCCTGGTGGGCCATGAAATAATGTGTGATCTAGGGCGTCATCTCTTTGATTAGATGCCTCTACAAAAATTTTAAGATTGCTAATTATAGATTCTTGGCCAATAAAATCAGTAAAACGAAGTGGTCTTAACGCTTTGTCAAATTCATTATCTTTTTCCTGATTAATGTCCATTATTCAAATATACATTAATTGAGAAATTTTGGATGAATTACCTCCTAATGTTGAAGTTCTTTCTCTCCTTTTTTCAACGGTATATTTTGAGGTATGAAATCTTCTTTAGAACCTGGCTTTGAATAATCATATGGCCATCTGAAAACATGTGGAATTTTTCCAGGCCAGTTTCCATGCATATGTTTAATTGGAGCAGTCCATTCTAGTGTAGTTGACTTCCAAGGATTTTTCTCAGCTTTTTTACCATAAAACATACTGCTAATAAAGTTGTATAGGAAAATTATTTGTGCAGCACCTGCTAAAAGGGCAAATAAAGTAATCACAACATTTATATTAGCAACATCATCAAAATAGGGAAAGTTAGTGTTTGTATAATACCTTCTAGGTAAACCTGCCATTCCAATAAAATGCATTGGGAAGAATACACCATATGCACTTATAGCAGTAATCCAGAAGTGAATATAACCTAAGTTCTTATTCATCATTCTTCCAAACATTCTAGGATACCAGTGATATACTCCAGCAAACAGTCCATATAATGCAGAAATACCCATTACTAGATGAAAATGGGCAACAACAAAATAGGTGTCATGTAAGTTAATATCTAATGCACTATCACCTAATATTATCCCCGTAAGTCCTCCAGTAATAAATGTTGAAACTAGTCCGATTGCAAATAGCATTCCAGGATTAAATTGAATGTTACCTTTCCAAATTGTAGTTATATAATTGAATGCCTTGACAGCAGACGGAATTGCAATTAATAATGTTGTAAATGTAAATACTGACCCTAAGAAAGGATTCATTCCTGTGACAAACATATGGTGACCCCATACAATAGTAGATAGAAACGCAATAGCAAGAATTGACCCAACCATTGCTCTATATCCAAATATAGGTTTACGAGCATTAGTCGCTATAACTTCAGATGCAATTCCTAATGCAGGTAGAAGAACAATATAAACTTCAGGGTGTCCTAAAAACCAAAATAAATGCTCAAAAAGCACTGGTGACCCACCTTGATAATGCAAGACTTCACCTTGAATAAAAATATCTGAAAGGAAGAAGGATGTACCAAAGCTTCTATCCATTATCAAGAGAAGTGCTGCTGATAATAAAACCGGAAATGATACAACACCAATTATTGCAGTAACCAAAAAAGCCCAAACTGTTAGTGGAAGTCTAGTCATTGTCATACCCTCTGTTCTTAGATTAAGAACTGTAACTATATAATTTAGAGCTGCTAATAGAGATGATGCTATAAAGAATGCCATAGACACTAACCACAAAGTCATTCCAGCTGCAGAACCGGGTTGAGCTTGAGGAAGAGCACTTAAGGGAGGATAAATTGTCCAACCAGCTGCAGCAGGTCCAGCTTCAACAAATAAAGAGGCAATCATTAATGCAGATGAAATAAAGAATAGCCAATAGGAAATCATATTAAGAAAACCCGAGGCCATATCTCTAGCCCCAATTTGTAATGGTATCAATAGATTACTAAAAGTTCCACTTAATCCAGCAGTAAGAACAAAGAAAACCATAATTGTTCCGTGAATTGTAACTAGCGCTAGATAAACATTGGGATCCATAACTCCATCTGTAGCCCATTTTCCTAATAGAGCATCAAAAATACCAAAAGATTCCTCTGGCCAAGCTAACTGAAGTCTAAATAATAGAGACATTGCAATCCCTACAATACCCATAATTAATCCAGTTATTAGATATTGTTTAGAAATCATTTTATGATCTATACTGAAAATATATTTTGTTATAAAAGTTTCTTTATGGTGATGATCATGACCGTGATCATCATCATGAGACTCTATTACAACATCTTTTTTTTCAGATATATCTAGTTCGATATCTGTTCCAACTATTTTCGCTCTTCTATTTTGTTTTTTGTGACATAGTCAGGTATTAATTTATTGAACAAATTCCTTAAATGTTAATTGATTATCAATCCATTTATTAAATTCTTCTTCTGTCTCTACAATTATTTTCATCTGCATATTGTAATGAGAAGCTCCACAAATTTTATTACATAAAAGTAAAAAATCAAATTCATATGGGTCAAGAGGAAATTCACCCTCAGCTACAAGCTTTTCACTTTTATCAAATCTAATTTTATTAATTTTTCTAACCTTTTCCACAATTTCAGGTCTTAATCTAATCTCCTGAGTAGTAACATTTGGAGTAAAGGCAAACTGATTAATCATTCCAGGTACTGCATTCATTTGCGCTCTAAAGTGAGGCATATATGCAGAATGGAGAACATCTTGTGATCTAATTCTAAATACAACTTCACGATTTACAGGTAAATGTAATTCTTGTACAACAATATCATCGTCACCATTTCTATCTGTCGGATCAATTCCAACTAAGTTTTTTCCATCAAAGTCCTGCAGAAATCTAACGTTTGCATCACCAAGGACTCCATCTTCACCAGCATACCTAGCCTTCCAGTTAAATTGTTGAGCATATAACTCTACAACTAAGGCTTCATCGTTCTCTTCAATAGTCATAATATCAACCCAGGTAAACAAACCATAAAGAATCAATCCTGCCAATGCGATTGTAGGTATAATAGTCCATATACCTTCTAAAAAATTACTATCTGCAAAGAATAATGCTTTTCTTTTTTTATTGCCTCTATACTTAAATGCAAAATAGTGTAGTAGTGCTTGAGTTATTGTTTGAACAAAGAATATAACTGCAAAAGAGAACCAAAGAAGACTATCATAGCCTTCTCCATGAACAGAGGCAGACTCTGGAAGAATGACATCACCATATTTAAAGAAAGAGAATATTGTTAGAGCGTAGATAAATATCAAGAAAAGGAACATAAGTTTTCCTTGGGTATCATTGTCTTTATCAGTTGCTATTTCATCATTTTTATAATCTACTGGCTTTGAGAGTTCAAGAATCTTAGTTAGTTGCCATACTGCAATTGAGATTAAAATTAAAGATGTTAGAATAAGTAATAATGTCATTTTAGTCTAAATTATAATATTGAAACGTTTTACTTTCCTCAATAAACGGATCTCCTTTAGCAAGAATTGGTGCTTTGGAAATTTCTTTGAATACTACGTAAATGAATATCCCTAAGAAGAACAAAAATCCACCAATTTCAGCAGCACCAAAAGACCACATATCTCCAACAGCAGAAGGCATTATCATATTGTAAACATCAAGATAATGACCTATAATAATTACAATTCCTGTCAAAATTACAATAAAGTTAGTCTTCTTAAAATCACTATTCATAAGAACAATTAATGGGAATATAAGATTTAACACTACCATCCCGAAAAACAATAAATTATAGTCTTCAATTCTAGTAATGAAATAAGTCACCTCCTCTGGTATATTTGAATACCATATAAGCATAAATTGAGAAAACCATAAATAAGCCCAGAATATACTTACACCAAACATAAACTTAGCCATATCATGAATATGACTATTATTTACAAAGCTTAGATAATTTTGAGATTTAAGATAAATTGTAATTAGAGCTAGAGTGGTTATACCTGAGACAAACATTCCAGCAAAAACATACCATCCAAATAAAGTACTAAACCAATGAGGATCAATTGACATTATCCAGTCCCAAGACATCATTGATTCTGATACTAAGAAGAATACTAAAAATCCAGCAGAGAACTTAAATAATTTCTTATGAATACTTATGTCATTATTTGTATCCTGTTCCAAAGAAAGCCTTCTAGAAATATTTCTGTATAACACCCAGCCTGTTATGTAAATTAAAGCTCTAGCAAAAAAGAAAGGTATGTTTAAGTATCCTACTTTATTCCTTATTATTTCATCATGAGCAACTACTTCAGGATCCATCCAGATAAAAAGATGGTTAAACTTTAACGCAGAAAATGCAAGTATAATTATTACAAATATTGAGCCTGGAAGAAGATAACCTGTGATACCTTCCATTAATCTATATAATACTATTGACCACCCAGCTTGTGAAGCTCTTTGGATAGCGTAAAATGCTAAAACACCAAGTGAAATCATCATAAAGAATAACGCAGGCACATAAATTGCAGCCCACGGCTTATTATGTAACTGATGAAAAAACATGCTTATCATGATCATACTCATGACCAGAGGCACCGTGTCCATCATCACTGTGTCCAGCTCCATGCCCATCATCACTGTATCCACCTCCGTGTCCATCATCACTGTGTCCAGCTCCATGTCCATCATTACTGTGTCCATCTCCGTATCCACCTCCATGATCATCGTGGCTCATGTTGGCAACAATTTCTTTAGCTTCCTCGACATTTGATGGAGCAGAGTAAAATCCAAACGCAATACCAATGGCACCTATAATAATTAATATTATAGAAAACATTTTGATCTGTTTTGAAAACTTATAATCAGTCATTTACTACTTTTTAGATTCTTCTCTTAGTTTCATTACATATTGAGCTATTTGCCATCTTTCTTCTTCGTTAACTTGTCCTGCGTGAGAGCCCATAGCATTTATTCCATACATTAAAACATGATAAATACTACCTGGCGTAATTTCTCGATCTATATATGCAGGAATACCGAGAAATTTTTCTCTTTGAGCTAAAATTCCCATACCATCTCCCTTATCTCCATGACATACTGAACAATATATTTCATATAATTCTTTACCCTGACTTATATTATCATCACTTAATTCAATTGGTGATTGAAGGTTAGCTTTAGCCATTTCATATCCTTCATTTGAATCAGGGTAATCATAGGGATCCCATCCCCTAGGTATTGTACCTTCAACTGGTATTTGAGCTTCTATTCCATTTGAGAATCCATCAGATTCAGCATAGGTCTCATAAGCCAGAGATTCATACATATCTGGAAAATACTGGAAATTTGGTTTTGAGGGATCAAAACATGAGGTAAGCATTAAGCTTATAGATAATATTATAAACAGACTATTTCTCACTTTCTTCTTTTACTTCTTTTATTGATATTGCCCCCATTTTTTTTAACATGGTCTTTGTCTTCGATAAATTTGATCCAGATTCCATATCTATTAAAAACTTATCGTCAGTAGTTGATGGATCTGGATTTTCTGCTTCTTTAAAAGGCCATAATTTACTTCTCATGTAAAAAGTAATTACCATTAGATGAGCTGCAAAGAAAACTGTCATCTCAAAAATTATTGGCACAAAAGAAGGTATATTTTCAATTAATGTAAAACTCGGTTTACCTCCAATATCCTGAGGCCAGTCTACAATCATTATATAATACATCATTAAAACAGCAACAGTGAATCCAATACATCCATAAATGAATGTTGCTATCGAGATATTTGTTGGTTTAAGTTTCATGGCTTTGTCCAGTCCATGAACAGGAAACGGAGTATAGACTTCATGTATGTACATCTTATTCTTCACAATCTCTTTAACTGCATCTAATAAGATGTCATCATCATCAAACATTACGTGTAGTCTTTTAGCACTCATTACTTATCTCTATTTTTTTTATATGTTTCACCAGATGATTTTAAAATAGTTTTAATCTCTGCTTGAGCCACTACGGGGAAACTTCTAGCATACAATAAAAATAATACGAAGAAGAATCCTATTGTCCCAATGAATATACCTATGTCAACAAAAGTAGGAGAAAACATTGTCCAAGAAGATGGAAGATAATCTCTATGTAAGGATGTAACAATGATTACAAATCTTTCAAACCACATCCCAATATTAACAACAATTGAAATTATAAACGACCAAATAATATTTGTTCTTATTTTTTTTATCCACATAACCTGAGGTGAAACAACATTACAAGACATCATTAAAAAGTATGCCCACCAATAAGGTCCAGTTGCTCTATTTAAAAATGCATATTGCTCATATTCTACTCCAGAATACCATGCTATAAATAACTCAGTAATATATGCACAACCTACAATTGAACCTGTAATCATTATTACAATATTCATCATCTCTATGTGCTGTAGCGTTATATAGCTTTCAAGCCTTGATACCTTTCTCATAATGATCAATAATGTTTGAACCATTGCAAATCCAGAAAAAATTGCACCTGCAACAAAGTAAGGTGGGAATATTGTTGTATGCCATCCTGGAATCACAGAAGTTGCGAAATCAAACGATACAATAGTGTGAACAGATAGTACCAGAGGAGTAGCCAAACCTGCTAGAACTAGAGAAACCTCTTCAAATCTTTGCCAATCTTTTGCTCTTCCTGACCATCCAAAACTTAGTAAACTATACATCTTCTTTCTAAAAGGTTTAACAGCTCTATCCCTAATCATAGCAAAGTCAGGAAGTAAGCCTGTCCACCAGAATACAAGAGATACAGTTAAATAAGTTGAAATTGCAAATACATCCCACAATAGAGGAGAATTAAAATTAACCCATAATGAACCAAATTGATTTGGAATTGGAAAGAACCAATAAACAAGCCATGGTCTTCCCATGTGAATAAGTGGAAATAAACCTGCTTGAATTACAGAGAATATTGTCATTGCCTCTGCAGATCTATTAATCCCCATTCTCCATTTTTGTCTAAAAAGCAGTAATACTGCAGAGATTAATGTACCAGCATGTCCTATACCTACCCACCAAACAAAATTTGTAATATCCCAGGCCCATCCAACAGTTTTATTTAAACCCCATGTTCCAATACCAGTTCCTATTGTATAAGCTATACATCCTAGACCCCATAAAAAAACAACCATTGAAATTGAAAAAGCAATCCACCAATCTCGATCTGGAGGAGTTTCCACAGGCCTAGCTATATCATTTGAAATATCTGCATAAGATTTATCACCAAGTACAAGGGGTTTTCTAATAGGAGCTTCGTAATGAGATGACATATCTATATTTTTTTACTATTTCTAATCTTAACCTGATATATTACATTTGGTTTAGTACCAATACTTTCTAAAACTCTATAGGTTCTGTCTCCATCCTTAACCTCTAGGATTTCACTTTCTTTATCATTGATATCTCCAAATACCATAGCATTATCATCACATGATTCAGAACATGCAGTTTTAAATTCACCATCTCTTACTCTTCGTCCTTCTTTCTTTGCATCGAGGATAGTCTTCTGAGTCATTTGAATACACAATGAACATTTTTCCATTACACCTCTTGATCTAACATTCACATCAGGATTAATTGCCATTCGGCCAAGGTCGTTATTCATATTATAATCAAAATCATCATTTTGTGAATATTGAAACCAATTGAATCTTCTTACCTTATAAGGACAGTTGTTAGCACAGTACCTTGTACCTACACATCTGTTATAAGCCATTTGATTTTGACCCTGCCTTCCATGTGATGTAGCAGCCACAGGACATACTGTTTCACATGGTGCATGATTACAATGCATACATGATACAGGCTGAAAAACAACTTGTGGGTTAGCCGATGCTTTTTCCAATTCAGAAGATGTTGATTTATACTCAGAAAAACCACGAGTAGAGTCTTTAGCCTCAACATCACCTTGAATAGTATCCTGAGATGAGTAATATCTATCTATTCTGATCCAGTGCATATCTCTGGACTTTCTAACCTCTTCTTTACCTACAACAGGTACATTATTCTCAGCATGACATGCAATTACACAAGCACCACATCCATTACACTTATTTAAATCAATTGACAAATTAAAGTGGTGACCTGTTGATCTATCAAATTCTCTCCATATATCGACTTCTTTAGATGTAACTTTAGTCTCAATGTGATTCTTTGATACCATAACAGTTGGATTCCAAACTGATTTATCCTCTTGAATGAATTCTTCAAGGGTAGTTTCTTTTATTATTTCATCTCGACCCATCATTGTATTATGCAACTGGATACAAGCAAACTCATGATCACCTTTTACCTTAGTCACATTTACTTTATGAATCTTTTTAAAGTCATCATAAAATTTAAAAGCATTAACTCCAACATTCATTTCTTCACTCATTGCTTGAGTTTTCCCATAACCAAGAGCTAATCCAACAGTTCCTGGAGTTTGACCAGGCTGAATAATGACAGGGACTTTTATACTATTCTTATCATTACTAACATTAACATAACTTCCATTTAATGCACCATTTGATACATTATAGTTCTTTAATCCAAGTCTTTCAGCATCCTTATATGACACAGTAAGATAATTATCCCATGTTACTCTAGTTATAGGGTCTGGAAATTCTTGTAGCCAAGGATTTGAAGACTGTTGCCCATCACCAAGTCCTATTTTAGTATAAAGTATAAGGTCTAATTCGTCATTGTTTTGAATAGGCAAGTTATCTAGATTCAAAGTAGTTTTAATTCTCCTAGGAGCATTGTTTTCATAGGAATAATAAAATCCATCTTGAAGAGATTTTCCCCAAGTCTTCCCTTTTAAAATGTTTGTTCTCCAATTAGTTTTAATTTCATCATAGAAACTATTATTAGAACCAGAGAGAGTTAGGATTATATCTTGAAACTGATTAGTATCAAACAGTGGTTTTATAGTAGGCTGACTTAAATAGTAATGACCCGATTTAAATTCATAATCTCCCCAAGATTCTAGGTAATGAGGAGTAGCAGCTAGATATTTGCAGCTATTTGCAGTCTCATCTTCTTTCATGCTAAAGCATAATGAAAATTCTAATTTACTTACAAGCTCTAAAAATTCTTCAGCGTTTGGAAGCGTGTAGCCTGGGTTTATACCAGCTGTAATTATTCCGCTTATTTTACCTGATTTTAATTCATCAATTGTATTTAGAAGACTAGAGTTACTCCCTTGATAAATTAATCTTGGTGAAGTTATATCAAATGCATCACTTTTGATAAATTCATTAATCATTAATACAATCTCTTGAGAATCTACATCGTCAAGACCAGATATTACAACTGCCTTATTTCCAGATTTTTTTATTGAGTCAACAGCTAACTTTACATATCTATCAAGATATGGACCTAGAGCTGGACCAGAATATTTCTGATTTGTTAAATCTAGATAAATACTTTGTAGAACATATTTTAGTTCACTAGGTTTTGCCATAACTCTATTATCAGCATTTGCACCTGTCAAAGTCATATTTGATTCGAATTGAAGGTGATAAGACATAGAGTATTCATTCGCTTTATTAGGCACACGATTCTTTGACCAACCTGATGAATAATTTCCACCTTGCCAGTCAGACATAAAATCAGCATCAATTGATATTATTGTATCAGATAATGAAAAATCGTAATCAGCTAGTGCTCTTTTACCATAAGAATTCTCAAATGCATCTAATGCAGAACTGTTTGATATTGAGTCATAGACAACATGTTGAATGTTAGGATACTTATTAGTAAATTCTTTAATGATTTTTTCTGTTGTTGGACTAGCAAAAGATTGTGTCAGTAATACTACTTTTTTATTTTGAGCTGAAAGGGTCTCTAACTCAGACTTAACAGATAGATTGAAATCATTCCAACTAATATTTTGCCCTGAGACCTTCGGACCTTGAAGTCTGTATATATCATACATTGAAAGAACAGATGCATTTATTCTAGCATTAGTACAATTCATCGAATTTGCATCTTTATTTCCTTTAATAAAGATTGGACGGCCTTCTCTTGTTTTAACTAGTATGCTACTAAAGTCAAATCCATCAGCAATGGTTGTGGCATAATAGTTTGCAATACCAGGTATGATTTGTTCAGGCTGAACTACATATGGAACAGATTTTATTACAGGTCCTTCACAACCAACTATAGCTGCAGCAGCTGTACTAAAACCAGCATATTTTAGAAAATCTCTTCTATTAGGATTGTCATCTTGATCACCTTCACCAACAGGAAGCTTCTCAACAAATTCGTTTTGTTCTAACTTTTCAACAATCTCGCTACTCTTGTTCAGCTCCTCAAAACCCTTCCAATAAATATTCTTCTTTCCCATTTTAAACTAGTAATGACATTTAGCACATTCAATTCCCCCAAGCTGAGCAACAGTAAGTTTTTCAACACCATATTTCTTGGATAGTTCCTCGTGCACTTTTTGATAATATTCATTATCCTTGTCAACATTACTCTCTCTATGACAGTCTATACACCAACCCATTGTTAGAGGTGAATATTGATATAATATTTCCATTTCTTCAACAGGCCCATGACATGTTTGGCATTCTATTTTTGCTACTTGAGCATGTTGAGCATGATTAAAGTATACAAAGTCAGGAAGATTATGAATCCTTACCCATTTTACTGGTTGTGTATTTCCAGTATAAACTTGATTTTCTTCATCCCAACCAACTGCGTTGTATAGTTTTTTAATTTCATTTGTATAAAAATCTTTTGTATATCCATTTTCTAGATCCTCTTCACCATTATAATCTGCTATATATTCATGACAGTTCATACATACATTTAATGATGGAATTCCAGAGTGTTTTGAAACTCTGGCAGAGGAATGACAATACTTACATTCAATTTGATTTGCCCCAGCATGAATTTTGTGAGAATAATGAATTGGTTGAATTGGGGCATATCCTTGATCAATTCCAATTTGCATTAGATAACCATATGTGAAATACGCACTAGATAGAAGGAAACCTATTACTAGAACAAACATTATAAATTGATTCTCTACAACCGCTTTCCATAAGGGCCTAATATTTCTTTTTGTTTCAGGTTCAATTTTTACACCACTTGCATTTGCGATTTTGATAAGTGTTCTTTGAACAAGGAATAGCATAACTATCAGTATTGTAAATATTACAATTGTAACTGCTAGTATTATATTAACTGAAATATCAGAGCCTTGACTAACTGTTTCAGCAGATGTAGATACAGCAACTGCCGGTGCTGGTGGAGTATAATTTGTGTAGGCTAAAATATTATCAATCTGCTCATTAGAAAATTGAGGGTAGTTTGTCATAACCGCTCGATTATATTCCTCCCAGATAGCAACAGCTTGAGGGTCGCCATCTTTAATCATCTGTGTACCATTTTTTATCCAGCTGTACAACCAATCTCTGTCATACTTTTCCGTAACGCCTCTTAAAGCTGGACCAACTGCTTTTCTGTTAAGCTGATGACACGCAGCACAATTTGCATTGAATAAGCTTTTTCCCGCCTGAATATCTGCTTCTTGAGTTAGGCCTAAAGAAGGCATAAGGAGTGTTACTAAAAGAATC
>CACJHI010000006.1 GCA_902593165.1 uncultured Bacteroidota bacterium | reverse complement strand
TTTCTTAAAGACAAAAGTTTTTTCAAGATTTCTATTAAATAATTCGGAATCAAATTCCCCGTTTTCCTTTTTTAATTTAAACCATTCTCCACCTTCATAAACTTCAATGTCTAAATTGTTTATGCTCATTGGGCTAAATGTAGCATACCACTCAGTTGGATCAGCACCCTTTGACTTTCCAATCTCAGCCATTTTGTCCCACAATAAAGGGTTAACTTTTGATTTATGTTTATACTTAGCAAAAGTTACAAAAAGAGAGTTTAAATTAGTCACTAATCTTGCACATCCAATATATTTTTCAAATTCTTCAGGAGTGTTTAAATCAAATTCTTTTTTTCCATCGTTAAATCTTTTAAATGCTGAATATTCCCACTTAGAATTAGTTGAAAACCATAAACCAGGTTTTTTTACTTTTAGCATCTTTTCTGTTTGAGATGTAAGTACTTTTCCAGTCTTAAAAATTTCAATTAAATGAGATAAAGAAGTGTAGTGATATAATAAAGTCTTTTCCATTTTTCAAAGATATGAATTGATTTACTCTTTTTAGTTATTTTTGTAATATGAAATCAATCTTTGACGAAGTTTCTAATGACTGTAGTAGACTTGTTATTAAAAGATATAGCACTTCTTTTTATTTTTCTAGCAACTTACTTTCAAAGTCAATAAGACAAGATATATTTAATATATATGGGTTTGTTAGACTAGCGGATGAAATAGTAGATACATTTCATGAATTTCCAAAAAAAGAATTACTTGAAGAGTTTGAAAAGGAATTATGGAGGAGTATTGATAACGGAATTAGTCTAAATCCTGTTTTAAATTCATTTCAATTTACTGTTAACAAATATTCAATACCAGCTGACCTTATTAGTTCATTTTTAGACAGTATGAAAATGGACTTGGATAAAAAAGAATATGATACAGTTGAAGAGTACAAGAAGTATATATATGGTTCTGCTGATGTTGTTGGTCTTATGTGTTTAAGAGTTTTTGTTAATGGATCAGAAAATCTTTATAATGAGCTCAGTCCTTTTGCTATCTCTTTAGGCTCTGCATTTCAAAAGGTTAATTTTTTAAGAGATATTAAAGATGATTCCAATATTTTAAATAGAGTATATTTTCCAAATGTTGATATGGATAATTTTAACGAAGATTCAAAAAAAGAAATAATTGAGGAAATAGAAGAAGACTTTGAGAATGCAGTCAAGGGAATCATAAGACTACCAAAAAATTCAAAGTTTGCTGTATATATAGCCTACAGGTATTATTTTAAGCTTTTAAAGAAATTAAAAAGAATCTCATCTGAAAATATTGTTAAAAAGAGAGTAAGGATTCATAATTTCCAAAAGTTTATTGTTATTGCAAGATCTTATGTTAAATATCAACTAAATCTTATTCAATGGATATAGTAATTTGGGTTTTTACTTTAATCACAACATTTATGGTAACCGAGTTTACAGCATGGTTTAATCATAAATATATTATGCATGGTCCACTATGGGTTCTTCATAAAGATCATCATAAAAAAGATCATAAATCATGGTTTGAAAGAAATGATCTTTTCTTTTTTTTCTATGCCTTTTTAAGTGCAAGCTTTGTTGTCATGTGGGGTCAAGGCTTCTGGCTTGGACTTCCTATTGCAATTGGTATTGGCTTATATGGACTAGCTTACTTTATCGTACATGATGTATTTATACATCAAAGATTTAAGTTTTTAAGAAATGTAGATAACAAATATGCTAGAGGAGTGAGAAGAGCTCATAAGATTCATCATAAAAATATTAACAAAGAAGGTGGTGAATGTTTCGGGATGCTTATAGTACCCTGGAAATACTTTAAATAGTTAATCTTTTTTCCAGTTATACACAAAATTACAATAACTACTGTCTGAATTAACATTTACATATGTATCTCCAATTTTTTCTTCCATCCATTTCTTAATTGTCTTGAGTTGCTTCTCAGTCAAAGCCAAGTCTTTTATTTTTACATAATCTTGAGAAAAATCTGCAACATGCTCATCAAATCTATTTGAGATTTTTAAAATTTTATATTTGGATACACTATTATCAGAGTTATCTAGAAGTGGCATACTCATCTGATTATCTTTTAAATCTTTAACCTGAGAATATAAGAGTGGATCCATTTTAGTCAACTCAAATCTTGTATCATTTGTACTAGGGTTGATTAGTACTCCACCATTTAATCTAGTTTGTTTTTCATCTGAAAACCTTAAAGCAGCATCTTCAAAAGTAATTTCGTCATTAGATATTCTTTCTCTTATATTATCAATTTTTTTCTTAGCAGCTCTTAATTCATCATCAGAAATTTTAGGTATTAGCAGTATATGACGAATATCAATTTCCTGACCTCTAATCTTATCAACGGCTAAAATATGCCATCCAAAATCTGTTCTAAATGGTTGAGATAGCTCTCCCTCTCTTAAGCTAAAGGCAACATCTCTAAATTCCTTTGCCATCCTAGGTTTTTTTCTATTTAGTGTATATTTACCACCCTTACTTCTAGATCCAGGATCTTGTGAATATAATAGGGCTTTAGATGCAAAACTCATACCACCTTCCAATATATCCTCTCTAAATAATTTAAGTTGATCAATAATTCTTTGATTTTCTTCTTCAGATACTTTTGGTTCAACAACAATTTGAGCAATTTCTAATTCGGTACCAAAAACTGGTAAATCTATTTTTGGGATAGATTCAAAAAATTGCCTAACCTCCTCGGGAGTAATTTCTACTTTTTCTACAATAGACTCTTGCATCATCTCAGATAATCTCTGAGTTTTATTTATCTCAAAAAGCTCATCTCTAAATGAAAGCTCATCTCTTTTATTATAGAATTCAAGTACTTTTTCAATACCACCTAATTGTTCAGTAAAATACTCCAATTGCCTATCAACGTAATCATAGATTTCATTATCTGATAATTCAAGGCTATCCTGGATTGCATGGTGTGCATATAACTTATCTTCCATTAGCTTTCCAAGAAGCTGACATTTTGATACACCTCTAGTAGACAGTCCCTGAGACTCCATATCAATTAAAACTTTATCAATATCTGAGTCAAGGATTATAAAATCTCCAACAACTGATGAGATACCATCAACTTTTATTTTTTCTTGAGTAAATGAAAACTGAAATACTAATAATAACAGTAAACTATTTAAAAACTTCATATTTCCTTGATTTAAGAGCATCATTTAAAATTTCTTTATTTAAATTTTTTAATAAGTCTAATTTTCTCTGATTAACTATTATTGATTTAATTCTTTCGTAAAGATAAGATATTGGAGGAATATTTCCTGATTTTAGTATATCATCAACTATAAAAAAGTTAGTATAATTTGATTCTTCAATCGTAAATAGTCTATTTTTTATGAAATATTTAGATTTATTATTTTGATTAATAAAATCAATAGAGGAAATAACATCTCTTTCAGTAAACCAAATTGAGTCATTAAGTTTTAGATCTGCAAATTGAAAATTTAATGAATCTAAAAAATAACGATCCTGCTTATTAACCCTAACTATATATCTTCTTATTCGATTGATGTTAATATTATCATTTGGGACTTTAATATATCTGTACTTTACCAGATTCTCATTAAGCTTAAAATTATTGATATTAAGAGTGTAGAATGAATCTATTTGTTCAATTGTGACTATTGAATCAATTTTAGAATTTACGATTAAGTCTTTATAAGAATTTATATATAAATCAACTTTATAATTTTCTACTAGTTCATCAATTTCTGCTCTTTTTGATTGTGATAAGTTAATCATTGATAAATCATACAAGACTTTTTCTTTAGCCCAAGCCTCTATAAAACTTGAGATTTTTATCAGGCTATCATTCTTAGATGTATATTCAGGTAAATCATTTTCATATAGAAAATTCTCCCCTGCCCTTGCTACGAGATTGTTAGAATTATTATTCGAAAAGTTTGAGCAACCCACTAAAGTTATACATGACAGTATTAAGAAAATTAGTCTTTTCAAGATTATATTTTTGGTGGACTATAGTTTGGCGCCTCCTTTGTTATCGAAACATTATGAGGGTGACTCTCTCTGATTCCCGAACCTGTGATCTTGACAAATTTTGAACATTTTTTTAATGTGTCTATGTCTTTGGCTCCACAATAACCCATACCTGATCTAAGACCACCTATAAACTGATGTATACTTTCATTAAGCTGACCTTTATAAGGCACTCTTCCAACTATTCCCTCAGGCACTAATTTTTTCTTATCTGCTTGTTCTGATTGAAAGTATCTATCCTTACTTCCTTTTTGCATTGCCTCAACAGATCCCATTCCTCTGTATGTCTTAAATTTTCTACCATCATAAATAATGGTTTCACCAGGAGACTCCTCTGTTCCAGCTAGAAGTGATCCTAGCATAACAGAATCAGCTCCTGCAGCAATAGCTTTAGAAATGTCACCAGTATATCTTATACCACCATCAGCAATCAAAGGTATTTTAGATTTTTTTAAGACTTCTGATACCTCAAGCACAGCAGATAATTGAGGATAGCCTACACCAGCAACTACTCTTGTTGTACATATAGATCCTGGTCCAATACCTACCTTAATTCCATCAGCACCATTTTCTTTTAAATAATTTGCTGCATCTGCTGTTGCAATATTTCCAACAACAATATCTACTTCACTAAATGAGTCTTTGAGGTTTTTTAGAACATCTCCTACCCTACTAGAATGTGCATGTGCAGTGTCAACAACTAGAGCATCAACACCAGAGTTTATAAGTTCTTGTGCTCTTTTTTTATAGTCTTTGTCTGTTCCAATAGCAGCAGAAACCATTAATCTTCCTAATTTATCCTTATTTGATGTAGGCTTCTCTGAATGTTTATTTATGTCCCTAAATGTAATAAGACCTATAAGTATACCTTTTGAGTCTACAACAGGCAATTTTTCGATTTTATGAGTTTGAAGAATTTCCTCTGCCTGAGACATTGAAGTACCAGCTTTGGCAGTAATCAGATTTTTGCTTGTCATTACTTCCGATAATTTCTTAGAATTATCTTTTTCAAATCTCAAATCTCTATTAGTAACAATTCCAACAAGCTTACCAGTTTTTGAAACAATCGGTATTCCCCCGATTTTATATTTTTTCATGTTATTTTTTGCATCTATAACTAAAGAATCTGTGTCTAATGTTACTGGATCAATAATCATTCCTGATTCAGCTCTTTTAACTAATCTAACTTCATTAGCTTGATCCTCGATTGACATATTTTTATGAATAACACCAATTCCCCCCTCACTAGCAATAGCAATTGCCATTTTACTTTCAGTAACTGTATCCATAGCAGCAGAAACAATTGGAACATTTAAACTAATATTCCTACTAAATCTAGTTTCTAGGGATACATCAGAGGGAAGTATTTTTGAATAAGCCGGGACCAGAAGTACATCTTCATAGGTTAAACCTTCTCCGACAAATTTTGAATTTATCATATTGCAATTAATTATAAACTAATTGCATGCAAATATACAAATTAAAATATAGTAAGTTAAAATAGGATTGACAGTCCTATTAAAACAAAAATAAATGACTTTAAATAAACTATTTTTTTATTCTTAGCATCAACTTTTAATATTGAGATTAACCTATTAGATGCAAGTGATACAAATGAAAATACTATTAATGCTTGTAATATAAATATAGCTCCAAGAATAATAAATTGATATGATATAGAAATAGTATCAGAAAAAAGAAAATTGGGAAAATATGCCAAAAAGAAAATTAGCACTTTTGGGTTTATTAGATTCATATATACTCCTCTTAGATAAAAGTTTTCTTTTTGTCTCTCACTTGTTACAATATCTTTTTTAAATTCTTGAGAAGCTAAATAAAATAGATAAAAAGATCCAAAGTATTTAAAGAACATGATTACATTATCATTCTGCTCAATAATAGCTGATAGTCCTAAAGCTAATAAAAGAGTATGGACAACTAGACCCGAACATAATCCAAAGGCGACTAAAAGACCAGATTTTTTATCTTCAATACTTTGATTTATTACAAACAAGATGTCTGGCCCTGGCATCAAGGTTAGTGCTAATGATGATATAAAAAACAATAATATTTGATCCATTTGTTGAATTTAATTATTATTTATATTTGACGCTAAAATATTTCGAATGAATAATATTGTCCAAGATCTTGAACCATTAAAAGATAAACTAAGAAATCACTCTTTATACAATAATATTAAAGATGTTGAAGACCTTAAAATTTTCTCAAGTGCACATGTTTATGCAGTATGGGATTTTATGTCTCTTTTAAAGTTTCTTCAGATTAAATTAACTTCAACCTCACTCCCTTGGTTTCCAAGTAAAAACACTACTACAGCAAAATTGATTAATGAAATTGTTGCAGGAGAGGAAACTGACGAAGATCAAAATGGCAAACCAATGTCTCATTTTGAATTGTATATTGATTCAATTGAAGAATTCGGGCTTAACACTGATGAAATTCTAAATAATATTAACTCACTTAATAAACTTGAGTCAATTGAAGAGGATATTGACAAATTAGATATTAAAGAATACGTAAAGAATTTTTTAAAATTTACATTCTCTGTAATTAGAAGAGGTAATATTCATGAGGTTGCTTCGGTATTTACATTCGGTAGAGAAGATTTGATTCCTGATATGTTTATACCATTAATAGAAGGAATAAATGCTGAGAATAATGATTTGAACAAATTAATTTATTACTTTAAAAGGCATATTGAGGTAGATGGAGATATGCATGGCCCAATGTCTATGGAAATGTTGTCTTATTTATGTAACAATGACGCTAGGAAGATATCCGAGTCAAATTCAATATCAAAAGAAGCCCTACTTGCCAGAATATCATTATGGGATGGTATTGAAAATGAAATAAAACAAAGAAAAAATAATTATGAAAAAGTTTAATACTCTACTGTTAATTTTAGCTCTCTCAGTTGGTTGCTCTCAAGAAAATGCTTCTGACAAGTATGCTGAAACAATTACCTCGGAAGAATTAACTGATCTAATCTATGAGTTCTCTTCTGACAAATTTGAAGGGAGAAATACTGGTGAACCAGGACAAAAGCTTGCAGTTGAATTTATCAGGGACTTCTATAAATCAAATAACATTATAAAAGCAGAAAATACAGAAGATTACTTTCAAAAATTTTTAGTTGACTTTCAGAGCAGACAAGTGACAAGACCTGATAATATAAATGAAGATAATATTGATTGGGTCAAAACAGAGAACGTTGCTGCAATAATTGAAGGTTCGACTTATCCAAATGAATATATTGTTCTTACTGCTCACCTAGATCATGTTGGGACTGAAAATGGTGAGATTTTTAATGGAGCAGATGATGATGGATCTGGATCTATGGCTTTATTAGAGATTGCAGAGGCATTTAAGCTTGCAGAATTAGACGGAAACAGACCAAAAAGATCTATTGTTATTCTTCATGTCTCTGCTGAAGAAAAAGGGCTACTTGGTTCAAAATATTATTCAGAGAACCCATTATATCCACTTGATGATACAATCACAAATTTGAATCTTGATATGATTGGTAGAACAGATCCAACAAGAAATTCAAATAATGATGAATATATTTATTTAATAGGTACAGACAGACTTAGCACAATGCTTCATAAAACTTCTGAAGAAGTTAATGATAGGACTGTAAATCTTGAATTAGATTACAGGTTCAATGCTTGGGATGATCCTAACAGATTCTATGAGAGAAGTGATCACTGGCACTTTGCAAAAAATAACATACCTGTAATATTTTATTTTAGCGGAACTCATGAAGACTATCACCAACCTACTGATACTGCTGATAAGATAAGGTATGACCTCCTAACTAAAAGAACAAGATTAATCTTTCACACAGCTTGGGAAATTGCCAACATGGATGAAAGAATAGAAGTTGACCAAAATTAGGTAAACTAGAGATATGAAAATAGTGAAATATTGTTGTGGTTCCTTTATTCTGGGCGTACTAATGACAGATGTTAGCTGGGCCTATGGAAATGAGGATTGGATGTATGGACCAATCTTCATTGCATTGGGTATATGGGTATGGGCATAATAAAAAGAAAGAAAAAACCCCACATTAGCTGAAGGGTTTTTTTCTCTAAACACATTTCATTAAGGGATGCTTATCTTATCTCCAAGAAATAATGCATTTAAAAATAATCTATTTGTACCATACCACGCTCCTCTAAAATTTGGATTATCAGAGAACATTATTGCTCTACCTTTACCAATTTCAGAAACTAATAATGAAACTGTAGACTTAATTTTTTCATAATTTTTATCAGTAATAAATCCATCAATTAAAGGATTCTCTGTATATCTTACTACAGATGAATAATTATTTTTTGAAGGTTTAATCCATATGGTATTATTTTTATATACTGGTAAATTTGTATCTTCTAATCCAAATCCTAATGGATGAGTCAAATCTACATTTGTTCTTAAAATAATTCCACCAATCTGCTCTTTACCTTTATTATTTATTGCATCAACGTATGGAAGATATAAATCTTTATTAGAATCATTTTCTGGCTTAAGTATCTCTTCTTTTACAATTTTATTATCAATCAGAAACTTTGAACCTGAACCAATAGAGATTATTGTATTACCTCTGGAAGCCCAATCCTTGATTTTCTGTATTTGAATATCATTAAATTTATAATTACCAGAAACAATTACCATTGATGAGTATTTATCTAATGAGATTCTATCAAAATTTCTAATCGGTATTTTAGAAATAGGCATGCCAACTCTTTGATCTAAAAGATGCCAGACCTCACCAGCTTCATATGGATTTACTCCAGTTCCCACTAGCATCATTGCTTTTTGCTTTTTAATTGGTGATACATATCTACTTCCAAGATCAATACCGCTAGAGCTTAGACCAGATGTAACTGAATAAATATTAACATCAAAATCTTTTTGAATAGATTTAAGTTTTTCAAATAACATATCAGATTCTATATCCTGTATACTAACAGTTATAACAAGTGATCCATTATCAAATGATTCTAATCCATTACTCGTATTAATTCTAAATGGCTTTAAAGCAGTAGAAACCTTGATTTTAGAATTAAGTAAAGAATTAATTACTGCAGGAATATTATAGTCAACTGAATTGATTAAATATGCATAGTTTGACTTATCAAACGAATTAGTATTAAATAAGTCATCTAAATTTTTAATCAAGGTTCCTTCAAAATTCTTAGACGAAGGTACATAGTCAATATCATAAAAATTTGCAACTGACCATGCAGATGCATCATAAAAAACACTATCAATAAACTCTTTATCTGTCTCAAAAATAGATCTTACAACTCTGTAATTCTTTTGTTTAGTTGGAATAAAGAAATTGTTTTTATCCCTTTGAACTTTAATATTATGCATCTTCAATTTATTAATAAATGCTTTAGTTTTATTCCTATCCTTACCCATTTCAAATGAGTAGCCTTTAATTCTTTTTTTGTCAGCTTCTGTAAGCGCAGATGGAAAAAAATTTTGTTGATATTTTTTTAATTCATCCTTCATTGCAACCGAAGCCTTAATTGTATTCATGCTTGAAACATATTGATTTAATATTGTAAAAGGAAAAGTTAACTTACCAAATTGGTTTTCTTGTAGATGACCTCTTGAACTGGCTTGTTCGAACAACATTCCAATACCACCCATAAGATCAGCATATGATGAACTGTAGCCAGGATATGTCTTATCGAATAGTTCTTTTGTAAAATATAGTGAACCTATTTCATCAAGGGCCTTTGAAAAATATTGACCAAAAAGTGACCAAAAATATTTATTCTCTTGAGGAATTATTGGATCTTTAATTGCATAAGACTTCCACGGAACAAACATAAATGTACTATTAGTACCCATTTCGTGGAAATCCATAGTTACATTTGGATACCAACTATGATGAAAATTTAGCTTTCCTCTAGTCTCCGGATGAATACCAAATAATAAATCTCTATTTAAGTCAAACCAATAGTGGTTAACTCTACCCCCTGGCCAATACTCATTGTGTTCTGCATCTTGAGGATCATCTACCAATGGTGAAGCTTTATAACTATTAACCCACTGAGTATGTCTATCTCTTCCATCTGGATTTGAAGCGGGGTCTATAAGCACTACAGAGTTTTCTAAATAATTTTTAATTACTTCTGTTTTTGAACTAACTAATGTATAAGCTGTTAGCATTGCAGCTTCTGATGTTGAAGGTTCATTTCCATGTATACTATATGAAAGATTAATTATAACAGGAAACTTTTTAGGCTTTTCAGAACTATTATAATTTTCATTATCAGGGTCTATATAAGATATATGTTCATTCCTAATGTTTTCTATATTTTGAATTTTCTCTGGTGAACTAATGATTAAGTATATTAACTTTCTTCCTTCATAAGAAGTTGCAAAAGAGAACATATCAGCTTTATCTGAAACGTCAGACAAATATTCCATATATGAAACAATTAAATCGAACCTGGTATGCATTTCACCTATAGGGTATCCTAAAAATTCTTCTGGTGATTTAATATTTTCATCAAACGGAGCATATTTTTCAAAATAATAATCTTGAGAAAACAGTGAACCTATAAATAGTAAATTTAATAATATAATCTTTTTCATATCAGTAAAGTTAAAGAAAAAACCCCTCATTAGCTGAAGGGTTTATTTTAAACGTGTAATGTAACGGTTAACTTGGGTGGAAGACCGGATTCGAACCGGCGACCTCCTGAACCACAATCAGGCGTTCTAACCAACTGAACTACAACCACCATTTAGGTGGCAAAAATAGAGTTTTTGAAAATTATATTAAAGGAAATTTGAAAAAATTAAAGTAAATCAAAGATATTATTTACTGCAATATTTTTTCTTGACTGAAAAGCCTCAGCATACTCTTTATCAATTAGCCTGCCATAGTTTTTAGCTCTATATTTAATACTCTCGATGAAGTTTTCTGAATTTATCTTTGTAGACTTTGAATTTGAGTCTTTAAGAACTTGACTTTGAAAAGCCAAAATAGCTTCTTTCTTAACTTCGATAAACTCTGATATATCAATTAGCACATCAGGTTTAAAGTCATTCCATTGCTGATAGTTTAAGTTTAACCTTGGTCTCCAAGGTTCTTGAATCTTACCATCATGTTTGGTTTCTAATTTTGAAAGACCACTCAAAAAAGCTGCTTCATAAATTAAATCAGAAGCTTTACCATGATCAGAATGTCTATCAATTTGAGTTGGTGAAAGGATAATGTCAGGCCTAAATTGTCTTATAACTTTGATTATTTCAATTTGGTTTTCTTTATTATTAAAGATGAATCCATCTTGAAAGTCAAGATTAAGCCTGAACTTTGCACCAATTATTTTAGAAGCAGAGTTAGCTTCTTTATCTCTTAACTCTGGAGTACCGTTAGTGCCTAATTCTCCTCTAGTAAGATCAATAATACCTGCGGTTTTACCTGATGCAGTCGATTTAGCGATAGTACCGCCACAGCCCATTTCAACATCGTCAGGATGAGCACCAAATGCTAAAATATCTGTTTTCATTTGATAGATGAATTTATTGCTTGAACAAGATCTTCATAAAGATCTTCATGTGATTCAATACCTGCTGATAATCTAATAAGCTTATCCCCTATTCCCTGAATATCTCTTTCCTCTTGAGTCATAAGCCCATGAGATGTCTTCATTGGGAAGTTAACAGTTGTTTCAACACCAGCGAGGCTCATCCCTGGTTTGATTATTTTAAGAGACTTTAAAAAAGTATATACGTCAACATTTTCATTTAGGTCAAATGACATCATAGCTCCAAAGTCATTCATTTGTTCCTTTGCAATTGAATGAGAAGGATGAGATTCTAAACCTGGATAATAGACTTTTGAAATATTTTTATTGTCGTCAAGCATTTTAGCTAGTAATTTTGCATTTTCAGTTTGCTGTTTAACTCTAACTAATAAAGTTTTCATACTTCTTTCCAGAAGCCAAACTGTGTAATCACTTAGATTTCCACCAAAGTTTTTTGCTGAATTGAGAATATTTTCAATTTTTTCTTCTGTACTAATAACAGCACCAGCAGAAATATCACTATGACCTCCAAGATATTTAGTTGCACTATGAATAACAATATCTATTCCATGATCTATTGGGTTTTGATTAACAGGGCTAGCAAAGGTATTGTCAATCATAGTCCAAATACCATTTTCCTTAGCTATTGAAGACACTGATTTTAAGTCAACAATTTTTAGAAGAGGATTACTTGGAGTCTCTATGTAGATTCCTACTGTATTATCTTTGATTTGATCAGAAAAATCTATTGGTTCCAATCCTTTTGTAAAAGAATATTGGATACCATATTTATCAAATTCAGTTTGAATAAAATTTCTTGTACCACCATACAAATCATCTTGAAAAATTATATGATCTCCAGTCTTAACATTTGCCATTATTGAAGTGCTTATTGCCGCCATTCCTGAAGTAAATATCAAGGCTTTTTCACCATTTTCAAGTGAAGCTATTTTCTTAGAAAGATACTCCTGATTTGGGGTGTTGAAATATCTAGGATAAGGCTTTTTTTCAGCATCTCCACCAAACCAAGGATAAGTAGTTGACATGAACAAAGGAGATACTATTCCTTGATACATAGTATCTTTAATCTCACCTTCGTGAACACATCTTGTAGAGAATTTAGTCTTATTCGCCATCAGTTATCCAAGATACAATTTCTTGAGAATCTGGTCTAGTTCTTGGAGAGATTATTTTTTCAATCATACCATCTTTATTGATAAGATATTTCTGAAAATTCCAAGTGACACGAGAGTCTTTGAATTTGTTTTTGGATTTTTGAGTCAAGAACTGATATATGGGATGTTTTTTCGATCCTTTCACAGTAATTTTACTCATCATAGGGAAAGTAACACCATAATTTTCTTCACAGAATTCAATTATATCCTCGTTCTTTCCAGGTTCCTGCCATAAAAAGTCATTTGACGGGAAACCAACTATCATAAAGTTAAAATCTTTGTATTGAGAATAAAGATTTTGGAGAGCTTCATATTGATATGTAAGACCACACTTAGAAGCAGTATTAACTATCATTACCTTCTTTCCTTTTAATTCTGAAAAATCAAAGATATTTCCATATATATCAGCAACTTTAAACTGGTGTATAGAATTATCCACAGACGTCTGTGCATTCATAGTTAAACTCATAGTTAATAAAATTGAAGTTAATAAAAGTCTTAACATAACGGTGCAAATATACTTTTATAAGCAAATGTATATTCACAAAGAATTGTTAAATAGAGTTAATGATACCTGTAAGCTGGTCAAAATTAGTGGACGCGCCACCTACAAGAACACCATCAACATTGTTTGCATGTATAATTTGATTTGAATTAGCAGGGTTCACACTTCCCCCATAAAGAATTGGGATATCTTTAATATTGAGACTTTCAAGAGTAGAACTTACTTTTGAATGAATTTCTACAATATGTTCAACTGAAGCAGTTTCCCCAGTTCCTATTGCCCAAGTAGGTTCATATGCTAAGGTCAGTTTAGAATTAGAATTGAGATTATTCTTAATAAGGTCAAATGGTATCTGTTCATAGCTGTCAAAGCAGTAGATTACATCAAAATTTGAATTTAATACTATCTCTAATTTTTTATCGACCATTTCATTTGATTCATTAAACTTTGACCTCCTTTCAGAATGCCCCAAGATTGTCTTTGACAATCCTATTTCCTCAAGTTGAGTCAAAGAAATTCCTCCTGTAAAAGAGCCTAATGATTCGTAATCAAAATTTTGGCTAATAACACTTACGTCAGTATCAATAAGAATTTCTATGATATCTTGTAAGTACAAATAGGTTGGAGCTATTTCAATACTAACATTGTCTTTTTTTTCAATTGACCTAATATCTTCAGCTAACTTTAGAGAATCCTTTTTATTTAATGTCATCTTCCAATTACCTACAATATATTTCTGTTTCATATTATTCCTTTAATAAAATTTGAGCAAATACAGCATAATTTAAAATATCTTGAAAATTAGCGTCTATCCCTTCACTTACCTCTGTCTTTCCATCATTTTTTAATATACTTTTCATTCTAAATATCTTTTGAATTATGAGGTCTGTTAGGCTTATTACTTCCATTTCTCTCCATGCCTCTCCATAATCATGATTTTTATCTAGCATTAATTCAAATGTCTTTTTTACATTCTTATCATAAAGCTCCATTATCTCATCAGCTTGAAGGTCTGGCTCATCTACAATGCCTTTATCAAATTGAATAAGACCCATGATTGAATAGTTTATGATTCCATAGAATTCTGCAGTTTGATCTTCGTCAATTTTATTAGAGATATTATTCTGAAGGTTCCTTATTCTCTGTGCCTTGATATTAATCTGATCTACTAAGGAAATTATCCTAAGAACTCTCCAAGAAGAACCATAATCAGAATTTTTATCAATAAAAATCTTTCTAGATTTACTTATAATATTCTGATATTGTGACTTTGTATCTTCCATATTAGATTTTAGTATAAATTTGGAAAAGAAGTTAAAAGTATGACTTTAAATTGTAATGGAAAAATCCTTGATTTATCCACAAAGAAAATTATGGGAATTGTAAATGTTTCCGATGATTCTTTCTATGACGGAGGCCAATATAATTCAATTGATAAAGTAAATTCTAGAATTAATGACTTAGTTTCAGATGGAGCTGAAATAATTGATATTGGTGCAGCTAGTTCAAAACCTGGATCTAAGTTGATTAATTCCGAAGAGGAACTTAAACTTATATCAGATTATATAATTGAGATTTCTAATAACTTTAGAAACGTTCACTTATCAATTGACACTTATAATTCAGATGTTGCTGAATTTGCTTTAACAAAAGGTTTTTCAATAATAAATGACATAAGCTCGGGTAGATATGATCATAATATGTATGATGTTATAAAAGAACATAATGCAGGTTATGTAATGATGCATATGAAAGGGGATCCTGATAATATGCAAGACAATCCCAAATATGATAATGTAGTTGAGTCAATTATATCATTTTTTGAAGGTAAAATGAGTGAACTTGAGAGCTCTGGTATTCAAAATATTATTTTAGATCCCGGTTTTGGTTTTGGTAAAACTATTGAGGATAATTTTAAAATATTAAAAGACTTAAGTTTACTTCAGTCTTTAAAAAAACCTTTGTTAGTTGGACTATCGAGAAAGTCCATGATTTATAAGCTTCTTAATATAACACCAGCTGATGCACTTAATGGAACAACTGCTTTGAATACTCTTGCGATAGACAAAGGAGCTGATATATTAAGAGTCCATGATGCGAAAGAAGCTTCAGAATGTATTAAACTCATGAAGAATTTAAACTAATTCATCAATAAATTGCTCCTCATATAGTTTTTTAAACTTTCCATTAGTAATACTTAATAGTTCTTTATGGTTTCCAGATTCTAGTATCTTTCCATTTTCCATATAAATTATTTTATTAGCTGATTCAATTGTTGAAAGTCTATGAGCAATTATAATTGAAGTTTTATCTTTTGTTATTTTTTTTGTAGCATTTTTTATTAAATCCTCTGAATATGAATCAATAGAAGAAGTTGCCTCATCGAGAATTAATATATCAGGATTATTAACTAAGACTCTTAGAAAAGCTATTAACTGTTTTTGACCAGCAGAAAGTGTTGTACCTCTCTCACTTACATTAAAGCTATATCCTCCAGGTAATGAGCTAATAAACTCATGAATCTCAAGTTCTTTTGCAGCATTCTCTACATCCTCTAGTGTAATATTCTCATTAAACAGTGTAATATTATTGAAAATAGTATCTGCAAATAGAAAAACATCTTGGAGAATTATACCAATTTTACTTCTTACAGTTTCAAGACTGTAATTATCAAGATCTTTTCCGTCAATTAAAATATTACCTGTATTTATTTCATAAAACTTAGTTATTAGATTAGTTATTGTAGTTTTTCCACTTCCAGTTGGGCCTACAATCGCAAATGACTCTCCAGGGTTTATTTTAAATGATATACTATTTAAAACTTCTTGATTATCTACATAAGAAAAACTAACATTCTTAAATTCAATTAAACCTTTAAATGAAGAGTCTTTTAGCTCACCATGATCCTTTATATGTTGATCATCTTCAAGGATATTAAAGATTCTCTCTGTTGAAACCATACCCATTTGGAGAGTATTAAATCTATCTGCTATTTGCCTTAATGGTCTAAATAATAGTCCAGACATAGAGATAAAAAGGAATAGAGTACCTAAAGAAATATTCTCACCATTTAAGTTATTAAAACCTCCATACCAAACAAGAAGACCAATACAAATTGATGTTGAAATTTCAGCAATTGGAAAGAAAATTGAATTAATCCATACAGTTCTTAGCCAGGCGTCTCTATGCTTAATATTTATTTGATTGAATTTATCAATTTCAACTTTTTCACGATTAAAAATCTGTACAATTTTAACTCCACTAATTCTTTCTTGAACAAATGAGTTTAGGTTAGCCACCTCTCTTCTTACTTTTTCAAATGCTGTTTTCATAGTCTTTTGAAATACTCTGGTAGCAAAAATTAAAACAGGAAATATTGAAATTACAACAAGAGTAAGTTCTGGACTAATTATTGTCATAACTGTCAAGACAGTAATCATTTTCAATATATCAGCTATAATTGTGAATAAGCCTTGAGAAAAGATACTTGCAATTGTTTCTATATCATTGACAGTTCTGGTTACCAATCTTCCAACTGCATTTTTGTCAAAAAAAGACATTTTAAATTTTACAATTTTCTCGAAAACATCTACCCTCAAATCTTTAATAACCTTCTGGCCTAACCAGTTTGCGTAGAATGTGAACAAGTACATAAATATTACTTCAAGGAATAGTACTAACATCATTAGTAATATAATTGATTGCATCCCCTCGAAATTTTTAACAAGGATGTAATCATCTACAACTACTTTTAATAAATATGGAGTTAATGTTGAGAACAGGGAAATTAAAATTGCAGTGAACATTACACCATAAAAAGTATAATTATATGGCTTAACAAAAACTAAAAGTTTTGAAAATAATTTAACATCAAATATTTTACCTTTTACTTTTTCCAACTCGTCTCAAAAATATTTTTATACGTAATACTACTTAGAAACAGACCAGAGGCAGGAACTGAGTAACCTGCTTCCCTCCTATCCTCAGAGTCTAAAATCTTTTGGAAGTCCTCGTCAGTTATTTTATAAGTACCTATTTCAATCATTGTTCCAACTATAGATCTAACCATATTTCTTAAAAACCTATTTGCTCTTATAGAGAATCTATAACCATTTTCAGTATTAACCCATTCGGCATGTTCTATATTACAAACATAGGTTTTAACATCTGTATTAGACTTTGAGAAACATTTAAAATTTTTATGATTAATGAGTCTTAAACAACTTTCGTTCATTTTATTTATATCAAGTTTATCCTTTAGATAATATAAGAACTTATAGTTAAAGGGATCTTTTTCATAGCCAATAAAGTATTCATAAGTTCTATTTATTGCATCAAACCTGGCATGGGAATCTTTGTTAACTGTGGACAAACATGAAATACAAATATCTTTTGGAATCATCATATTTAAAGATCTACAGAAATTATTTTGGTTAAAAACAGAGTCTATATCAAAATGTGCAAACATTTGTTTTGCATGGACACCTGCATCAGTTCTTCCTGCAAGTGTTAAATTTATATCAGATCCTGTATATTTTGAAATATTAATTTCTAAAACTTCCTGTATCGTTAAAGAATTAGGTTGCTTTTGAATTCCATGATAGCTTGAGCCATCGTATGAAAACTCAATAAAATACCTGGGCATAGTTAGTTAATTAAGATATTTGCTGAATTTAAAAATAAATTTGTAAATTTGAACAACTATTTCTTCCAAGAAGTACATTTCTATTAACATCTCAAATTAAAATACCCACTACATATGTACGATATTAAAATGCTTAAAGCTAAAAAAATAGCTGAGCTTATTGAAATTGCCGAACAAATCGGTTTAAAAGATACTAAAGGCATGAAAAAGCAAGAACTAATTGATGCTATTACAAAAAAGCCTGAAGATGAAAAAGTTTCAGCAGAAACAAAACCTGAAGTTGATGAAAAGAGATATCAGAAAGTTGATAGAAGACCAAGAAATGGATCAAATAAAAATCATCACAATAAAAACTTCTCAAATAAAAAAGAAGATAATTTTAATAAAGACAATAGGAGAAAATATAAAGAACCTGATTTTGAGTTTGATGGTATTATAGAATCCGAAGGTGTTCTAGAAATTATGCAGGATGGATATGGTTTTTTGAGATCTTCAGACTATAACTATTTATCATCTCCAGATGATATATATGTATCTCAATCTCAAATAAAATTATTTGGACTTAAAACAGGTGATACAGTTCATGGCACAGTAAGACCTCCAAAAGATGGTGAAAAATATTTCCCTTTAATTAAGGTTAATAAAATCAACGGACTTGACCCTGAAGTTGTTCGGGATAGAGTCTCATTTGAGCATTTAACACCATTATTCCCTGAAGAAAAATTTAATATTTCATCAAAGGAAAGTACAATCTCTACAAGAATTATTGACCTTTTTTCTCCTATAGGAAAAGGACAAAGAGGAATGATAGTTTCTCAACCAAAAACTGGAAAAACAATGCTTTTAAAAGATGTTGCTAACGCAATTGCAGCAAATCATCCAGAGGTATTTCAAATTATTTTATTGATTGATGAAAGACCAGAGGAAGTTACTGATATGCAGAGAAATGTAAAAGGTGAAGTTGTAGCATCAACATTTGACGAACCTGCTGATAGACACGTAAGAGTTGCCAATATTGTTCTTGAGAAAGCGAAAAGATTAGTTGAATGTGGTCATGATGTTGTAATACTTCTTGACTCTATAACAAGACTTGCGAGAGCTTATAATACAGTTCAACCTGCATCAGGAAAAATATTAAGTGGTGGTGTTGACGCAAATGCATTACATAAACCAAAACGATTCTTTGGAGCTGCAAGAAATATTGAAAATGGTGGTTCACTTTCAATTATATCTACTGCTCTAACTGAAACCGGATCAAAAATGGATGAGGTAATTTTTGAGGAATTTAAAGGAACTGGTAATATGGAGCTTCAACTTGATAGAAGAATCTCTAACAGACGTATCTTCCCTGCGATAGATTTAGTTTCTTCAAGCACTAGAAGAGATGATCTACTCCTAGATGAGAACACTATTCAGAGGATGTGGATTATGAGAAAATACTTGGCAGATATGAACCCAGTAGAAGCAATGGAATTTATAAACGATAGGTTTAGAAAAACTAAAAATAATGAAGAGTTTCTTATTTCAATGAACTCTTAATTACTTAAGCTTACTTAATTTAGATTTAAGATTTGATGCTTTATTCTTATGAATTACATTCTTCTTAGCTAACTTATCAATTAAAGAAACAACACCAGGATAAAGCTTACCAGCTTCTTTTTTAGTTTTAGCATCTTTTAATTTTTTGATAGCATTTCTTGTAGTCTTGTGTTGAAGTTTATTCAAAGACTTTTTAGTTTCATTAGAACGAATTCTTTTTAAAGCAGATTTATGATTTGCCATAATTTTTATTTTGTAGCCCGTAGGGGAATCGAACCCCTCTTTCCAGGATGAAAACCTGAGGTCCTAACCGATAGACGAACGGGCCAATCAGGGTGCAAATTTAATTTAAATTTTAATATTTCAATAAGATTTTGAAAATATTACTTTGTATTGCGCTGGCTTACCAGAGTAAATACATGTAACACCTTTATTATCAAGGTCTTCAGGGATACATCTAATTGTAGCTTTCGTTTCTGCTTTAATGGCTTCTTCAGTTTCGTTTGTTCCATCCCAACCAGCGATTACAAAGCCACTTTGTGAAGAGATCAATTCTTTAAACTCATCATATGAACTTACCTCATAAGTATGTTTTTTTAATCTTTCTTTAGATTTTAAAATCATTTCCTCTTGAACTTTATTAATTGATGATTCAACTAAGGAGGTTAGATCTGAGAATTTAGTAGAAACTTTTTCTAAGTTATGTCTGTAAAAAACATCAAACTTATCGTTATCAACTTCTTTTTCGCCTATAACAATTCTCATTGGAATACCTTTAACTTCTGAGTCATTAAGTTTAAAACCAAGGCTAATATTATCTCTGTCATCAATTTTTACTCTTATTCCTTTATCTTTTATTGAATTAAATAAATCGTTAGTCTTATCTAATATTTTTTTTGAGCTCTCTTCAGATTTAATAAGAGGTATAATGATTACTTGACTTGGAGCAAGAAGTGGAGGTAGAATAAGACCATTGTCATCACTATGAGACATAATTAGAGCACCCATAAGCCTAGTTGAAACTCCCCAGGATGTTGCCCAAACATATTCTAGTTTACCTGATTTATCAGCATACTTAACATCGAATGCCTTTGCAAAATTTTGTCCAAGAAAATGAGAGGTACCTGCCTGTAATGCCTTACCATCCTGCATTAATGCTTCTATACAAAGAGTCTCTTCAGCCCCAGCAAATCTCTCCGATTCAGATTTCGATCCTTGAATAACAGGCATAGCCATGAATTTCTCAGCAAATTCTGAATATATGTTATTAATCAATTTAGTCTCTTTTAAAGCTTCTTCTTTTGTTGCATGCGCAGTATGCCCTTCTTGCCATAAAAACTCAGCAGTTCTAAGAAAAAGTCTAGTTCTCATCTCCCATCTTACAACATTAGCCCATTGGTTAATTAAGATTGGTAAATCTCTATATGATTGAATCCACCTTTTATATGTTTTCCAAATAATCGCCTCACTTGTGGGTCTAACTATAAGTTCCTCTTCAAGTTTTGAATCAGGATCGACCATCAGTTTACCTTTTTTATCAGGGTCATTTTTTAGTCTATAATGTGTAACAACAGCACACTCTTTAGCAAATCCTTCTGCATTTTTTTCTTCAGCCTCAAATAATGATTTTGGAACAAATAATGGAAAATAAGCATTTTCATGCCCTGTCTCTTTGAACATATTATCAAGCTGAGATTTCATTAATTCCCAAATAGCAAATCCATAAGGTTTTATAACCATGCACCCCCTGACATCAGACGACTCAGCAAGACCAGCCTCAGAGATGATGTCATTATACCATTTTGAATAGTCATTACTTCTAGGAGTTATTTTCTTTCCCATTGATTAAATCTTATTAACAATCATTGTAAAAAGTGGCACAATTCTTGTATTTATTAAGGTAAATGTAAAAGTAGTAATTTACATTTAATAAATTATTCTTAAATTTATATACATGAAAAAAATTGTAGGTATTTTAAAATTAGTTCTAATCTCTTCCTTATTTATAGGTTGTAATGCATATCAGCTATCATCATATTATGGAGATAATGATGGAATTTATGTATCCAATGAAAGAGGGATTGACTATGAAGTGGTGTTCAACGAGTATGCAGATGGATCTTTAAATACCTTATCAACAAATGAAAATGATTCAAGGAATCTTCCATGGGGAGCTAATCCAGAAACAACTCAAATTGTAAATAATTTTTTTCCAAGCTTTGGAAGATTTTATTATGATCCATTCTATCACAACATGGCATTTAATCCATTCTTTTCAAACAATGGAATGTTTATAAATTATGGTTTTAGACCTCCATTTTTCTATAATAGCTTCGCCTATGAAATGGGATATCCGTTTTATGGTCCTTTAAATTTTTACTTTTCACCTTATGCTACTTCTCTAGGAAATTATTATTGGTATATGATGAGAAATAGAAGATATGCACCATGGTATTATGGCGGAATGTACGATTCAACTGTTTACAGAGATGAAGATGGAAATGAAATTTCAAATACATCTAGAGTGAGTTTTAGTAATTCTGCATCAAGAAGAGGTGAGAGAAGTTCATCAAATGGAGTTTCTAGAAATAGTGATTCTCAAGGCGTAAAAGTATCAGGAATATATTCAAGACTTGGTTCATACGGTGGAGTTTATGTTGATAGAACTAGAGGTGTTTCGGCTTATGATGATATTGATAGAAGTGTTAATCTTAGAGAAATTAAAAATAATAATCTAATAGGTGTTTATTCAAGAGGTAGCGCTAATTCAAGAGATTTTAATAGAAATAGTTCTGTACCAAATTTAAGTGCAATCAAGAGTGACTATGTGAGGGAAGCCTACCAACAAATTAGATCTGTTAATCCTAGCCAAAGAGGAAATTCTTCTTACAGAGCCCAAAGTTATGATCCTTCATATTCAAATGGTCCAAGCTATTATAATTCTAGATCTTCTAGAAATAACTCATCATATTCTAACAGAGGAGGATATTCTGGATCTCGTTCATCTGGCGCTGTGCAGGGTGGAAGCTTTAGCTCACCTAGTTCAGGTGGATCTAGTAGTGGATCTAGAGGAAGCTCAGGCGGTGGATCCAGAGGCGGAGGCAAGATAAACTAAATGTTCAAAAAGTATCTTTTTATATACTTATTCCTAAGTATATCTTACACTAGTTTTTCTCAAACATTTGAAGACGTATTAAGATATAGCTCTTTCTTTCATGAGGGGTCAGCCAGATTCAATTCAATGGGCGGTGCCTTCGGTGCATTAGGAGGTGATCTAAGTGCTATATCAATTAATCCTGCAAGTTCTTCTGTTTTTATTGATTCTGAAGCTGGAGTTACTTTAAACTATAAAAATCTAAAAATCTCTAATAGATTAAATAACTATAATTCCTCATCTAAGAACGATTTTTATTCTTATGGAGGTGCTGGTGCTGTTCTTGTTTATGAAAATAGAAAATCTAAATTTTCAGTAGCCTATAACAATCATATCTTAGGAGATTTTAATAGTTCTTTTTATTTATCTGGAAACAATAATAATGGAATAGATAATTATTTTCTCTATTATGCAGATGGTATTCCTCCTGAAGACCTACTAATATATGATAATGAGACCTCTCAGAGTGTCTACACATATTTAGGAGACAATTATGGATTTGGAGATCAGCAAGCTTTTCTTGGTTATCAAAGCTTTATAATTAACGAAACTGGTGATGAATACAATAATTATGTTTCTAATGCACTATATAACAATTTAGATCAAAATCTAGATATATTCAGAACAGGGAATCATTTTAAACATAGTATTAATCTTGGGTTTTCCTTTAATAATCATTTATTTACAGGAATTAATATTAATGTTCATGAAACATTATTTGAAGAAACTAAAATATTTGAAGAGTTTGGCTATGCTAATAATTCTAATGTTCAAAGAATATTTTTTAAAGAAGATTTACTTGCATTTGGAACTGGATTCTCATTCCAATTAGGTAGTATAATTAAGATTAAACAATTAAGAGTAGGATTATCATACTCTACCCCTACTATTTTAAATATTGAGGAAGAGAACAGTCAGTTTATTGAAACAGATATTATAGAGAAAGATGGCTTATCAACATTCAGAATTGATCCAAACACAGTAAATATCTATGACAAGTATGAATTAAAATTACCATCAAAATCTCTTTTTAGTCTTGCATATATTTTTGGTTCAAGAGGTTTAATAAGTTTTGATTATGAAATAACTAAATTCAATAATTCGAAATTTGATGATAATGATGGCAGAGACTCATATTTAAACTCTCTTAATTATTCTATTAAGAATAAGATGGCTGGTATTTCTGAATCAATTCGATTTGGTGGAGAATACAGATTAAAAAATTTAAATCTAAGAGCAGGTTATTTTTCTTATAAAGGACCAGACTTAGACTTAGAAAATAATATTCGTGGATTATCTGCAGGAGTTGGAATAAACTATGGATACTTTGATGTGGATTTTGGTATTACTAAATCAAATGGCTTTTTAAAGAACAGGCTATATACCAGAGGTCTAACTGATAAGTATGGTATTGAAAAGGATACATATTCTATTTACGCATCATTTTCAATTAAACTTTAACTTCCTTTTAACTTCATAATTTCTATTTAACTTCATAATTTCTATCTTTGTATAACTCAAATTTTAAAAAATGAAACTACAAGAATTACTAGACAAAGAAATCGATTCCATTGGGGATGACCACATTGGTTCAAACTCAGAAGAGACTCCTTTAAAAGAAGGAGCCTTTGATATGCACGATACAGATAAGATAAGTCTCATTCAGGAAAAGGTTTACGAAATTTTAGATATACTAGGGATGGATTTAACTGATGATAGTTTGAGAGGAACACCTAGAAGAGTTGCAAAGATGTTTGTAAATGAGATTTTTTCTGGAATAAACCCTAAGAATAGACCAGAAATGTCAACTTTTGAAAATAAATACAACTATGGCGAAATGCTAGTTGAAAAAAATATTACTTTATACTCAACATGCGAGCATCATCTTCTGCCAATTGTTGGGCTTGCTCATGTAGCTTACATTTCAAATGGTAATGTTGTTGGGCTTTCGAAAATCAATAGAATAGTTAAATATTATGCTGAAAGACCTCAAGTTCAAGAAAGACTAACTATTCAGATAGTTAGAGATCTTCAAAAGGTTCTTAACACAGACGATGTTGCATGTGTAATAGATGCCAAGCACCTTTGTGTAAATTCAAGAGGTATCAAGGATATAAACTCTAGTACTGTTACATCTGAGTTTGGAGGTAAGTTCAAGAAAGAAAAATTTAAAAGAGAATTTTTAGACTATATTAAACTTGAGTCTGAACTTTAATGGATCCTCATAATTTATATATATATAATTCACTTACAAGCTCTAAAGAGAAATTTAAACCTTTAAGAAAAAATTCAGTCGGAATGTATGTCTGTGGTCCTACAGTCTACAGCAATGTTCACCTAGGCAATTGTAGAACATTTATTTCCTTCGATATTATATTCAGATATCTTAGATATCTTGGATACAACGTTAGGTACGTTAGGAATATTACTGACGTTGGACATCTTGAAGACACTGGAGAAGACAAAATCTCTAAAAAGGCTAAGGTTGAAAAACTTGAACCGATGGAAATCGCTCAAAAATATACTAATAGCTTTAGAGAGGTTCTAAAGAATTTTAATGTACTAGATCCAAGTATCGAACCTGTTGCATCTGGCCATATAACAGAACAAATTTCAATAATAGAAGACTTAATTGAAAAAAATCTTGCTTATACTTCAAACGGATCTGTATATTTTGATATTTCAAAATATAATAAGATTGATTCCTATGGAAAACTCTCTGGAAGGGACCTTGAAAAAATCAAATCTAATTCTAGAGACTTAAGCAGTCAAGATGATAAAAAAAATGAATATGATTTTGCGCTATGGAAAAAAGCTGAAAAAAAACATCTAATGAAATGGAAATCACCATGGAGTGAAGGATTCCCAGGCTGGCATCTTGAATGTACAGCTATGAGTAATAAGTATCTTGGTGATGAATTTGATATTCATGGAGGCGGAATAGATCTGAAATTTCCTCATCATGATTGTGAAATTGCACAGGCTGTTGGTTATACGGGTAAGCAACCTGCAAAGTTTTGGATACATGCTAATATGTTGACTTTAAATAGCAAGAAAATGTCTAAATCTCTTGATAATAATATTTTACCAGATGAACTTTTTTCTGGTAAAAATGACTTCTTTTCAAAACCCTATGATCCCAATGTCATCAGGTTTTTCTTTCTTCAAGCTCATTACAGAAGCGAGTTAGACATTAGTGAAATTGCAATTAATGCATCTGAAAAAGGCTTTGAAAGACTAGTGGAAATGATAGATAGACTCAAGAATATTAAAGTATCCAGTATTAATAATGATAACCTTCTTTCCCAAATTAAGGATTGGGAAAAAAATTGTTTTGATTGTCTAGATGATGACTTTAATTCACCTATGTTAATTGCTGAGATTTTTAATTCCTCAAAACTAATTACTCAAATTGAAAAAGATGGAGACGCTGGCCAGAGAGATATAGATTACTTTTTAGGTTTATTCGATATACTACTTAATAAAATACTTGGTATCAACTATTCCAAGTCAACTTCAGACAATGACTCTATTCTTAAAATATTATTAAATGTTAGAGATGAAGCAAGGGCAAAAAAAGACTTTTCTTTGTCTGATTCAATTAGAGATCAATTAAATAAGTTAGGGGTAAAAGTTAATGACAAAGATTAGTAGAATACTAGCACTTCCTTTTATAACACTTATTAGGTTATATAGAATTTTTATATCTCCATTATTGGGAAATAATTGTCGTCATACACCAACTTGTTCTGAGTATGGTATTATCGCACTTAAAAAACATGGTGTATTTAAAGGTTCATTTTTAACTGCAAAAAGAATTTTAAAGTGTAATCCACTATTTAAGGGTGGTTATGACCCTGTGCCATAAATTATAGTTATATTTAAAAATGATAATTTCACAAATTAAATGGTCCCCTACTGAGTCTTTTGAAATACTCGGCTTTCCCGTCTACATATATAGCTTGATGTTTATACTAGCATTTCTTTTAGGCTATAACCTAGTCAAATCTTTCTTTAAAAAGGAGGATGTAGATGAAAAGTATCTTGACCCATTGCTAATATATCTTGTACTTTCAGTTTTTCTTGGAGCAAGGCTAGGTGAAGTTTTTTTCTATCAATGGGGATATTATCAGAATCATTTAATTGAAATATTATTACCAATTCAGGAGTCACCAAATTCATCAATACTTGGATTAATTGATGGTTATAAATTTACTGGATATAGAGGTTTAGCAAGTCATGGAGCTGCAATTGGCATGACTATCGGATTATTAATATTTAAAAGAAAATACAACTTTAAGAGTCTTTTATGGATATTTGATAGACTAACAATCCCAACTGCAATTGGTGGTGCTTTTGTAAGAATTGGAAATTTTTTTAATTCTGAAATTTTAGGAAAATATACCAATAGCGATTGGGGAGTCATATTTGAAAATCGAGGCGAAGTTTTACCAAGACATCCTGCTCAATTATATGAGTCATTTGGATATATTATTCTCTTTATTATTCTATATGTATTATATCAAAGAATTTCAATTAGAGAGAAAGAGGGTAAACTATTTGGATATTTTTTAATAGGTCTATTCTCAATTAGATTTATTGTTGAATTTGTAAAGGAGAGTCAGGGTGGTATTGAAACATTTCTTCCTGGACTTTCAACAGGTCAATGGTTAAGTATACCTTTTATTTTAATTGGAATTGTATTCTTATTTATAAATAAGAAAAGAGTTAATTATTAACTTTCTTTTTATAAGAATCAAACATAATTGGAGTAGCTATAAATACTGAAGAATATGTCCCGACCATTACTCCAATAATTAAAGCAAACATGAATCCTCTAATTGATTCTCCACCAAAAATAAAGATAGCAATAAGAACAATCAGGGTTGTTAAAGAAGTATTAAGTGTTCTACTTAAAGTACTATTTAATGCTGTATTTACAGTTGTTTCATTATCCCAAGACTTATGTATCCTAAAAAATTCTCTTATTCTATCAAATACAACAACAGTATCATTTAAAGAGTAACCTATAACCGTTAGAAGAGCAGCAATAAATGCTTGGTTTATCTCCATATTAAATGGCATTATTTTATATGTAAGAGAGAAGATACCAAGTACAATTAAAACATCATGAAATACAGCAGAAACTGCACCTAAAGAAAACTGCCATTTTTGGAATCTAAGGAGTATATAGAAGAAGACTATGACTAGCGAGCCAAAAATAGCCCATACAGAATTCTGTTTAATATCATCTGCAATTGTTGGACCTACTTTAATACTAGACATGATACCGACATCCTCACCCGCAGTAAATTCACTATAAGAAATTTGATTATCATACTGTTCACCAAGATTATCAAAAAGAATATTTTTGATTTCATCATCAACAGCAAGACCTTCTTGATCTACTTTGTATTTCGTTGTAATTTTTAGCTGATTGGATGCTCCAAAAGTTTTAACTTCTGCACTTCCAAATGCATTATTTAGTGTAGACTCAATATCAGAAGACTTTACTTCTTTGTCAAACCTTACAATGTATGATCTACCTCCTAAGAAATCAACACCTTGATTCAAACCTTGGAATAAAAGAGAACTAATGCTTATTAATATAAGGGTTGCAGATATTACATATGTTGCTTTTCTTTTTCCTAAAAACTTAATTTTTAAATTACTAAATAAGTCTTTTGTTGATTTTGTTGAAAAAGATAATTTTCCTGATTTAAACACCTGGTTATCAATTAATAGTCTCGTTATAAAGATTGCTGTAAATAAAGATGTTGCAATACCAATTAGAAGTGTTGTGGCAAAACCTTTAATAGGACCTGTACCAAAAATATATAAAACAAGTGCTGTAAGCCCTGTTGTTATGTTTGCATCTAGAATTGAGGATAGAGCATTGTTAAATCCATCATTTATTGATTGCTTTAAGCCTTTTTCTTTTCTTAATTCTTCTCTAACCCTTTCAAATATAAGTACGTTAGCATCAACCGATATACCTATAGTTAATACAATACCTGCAATTCCTGGAAGAGTTAAGACAGCTCCCAAACCAGCAAGAATACCAAATATTAAGACAATATTAAGTATTAGTGCAATATCAGCAAATATACCTGAAGGACCATAATAGAATATCATCCACATTAAGACAAATGTTAATGCTATTAAGAAAGAGTATATACCGCTATCAATTGCTTCTTGTCCAAGAGAAGGGCCAACAACCTCAGATTGAATAATAGTGGCTGAAGCTGGTAATTTACCTGCTCTTAAAACATTTGCTAAGTCAATTGCTTCATTTAGATCAAAGTCACCTGTAATCTCAGATCTTCCTCCACTAATTGCACCTCTAGTAACTCCAGGAGCAGAATAAATAATATCATCTAATACGATTGCAATATTTGAATTTTGAGCATATGCAACACCGGTTAGATCTTCCCATATTCTTGCACCTTGTGCATTCATTTGCATTGATACAGCTGCATTTCCTACTGCATCATAACTTTGAGAAGCATCAACAACAACACCACCACTTAAGGGAGGTGTATCATCTCTGTTTGATTTGATTGCATATAAACTTGTAAGTCCATCTGTATCTTGTTTTCCCCACAAGAATTTAGCATATCTATATTCTCTAGGAAGAAGTTTTCTAACATCAGGGAGTGATAGATATGAATTTATTATGTCCTGATCTCTAGGTAAAAATCTAGCAATAATAGGTCCTCCTTGGAAGCTGTAAGCTCGAACAAGACTTAGGATAGGGTTAGATGCATTTTGTATAGAATCTGACGTTTGTTCTACTTCAGAAAGAAGATCGTCTATGTCAGATTCATTAGTTTTTGATTCATTCTCTGTCTCAATAGAGGCTAAATATTGATCTGCAGATACTAAGAAGTCTAATAAGCCTTCATTTTTAAAGGTTTCCCAGAATTCTAATTGTGCAGTACTTTGTAATAAGTTTTGTATCCTGTCTACATCTTTAGCACCAGGTAACTCAATTAATATTCTACCAGAAGTACCAAGCCTTTGAATATTAGGTTGTGTCACTCCAAATTTATCAATACGTTTTCTTAGAACCTCAAATGCTGATACTATTGACTCATCAACTTTTGTTCTCAGAATTGATTTCAAATCATCATCAGACGTGTCGAACGAGACGTCTGAGCTTAGTGTCCTATTACCAAAAATCTCAGGAGATGTTAATCTAGTTGGATCTGGATTTGAATCAAAAGCATCAAAAAAAGACTCTAGATAGGTTTGATCAGACTGCTTTTGAAGCTCATCAGCATCATCTAGGGATGCAATAAATTTTTCATTAATAGAATTTTCAGAAAGTCCTTTTAGTAAATCTTTAATTGATATTTGGAGAATAACATTTATACCACCTTTTAGATCAAGTCCTTGATTAAGTTCTTTTTGTTTAGCGTCATTATAAGATGAATACATTAGAACTGGGAGATCACCAATAGAATCAAGAAATCTTACTTCTTCACTAGCTCTTTTCTCTGCAAAAGAAATCTCATCCTCAGAGATCTTTTCAATAGCAGCATTTCTTGCTTTATTTTCAAGAGTTGAGGATATAAAAGTAAAAGACAGTTGGTAAATACTGACAATACCAAATAAAATTGCAAAAGTCTTAATTAATGAGTTTCCTTGCATGATACATTTTTAACGCCTGCAAATATAACATTTGAATGTTGAACAAACAACTTTATCTAGATTAAACCATCTAAGGCTTGATTCGTTTGTTTAACTGCTTTAACGCTATTTTCAAACATTTCTATTTCGTTTTTATTGATATCTAACTTTACTACTTCCTCGAACCCATTCTTACCAATTGTTACAGGGACACCTATACATACGTCATCAGTGTTATATTCACCATCCAAATAAACAGAACAAGGAAGTATTTCTTTTGTGTCATTGACAATAGCATTTACTAAATATGAAACTGAGGCACCAGGGGCATACCATGCAGAAGTGCCAAGTAGCTTAGTTAAAGTAGCCCCACCCACCATAGTATCTGAAGAAATTTTTTGAAGTATGTCATTAGATACAATTTCGGACAAAAGTTTATTGTTACATTTCGCAATTGAGGTAAGAGGAATCATAGTTGTGTCTCCATGTCCACCTATGACCATCGCATCAATCTCATGTTGTGAAAAGTTTGTTGCTAAAGAAATATAAGTTTTGAATCTAGAGCTATCAAGAATACCACCCATTCCTATAATTTTATTTTTAGGGATGTCAAACGATTTATTAACTAAATATGTCATGGTATCCATAGGATTAGATACTACAATTATTATTGCTTCAGGAGAATAGTTTAATAAGCTTTCTGACACAGATTTAACAATTCCAGCGTTAATTCCAATTAACTCCTCTCTAGTCATACCAGGCTTTCTTGGAATACCTGAAGTAATCACAACGACATCACTATTTGATGTACTCCTATAATCACTAGTAACTCCTTTAACTTTTGATTTAAAACCTAGCGTTGATGTTGTTTG
This sequence comes from uncultured Bacteroidota bacterium, assembly GCA_902593165.1. Taxonomy (GTDB): domain Bacteria; phylum Bacteroidota; class Bacteroidia; order Flavobacteriales; family Flavobacteriaceae; genus Marisimplicoccus. The sequence continues at coordinate 44,312 of CACJHI010000006.1, read as the reverse complement.
AGTTAAATCAAGAGCTTTACCTTCAGCGAAACCATCTTTAATATCTAGTAAGACTATTTCGTCTACAATTTCTTTTAATAAAATATATTCTGCGCAGGATGCACCAACATTACCTGCACCAACAATAGTAACCTTCATATTTAAACATCTATTTTAGCATATATTGCATTATCCTCAATAAATTTTCTTCTAGGAGGTACTTCATCACCCATTAGTGTAGCAAACCACTCTTGAGCTTCTTTTGCATTATCATTATTAAGGGTTATTTGCCTCAAGGTTCTTGATTCTGGATTCATTGTAGTATCCCATAGTTGATCAGCATTCATTTCACCAAGCCCCTTATATCTTTGAATTGAAGCTCCTGAACCTAGATCTTTTGCAATATTATCTCTTTCCTCATCATTCCAGGCATAAACTTTTTTACTACCTTTTTTAACAAGATATAATGGAGGAGTTGCAATGTAGATATTACCTCTCTCAACTAGTTCCCTCATGTAATTGAAAAAGAATGTTAATATCAAAGTTGAAATATGACTTCCATCAACATCAGCATCACACATAACAATTATTTTATGATATCTTAATTTTTCTAAATTAAGTGCCTTACTATCCTCTTCTGTTCCAACAGAAACTCCAAGTGCTGTATATATGTTCCTTATTTCCTCGTTTTCAAAGACCCTGTGCTGCTGTGCTTTCTCTACATTTAATATTTTACCCCTTAATGGAAGAATTGCTTGAAAAACTCTATCTCTTCCTTGTTTGGCTGTTCCTCCAGCAGAATCACCCTCAACTAAAAAAACTTCACACTTTGAAGGATCAGTCTCAGAACAGTCTGATAATTTTCCTGGAAGCCCTCCACCTGACATAACAGTCTTTCGTTGAATCATTTCTCTTGCTTTACTTGCAGCAGTTCTAGCTTGAGCAGCCAAAATTATTTTCTGAACAATAATTTTAGAGTCCTCTGGATTCTCCTCAAGATAGTCTTCAAGCATTTGAGAAACTGACTGTGATACTGCGGAACTTACTTCTCTATTTCCAAGCTTGGTCTTTGTTTGACCTTCAAATTGGGGTTCTGCAACCTTGACTGAAATTACAGCAGTTAATCCTTCTCTAAAATCATCACTTGAGATATCAAATTTTAGTTTGTCAGTTAAACCTGATGAATCAGCATATTTTTTTAATGTGTTAGTTAAACCTCTTCTAAATCCTGTCAAGTGTGTACCTCCTTCATGGGTGTCAATATTATTAACATATGAATGAAGATTTTCTGAAAAGGATGAATTATATACCATAGCAACCTCAACAGGGATACCGTTCTTTTCACCCTCCATTTTAATTATATTGCTTATGATAGGAACTCTTCCCTTATCTAAATATTGAATAAATTCACTTAATCCCTCTTTTGAATGGAAAGTCTCAGAAACGGATTTTCCATCTTTGTCTTTGCTTCTATTATCTGTAATCGATATAGTTAACCCTTTATTCAAAAATGATAGCTCTCTCATTCTGTTAGATAGAATTTCATAGTCGAACTCTGTTACTTCTTTGAAGATCTCTTTGTCTGGAGTAAAGGTCACAAGAGTTCCTGTTTTGTCAGATTTTCCAACTTCTTTTACAGGGGCACTAGGCTTTCCTTTACTGTAAGACTGCTGGTATTCCTTTCCATCTCTAAAAACTTTAGCTACAAGTAACTGAGATAGTGCATTTACACAAGATACACCAACACCATGAAGTCCACCTGAGACCTTATAAGAGTCTTTATCAAATTTACCACCAGCACCAATTTTAGTCATAACTACCTCAAGTGCAGAAACACCTTCTTTTTTGTGAATACCAACAGGAATTCCACGCCCATTATCCTCAACAGTTAGGCTTGAGTCTTTATTGATTTCAATTGATATTGCTGAACAATATCCAGCCATTGCTTCATCAATTGAGTTGTCAACTACTTCATAAACTAAATGATGAAGACCTCGAGACCCTACATCACCTATATACATCGAGGGTCTTTTTCTTACATGTTCCATACCCTCAAGGGCTTGGATACTATCTGCAGAATACTGATTTTTTTTATTGTTTGTAGACATTTTTTAGCTTGAAAAATATACCTATAAATATACTAAAAAATGAGGGGGTAAAAAAGCTGAAAAAGCCAGTATTTATAGTAAACTTATCAACATTTTATTCATAGGATTCATTATGAATATTTGAGACAGAACGACCACTTGGATCATTCATGTTTTTAAATGCTTCATCCCATTCAAGTGCCTGAGGAGTACTACATGCTACAGAAGGAACCGAAGGGACTGATTTTGCAGCAGCATCACTTGGAAAATGATCTTTAAAAATTGATCTGTAATAGAATTCTTCCTTGTTTTGAGGTGGATTTATGGGGAATATTTTAGATGCATTTTCAAAATCTGAATCTGAGACTTCCTTTGAGACAAGTTCTTTTAAACTGTCAATCCAAGAATATCCAACTCCGTCAGAAAATTGTTCTTTTTGTCTCCAAAGAACACTTTCAGGAAGGTAATCCTTGAAAGCCTCTCTTAAAACCCATTTTTCAATCCTACCATTTGTTATCATTTTATCTTCAGGGTTTATACCCATAGCAACATCAATAAATTCTTTATCTAGAAAAGGTACTCTACCTTCAATTCCCCATGCAGCAAGAGACTTATTAGCCCTTAAACAGTCGTATTGATGAAGCTTATCTAACTTCCTAACAGTTTCTTCATGAAATTCTTTTGAATTTGGAGCTTTGTGAAAATAAAGATAGCCACCAAATAATTCATCAGCTCCTTCACCAGAGAGGACCATTTTTATACCAAGTGATTTAATAGCTCTAGCCATTAAATACATAGGAGTAGATGCTCTAACAGTAGTAACATCATAAGTCTCAAGGTGGTATATTACATCTCTAATAGCATCAATTCCTTCTTGAATGGTAAAATTTATTTCATGGTGAACAGTACCTATATGATCAGCAACAATTTTTGCAGCTTTTAGATCAGGCGCCCCCTCTAGTCCCACAGAAAAAGAATGAAGCTGAGGCCACCAAGCATCTTGTTGATCATTTGACTCAATTCTTTTAGATGCAAATTTTTTAGCAAGTGCTGAAGTTATAGAAGAATCTAATCCACCAGACAATAAAACTCCATATGGAACATCACTCATCAGTTGTCTCTTTACAGCAGCTGATAGAGAATCATGTATTAACTTAATTTTTGTTTCCGAGTCCTTTACACTATCAAATGAAGTCCAGTTAGGATCATACCATTTAGTTAATTTACCATCAATACTGTCAAAATAATGCCCAGGTGGGAATAATTCTATCTTATTACATACACCTTCCAATGACTTAAGCTCAGAAGAAACATAAAAGATATTTTGTTTATCCCAGCCAATATATAAAGGAATAATACCCATATGATCTCTAGCAATTAGATACTTATCATTAGATGAGTCATATAGAGCAAAAGCAAAAATTCCATTTAAATCATTTAAGAAATTGACTCCTTTTTCTTGGTACAATGCTAAAATTACTTCACAATCAGATTCTGTTTTAAAATTATAGTTAGGAGTATGTCTCTCTTTAAGATCTATATGATTATATATTTCTCCATTTACAGCTATTACTTTTAGTCCATCGTCAGAAATTATTGGTTGCTTCCCCGAAGTAGGATCAACTATAGCAAGTCTTTCGTGAGCAAGAACAGCTCTTTCGTTAGAATATACACCACTCCAGTCAGGCCCTCTATGCCTAACCTTTTTTGCCATCATAAGTACATTAGATCTTACTTTATCACTATTACTTTTTATGTCAAAAGCACAAACAATTCCACACATATGTTAGTTATATCTTCTATTAAATACCAATTCACCATTTATGAAGGTTGCGACAACTTTAGTATTAGGTATTGAAGACTCAGTAGACCTAAGAATATCATTATCAAGAATTATAAAATCAGCATCCTTTCCAACTTCGATGCTCCCTTTTTCATCTTCTTCAAAATTTGCATATGCACCGAAAATAGTCATAGCCATCAAGGCATCTACTCTATTAATGCTATTTTCAGTTTGAAATCCGCCTTCTGGATATCCATCTTTATCTTTTCTAACTACAGCAGAATAGAATGTCATCATTGGGTTAATATCTTCAACTGGGAAGTCAGTTCCAAAAGCTATAACAGATGATTTTTCAAGAAGATCCTGAAATGCATATGAATACTTAGCTCTCTCCTTACCTATTCTATCATAAAGCCAATACATATCACTAGTTGCATGAGTTGGTTGAACGGAAGGAATAATTTTCGGATTAAATAACTCAATATCACCCTCACTTAAAACTTGAGCATGCTCTACTCGCCACCTGGGGTCTCGATAATTAAATAAAGCGTCTCTATATGCATTAAGTACAACTCTATTTGCATTATCACCAATTGCATGTGTGTTCAGCTGGAAACCAGTCCCAGCTAACTTGAATGCTAAACTTTTAATTGAATCAGCTGGAGTTATCATTAAACCATAGTATCCTTTCCTATCAGAATATTCGTCAATCATACTTGCACCCCTTGAACCTAAAGCACCATCAGCAAGAACCTTTACTGATCTAACATTTAATCTTTCTGTTTTGTAGGGACCTTGATTTAAATAATAATCAACATCAGGTCCATTTTCAATCATTGCGTAAATTTTAATTTTAAGAATTCCTGATTTTTGAAGACTATCAATTAATTCTATTTGTTTTCTGGAAATCCCAGCTTCTGAGACTGTTGTTAGCCCATTTTCAAATGCCATTTCTTGTGCGGAGAGTAATGCCTCTATTGATTCCTCTTTTGTAGGCGCAGGAATTATATTATCAATTAACTGCATAGCGTTATCTATAAGAACTCCTGTTAATCTTCCATTGTATTTAATAAATTCCCCACCCTCTATCTTTGATGAATTAGTTATATCAGCAAGATTTAATGCATGGTCATTGACTAGATATGCATGACCATCGATTCTTCCTAAAATGACCGGTTTATCAGGAAATGCTTGATTTAGTAATTTGTTTATCGGCAATGATTTAACACTCCAATCATTTTGATCCCAACCTCTACCTACTATAATATTTTTATTATTTTTTTTATCAAATTCAATTACTCTCTCGACTATTTCATCAAAACTTTTTGTACCCTTTAAATCCACTTGTGCATTTGAGAAACCGAGGCCATAAAAATGAGCATGAGAATCAATGAAACCTGCGTAAACTGGTAAACCTTCGGCATTGATTATATTTGATGAAGAGTAATTAGATATTACCGAGTCATCCCCTACATAAACAAACTTTCCATCTTTAACAGCAAAAGAAGTAGCTAATTGATTTGAATCATTTGAAGTAAAAACTTCTGCATTATAAAGAATTAGATCGACCTTTTCAGCACATGAGGTTAATAAAAGCAGTAGGAATATTAATAATTTTTTACCCATAAAAAATAAAATACAAATTAAGTCAAATGAAACAAATCAAACAAAAAAAAACAGAATAAAAATTAACAATTTCATATTACAATTATTTATTACTTTGGCTATAGATAATTATGAATATTGTTGAAATAGAAAATACCACCCTTTCAATCAATGAAGAAAATGTCTTAGAAGATTTAAATTTTGAATTGTCTAAAGGAGAGATGAAATTTTTAATCGGAAAAACTGGAAGTGGAAAAACGACATTTATAAATTCAATATTTGGAAATTTAAAACCTTCAAAGTCTAATTTATTTAAAGTCTTGGACTTTGATATAAACAAGATTAGAGATAATGACATCCCTTATTTAAGAAGAAAAATTGGATTTGTATTTCAAGATTTTAAGCTTTTAAAAGACAGAAGTATTTTCGATAATTTAAGCTTTGTACTAAAAGCAACTGGATGGAATGAAAAAGATAAAATTAATAATCAGATAGATAGAGTTCTTGAATTAGTCGGATTTGACTCACCAACAAGCAAATTTCCAGATGAGTTGTCAGGAGGAGAACAACAAAGGGTTGCTATTGCAAGATCTATGTTAAATGATCCTGAATTAATTATTGCAGACGAGCCAACAGGAAATTTAGATCCAGAGACTAGTTCAGAGATAATATCACTTTTTAAAAAACTAAATTCCATGGGTACATCGATGATAATTGCAACTCATGATTATAATTTAATACTTAAATTAGATGGACAGGTCTATAAGTGTGAAGATGGAAGTATATTTGAAGTAAAAAGGAAATAAATATGATTACAGATAAAATATCTAAAGATAAATTTCTATTAATCGCTGGTCCATGTGCAATCGAGGGAGAAGATATCGCTATTAAAATAGCCGAACAACTTTTTTCAATAACTTCAAAATTATCAATACCACTTGTTTTTAAGGGAAGCTATAGAAAGGCTAATAGAACTAGGCTTGATAGTTTTACTGGTATTGGTGATCTTAAGGCATTAAAAATTTTAAATAAAATCAAATCTGAATTTAATATTCCTGTAATTACAGATATTCATGCAAAGGATGAAGCTGAATTAGCTGCGGAGTATGTTGACATACTTCAAATACCAGCCTTTTTGGCAAGACAAACTGATCTACTTGTAAGTGCAGCAAAAACTGGAAAAACAGTTAATATAAAAAAAGGACAATTTATGAGCGCGGAAAGCATGAAATATGCAGTTGAGAAAGTTAAGCATTCCGGCAACAATAAGGTTATGTTAACTGAAAGAGGAACTCAATTTGGTTACAATGATCTAATAGTAGACTTTAGAGGAATCTCTGAATTAAAGAAATTAGCACCTACTATATTAGATGTCACTCACTCTGTTCAAAGACCAAATCAAACCAAAGGTATAACTGGTGGTAGTCCTGAGTATATTGAGTCTCTTGCTAAAGCAGGGATAGTTAATAATATCGATGGAATATTTCTTGAGACACATACTAATCCATCTGAAGCAAAGAGTGACGGATCAAATATGTTAGACATTAAAAACTTAGAAAAATTATTATCTAACCTTCTAGAATTAAGAGAAGTATCTTCTAAACTATAATCTTAATTATCATATCTTTGCAAATCTATTGTACTTTGAAATTTTGGGGTCGACAGGTTTTGACAGCAAGACTAATTTTTTTATTAGCAGGTCGAGGTTTGAAAATAAACTCGTTAAATTAATTTTCAGCTTTTAAATGGCGAAAATAACTACGCTCTAGCTGCATAATTGACTGAATTATAGTAAGTCATTGCGAATCTCAACTAGGTTGAGAAGCTGGATGTCTCATAAAGACTTTGATTAACAGTTTTTATATATGAGATACCATTAAGTTAATCTAGAGTTTTATTGTCACTGGATAAAACTTAAAAATAAAGTGATAAGGAAAATATTTTGGTTGTTATCTACCAAGTATTTTCTCGAAAATTTAAAGATAAATAAGCTTGTAGAAGGTAATTTAATTACTTGTATGGACGCGGGTTCGAATCCCGCCGACTCCACAAATTCTTTTTTTATTTATAATAATTCTAAATAATTTTTTCTAATTTTAATTTTCTTAAACTAAAAATTAACTATGAAAAATTTATTATTAACACTTACGCTATTGTTTAGCTTTTCTTTAAGTGCTCAATATGCAGTTATGTCTGCTGTTGACCTTAATGAAGGTGGTGAACAAGAGTATCTGGCCCTTGAAGAATTCTTTTCTGCAATAAATAAAGAAGCAGTAAAACAAGGTCTACAAACTGGCCAATACGTATATAAAAGAACCCCTAAAGAAGGGGATGAAGCAAACGCTCCAGAGTATTTTATTTTTAATACATATTCCTCAATGGAACAAATGCAACAAGGGATTAATTGGCAGGATTTAGCATTGAAAGTATACAAAGGTAAAATGTCTAAAAGAGCTATTATGAGAATGTTTGACAACTCTAGATATAATGCAGAGAAGGAAAGGAGATCATATGTATTTAAAGTTGTAGATGCAACTATTAGAGCTGGAGGAGCTCTTAGAGTTGGTGATAAAGGGACTATTAACCTAATGAATAAAAAGTCTGATGACTTTGAATCTTATGAATCAGAGGTATGGAAACCTGTTGCTGAAAAAAATATATTGCTTGGTAATCTAAGACATTGGGTTTTAGTTGAAGCAATTGACAGATCTGAAAATGCATACGATGGATGGACTCATATGGTTTGGAACCTAGGGGTAAAAAATCCAGGTGAGTGGAATGTTCCTAGCGGTTTTAAATGGGATAAATTATGGGAGGGCATAGAATCGTCAAGAGATATGGCTGATTCTACTGAACTTACATGTGTTTATTCAACTGAAGATTAATAATTAAACTAAATAAAAATGAAAAAATTACTATTATCACTAACATTAATATTTACAATCAACACTTCTGCACAATATGCAATTATTAGTGCAGTTGATGTCAAAGACGGAATGGAAGAACAATATCTTGCATTAGAGGCATTTTTTGGTCCTATCCATGACCTTGCTATTGAAAAGGGAATGTTAAATTCTCAGGCAGTTTTTAAAGTTATCAACACTAGTGATGACGGTGAAAATGTTGCTGATTACTTTATAATTTCTGGCTTTTCATCAAAAGAACAGCTAGATGCTTATAACGCTAACTCTGGTGACACATGGCTTTCAATTGCTAAAGAAGCTCATAAAGGAAGTATATCATCAAGAAGAGTTCAAAGGATCATGAATTCTATAGGGGGAGAAAGCAACCAAAGAAGAAATTATCATCTTGTAGGAGTTGATGCTACAGTATGGGCTGGAGGCGATTTAAAGCCTGGAGATAAAATGAATATTCTTGGAACTATTGCTAAATCTGATGATTTTGAATCCTATGAATCCGAAGTATATAAACCAATGGTAGAGAAGGAAATTCTCAAAGGGAATCATAGATGGTGGAGTCTTACTAAGATTTATGAAAGAACTGATAATGCATATGGGGATATAACTCATATGTTCTTCAACATTGGTGTGGAAGGGAAAAATATGATGGAATCATGGGAGAAAATGCAGTCTACATTTAAAGGTCAGAAACTAATTGAAGGCCTACAAGCCGCAAGTGATCATCAAAGTGGAGGACAGCTAGAATTAGTTTCTATTCATAACTAATTATCTAAATTTTATCATTAAAAGACCCACCTTAATGGTGGGTTTTTTATTTTTGTACCATGTATAAAGAAGAAATAATTGAATTTTTATCTAATTATGGTATAAGTTCTTACCTATCAAACCTAATAACAACAGGTCTTATAATATTATCCATAACTATAATAGTTATAACGATAAATTATGTTACAAGAAGAATAATCTTATCCTTTTTTAAAAGAATTGCCAAATCAACTTCATCTCAATTTGATGATCTATTGATAAAAAACAAGGTTCCAAGACTATTATCATTTATCCCTTCATTATTTTTTCTTTATTTAGTTGTTCCAACTTATGCTGATAATCTTGTAATTATCATTGAGGCATTAACAATTATTTTATTTATAATAACTGTAAAATCTGTTCTTGGAACTGTAAAAGATTATTTCAAGTTAAGTTCATCTTTAAAACACATACCAATAGATAGCTATATTCAGGTTATAATGATTTTTCTATGGTTTATTGGTATAATATTAATATTATCTATCCTTACTGGGAGGGAGATTGGAACATTTCTTGCTTCTCTTGGTGCTCTTTCAGCCATAATTATTTTAGTTTTCAGAGATACAATACTTGGATTTGTTTCCAGTATTCAAATCACAGTAAATGATACTGTAAGAATTGGTGATTGGATTACTATGAAAGGCTCTGATGCTGATGGAACAGTTATAGAAGTGAATCTATCCACTGTTAAAGTTCAAAACTTTGATAATACTATTACAACAATTCCTACTTACAAGCTTGTATCAGATTCATTTATTAATTGGAGAGGGATGGAAGAATCAAAAGGAAGAAGAATTAAAAGATCACTTCTAATTAAACCAAGTTCTGTTCGATTTTTAGAAAATGAAGAAATTGATGAACTAAAAAAAGTAAAATTGATAAAAGATTATTTAAACAAGAAAAGCAGTGAAATTGAATTATATAATCAAAAAGAAAATGCTGATAAGTCTATGCTTTTAAATGGAAGAAACATGACTAACTTAGGTGTATTCAGAACTTATATTGAAGAGTACTTAAAAGCTCATCCTATGACAAATGATGATCTTACTATGATGTGTAGGCAACTTGAACCTACTTCTCAAGGTATCCCAATTCAGATTTATGCTTTTTCAAAAGACAAAGAGTGGACAAAATATGAGGCACTTACCTCTGATATTTTTGACCACCTTTTATCTTCTGTTAAATACTTTAAACTAGAGTGTTTCGAACTTAATCAGCCTACCTCTAATTAATTCCAGTTCCTGACAAATGAGGAGGGTTAAGCTCCTTTACTTCATTCTCTAATGTTTCAAGCTCAGACTTAAACATCTTTACATCAGTAGCTAACTTTTTAAATAATTTTTCAGCTATTTCAAGATTTGATTTATTTAAATCAGTTGGACCATAGGAAGTAGACAGACCTTGCATTGCAATTTGAACTCTTGTTGAAATTGTTACCTTATCCCACTCTCCAATCTCTGATCTTGCATTATTCCCATAAGTGTCAGAGTCAAAAGCATTATATTTTGCCTTAAAATCTGAAATCTTTTTCATTAATTCTGGAGAAAATTCTTCTAACTGCATTGAAGCTTTTTCTAATAACTGGACTTTATTCTCCATCATATTGAACTCGTCTTGGTATTTAGACATTTCAATGTAAAGACTTGATATTCTCTCCCTAAAGGAGTTATATTCATCATGTGAAGCTCCTTCTAAAGTACCAGCTCTTAGCGGCTTTACATTAAATTCAACAGGACCATCTAGTTTTTCAACAGATCCATTGTTTTCAAGATATAAGTTAGCTGTGTACTGTCCAGGAGTTACATATGGGCCAGATGGATTCCACCACCTATTTGATTGAGCTCTTCCAGCTCTAATCGGATAATAACTTTTATGTCTTAAATTCCATGCAATTCTTCCTGAACCATTTGAAGCATTCTTTTTTACATTTCTAATATGATTACCTTCTGAATCAGTTATTGTTAAAATTATACTTGCTGGTTTTTCATTCATTTCATCAGAAAGAGCTTCATAACCTGGAAATGGTATATCCTTTTTATCAGAGTTAAGCTTTCTTTCTGACTGAACTCTAATAGACTTTGATGTCTTAGGCATATCCTTTAAGTGATATGTGAATACAGCACCATAAGTTGGATTTTTTGCAACATAAAATTGTCCACCTGTGTTTCCTAATGAATTTCTAGGCTTGAATAATTTTGCATCTCTAGGCTTAAATAATTTTCCTTTTTTAGATAAATTCTCCATAGTCATTTCTCTTAATGCACTATAATCATCTAGGACAAAGAAACCTCTTCCAAAAGACGCACCAACTAGATCATTCTCTCTCTCTTGAATTACAATGTCTCTAAAGGATATAGTAGGTGTACCTGGGAGTTTTTGCCAGTTATTTCCGGCATCTAGTGAAGTATATATTCCAAACTCTGTTGCTAAAAAGAACAAGTTTTTATTTATATGGTCTTGAACAAATCTCCAAACTAATGTTCTATCTGGAATATTATTGGAAATAGATTCCCATGACTCTCCTAAATCATGACTTTTAAATAAATATGGAGAAAAGTCTCCCTCTTTATGATTATCTAATGACACATACACTGTATTAGGATCGTAAAGATCTGCCTTGATGTCGTTAACAAATGTTCTTTCTGCTAATCCTAACTTTGTAACAGGAATTGATTTCCATGATTCACCACCATTATTTGTTACTTGGATAAAGCCGTCATCAGTACCAGCCCATATAACACCTTCTTGAACAGGAGACTCTGAAAGTGAAGTAATCGTATTATATTGAGACATGGCTTTAACATCCCATGCATTATCCCAGCTTTGTTTTCTCCCCATAATTGGAAGTTCAATTCTATTCTCATTTCTAGTTAAGTCTCCAGATATAGGGTTCCAACTGTCACCTCTATCTTCTGATTGCCATACTCTATATGAACCTATATATATTTTAGCTGGGTTATGAGGACTTACTAATATTGGTGTATCCCAATTATATCTTTCATGAGGGTCACCATCTAATGCTTGAGGTTGAACAAAAACTTGTTCACCAGTTTCTAGGTCAACTCTATGGAATCTTCCCTCTTGAGTGGTTGCATATATAATATTATTGTATACAGGATCAGTAGCTGATTGATGACCATCTGCAAATAAAGTTTTATACCAGTCACGATTTGTAATACCCGCACCTTCATCTGTAGCTGAAGGACCACCTGCTGATCCATTGTCTTGAGTTCCACCAAATATGTGATAGAAAGGCTCTGCATTATTCACAGCAACTTTATAGAACTGAGTCAGAGGAAGATTTAAAAAATAATGCCAATTTTGAGCTAAGTCAAAACTTTCATATATACCAGCATCAGTTCCAACCATTATATAGTCTGGGTCACTTTCTTTAAATACAATAGCATGATGATCGCTATGCTTTTGTCTGGCACCCTCAAGAGTTCTAAAGTTTTTTCCACCATCTTCTGAAGTTAAAATTTGAACATTCATTAAATAAAGTCTGTCAAATTTATGAGGGCTTGTATATAGCTCTTGATAATAGTGGGGACCTGTTCCACCTGAAACAGTGTTTGACATTTTTTTCCATGATTCTCCCCTATCCACTGATCTATAGATTCCACCTTTAGTTCTATCAGTCTCGACTGCAGCATATACAACATCTGGGTCTTGATAAGACATTGCAATACCAATTTTACCTAGATTAGATCTAGGAATTCCATTTGTTAATTTTTTCCATGTATTTCCATTATCGTCAGATCTATGGATACCAGATCCTGGACCACCTCCCATATAAGCTGCCACAGTTCTGTGTCTATCCCAGGTTGCTGCATAAATTATGTTTGAATGTCTTGAATCCATCATAATGTCAGTAACACCTGTCCATTCAGAACCTCCTAATATCTTATTCCATGATTTACCCCCATCCATTGTTTTATAAAGACCTCTCTCACCACCACTTGACCACAGAGGACCTTGTGCAGCAACGTATACGACATCAGAGTTATCTGGGTGTACAATTATTTCAGATATATGCTCTGTCTTTTTTAACCCCATATTCTTCCAGGATTTTCCACCATCAGCACTCCTGTATACACCGTCTCCATATGCAACATGTCTACCCCCAACATTTTCTCCTGTCCCAACCCATATGATACTTGGATTAGAAGGATCAATTGTAATTGATCCTGTTGAATAGGTTGGTTGACTATCAAAAATAGGATTCCAAGTAGTTCCAGCATTATTAGTCATCCATACTCCTCCTGAACCTACTGCTACATACCAAACATTTTCATTATCTGGATGTATTGCAATATCAGCAATTCTTCCTGATAGAAAAGCAGGTCCAACATTTCTAAATTTAAATGCATTTAAGGAAACTTTTTGATTTTTTGAATTGTCTTTTTGATTTCTTTTTCTTTGTGAGTTTACCTCAATTGGCAAGAGCAAAAGAAAAGCAAACATTAATAGTAATAGTCTTTTCATATAATTAGTTTTTAATTTTAGTTCAGATTTGAAACTTTACTTAAATATAGTAATATTTAGAAGATTTCCGCTATCATACATCTAGCACTTCCCCCACCATTATTCTCAATTGTTTTAATGTCTGAATGAATAATTTCAGAATATGATTCAATCTTTTTAAGCTGAGATTTACTGATTGAGTTAAAAGCTCTAGAACTCATAATTAAAATAGGAGAAGAGTCAGAATTTATTAGTTGAATACAATTACCTAAAAAGGAAGTCATCTGATCAAGAGAAATATCAATGATCTCTAGGCCAGAATTATCTAATTTTTTAATAATGTTTTCTCTTTCTTGATTATTATGAATAGAATCAAGACATATAACAGAGAAATTATTACATATAGACATCATAACATTTGTATGATATATTGGCTTAGATTGGTATGAAGAATTAAACGTGAAGGGAGTATAATCCATATCTAAACAGAACTTTTTAAAAAGATCCAAATTAGATCTTTTAGATATCGAACAATAGGCAATTTTTGATTTTCTGTCTAAAACAATACTTCCAGTTCCTTCGAGAAATTTATTTTCATTTTCATATACTGAATAGTCATTAATTAATTCAATATCAATACCAGATTTAGAAAGCTTACTTATTATTTTAGACTCTCTTTCAAACCTTCTATTAGGAGCAAACATTGGATATAGTATAGCTTTGTGATGGTGGTGAAAAGAGATCCAATTATTAGGAAATACAGCATCAGGAGTGTCAAATTTACTATCATCATCAAAACTAAAGACATTTATTCCTGACTTTAAAATAACATCTCTAAGTTTATCAAATTCTTTTAATGCAATTGATTTAACCTGATCCTCATTAAATTTTCTTGACTGAAATACATTATCTGAAAGAGTATGTTCATTGTTTCTGAACTTATCAGGAGAGATCATTAAAATATTTGATGTGAAATGGTTCATTACTCTCTATATAAGGGAAGTGTGGAACATCTAAATAGGCCAGACATCTTAGAGACATCAGAGTAGTCAACTTTTTCAACTAAAATACCCTTTTCCTCAAGCCATTTATTTAATCTTTTAAACATTAAGTGAGAAACAACAACTTCTGGAGAAATAACAAACACATTTGATGTAAGCATAAAAGATTCTCTTGAATTTGCAAGAAAAACATTTTTTCTTCCAAAAAACTTAATTAAAAACTCATAATCTTCTTTATTTTTAAAACCATCAGGACATATTATTGCCTTATCCCTCCCTATAGTTTGAAAACAGCAATCTAAGTGAAGAGTATTTTCAAAAATGTTATTATTAGATTTTTTAATTTCAATTGGAATAATTTCAATGTTTGATATCATCTTTTTTAAATATTCAATAGATTCGATATTTGTTCTAGCGGTAATTAAAGATGAATAGTTAGTGTCTGTATAAGTACCTATAAATAATTTATCATTATGGAGAACTACATCCCCACCCTCAATATGCATAAACTCGGGTAGTTTGATCACGCCTACATCGAATTTATTTATAATATTGTGTATCCCTTGAATTTCATCGTGCCGGGCAGGAACAATATTGGACAAAAAAAAGATGTTTGATATGACAAACCCCAAATCTCTTGCGAAGATTTGATTACAATTAGATATGTTTTCTGGTCTAATAACATCAACATTATGTTTTAATAATTTATTATAAAAACTATCCACATTTTTAACTAAATCAGTTTCATTAGGATAGGAGTTATTTTTAATATGATATAATGACCTTGGGTCATAGGCATCAAATATAGAGGGAGGATCACCTATGTCGTCGGCAATTCCAAGTATTACAGTTTTTATCCGAGAATACTCATTTTCAATTTTAATTTTAATCATTAAAGAACTTGGTTTTTCTTATTTGCAAAATAAGAAATTAAGCCTAGAATAATTATAAAACCAACAGAATAATATACAAAATCAGGTGTAATAACTTTATCTCCTGAAGCATAGGAATGAAGTCCAACTAAATAGAAGTTAACACCAAAGTATGTCATCATTATTGCACCAAATGAAATAATACTCATCAAATTAAAAAGCCATTTATTATTGAGCTTTGGCACAATTCTTAAATGAAGTACAGCTGTGTAAATGATAATACTAATTAATGCCCAAGTTTCTTTGGGATCCCAACCCCAATATCTACCCCAACTTTCATTAGCCCACATTCCACCTAAAAAGTTCCCAATGGTTAACATTACTAATCCTATAGTAAGTGATAATTCATTAACTATAGTTAACTCTTCTAACTTCTTTACAAAAGACTTTCTATTCTTCTTGTTGGCTATAATTGTCAATAATAATACCACTATACCTAATATCATACCAATAGCAAAAGGACCATAGCTCCCCACTATAACTGCAACATGAATCATAAGCCAATAGCTATCTAGAACAGGTTGAAGATTTGCTATTGAAGGGTCTAGCCAATTCATATGGGCTACGGATAAAATAATAGAAGACACTAAAGTTGCAGATGCTAAAGTAAAATATGATTTTCTTCCAAATATGATCCCAAAAATTACTGTTGCCCAAGCAACAAAAATTATAGACTCATAAGCATCACTCCATGGGGCATGTCCCGCGATATACCATCTAGCGGCAAGGCCTAGTGTATTTAAGATAAATAAGAAATATATTGTGTATTCGACAATCTTTATTAAAATATTGTAAAATTTTTTGTCATTAAAAATCTGAAGAATTAAAATTAAAAGTAAAGAGAATCCTAGGAGTAGATACCACTTGTATAGTCTATTAAAAATATCTGCTTTATTATAAATTATTTCAGATGATATCTTTAAATCACTAGGCATTACATCACTACCATATTTAATTTGGTAGCCTTTAATACTTTCTAACAACTCTTCAGATTGTGAATAATTACTACTTTCTCTAGATACTCTTAGAGTTTGAAAATATAGTTGTAAAACATTATTGACGTATAGGGAATCTGCACCGTTAAACTCAACTTCATTTACTTCTGGAAAAGAGACCCACTTATTGTTAGCATCATCAGGAACAGGGAATATTCTCATTATTTTTCCTTCTAATGCAGAATAGAGAAGATTGACCCTTCTATCTAATTCGATTATATCTTTTTCAATTTGGGTTGGAACTGTAGCTAAATATGCTTTTTCAAGATTTGTAGCTAGTTTATAGTTTCCAAGAGAATCAAAAAATGAGACTAGTGGAGCCTTTTTAACGTCTTTATCAATTCCAATAATTTTTTTAATAGTATCACCTTTTTGGCGAGATTTTATATATACAAGTGGGGCATTAAACCAGACACCAGGGTTATCCATTATAGATAACAATACTTGATCTGAATTTAGTCCATTGTATGAGTTAGATCTACTTACTTTTCTTAATAACTCCGAAGAGAAAGTGTTTGCTGGCTTCATTCTTCCACCACTATCCTGAATAACTATTTTTCCAAATTTACTGGCATGTTCCTTTGTATATGATGTATTTGTAATTATTGAATCAATGTATTCAGTTTTAGGAGCTGAATTAATATTCTGACTAAAAAGACCAGAACTAAAAAAAAGAAAAATAAAAACAGCTGTCTTTTTATTCAATTGTTTTGCTAAAAATTTAAATCTAGAATTTCCTAAAAAGAAAATACCCATCATACTTAGATAGAGTAAAAAATAACCTGCATATGTTATAAATGTTCCCCAGAAGTCATTATTAACTGACAAGACAGTTCCTTTTTCATCAGGGTCAAAAGAGGCTTGAAAGAATCTGTAGCCTTTATAATTTAGTATATTGTTCATGAAAATATCATAATCAAATATTTTATCGTCTTCAACTGTTACCCTACTCATAAATGACGAGTAACTATTTTCAGTACCTGGATATTTCTCAGCAATAAAATCATTTAATTTTATGCTAAAAGGAAGTTGAACCTCATTCGATCCATAAGATAAATGAAAATCAAGGTCATCAATAGTTATTGATTTAGGGCTGTTAACATACCCCCTACCTCCTAATAAAGCGACTCTCTCATTCTTACCATTATAATTAAGATTAAGATACAGAGCATCTTCTATTTCCCTATCTGTTACTTCAGCATCAACTATCTCAAAGACACCTCTTAGAGCAGGTTCCGGGAATACAAATTGAAAACCGGGTATTTGGTAAAGTGATCTTAATTCTAAAAGCTGTTTTTTATCTTTTAGCAAATTTCCATTCTGTTGAGTGGACATTACAGTAAACTGGGCATCAAATGGTGACTCAATGAAATATTCTCCAGCCTCAGAGGTAATATTGATTGCTCCTTTCTGATATGAATTGAAAGAGAATAAGATATTTTGTATACTTGAAACTTGTCCTTCTTTAATGTAATGTTCACGTCTGTTTCCATCAACAGCTTCAACTAATTTTATATATCTTTCACCTGATGGATCAAGTACTAAACCTTCCGTAACATTTTCCCTAAAATCATCGAATGAAATTGAAAAGTTTTTGCTATAAAAATTTTCATTAATTGTAAAATTATTGTTTACATGTTCAGATAGAAGAAGTTGAGATTTTAGAGTTTTCCTTTCAGTGAGACCTTCATTTTCCCCATCAATTAAAACGGTTAAGTATGTTTTTTCCGATAAATATGAATTCGAGATATTATTTTCTCTAATTGGCATGACTCCTTCATCACCGATATATCTTGTAACAAAAGCACCAAGTAAAATAAAGATAAATGATAGATGAAGAATAAGAACAGATAATTTTTCTCTGCTAAGAAGGTTATACTTCTTTATATTCCCCATAAAGTTCACCATTAACAAAAGCATTAAGGCTTCGAACCACCATGCATTGTAAACCCAAATTCTTGCTGCATCAGTTGAATACCAACTTTCTAAAAATGTTCCTATACCCATCGCAATTGGAAAGAGAATAAGCAACACAAGCATTAGTTGAGTTGAAAAAAGAAAATTTAGTATTTTAGATCCCATTTTAAAGCCCTCAAAGATAAATATGAAATTTTAATATTTAATCATTTAGCTAACAATATCATGTTAAAGTTTATTTAAATTTGCATCAAAATATTATGGATACATACAAGACAAGATTAAAAGATATAACAACCTTCATTTTTGATGTAGACGGAGTAATGACAAATGGAAAAATTATATATACTCATGATGGAAAGATAGACAGACAATTCAATGCAAAAGATGGATATGCTATAAAGCATGCCATTTCAAAAGGATATAGAATTGCTATAATATCAGGGGGCATGCAAGAAAATGTTAGAACTAGGCTAAACTCATTGGGTGTTGAAGATGTTTTTCTTAAGGCTTTTAATAAAATTGAAATATTAGAAAACTTTATGAAGGAAAAGGGTCTAGAAAAAAAGAATATTCTTTATATGGGTGATGATAACCCAGATATTGAACCTTTAAAAGTTGTTGGTATCTCTTCGTGCCCTAAAGATGCATCAGTAGATGTAAAGTCAATATGTGATTATGTATCACACAAAGACGGAGGTTTTGGCTGTGTTCGAGATGTGATTGAACAAGTAATGAGAATTCATGATAAATGGATTTAGTCAATAAATCAAATTTTAAAATTATTTTAGGCTCAGGATCATCAAGAAGGAGTGAGCTATTGGCTATGACTGGTATAAATTTTACAGTGAACTCAATTCCAGTTGATGAAAGTTTTCCTGTTTCTCTCAGAGGTGCAGAAATTTCAGAGCATATAGTTAAAAATAAATCTGATGCTTTTAATAACTTAATTAAAAAGAACGAAATTATAATTACTGCCGATACCCTTGTTTGGTTTGAAAATCAATGCTTAGGCAAGCCCAAGGATAAAAAGGAAGCAAGATATATGCTTCAATTATTTGCTGGTAAATCTCATGATGTAATTACTTCAGTCGGATTCTTGACTACTAAAATGTTTAAAATTTTAACAGAGAGCACAACTGTTACTTACAAACATCTTACTGAAAAAGAAATCGATTATTATGTTGAGAATGTCAATCCAGTTGATAAAGCAGGAAGTTATGGTATTCAAGACTGGATAGGTATGATTGGAGTTGAGTATGTAAATGGAAGCTATACAAGCGTTCTGGGCCTACCTGTCCCTCAAGTTACAAATGAAATAATTAAAATTATTAATGAAAATCTTTAAGTTAAAATATTCACAAAAGCTACCTATTAGTTTGAATGAAGCATGGGATTTTTTATCATCGCCCAGCAATTTGGAATTAATAACACCCAAGTCTATGGATTTCAATATAACTGATTATGATAAAAAGAAAGCCTACCCAGGTCAAATAATACAGTATACTGTTAAACCATTACTTGGTATTAAGATTAATTGGGTTACTGAAATTACTCAAGTTCAAGACAAGGAGTTCTTCGTTGATGAACAAAGATTTGGTCCTTACAGTTTCTGGCATCACAAACATTTCATTAAAGAAATCGAGAATGGTGTTTTAATGGAAGATGTAATTCACTACAAAATTCCCCTAGGGCCAATTGGGGTTCTACTTAATTTCCTTTTTATTAATTCTAAGCTGAAAAGTATTTTTAAATACAGAAAACAAGAATTAATAAAAACTTTTGGAGATTATAAATAAATGAAAAATATACTTTTAATAGGAGGTTCAACTGGAATTGGTTATGAACTTTCAAAAAAACTCGTTGAAAATAATAATGTATTTGTATCTACTAGAAATACAGAAATTTTTGAAGGCACAGAAATTAAAACTCAGAAATTAAATTTAGATGATGATTTTGATTTAGATTGGTTGCCAGATCAAATAGATGGTTTTGTTTACCTGCCTGGCACAATAAATCTTAGGCCATTTAAGGGTATTAAGCCATCCTCTTTTATAGATGATTTTAATATTAATGTAATGGGCTGTGTCAAAATACTTCAAAAAGTTTTACCTAGACTGCAATCCTCAGACAATCCTAGTATAGTAATGTTTAGTACAGTCGCTGTAAAATTAGGGATGCCTTTTCATAGCTCAGTTTCTACATCTAAGGGAGCAATTGAAGGTTTGACTAGATCGCTTGCAGCTGAATTTGCTCCAAAAATAAGAGTAAATGCTGTTGCTCCATCTATACTTGATACACCGATGGCAGAAAAGTTTCTTAATTCTGAGTCAAAAGTTGATAATGCTAAGAATAGACATCCGATGAAGCAAATTGGATCTGCTCAGGACATATCTGAGATGGTTAAGTTTTTATTAAGTGAAAAAAGTAAATGGATGACTGGTCAAATAATTCCATTTGACGGGGGTATGAGTTCACTTAAAACTAATTAATGAGAGGAGTCAAAAAGCAAAACTTACCAACAAAAATATGTGTCATATGTGGACTGGAATTTTCATGGAGAAAAAAATGGAAAATAAATTGGGATGAAATAAAATATTGTAGCAAATTATGCAGAAGCAAAAGATAAATAGTCTAGTATGGTTTCGAAATAATATGAGGGTTGAGGATAATAGTTCATTAACCAGAGCAATGAACGAATCAGATAATGTTATTGGTTTCATTAATATAGATCCCAAAATTTTTATTTCTACAAAGTATGGATTTAAAAAAACAGAAAAATATAGAGCAAAATTTCTACTAGAAACTATATCTGACTTAAAAACTCAACTTGAAACATTAAATATCTCATTAATTATAACTCACAGAGATTTTGGCCAATCAATAAACGAAATAATTGATCAGTATGGAATAACGAACATTTACACACAAACAGAGTGGACAAGAGATGAGTTAAGAGAAGAGTCATTCATACCAGAAGAAATTAATTTGATAAAAGACTTTGATCAATTTCTGTTCTCACCTAATGATGTTAGAAGCTTGTATGACAATATACCTAGGGGATTTTCCAATTTTAGAAAAAAATGTGAAAAGTATTTATCTGTAAATGATACTTTATCAATACCTAAATCTCTTAATTCAGACAATAAAGTTTCAATTGACTACTCTATACCATCATTATCTGATCTTGGATTTAAAGATTTCGAAGTACACAAAGATTCTGTTTTTAGATTTAAAGGTGGCGAAACAAATGCAAAGAATAGAATCAGAAATTATTTCTTTGAAACAAGGAATGTGTCAACGTATAAATTAACACGTAATGGACTAATTGGTGAAGATTATAGCTCCAAATTTTCACCTTGGCTAGCAAATGGGTCTGTATCAGTTAAGTATATATTCAAGTTATTAAAAGAATATGAGAAAGAGGTTGAAAAGAATGACTCTACATATTGGTTATATTTTGAGCTAATCTGGAGAGATTTTTTTAAATATGTCTCTATGCAACACAAGGACAAATTTTTTAATAAAGATGGCATTTATGGTGAAGACAAAGAATGGTCAGATGATCAAGATATATTATTAAACTGGATAAATGGTAAGACAAATGAGCCCTTTGTAAATGCAAATATGATAGAGCTATCACAGACAGGTTTTATGTCAAATAGAGGAAGACAAAATGTTTCAAATTACCTGACTAAAGAATTAAAAATTGACTGGAGAATTGGTGCTGAGTATTTTGAATCAATGTTAATAGATTATGATGTTCACAGTAACTATGGAAATTGGCTTTACAATGCGGGTATAGGTAACGACTCAATGCCATTCAGAAAGTTTAATCCAAAACTACAATCTGAAAGGTATGATCCTGATAAGTCATACGAAAAAATTTGGTTAAATGGTTAATAAGTGTTGCCTAGTTTTCCCAAATCAGCTTTTTAAGGAAAGTAAACTTATAAAAACTGAAAGCCATATTTTTTTAGTAGAAGAATATTTATTTTTTAAACAATATAAATTTCATAAACAAAAAATCTCATTTCATCGTGCGACCATGAAATTCTATGAGGATTATTTAAAAAATAAAAATCTGAGAGTTTCCTATATTAATTCATATGATGATCAATCAAATATTTTAAGCTTATTAGACACCGTTAAAGGAAAA
The DNA here is from genome assembly GCA_902593165.1 of uncultured Bacteroidota bacterium. Lineage (GTDB taxonomy): Bacteria > Bacteroidota > Bacteroidia > Flavobacteriales > Flavobacteriaceae > Marisimplicoccus. The sequence goes on along the minus strand of CACJHI010000006.1, from coordinate 21,665 downwards.
GGATTTAATGTGGTTGAGATGTACGATCCTGTTGACTATCTTTTAAACAAAAGGATTAAGAAAAAATGTAATGAGTATGGAATAGAACTATTGATTCATGAATCCCCACATTTTTTAAATACAAATGAAGACCTTAAAGACTTTTTCAAGGAATCTAAAAAAAAGTTTTTTCAAACCTCTTTTTATAAAAGTGAGAGAAAAAAAAGAAATATACTTATAGATTCTCATGGAACACCAGAAGGTGGTGAGTGGACATATGATATATTAAACAGAAAGAAATATCCTAAAGGAGAAATTCCTCCTAAGATTTATACTCCAGAAGATAGTAATTATACAATTGATTCTAAATTATATACAGAAAAGAATTATAAAGACAATTATGGTGAAGTTGGCATGTTTAAATACCCAGTCACATTTAATGAATCAGAAAAATGGTTTGATGATTTTTTAGAAAATAGATTCCTAATGTTTGGTGACTATGAAGATGCTATAGTTAAAGAAGAGGTAACATTAAATCATAGTTTATTAAGTCCATTAATGAATGTTGGACTTCTTAGTCCCAAATATGTTATATCTAAATCAATAGATTTTGCTAAAAAAAATAATATTCCTATTAACTCGACTGAGGGCTTTGTCAGACAAATAATAGGTTGGAGAGAGTTTATTAGAGGTATTTACATAGTTAAAGGGAGTTATGAAAGGACACTAAATTATTGGGGATTTAAAAGAAAGATTCCAAGATCCTTTTACACTGGGGAAACAGGTATCGAACCAGTTGATACTTCAATTAAAAAAGTTCTCAAAACAGGATATCTCCACCATATTGAAAGATTGATGATACTTGGAAACTTTATGTTATTATGCGAATTTGATCCAGATGAAGTTTACAGGTGGTTTATGGAATTGTTTATTGATTCTTATGATTGGGTTATGGTCCCAAACATTTATGGCATGAGTCAATTTGCTGATGGAGGATTGATGTCAACAAAACCATATATAAGCAGTAGTAACTATGTATATAAAATGAGTGATTTTAAAAAAGGTGAATGGGATTCAACTTGGGATGGTTTATTTTGGAGATTTATGGATAAACAAAGAGATTTTTTTGTAAAAAATCCAAGACTTAGAATGCTTATAAATACGTTTGACAAAATGACTCCTGAAAAAAGGGAACTACATATTGTAAATGCTGAAAAATTTTTAGAAAAAATTGATAATGAAAAGTAAAAGTTTAGTGGACATAGACAGGATTATTGAAATGGCTTGGGAAGATAGGACTCCTTTTGAGGCAATATTTCTTCAGTTTAATATAAATGAGAAGGAATTGAAAACCATAATGAGAAATAATTTAAAGAAAAGTAGTTTTAAACTTTGGAGAGAAAGAGTTAGTGGAAGAAAAACTAAACATTCAAAACTCAGAGAAAACAGTGTAGATAGATTTAAGTGTAAACTTCAAAGAAATATTTCAAATAATAAGATCTCCAAAAGATAGAGCTATACCCTATCTATATCAGCTCCAATGGATTTTAATCTTTCTACAATATTTTCATAGCCTCTATCAATTTGCTCAACATTCTGAATAATGCTTTCTCCTGAGGCAGAAAGTGCAGCAATTAATAATGCAATACCAGCTCGGATATCCGGTGAGGTCATTATAGTAGGTTTTAAAGAGGATTTAAAGTTGTGTCCAATGACTGATGCTCTATGTGGATCACATAAAATTATTTTTGCCCCCATATCTATTAGTTTATCAACAAAAAATAATCTACTCTCGAACATCTTTTGATGTATTAGAGTGCTTCCATTAGCTTGAGTAGCAACAACTAAGATAATTGATATCAGATCAGGGCTAAAACCAGGCCAAGGAGCGTCTGAGATAGTTAATATAGAACCATCAATATAGTTAGATACAGAATATCCATTAGGGTGTTCAGGTATTAAGATATCATCTCCCTCTCTTTTGACAGTAATACCTAATTTTCTAAATACATCTGGTATTTGACCTAAGTTATCCCATGACACATTTTTAATTTTTAATTTACTTCTAGTCATTGCAGCTAAACCAATCCAACTTCCAATTTCAATCATATCTGGGAGAATATCATGATTAGCTCCATTTAATGAGGAAACCCCATTTATTTTCAACAAGTTAGAACCAATACCTTTAATATCAGCTCCCATATTATTAAGGAGTTTACAGAGTTGTTGAATGTATGGCTCACATGCAGCATTGTATATAGTAGTTAGTCCTTCAGCTAAGACAGATGCCATTACAATATTTGCAGTACCAGTAACTGAAGCTTCATCCAAGAGTATATTTGCTCCTTTAAGAGAATTAATAGAGGTTACTGAATACATTCTATTTTTTGAATTATAATCAAGTTTTGCTCCTAGTTTTTCAAGATTTATAAAATGAGTATCAAGTCTTCTCCTCCCTATTTTATCACCTCCTGGCCTAGGGATTGAAGCTAAGCCAAACCTTGCAAGAAGAGGACCTACTAACATAATTGACCCTCTTAATTTCTTTGCGTTACTAATAAAATCTTGATTTTCAAGATATTTTAAATCAATTTTTTTTGAATTAAAAGAATATTTTCCTTTAGCTAGTTCATTAACCTGAACTCCTAAACTCTTCAGTATATCAATTAGTTTAACTACGTCAATAATATTAGGAACGTTCGAGATAATTATATCATCATCTGATAACAAAGTAGCACAAATAACTTGTAATGCTTCATTTTTTGCACCTTGCGGTGTTATTTCACCAGACAACTTTACTCCACCTCTTACTCTTAAATTAGACATTAATACCTTCTTTTAGACTTTTTGCGATTTTTATTATTCGTCTTATAATTATTATTTGTCTTGACTTTATTTTTAAGAAATTCACTTGAGTCAGTTAATGGAAGTTTTGATTCTGGAACCTCTAAAGCTCCATTAGATAAATCTGCTAAATGATCGAAAATCACTTTATCATCAACAGAATCTTTGTTCCAATTCAAAAAACACTTTTTCATGTGATTTGCAATGTTTGCAATTAGCTTATCCTTTAATTCTCCATCTTCCCATTCTAAAGCAATATCAATCATTTTTTTAATATTATTTCCATAGAACCTATACTTAGGATAACTTTGAGGATACTCAAGTTTATTTGGCTTACTATTGACATAAAGTTCTTTTGATGGCTTCTCAAAAGGGCTATCAACATCAAGCTCAAAATTTGACATTATAAAAAGTTGAGCCCACAATTTATGTTGGAAATCTGGTACATCTCTTAAGTGAGGATTAAGATTACCCATAACTCCGATTATGGCTTTAGCCATTTTATTCCTTTCAGCCTTATCTTTTAGAGCTACTGCCTGGTCAATCATTTGGTGAATATGCCTACCATATTCTGGAATTATGAGCTTAGTTCTCTCAGTATTGTATTCTAATGAGTTCATATACATGCAATTTAATAAATTAATTACCAATCTAAAGGCTAATTATGTCCTCTATGACACTTACTTCTTTATAAATTTTAATAACATCTGCAGGAGTTGAAGCATAAAAATCAAATGTTACACTTATAAATTTATTATTTGTTGAAGATTTTTGAGATATATTTCCCTTAAAACTATCAAGAATTGATTTTAATTTATCTAATTCACCTCCATCATTTTTAAGAATAAATTTATACAGATAAGATCCTGGCCATGATTGAGATTCTTTTAATTGTTCTTCAAATCTTAAATAAAAATCTTCAGATTTAGTGCTTTTATTTGACAATGAAATTAATTTTGTAAATAATAGACAAATATAACCAATCTGATCTGGAGTAATGTCAGAAATAAAAATAAATAAAAGAATTGTATTAGCTGGAGGTCCAAGCACTGGAAAGACAAGTGTTATAAATGAATTAAAGAAAAAAGATTTTTATTGCTTTGAAGAGGCTGCAAGAGAGATTTTTGATGAATTCAAATTAAAAGGATTAGAGTTTAAGACAGATCCGATTGAAATAAGTAAAAATATTTTTAAGAAAAGAAAATTTGACTTTGAGGCTGCTAACCAACTAGAATGTAAGGATAATTTAGTTTTCTACGATAGAGGCATTCATGAGGTGACTGCCTATCTTAGATCTATTGGTAATTCCACAAATTATTGGGATAAACTTCCCTTAGAATATAAATATGACTTAATCTTTTTATTCGAGCCTTGGAAAGAGATATATAAAAAGGATGATAATAGAATTGAGGAATTCAGCGATGCTGAAAAGATTAGCCCTTTTATAATAAGGATATATGAACAATCAGGGATTAATATGATTAGAGTCCCAAATATGAGTATTGAAGAAAGAGTTAGATTTATTTTAGATAGAATATATGAATGAATTAAAAATAATTTTTTTTGGCACACCAAGTTTTGCAGTAGACTCCCTTCATGAGATCAATCTAAATTATAGCGTAGACTATGTAGTGACAACACCTGACAAAAAATCTGGAAGAGGTCAAAAAATAAATGAAAGCGAGGTAAAACAATATGCTAAAAAGAATAATATTAAAATTCTTCAACCTGAAAATCTTAGTGACAAAGAATTTATTAGTCAAATTGAAGATATTCAACCAGATTTAATTATTGTCGTTGCCTTTAGAAAGCTACCTCTTGAAATATTTTCTATTCCAAAATATGGTACAATTAACCTTCATGCTTCATTATTACCAAATTATAGAGGTGCTGCACCTATTAACTGGTGTTTAATTAACAATGAGACAAAAACTGGTGTTACTACATTCTTTATAAATGAAAGTATTGACAAAGGAGACATTTTGCTCAAAGAGGAAATTATTATTAGTGATGAGGATGACTTTGGTTCTTTATATCTAAAATTATCATCTATTGGATCAAAATTACTAGTAAAAACAATTAATGGAGTTATTACAGATACTCTAAAAGCATCGAAACAGATTATAGCTGAGGATATAAAGATTGCTCCTAAATTATCCAAAGAGAATACAAGGATAGATTGGAATAAGAATGCTAAAGAAATATTAGGAAAAATTAGAGGACTATCTCCAATACCAGGTGCGTGGACAATTCTAAAAAATGGAAATAGTGAAATTAGAATGAAAATTCTTAAGGCTGAGATAGGTAAAAAAATATTAAACAAAAAAGTTGGAAAAATTTTAGTTCATGACAGGGAATTACATGTATATTCTGAGGATAGGATTATAAATTGCACCCTTATTCAGTTAGAGAATAAGAGAGTGATGAATGCAAAAGACCTGATAAATGGGTTAAAACTTGATGAAAATTCCCTTGTTTATTGATTAAATTAAGAGGATTATCAACAAAACACCCCTATTTATTAACAAAATTCTACTTTTACCCCCCAATTTAATTGGACTTACATAATATCACATACTTTTGTTTAAACATTAAAATTAAGTGATATGAACAAATCAGAATTAATTGATGCAATGGCAGCTCACGCTGGCATTTCAAAAGCATCAGCGAAAATGGCTCTAGAAGCATTTCTAGGGAGTGTTAGTTCAACTTTAAAAGGTGGTGGAAGAGTTTCACTAGTTGGATTCGGATCTTGTTCAGTTTCTCAAAGAGCTGCAAGAGATGGTAGAAATCCTCAAACTGGAGCAACTATTAAAATCCCTGCTAAAAAAGTTGTTAAATTTAAAGCTGGAGCTGAACTTTCAAGTACAGTAAACTAAGTTTTAAATTCATTTAAAAAAATGTCTAAAAGGAGCTTCCTAGTGAAGCTCTTTTTTTTTATTATGAAAGGTAAAATACTCGTTTCCTCACCAAGCCTATTAACTGATATGATTTTTTATAAATCAATCATATTAATTGTTGATCAAACTGATGATGGTATCACTGGCTTTATATTAAACAAACCCTCTGATCTTTTTATGATTAAAGAAGTTGAATCTTCTGAAAAAATAAAAATTGATTTATATTATGGTGGACCGGTATCCTCTGAACACTTTTACTTATTAAGAAGTGAAAAAATTTACACAGAAATGATTAATGTCTATGATAATCTATTCTGGGGAAATAATCTAGATTTTCTTATTAATCAGGTTGAGAAAGGAATAATAGAAATGGATGACTTTATTTTATTTCAAGGATATTCAGGCTGGAGCTTGGAACAACTAGATGACGAAATAGCAAATAATAGCTGGATTATTGCTGATAAAAAAGTAGAGGAAGTTTTTAGTTATAAAGAAAAAAATAGTTGGAATAATTTAATTAAAGAATTTGGTGATAAATACAAATTATGGTCAAATTCTCCAGATGATATAACATTAAATTAAGTTGATCCTAAAACTTGCTTTAGATCTGATACTAAACTGTCCCACAGAAGCTTTGCTTCATCTAGCTCATCCTCATTAGAAAAGTCAGTTATTATGAGAGAAACATCTTTTGTAATTTCATCCATTTGAATCTTAAATTCAAAAAAATAATCTTCTTCGTCATCTTCACCATTAATCCATTGGAATCTTATTTTTTCGTTTATTTTTTTTGAAAGAACTCTAGCATATTCTTCAGAGTCTCCCCAAAAAAATGTATACTTCTCACCTCTGTAGTTAACATCATCAGAAAACCATTCAGAAAGGCCGGAAGCAGTTGATAGATATTGAAACAAAAGCTGTGGAGATGATTGAAAATCATACTCAATTACAAATTCTTTCTTCTTACTCATATATTTTCTAATATATTAAAAAAAGTTAGTATTTAGGCTAATAAAGAATTTTTTAGCAATAATTTCTTGAGATTTGTTTTATATATTTGCATTTCTTAATTTGGCGAGGTAGCTCAGTTGGTGAGAGCGTCGGATTCATAACCCGGAGGTCGGGAGTTCAAATCTCCCTCTCGCTACAAAAATATTATGAAAAATTTTTTATTATATCTTTTTTTTGGACTGTTAATTATGTCTTGTTCTAAATCTGACAATACTGAAACTGAAATTGAAATTATTGAGGAAGAAATTGAGCAGCTTTTTAGCTGTGTTAGTTATGCTGACCTTTTAGATCCTCAAACTACTAACCAAGATGATTTAATGCAATATTGGACTAAGTTTGCTGCGGACGTTAAGTGTACAAGAGGAGGGCCAGATTATGAAGAAAGTCATTCTCAATTAAATATATTTTTTGAGTATAGAAGTGCTGCACAAATTGCTGCAGGTGTAACTCCAGATCATATTGCTTATTCAACTTTTGCTGGATACTGTAATGATAAAGTTGTTAATGTTGGAGTATTATACAATGAATGGACTGAAAAAAACTTACTTCAAAGATTATGGATAATGTATCATGAATTTGGTCATGATGTTTATAAATACGAACACAGTACTGATCCTGCAGATATCATGTATCCTGCTAGTACAAGAGGTGATATAAATATTAATGATTTTATTGGAGCTAAGGATAGAATGTTTAAAAGATCTTTTCCCGGAATCAAATACATATCATGTCCAACAGACAGTTAATTTTTTCAATTTCTTTATTTTTCTTAGGTTGTGATAAAAATTCACTTGTCTATGAAGAAGTGCCAGAAGAAATATTATTTAGCTGTGTAGATTATAGTAAGGTGACTGATCCAAACTTTGATTCAGATGATTTGTATGCTTTTTGGGACATATTTGTTGCTGATGCAAAATGTTCTATGAGCTCAAGCCCAGATTATGATAAACTTAATACAGATGTAGATATTTTTTATGAATATGAATCAGATGCATTATTTGCATCTGGTGAAGTTCTTGATTATGGTGCATATGCTGCAACTTCTTGCGATGATTCAAGGGTTAGAGTTGGAATAGCCTTCAGGTATTGGAGTGATATAAACATTTGGCAAAAGTTAGGTTTAATGTATCATGAATTTGGCCATGATGTTCTTAGATATGGGCATAGTTCAAACCCAGATGACATAATGCACCCATCATCTCCCTTTGCTAGCACTTATAATGGTTTTATTGAATCAAAAAACAGATTCTTTGAAAAAAAATTTGATGGGCTAAGATATCTTGATTGTAGTTGGTATGAAGATTATATTAATGGGAATAGTAAACCTGAACTTCCTCATTTATTGCATGATTGCAGTATAGATCACAATTAATTAGTCAGAGTACCCCATATGATTTTTTACTAAAGGATTCATAATACTAAACCATAATGGAGGAATAAAAGATAGCAATATCGAAGTTGGATATCCATACGGCAAATGAGGACAGTCATCTAATGACTCTAAAACTTGATATTTCTTTGAAGATTTGAAGTGATGATCACTGTGTCTAGTTAATTCATATAGCACGATCCTACCAATTGTATGATTTGAATTCCAAGAATGATGTGGTTTAACTCTCTCGTATCTTCCACTTGGTTCTTTTTTTCTTAGTAAACCATAATGCTCTACATAATTAATCGTCTCTAAAAACAAGAATGAAATAACAGACATCAATATAGATAACAGCGTTAGGTATAGTCCAAAAATATAATAAACAAAGGCTAAAAATGAAATTTGAAACAATGTATAAAAAATCATATCATTTTTAATAGAGAAGAAATCCCTCTTGGAAACCTTAAGAAGTTTAAGCTGAATTTTCCAAGCACTTATATAAGTTCTAATAACAGATGTTACCCAAAAGCTATATAAGGTTTGTTTGTATCTAGCAGTAGCAGGATCCTCAGGAGTCGCAACATTTATATGATGACCAAAATTGTGTTCAATGTAGAAATGCATATACTGACAAGGAAGATATAAGAGTTTTGAGCATGTTCTTGCAATAATTGACTTTCTATGACCCAACTCATGACCTACATTAATTCCATTAGTAGCCATTACTATACTGGCTGATAATATTATTCCAATAATATCAGACACGGAAGATGTAAAGGCTAACTTATCAATAGAAAAAAAGAAAATTCCAAATACAATAGGAAGATTTAGGTATAATAATAAGTCAAAAAAAGGATCAAGTAATCTACTTTTCTTTTCTTCTTCTGTATACTCTTCATCACTTTTCTTTACAATTGTTTCAAGAATGGGTATAAAAATAAATGTAAAAATAACTGCTAAATAATTATAGAAGCCACCTAATGAAATACCAATGAATGCCATAAGGGCAATCGAATATGACATTAAGTATTTAAGATCTTTCATCAAAGATTATTAGCTTTAATTAAGTTTAGTGCAGAACCATTTTTGTACCATTCAATTTGCTGTGAATTAAAAGTATGGTTCAATTTAATAATTTCTTTAGAATTATTCGAATGAATAATCTCAAGTGAAATACTTTTATCAGGTGAGAAAGATTTCAAATCAGTAAAATTAAATATATCATCTTCTTGTATTTTATCATAGTCATTTTCATCATCAAAAGTTAAGGCCAACATACCTTGTTTCTTCAGATTTGTCTCATGAATTCTTGCAAAAGATTTTACAATTACAGCTTTTATACCAAGATGTCTAGGTTCCATAGCAGCATGCTCCCGTGATGAACCCTCTCCATAATTATGATCTCCAACAACTATAGTATCAATTTTATTTTTTTTATAAAATCTTTGAGTCTCAGGAACAGGACCATATTCTCCTGTAACTTGATTTTTAACAGAATTAGTTTTCATATTAAAATGATTAACTGCACCAATTAAGCAATTATCTGATATATTGTCTAAATGTCCTCTATATCTTAGCCAAGGACCAGCCATTGAAATATGATCGGTAGTACATTTACCATGTGCCTTAATTAAAAGTTTTGCTTCTCTTATATTTTCTCCATTCCATGGACTAAAAGCTTCAAGTATTTGAAGTCTTTTAGAATCTGGATTAATATTTATTTCAATATTTGAACCATCTAATGGAGGCTCAACATACCCATTATCTTCACAATCAAACCCGTTTGAGGGTAGCTCATCACCAATTGGTGGGTCTAATACTACTTCATGCCCATCCTCAGAAATTAGATTATCAGTAATGGGGTTAAAATCAAGATTACCTGATAAGGCAACAGCCATTACCATTTCAGGTGAAGTTACAAAAGCATGAGTATTGGGATTACCATCTGCTCTTTTAGCAAAATTTCTATTAAATGAGTGTATAATTGAATTTTTCTCAGTATTGTCCTCTCCTTCTCTATTCCATTGCCCTATACATGGTCCACAAGCATTTGTAAAAATTTTTGATTCAAGTCTTTCGAACAGATCAATTATACCATCTCTTTCTGCTGTATATCTTACTTGTTCGGAACCAGGATTTATTCCAAGTTTGGATTTTATTTTAATATTCTTGTCTAAAGCTTGCTTAGCTATTGATGCTGCTCTAGAAAGATCCTCATAAGATGAATTTGTACATGAACCTATGAGACCCCACTTAATGTCAGTAGGCCAACCCTCAGATTTAGCTTTAATTTTCATTTCACTTACCGGCGTAGCAAGATCTGGAGTAAATGGTCCATTAATGTGTGGTGTTAAAGTATTTAAATCAATTTCAATAATTTCATCAAAATATTTTTCAGGATTCTCATAAACATCTTGATCAGCTCTCAAATCATCTTTAATATCTGATGCGGCTTTCACTACATCTTCTCTCTCAGTAGACTTCAAATACCTTTCCATTGATTCATCATATGCAAAGATTGATGTTGTCGCTCCAACTTCAGCACCCATATTACAAATTGTACCTTTTCCTGTACATGAAAGTGATTCAGCTCCATCTCCAAAATATTCTAAAATGTAACCTGTACCACCTTTTACAGTTAATATTCCAGCAACTTTTAGAATTACATCCTTGGCAGATGCCCAACCATTTAGCTCTCCTGTTAATTTTATACCGATTAATTTTGGAAATTTTAACTCCCACGGCATTCCTGCCATTACATCAACTGCATCTGCTCCACCAACACCTATAGCAACCATTCCAAGTCCTCCAGCATTTACTGTGTGTGAATCTGTTCCAATCATCATACCACCTGGAAAAGCATAATTTTCAAGAATGACTTGATGAATTATTCCTGCACCTGGTTTCCAAAAACCTATTCCATATTTTCTTGATACAGACTCTAAAAAGTTGAATACTTCAGAACTTACCTTATTAGCATTCTTCAAATCTTTCTGCGCACCAGACTGAGCTAAAATTAAGTGATCACAATGAACTGTTGTTGGAACAGCTACTTTATCTTTTCCAGCTTGCATAAATTGAAGTAGAGCCATCTGAGCTGTAGCGTCCTGGCATGTAACACGGTCAGGGCCAAAGTCAACATAGTCTTCACCTCTTTTAAAAACTGTTTTTGATGATTCATCCCATAGATGAGAGTATAAGATTTTTTCAGCGTATGTTAAAGGTCTACCAACAATTTTCCTTGCATTATCAATCTTCGAAGACATTTTTGAATAAACACTCTTTATAACATCAATATCAAAAGCCATAAAATTTTTTTTCAAAAATAATATTTTATTATTTACTCATCTCTATTATTTCCTTAATAATATTGTAATCAGAGTCTAATGATATTTTTTTATTAATCCCTGAAAGATGGATTTGTTGAAAACCTGATTCTTTGAATAAATTAAAATTCTTAGAATTAATACCACCTCCTGGCATTATGGTTATCTTATCATTTGCTATTTCTTTGAGATTAATAAGATTTTCTAGGCCATTCTCTGAATCAATCTTACTTCCTGAGCAGAGTATTCTATCAAATTTATTTTCTATTAATAATTCTAAAGATTTAGTTTGATTAACTAAATAATCAAAAGCCCTATGAAAGGTTAGATCATAACCTGATGTTTGACTTCTAAATTCCTCTAGGATCTTTGGATCTAACTTATTACTTGCATCTAAGAAACCTATAACGAAGCCTTTAATATTAAATTTTTTAAAATTATTAATGGATTCAAACATCTTATCAATCTCATTATTATTAAAGTGAAAGTTTCCTCCCCTAGGTCTTATTAATATATTAATTGGAATTCTAGATAGTTTTATTGATTTATCTAGGAAATCAATACTGGGTGTTACTCCACCAATTAGATATTCTTCACACAATTCTATGCGGTCAGCTCCTGCATTCTGGGCATTCTTAATTGAATTTAAAGTTGTAGCACAAATTTCTATAATCATAATTTAGGCAGTGATAATGCAGTACATTAAATTTTTATTAATAGATAATTTTAATGATATTTAATATAAGAAAAGTTTATTGCTAACTATATTAATTTTTAATTGTTTTTAATAATTTCGAATGGTTTATGGAAATAATAAAAAGTAAAAAGGAATATGATGTTATAGTTGTAGGTTCAGGAGCTGGTGGTGGAATGGCAACTAAAATACTAAGTGATGCAGGAGTTAATGTCGCCCTTGTTGAATCAGGCCCGTATTTTGATCCTGCTAACCCAGATCAACAAACTCAACTTAAATGGCCTTGGGAGTCACCTAGAAGAGGTGCAGGAACAAATAGAGCATTCGGTGATTTCCACATGTCTTACGGAGATTGGTCTCTTGATGGTGAACCATACTCATCTGTTGATGGAACAGATTTTAAATGGTGGAGATCAAGAATGCTTGGAGGAAGAACTAATCATTGGGGGAGAATTTCATTAAGATTTGGACCAAGGGATTTTAAAAGTAAAGACTTCGACGGCCTCGGAGAAAACTGGCCTATATCTTATGAAGACATAAAGCCCTATTATGATAAGCTGGATAAGCTTGTAGGTGTATATGGTACGAAAGAAAATATGTTCAATGAACCTGATGGATTTTTTCTTCCACCGCCAAAGCCTAGACTTCACGAACTTTTCTATATAAAAGGGGCAAGAAAATCTAATGTGAAAGTAATGCCTTCAAGATTATCCGTTCTGACAAAAAGGATAAACAATGAAAGAGGTATATGTTTTTACTGTGGTCAATGTGATAGATCATGTTCAGTATATGGAGATTTCTCTTCAAGCTCATGCCTTGTTATTCCATCTCTTAAAGGAGGGAAAGTAGACCTGTATGTAAATTCTATGGTTAATGAGGTAATTACAGATAATAATGGAAGAGCGACAGGTGTATCATTCATCAACAAAGAAAATGGTAAAGATTATAAGATCAAAGGGAAGATTGTAGTTCTAGCTGCATCTGCGTGTGCTACTGCCAGAATTTTGTTGAATTCAAAAAGTAGAGCTCATCCAAATGGTCTTGGTAATAGCAGTAATTTGATTGGCAAGTATTTACATGACACTACAGGAGCTGGAAGAGGTGTATTTATTCCAGAGCTTATGAATAGGAAGATATATAATGAAGATGGTGTTGGTGGAATGCATGTATACTCTCCTTGGTGGTTAGATAGTAGAAAACTTGACTTCCCTAGAGGTTATCACATTGAAGTGAGTGGTGGGATGACATTACCACAATATGGTATTGGTTGGAACCCAAATGATTTCAATAAATTTTTTGGACTTAGAACTGGAGGTTATGGAGATTCTTTAAGAGATGATGTAAAAAAATATTATGGATCTACAGTCTATTTATCCGGAAGAGGTGAAGCAATACCTCTAAAAGAAAACTATTGTGAAATTGATCCTGATACAAATGATAAATATGGTGTACCTGTCCTAAAGTTCAGGTATAAATGGTCTGATTACGAATATAAACAAGCAAAACATATGCATGATACATTTGAGGAGATTGCATATAACATGGGAGGAATCCCTCTTGGTAATAAGCCAACCAAAAAAGATAATTACGGGATTTCCGTACCTGGTGAGATTATCCATGAAGTCGGAACAACAAGGATGGGTAACGACCCTAAAAGCTCTGTTGTAAATAAATACGAGAGACTTCATGATGTTGATAACGTGTATGTAGTTGATGCCGCTCCTTTTGTTTCTCAAGCTGATAAAAATCCTACATGGACTATCATGGCTTTATCAATGAGAACTTCTGAATATATAATAGATGAACTTAAAAAACAGAATGTATAATGAAAAGGAGAGATAGTATAAAAACAATGTTTCTTGGCTCCATTGGTGCATCTTTAACCCTAGAGAGTTGCATAACTTCTGAGGATAAGACAGTACTTGACCAGGTATGGCAATATAACTATGGTAGGACTACCGAGGAGCTTAAATGGGATTATAAGGTACTTACTGGTAAGTTTTTTTCAGACACTGAGTTGTCTACTATTGAAAAAATTGCAAATATTATTATACCACCTAATGAATATGGTAGTATCAAAGATGCAGGAGTTGTAGAACTTTTTGAAATAATAGCAAAAGACTTCAGTACACCAGCGCATAACCAGTACGGGGAAAAAGTTCTTAGGAGAGGCTTAATTGTTTTTGAAAGTATTTGTAATTCAAGATTTAACAAAAGTATACTAGAATGCTCTGATGAACAGATTAAATCAATTTTTGATGATATAGCTTTTAGTGATAATAAAGATGAGGATCTTCAAGAGGCTATAAGGCTATTTGCTGTATATAGGGGAATGGTTTTAACAGGATATTTTACATCTGAGATTGGCATTAAAGATCTTGGGTATAAGGGGAATACACCAAATGTTTGGGATGGTGTCCCTGAAGAAATTCTAAAAGATTACTCAGTTTCATATGATGAAGAATGGATTTCTAGGTGTGTTGATCAATCCAAAAGAAATGACTTAGCAGAGTGGGACGAGGATGGGAATCTTCTTACCTAATAAAATAACAAACCTGTATTAGAGTGAGTATTGCGTAAACTCCTAAAAACAGGATTAAGGCTAATTAAACATTCAAGGATCTATTCAAGATAGCTTGCTTTAGCATTTAAACTCACCTTTCTTAATTAATACTCGTTGAGTTTACCAAGAATCACTAATACAGGTTGAAGTAAATTTAAGAAGTTAAAATGGATTTATCAATATCATCAATAATTTTTAAGATAATTTTTTCAACTTCACTCTCAGAATCATTTGATTTTGAGTTATTCTGTAAATTTTTTGCAGCAAATTGGATACAGCACATAGCCAAAAGGTCCTGTTTGTCTCTAACTGAATAGTTTTCTTCTAAATTTTTGATTGTTTTTTCAATAATCTTTGCAGCTTCTCGAAAATAAAACTCTTGAGATCTTTGAATTGTAAGAGGGTAAATCCTATCACCAATATTCAATTTAATTTTAATATTTTCCTCCATAATTTTTATATAGATATTCTGTCAATGCAGTAATCTATTTCCTTAATCAAATAATCAATTTTATTTTTAAAATATTGCTTATCACTGTCATCCTCATTTATAGCTGATACAATTTTAAGTTGTTTCTCTTTCGCTTTTATAATCTTAATCTTAGTTTCAAGATCTTTATTGACTTTTATTAAATATTCATTTTTCGATTCTAGTGACTCATTCAACACTTTGGTTTCATCTAGCTTTTCTAGAAGAAGACTGATTTTTTCTTGAAGAGTTTTTAAATAATCCAATTGTATTTAATTTAATAATTTCAATTTATAAAAATCTTAAGTTAAATTTGAAATCAGATGAATTTATTTCTTAGAATTTTATTTACATCATTTTTTATTTTAAACTATAACCAGACCTCAAGTCAGGACTTAGATTTCCATACTCCAATTGATGCACCTTTTGATCTATCAGGTACATTTGGAGAATATAGATCAAGATTTCATACTGGAATTGACTTTAAAAGCAGAGGGGTCCAAGGTCAAAAGATTTTTAGTATTGAAGAAGGATATGTTTCAAGAATTGAGGTTAATAACTATGGATATGGAAAAGTAATATATATTGACCATCCTAATGGATATACATCAGTTTATGCACACTTGAAAGATTTTAGCACTGAGTTAGATAAATTTGTAAAAGGTGAGCAGTACAAATTAAGGAAAAGTACAATTAAAAAATTTCCAAAAAAAGGAGAAATAAAGGTTGAAAAAGGTCAATTAATTGGCTATTCAGGTAATACAGGTGGATCATTTGGACCACACCTACATTTTGAAATAAGAGATACTAAGACTCAAGATGCACTTAATCCTTTAATGTTTAATTATGAATATTTAGATAATGAAAGACCTATAATAAGGGGGTTATATCTAATAGATGAGGAGAATACACTAGTAAGCAGTTTGCCATCAAAGAAAGAAATCAGGAAATTAAATGACTCTACCTATACTACTAATGATATAGAATTTAGTAATAAGACTGGGCTTGGAATTGATATTTATGATATACAATACAAAGGATTATTTAACCGAAATGGTGTATACAAAGTAGATTTATACATTGATTCCTTATTAGTTTATTCATTTAAAATGGATAGAATAAAATTTAGTCAAAATCATTACAGAAAGATCATGTATGATTACATGTCTGCTGTAAAGAATAAAAAGAGAGTCTTAAAGGTTTATACTCCGCAAAATGCAGATTTATCTTTTCTAGAGAATAATAATTTCAATGGTATATTAGATCCGACGGAACATCTAGATAGTTATATATCTATAAGAGTTTCCGATTGGAATAAAAACTCATCTCATTTAAACTTTAAAATTAAAGGTACTGAGAGTAAAGATGATATCAAATCTTATGATGGAATAGAAATATTGACTAATCAGGATTATGAAATAAATAAAAATTCTTCAGTCATAGAGATTAAGAAGAATACATTTTATAATGATCTTTTATTAAACATATCTTATAGAGAAGATACTCTTGACCTAGGTGAGGATAAAGATCCATTTAGAAATTCTATGATTATTAAGCTACCTCAATTAATATCTGACACATTAGAGTTGAGACAGTCATTTATTGGAAAAATAAAAGATAAAAAAATAACATACTTAAACTCTAGAAAAGATGATTCATACATCTATGCTAATACTTCATCTCTTGGGAAGTATACAATATCTAGAGATACCATTAAGCCCGAGATAAAACCAATTAATTTTAAGCAGAATTCAAATATTTCTAATAGATCAACAATAAGGTTAAGACTAAAGGATGAAATGTCGGGAATTAAAAGCTATAACGCTTATCTAAATGGAAAATGGGCGCTTTTTGAGTATGAGCCTAAATCAAATTTAATTTTTCATAAGATTTCAGACAACATTATAAATGAAGGTGAAAATATTTTACTTATTAATTATCAAGATGGTGTAGGAAATAAAGGGGTATATAAGGCGACTATATACTATTAAGAATTAATAAATTCTTTGAGTGTGTCTATTAGGTAGTCAACTTCATCCATTTTATTATTGTGAGAGAAAGAGAATCTAACTGAAGGAAACTTTTTTTGATCATCACTTTGTATTTCACTAAGTACATGAGATCCTTCTGAACTTCCAGATTGACATGCACTTCCCTTAGAACATGCTATACCTTTTAGATCTAAATTAAAATCAAGCATAGCGGCTTTATCGTTAGATATAGGGAAACAAACATTTAAAATAGTGTATGTACTTTTCTTAATATTTCCAGATTCTCCATTAAAATGAATATCAGGAAATAATTTTCTCAAACTATCTATCAAGTATTCTTTTAATGATAAGACATATTCGGCCTCTTGTTCCATATTTTTATCAGCTATCTCAAGTGCCTTTGTCATTCCAACAATATTATGGACAGATTCAGTACCAGCTCTAAGACCTCTTTCTTGTGGACCACCACAGATAAATGATTTTATTTTGGTTGACTTATTAATATAAGTAAACCCCACACCCTTTGGTCCATGAAACTTATGACCCGCTGATGATAGAAAATCAATCTTTACAGACTTTAGATCAATATTATAATGACCAACAGCCTGAACAGCATCTGTATGAAAAAATGAATTATACTTTTGACATAGATTTGATACACTATGTATATCAAGAATATTGCCTATCTCATTATTAATATACATTAAGGTTACTAGTTTAGGCTCATCATTTAGTCTCAGTAAATTTTCTAGATTATCAATGTCAACATTTCCGTTTTCAGTTAATTTTACGTAGTGGACATTTACACCTTGTAACTCTAGCTCGTCTAGAGTATGAGTGATTGCATGATGTTCAATTTTTGAAGAGATGATGTGCCTTACACCTAAATCTTTTACGGCACATTTTAAAATTGAATTATCAGATTCAGTTCCACCGGAGTTAAAGATTATTTCACCGGGGTCACAGTTTAAAATTTTTGCAATAGATTTTCGTGATGTCTCAATATAGGATTTTGCTGATCTTCCAAATGAATGAGTAGATGATGGATTACCAAAACAATCCTTTAGTACATTTGAAATATCATCAATTACTTCGCCTCTTACCTTTGTTGTAGCTGCATTATCAAAGTAAACATTCATTTATTTAGGCTCAAATTCTTTTAGTGTTGAAGTTATTATATCAATACAATCATATAATTGATCCTTAGTCATAACTAAAGGTGGAGCAAATCTTATAACATTACCGTGAGTAGGCTTAGCTAAAAGGCCATTGTCACGTAATCTTAAACAAATATTCCAAGCAGTTTTACTTTCGGGAGAATCATTAATCACGATAGCATTTAACAAACCTTTTCCTCTAACAAGACTAACAATATTACTATTAGAAATATATTTATTCATCTCATCTCTAAATATTCCACCTAATAATCTTGCATTTTGGGAGAGATTTTCTTCAATTATTATTTCTAGAGCTTTTTTTGCAATACTAGCCGCAAAAGGATTTCCACCAAATGTACTTCCATGTTGACCGGGCTGGATTACCTCCATTATATGTGAGTCACAAAGAACAGCAGATATGGGATAAGTACCTCCACTCAAAGCTTTAGCTAATATTAAAATGTCAGGTCTTACATAAGAGGATTGCTGTTCACATGAAGAGCTACAATCACAATTACCACAAGAAGCAAGAAGTGAACCTGTTCTACCTAGTCCAGTTTGAATTTCATCAGCAATCATTAAAACATTATGCTGAGAACATAAATGTCTTACTTTTTTCAAATAGTCAGAATCTGGAACGTTGACACCAGCTTCACCTTGAATTGGTTCAACAAGAAAAGCAACAATATTTGTGTCTTTTTTTAGCTCATTCTCTAGTGCATTTACATCTCCATGCGGAATATGGATAAAGCCTGGAGTATGAGGACCAAAATAATCCTTTGAACCAGGATCAGTTGAAAAAGAAATCACAGTTGTAGTTCTTCCATGAAAATTGTTGTTACATACAATAATTTTAGCTTGATTTTCATCAACATTCTTCTTTAAATATCCCCATTTCCTGGAAAGCTTAATAGATGTTTCAACACCTTCAGCACCGGTATTCATTGGAAGAAGTTGATCAAACCCAAAAAGGTTTGTAGCATATTTCATATACTCACCCAATTTGTTATTATGAAAGGCTCTCGATGTTAGAGTTAATGTTTCAGCTTGATTTTTAATTAGATTAACAAGCTTCGGGTGACAATGACCTTGGTTTACAGCAGAGTATGCTGACAAAAAATCATAATATTTTTTTCCGTTTACATCCCACATAAATACACCTTCTCCTTTTTCAAGAACGACAGGTAATGGATGATAATCGTGTGCACCATAATTTTTTTCTAAATCTAGATGAAATTTGGCTAAATCTTTTGAGGTTTTTGTTATCAATATTAAAGTGTTATGATTTATTATAAATATACTAATTTTGAAAATATTTAAACTAATGATCAAACACCTTCATTTTCTAGTTTTAATATTATTTTTTTTAAGTTGTGAAAAAGATGATATATGTATTGAAGGTTCGGAGAATACCAATAGAGTCACAATTGGATTTATTGATAATGAAAGTGAAAATCTAAAAAGAATTAATTTAAGTTTAATTAAAGGGGTCGATAATGATTCTATAATCAGTGAAGAATTTTCTGGAGCTGAACTTAAACTACCTTTAATGGTAAATTCAAATCAAACAAAATATATTTTAGAGCAAAATGAAATTAGAGATACTCTGATAATATCCCATCAAACGAAACATCTATATTTGAATAGATCATGTGGATTTAAATCAAATTTTTTAATAAAATCAGACACTGAAATTATAAAAGAATCAGGATGGATTCGAGAAATTTCAATTGTACAAGATTCAATTTTTAATGAAGAAAAGACAAACATATTTATTCATTATTAGTCTTATTATACCATCTACAATGGTATTCTCACAGGCAGAAAGTGAATTAAATGATAGTTTAACTATTAAAGATAAAATATTGAATATCAATAAAATAAGATTAGGATTTGATATATTTAAACCTATTAAATCTTCATCTGATGGAGATAATTTAAATTATGAAATTGTTGGTGATTTACAGATAACTGAAAATTTATATTTAGCAGCTGAATATGGATTGATAGATAGATTAATTGAAGATGAGAATATTAATTTTAATTCTAATGGTAGCTTCCTACGTTTTGGTTTTGATTACAACATGTTCAAGAATTGGGTTGGAATGGATAATGCAATTTTTTTAGGTTTGAGATATGGATCTTCTAATTTTTCAAATAAAATTGAAAGTTATAATGTCAGGAACAGTGATGGATATTTTTCAAACTTTGTAGATAATAGTTATCAAACTATTGATCATTCAAATTTAACTGGAAATTGGCTGGAAATTGTAGCTGGTGTTAAAGTTGAAACTTTTAATAATGTTTATTTAGGATTTAGCCTAAGGTTAAATAAATTATTATCCACTCAAAAGCCCGAAAACTTTGATAACCTTTATATACCTGGTTTTAATAAAGTAACAGATGACAATACTTTTGGAAGCGGGTTCAACTATACATTGACCTACTCTATCCCACTTAGAAAGAAAAAATAAAAATTCTTTTAAATCCAGAATCCATAATACAATATAACACCGCAAATTATAGTTACTATTGCTACAAATAAAATCCCTAATAAGTTTGACTCTTTCTTTTTCATACCTGTAATATAAGAAAACTTAAAAATTGGGTATAAAAAAACCCTTCAATATAAAGGGTTGTTTTTATAAGATAAAGGCGGCGACATACTCTCCCACAAAATTGCAGTACCATCTGCGCTGATAGGCTTAACTTCTCTGTTCGGGATGGGAAGAGGTGAGCCCTATCGCTATAACCACCTTAAAATTTTAATAAGGTCATATAACATTTGAAAATATCGAAGTTAACAATCAAGAAAGTGTGTTACAATAGACTTACGGGTAATTAGTATCACTCAGCTTTGACATTACTGCCTTTACACTTGTGACCTATCAACGTTGTAGTCTCCAACGACCCTTAAAAGAAATCTCATCTTGAGGTAGGTTTCGCACTTAGATGCTTTCAGTGCTTATCCTTTCCCGACATAGCTACCCGGCGATGCTACTGGCGTAACAACCGGTACACTAGAGGTCAGTCCATCTCGGTCCTCTCGTACTGAAGACAGATCCTCTCAAATTTCTAACGCCCACCACAGATAGAGACCGAACTGTCTCACGACGTTCTGAACCCAGCTCGCGTGCCACTTTAATGGGCGAACAGCCCAACCCTTGGAACCTTCTCCAGCTCCAGGATGTGACGAGCCGACATCGAGGTGCCAAACCCCCCCGTCGATTTGAGCTCTTGGGGGAGATCAGCCTGTTATCCCCGGCGTACCTTTTATCCTTTGAGCACTGGCCCTTCCATGCGGAACCAGTGGATCACTATGCTCTTGTTTCCAACCTGATCGACTTGTCAGTCTCTCA
>CACJHI010000005.1 GCA_902593165.1 uncultured Bacteroidota bacterium | reverse complement strand
TCGGTAAGACTTAAATCATACTTTACAGCTATATCATAATAAAGATCTGTAGCTTTAAAGCACTTATCATTACTAAACCTAGCAAGATTTGAAAATAATTTTAATCTACTATTTTCAGGCATATTACCATTTCTATATTTACCCGAAAGAACACCAAATCCCAGAGGTGAATATGCTAACAAGCCTACATTTTCTCTTTTACATATTTCTGCACTTCCAACTTCAAATAATCTATTTAATAGAGAATAAGGATTTTGAATTGTAATCATTTTAGGTAGTCCCTCCTTAGAATACTCAAGATATTTCATAATTCCCCATGGATTTTCATTAGATAGCCCAACATATCTTACTTTTCCTGAATCAACAATTTTTTTTAGAGTTTCAAGAATTTCTCTGAAGTTATCATCCCAGCCATCATTAATATAATCAAACCCTCTCTTTCCAAAATAGTTTGTAGCTCTTTCTGGCCAATGAAGTTGATATAAATCCAGATAATCTGTCTTTAATCTTTCAAGGCTTCCATTAACAGCTTCCTCAATGGATGTTCCTTTGAATCCAGTCTTTCTAATATGCGCGGTATAATCACCTGGACCTGCAATTTTTGAAGCAAGAATAATTTTATCTCTCGATTTTCTTGTCTCAAGCCAGTTCCCAATTATTTTTTCTGTATCAGCATATCTCTCAGGTGTTGCAGGTACTGGATATAGTTCTGCAGTATCAAAAAAATTAACTCCTTTATCTAAACTATAATCCATTTGTTCAAAAGCCTCAGCTTCTGAATTTTGTCTTCCCCAAGTCATAGTTCCAAGACATATTTTACTTACTTCAATATCTGTACCAGGCAGTTTATTATATTCCATATTAATAATAATTTATTTTATTGATGAGAAACTGCAAAATATAAAATTTTGAGTCGTTTCAAAAGGTGTAATATGATTTATGTTCTCAGTTCTTTTCATAGAGATGTCTTGATCTTCAAACAATTTTTTTAATGACGATTCATCATATTGAGTTATATCTAGTCCACTACATTTTTTTGGACCTAAAGTTGAAAAAGTCCCTACTATAAAGTTTTGAGAATTTAATTTTACTTTTCTGACGTATCTATCTATTTCAACCTTAGAAGTTAAAAAATGAAAGACAGCTCTATCATGCCAAATCGCATATTTTTCTTTTGGTTCAAATTCATTTAAATCACAAACTATCCATTTTATATATTGAGATTTAACTCCTAGTCTTTCTTTTGCTTTATTGATTGCATTCTCTGATATATCAAGGACAGATATATTTTTATACCCACTGTCTAAAAGATAATCAACAAATTTACTTTCACCACCACCAATATCAATTATTGGATCATCTTTTTGAATTGTAAAATCTTTAAAAAAGTCAATAGATGTATCAGGAATCTCCTCGGTCCATGACACTTCTTGAGGGCTCTTTTCCTTATATATTCTTTCCCAATGAGATTTATAGGACATATTTAAATGTACAAAAAGTAGTTCTAAATAATGTGTATTTTGCATAAGCATTCATTTAAAAAAAATTGGCAAATAATAAATTAAAAAGAGAGATGGGACTTCTACTAGTAACAGCTACTGGTATATGTTCAATGATGGGGGCTTCGATTAATGTAATCCCTTTTATGATTCAAAAAAATGTTCCCGGAATTGGGCCTTATGTAGTTCCAGCATTCTTATTTGCCGCTATTCCAGCAATTTTTGCCGCATATGCATATGCAATATTATCTTCTGCAATGCCAAGAGCAGGGGGTAGCTACCTTTATGCAAGTAGAGGATTGAGTCCATACCTTGGTTTCATTGCAAGTTTTTCTCAATGGTTTGGCTTATCAATAGTTATAGGTGTGATTTCATACATAATTGTTCCATTTATTCGTGATGTTTTTTTTAACCTAGGGTTTATGAATATTTCAGATTTTTTAGAGATAGGATCTGTTAGACTGACTATCTCTCTTCTGCTAATCTGGCTCTTTGTTTTAGTTAATATAGTAGGTGGTAAAGTATATAAGAACACTTTAATACCCATGTTAGTTATTATGTTTGTTCTTGGAAGTATAGTTTTAATTACAGGATTAGTTTATGACCAAAATGATTTTATTAATTCTGTTTTAAATTCAGAGAATAGAGTTATTGAGCCAATCTCAAACATTAAGTTTGATTGGAAAATATTTCTTACGGCAGCGACTTTAATGTTTTCTAGCTTTATTGGATTTGATGCAATAGCTCAGACGGGTAATGAAGCAAAAAACCCTACAAAAAACATACCACGTGCAATTTTACTTGCAATTTTTATAGTGGCTTCTTATTACATCCTATTTACCATCTCAGTATATAATATTGTTCCATGGAGTTTTGTTGCAGATGAGTCTATTACAAAAGATATAACAGCTCCTGGTTTATTGAGTTATGTACTTCCACAATTTTGGGGAATTTTAATAATTATTGGAGCTGCAATTGCACTTATCAATGATTTACCTGCTATGATATTGTCTGTCTCAAGATTAATGTTTGCATGGGCAAAGGATAATATCTTCCCTAATAGAGTAGCCCTCATTCATTCAAAGTTTAATACACCATACATAGCAATCATTCTTGTAGGAGTTGTTGCAAGTATAGGAGCTATTGGCTCTCATTTTGCAGGAGACTTTTTCCTTGGTATAGATATTATGGTAACTTCCATGATGATAAATTTCTTACTAATGTGTGTTACCCTTATCTCTATTCAAAGAGTGAATTTTAAACTATTTAGAAATATTACTGTAATTAAAAACAGAACAATTCAACTTTTTATTGGTTACACAGGGACATTAATTATCTTGGTCTTTTTAATAATTCATACATATAAAGATTTATCTTCCAATGTTGAAGAGTGGTATTTTCACTCAACTTATATTTACTTAATCGTAATGACAATTGCCAGTATATATTTTGCTTTAAGATGGAAAACAGTCCAAGTAAAAAACAAAAACACATTTAAAACTCTACCAGTTGAATAGGTTAGTAAATATCTCAGATAATAACTCTGTACCTAGAGTTCTTATTGGTCTTTGGCAAATAGCGGATATGGAAAAAAATGGCAACATATTAGATTCAGAAAGCGCATCAAAGTTTATGAATATATATGCTGATAATGGATTTACATCTTTTGATATGGCTGATCATTATGGATCAAGTGAAATAATTTCAGGGGTATTTAAGAATAACTATAAAAATCCTGATAAAATAAATTTATTCACAAAGTGGGTTCCAAAACCTGATATGATTTCTAAAGAATCTACAAGAGAGGCTGTGAATCTGGCTTTAAAAAGGATGAATCAGTCTCAAATAGATTTAATGCAGTTTCATGCATGGCATTACCAAGATCCCAGTTGGCTTGATGCATTATATTATTTAAATGAGTTAAAGGTAGAGGGTAAAATTAAAGATATAGGTGTAACAAATTTTGATACAACACATTTGAGAATAGCTTTATCATCAGATATTCCAATTGTGTCTAACCAAATTTGTTATTCACTCTTAGATAGGAGAGCCAGTTTTGAGATGTCAGATCTATGTAAAGAATTTAACATTAAACTATTTGCATTTGGGACTTTAGCTGGTGGTTTTTTATCTAATAGGTGGCTAGGGAAATCAGAACCTGATGTCAATGATAAACTTACTTGGTCTCAAATGAAATATAAAAGGTTTATTGATATTACTGGAGGGTGGTCTTTATTTCAGAAGCTATTACAACAACTAAATTTAATTGCCAATAAAAAAAACACCTCTATCGCAAATATTGCAAGTAGATATATACTTGAAGATCCTAATGTTGCATCTGTAATTATTGGAGCTAGATTAGGAGAGAATAATCATGTTGATGAGCACAAAGAAATCATTGACATTAATCTCTCTATAAGTGAAAAAGAATTAATTTCTAAATCATTAAATTTATTAAAGAAAGTACCTGGAGATTGTGGGGATGAATACAGAAAACCACCATTTTTAACAGCATCAGGAGATTTGAGTCATCATCTTGATTCTATTCCAAATGTATTCAAGGTTAAAAAAATTGATAATATGAGAAAAAACATTTCAAGTAATACAAGTTGGGAAAAAATGGCAAGTTATTCAAGAGCAGTTAAACATGGAAATAGAATCATTGTGTCTGGCACAACTGCAACTCATGAAGATAAAGTTATTGGCCTAGGAGATCCAGTAGCTCAAACAGACTTTGTAATTGATAAAATTGAAGCTTCAATCTCTTCATTGGGAGGCAAATTATCTGATGTTGTAAAAACAAGAGTTTTTGTAAAAAACATTGAAGATTGGAAAAAAATTGCTGAAACTCATGGCAAAAGATTTAAAAATATTAATCCGGCAAACACATTAGTTCAAGCAAAATTAGTTGGGGATGAATACCTTGTTGAAATTGAAGCAGAAGCAATAGTTCAAGAGTAAAATATGTACTCAATAGATATAGACAAAGACATAATTATAGGAATCGATGAGGTGTATGTTGATTCTTTAGTACCTCATGAAAAAGTACTAATTGATAAAAAAGAGATTTTAAAAAGTAGTTTAAAATACAAAGATCAGCATCTGATAATATCCACAATTTTAATTTGCAGTGAGTCTAGTTTAATTATAGATGGACATCACAGATATATAGCATTAAAAGAATTAGGTTATGATAAAGTGCCTGTGACA
This sequence comes from uncultured Bacteroidota bacterium, assembly GCA_902593165.1. Lineage (GTDB taxonomy): Bacteria > Bacteroidota > Bacteroidia > Flavobacteriales > Flavobacteriaceae > Marisimplicoccus. Next base: position 72,415 of record CACJHI010000005.1, on the reverse strand, counting down.
TTGATAAATTATTTTTCTGATAAAATTATTACAGATGAGAATGATACATTTTCAAAAAATCAAATAATCTCAAATTCAAAGAAAAATAATCTTTTAGAGCCTAAGTCAACAAGGCACTTAATATATTGTAATAAAAATAAGTCTTGGTTCCCTATTACATTAATCTCTTCTTGGTATAATCTTAAAACAAAATAGTCATAAACTTTTTCAAGACTAGTCTTATTTCTTTATTTAATTTTATTAAATGTTAATCCAGCATTTGAAACAAGTCTATCGAGGATATTATCACCCATAGCATAAGATGGTGTTAGTACACCATAGTTCTCTTCTAGTCTATCTTTTGCAAGGCATACAGCACTTTCAGCCAACATCTTAGAGGTAGAGCCATAACCAGGATCTTTATCACCAGTTACTTTGAAAATTGATTTATTACCATCTTTTTGAAAAACAAAAAATCGTAAACTAAAATATCCATTTTCTCTTTCTTTTTTATTTGGGCCCTGTCCTGGTTTAGGAGAAATAATATTAAAAATTTTATTAAAGAAAGATCCTGGTTTTGCGGCAAGAAACATAAGAGGAATTGATAGAAAAATTCCATTTAATCTTCCTTTAAATCCTTTCCCAGTCATTACGGCTTCGTTATATGTAAATTCTTTTCCATAACTGAAATTACTTAATGCATTACTCCTTCTAACAATTCGGGTATTAATTCCAGCCATTAAAAAAGGGGATATCCAGCTTTTAATTCTTTTATCATATTTCACAGATCTTAAATCTCTCTTATCAAGTCCATTTTGTTGCCCAACAGGATTTAGTCCGTAAGGATTAGTTAAACTTTTTCTTACCTCCCTATCTTTAAATGCCTCCTTGATTATATTTTGCATACTTGCATATGTTCCACCACTGTAGGTCCCTTTTGCACCTGTAACCCTCATTCTTATTGAGAGGTTTTTTTTGGAAATATTTTTATGAATATAATAGACACCAAGATCTGATGGTATGGAATCAAAACCACAAGAATTAACTATTCTTACTTTATTATCTTTAGCATCTTCATGATGAAGATCAATCATTTTTCTAATCCACTGTGCTTCACCGGCCAGATCACAATAATGTGTTTTTGAACTAACACATGACTTTACAATTAGAGATCCATATTTTGCATATGGGCCAACCGTAGTGCATATTACCTTAGTTCTTTTTGTCATTTTGCCTAAGCTAACTTCATCAAAGCTGTCTGCAATAATTATTGGAATTTTTTCATTAAGGTATTTGTCTCTTATTTTATTAAGCTTATCGGCATCTCTTCCTGCTATAGCCCATTTCAATTCATTAGGACTATAATTTTGAGATAAATATTCAGCAACAAGTCTACCCGTAAACCCAGTTGCACCCCAGATTATGATATCAAACTCTCTTTTATCTATCGACATATTTTAAATTTTTGGGGATTAAACGAAACTTGGTTAAAATTAAAAGAATATTTACCTTCTTGAAATAAAAACAATGAAAAATATTTTAAATTTTTTTGTAATACTATTAATCTTTTCAAACTCGTTGTTATCTCAGGAGGTTGAAGGTCAAGATAGAAATCAAGAACCAAGAACAATATTATTTATTGGTAACAGTTACTTATATTATGGTGATAGTCTTCACAATCATTTCAAACGTATGGTTGAGGAGTATCTTGAGGATTATGATGGTGGAGCATCTGTAAAATCTGCAACAATTGGTGGGGCAAGATTAAAACATCATGACGTTGAAAGACTTATTAAGCCAGGAGCAATCAGTTCAATTAAAAAATTTGATTTAGTTATTCTCCAAGGTGGAAGCTCTGAGCCATTAACTAAAGAAAACCGAAAAGAGTTCTCATACTTTGCTAAAAAACATATAGAATCTATCAAGGCAAATAATTCTAAAGCAGCTCTTTATATGACTCATGCTTATGTTAAACCACATAAAGATTTTGAAGATAATCAAATAAGAATTATTGAAGATATCTATACAAAAGTTGGTAAAGAAAATAATGTTCTTGTAATTCCTGTTGGCTTAGCTTTTGATATTGCATATAAGGAATTCCCAGACATAAAACTTCATCAAGATGATGGGACACATCCAAATCTTAAAGGAACATACTTGGCAGCATGTACTGTTTTTGCAAGTATATATAGAACATCTCCAATAGGCCTAAAATATGATTACTATGGGGCCATAGATGAAGAGGACAAGATGCTTCTTCAAGAAATTGCAGATAAGGCTACATCAGTATACTTAAAAAGAATTATTAATTAGGAATCCATTCATAAAAATTACATAATTCATTCTTTTTAAAACCTGTTGATGGATATAACATATTGCCGATATCATTTGACTTTTCAGTTTCTAGCATCATACCACATGCCTTCGATTCTAGTACAAGTTCTTTAGACCTGTCAATTAGTAGCTTTGAGTATCCTTTACCTCTTTTTTTAATATCTACAAATAAATCATTTAGTAGCCAATATTTACTAACTCTAGTTGATGAGAATATTGGATATAATTGTACAAAGCCAGATAATTCATTGTTTAAATCACAAACAAATATTTTGGAATCTTTATTTTCAATTCTGGATCTTAAGAATTCTTCAGCAATTTTTAAGTCAGATTTTTTTCCATAAAACATTCTATAAGAATTGAACAAACCGGATAGATTTTCTAGATCAGACAATTTAGCTTCTCTTACTTGCATTGTGTTACTCAATAAGTTCTCTTATTCTTATGTTTTTAAATTCTATTGGATGACCTTCAGACTGAAGTGAAATGTACCCTTGCTCAAGTGGCTCACCAATTCTATTTGTAAAGTTATCAGATAAATAGCCTCCACCAATTTTAATATTTGAGTATGTCATGACTGTGTCTTTATCAATTACGTGGTGAACAATGGAATCTGAATAAACAATAAATTCAACACTAACCCAATCTTCATTGTGGTATGTTTTAGAATTAGAAGAAATACAATGTTTCAAAGCTTGAGATCCATTAATATCAACTTCAGTTCCAGGTGAACACATATTTAAAGTTGGTCTATCTCTTTCTCCTGATCCTCCTAAAAATTGTGCTTCTATACTTACTGGGAACTCTTGATCAAGGAACATTTTGGATGGATCTTCCGAATGAAGCATTACACCACTATTTTTATAATTCCATGCTTCATCTTCGTTTTTTAATTGATTTGCATGCTCACCATAGAACCTATAGTCCATCTTTAAGTGATAATTTTTGAACTTCTTTTCTGTATAAAAAAGATGCCCAAACTTTTCATCAAATGAGTCATATTCACTGTAAGAAACTCTAATTACTCCATCTTTTACACTAAATGTATTTCTGTAATTATTATTTAACTCATACCCAGCAATTTTCATCTCCCATCCACTAAGACTTTCTCCATCAAAAAGAGATGTCCATTCTTCTTTTTCAGTACCGCAGTAAATAGATAGAATGCTGATTAAGCTAACAAATATGTAAGGTCTCATATATCTAAGGTATAATTTTAAAACCTTTTTTCATAAATTGTTATTATGAAAAAGCCTTATTTAATTTGTTCTTTAACGTTAATTCTTTCTCTTGTAACTAATGAATTCTTGTCTTCCCAAGAAAATAATAGACAGGAGTTAGAGGAATTGTATAATGATTGGCGTCAATTTGAAATCCCGCCATTAAAAAATGGAGCTCCAGATTATTCAAATGAAACCTTCAAAAATAGAATGCCTGAATATAGAAAGTTGAGAGATAGACTCATTAAGATAGATAAATCAGATTTAGAAACTAAAAGCAAAATTGACTGGTCAATAATATGGGCTGAAATGAACGGTTTTGAATTTAATTTTAGAGTTCTAAAACCATGGGAAAGAGATCCAGCATATTATAAATCAGTATGGATGTATAGAAGTGATGTTCCAGCTCACGAGGGCCCTACACACCATAGTGTTATTGAAATATGGCAGTATAATTTTCCACTTTCAAAAAATGAGTCATCTAAACTTGATAAGCAACTTCAAGTAATACCCATATTAAATGAGCAAGCAAAATCAAATTTAACAGGAAATGCAAAAGATCTTTGGATTGCTGGGATAAGAGATATTGATAGGCAAACTATAGACCTAAAATCAATATTGAATTATCCTGATGTAAATAATAATAAGAGTCTAGTTAATACTATAAATAAAGCTATTGAATCTACAGAGAGTTTTTCAGAGTGGTTAAAAACTGAGTCTTCAAAAAAAGATGGACCCTCTGGAATTGGAAAAGAAAATTATACCTGGTATCAGCAAAATGTTCATCTTGTACCACTAACATGGGATGATGAAGTAATGATTTTAAAAAGAGAGCTTGCCAGAGCCTGGGCATCATTAAAATTAGAAGAACATAAGAATAGGAACTTGCCAAAGCTGATTCCTGCATCTACTTCAGAAGAATATGATCTTCTTGTAAATCAAGCTTCAAAGGAATTACTAAATTTTCTAGATAAAGAACAAATACTTGATGTAAAAGATTTTTATAAGGATGCCCTTAATGAACATCTTGGGGGCTATATTCCTGAAGATAAAAGAAACTTTTTTTGGATAACTGCACACCTTGACCCAAAGCCACTTTTCTCTCACTTTTTTCATTGGTTTGAACTGGCTGAAATGGATTTTAATCCAAGTCAAAATATTATAAGGAAAGAACCTCTATTGTATAACATTTTTGATAGCAGAAACGAGGGAGTAGCAACTGGTGTAGAGGAAATGTTTATGCAGGCAGGACTTTATGAAAATAGTCCTAGGTCAAAAGAAATAGTATATATATTAATTGCCCAAAGAGCAGCAAGGGGATTAGGCTCTTTATATGCGCATGCAAATTTAATGAGCATGGAAGAAGCAGGAAAAATTCATTCTGAGTATACCCCTAGAGGTTGGATGAAAACAGAGAAAGAACTTTTAATATTTGAACAGCATTTATACTTAAGACAGCCTGGTTACGGGACTAGCTACATAACTGGAAAGTATTTATTTGAAAATGCACTTGCTGAATTTTCTCGATTAAATGAGAATAATATATCAGCTGATTTGAAGAGTTTCTTTAATAAACTAATAAGTGTTGGGAACATTCCTATGACACTTTTTCATTGGGAAATTAACAATGACTCATCAGTTATAAGTCAAGTTATACCTGGTTTAGACTAGGTTACTAAGAGTTTGCAAGTTGAACCATTATGTAAACTTTGGAAAACATAACAATAAGGAAAATCACGAATAGGATTTCGGGGTAATATTCTTTGGGGATTTTGTTCATTTTAAACACATGACAAATGTATATTTTACTTCAACATGTAAATCTAAAATTTTTGTTAATTCTATTACATTAGAAAGATTTCTTATAGTATATAAATAATTTAGATGTATGAACAGATACGGTCAAATAAAAGATTTATTACTTGGTGACTTAACTCTATCCATATTTATTTTTGGATGTACAGTTACACTACTAGTTATAATTTCCCTTTTTCTTTCAACTAAAGAAAAATTTGATTACGACAAGGACTACTATGATCGACATGGTTCACTCCCAAAATAATTACTATGAAAAAATTTCTTCTATTATCATTAATACTTACAGGTTTTAGCCTTCACTCTCAGGCTCACATTGGTGTGATGGGTGGAATTGATCTTGAAAGTGAATATACTCAAATTGGTATGGGCTTAAATTATATGCCTTTTCCAAAAATATCAGTTGGAGCTATGGCTATGGTTACACCATTTGATGGAGGTGATGACTATATGATTATGTATAATGCAAAGTATAATATTAAAAAATTCACATTGGTTGGAGGTTTGATGACTGGTGATATGGCAATGCCAGGAATGATGTCAGGTATGCACTCTTCATCACATACTATGAGAATGGATTCAGAGCCATATTTTGGAATTGAATTTAAGCCATTTAAAAATAGAATGCTTAAGGTTTATTACAATCATTCTGATATGATGAAATCTGTTGGAGTAATGATGCCCATCTTAAACATTGGAAAGATGAAAATGAATCATATGAACCATATGGATCATGATCATAATAACGACTAAAAAATCAAAGTGAATATATTTCCTAATAATTAGGAAAACCATTTATGACTCCCAAACTGATTCCTGGGAACTGGCTGTTTATTTTCTAAATACCATTTATAACCCCTCAAAACTGAGCTTAAATATTTTTTTAATCCTGGATTAATAAATAAAGCATGAATTATAAAGTAAATTATTCTGCTTCTATTACTAAAAACATGAGGGTAAACTGTGATTTTAAGTTTTGACTTTTTTTCACCGGTAATTTTCCAAATAACCTTAGACTTTCTGCCATTCTCCCTTCCAATATTAAGTTCATATCCTTTCCCTTCGTCCCATTTATCAAACTTCCTGTGAAGTGTTACCCCATTTAAATACTCTAATATATCTTCATGGTTATCTTTATCCCAATTGACAACTTTGTTAGATTTACAGAAAGGATGAACTTTGTTTAGGTTTCCTGGTTCTGATATAATCTTCCAGACAGACTGTCTATCAAAATCTAAATCAATTGAATTACTTACAGGTAAAATCATTTTTTAATTAATAATTGGAATTAACCATGACTTATTATCTATATCAATTTTTCCATTAAGTTCTTCTTTAACAACCTTATCAACTACCTTCATCCCATTGATCGCCATATTCTCAAATGTATCTAAGCCTTTGTTAGGGAAGTTCTTTCTTGTCCTATGAATATTAAACTTGCTGGAAAGTTTCATGTCAAATTCTTTTTCAATCATTTCTTTACCAATTATAAATCCAATTAAACCTCCCCACGTTGATGTTGGATTATCAGAGTCCCAACCAGCCAGTGTTCCAATCTTTATTGTCTCTTTTAAGTCTCCCTCTCCATAAAATAAACTCACAAGACTAGATGCAAAATTAATTCCAGCAGCGAAACAACCATTACAATATAAATTCTTTGAAGTTATGCCATAATCATCTTTTTGATTGACTTGATATCTATAATAAATAGAATCTCTTGTCTGCTCCCATTTAATTCCTGACTCATATAAATCTTTTACATAATCATACATTTTTGCAGGATATAAATCATTATTGAGCTTAGATCTAGATTCATTGCCAAGCCAAAGCATTTTTTCTTTAATTGATTTAAATTCATTTAGATTTGATGCATTTGAATACATCCTAACATAAAACTCTGCTATTTCTTGTGCTTCTTTTCGAGCTGTTGTTTGAATTGGCAATCTTGCCATTTTTATTGAGAAATCCGGATTTGTAGGAGAGAATAAACCAAAAATTTCAGTTGTTAATTGAGCATCAATCATATCATAAAATTCATTTTTTTCAGGATTACTAGTTTCAGGTGGCTCAAACCCTTCCAACATAAGGTCAAGTGCTCTTTGGTTTGAAACCCATAAATAGTTTTCTTCTTCAGTATCAATATGCTCAAGCCATCCTTCTCTAATTTGAGATGGAGTTAAAATATTAGTTTTATGAAAATTATGTAAATACTGATACATATACTCAATATCAGTATCATCATCTGATCCCCAAACTTCATCTACTGATTTCAAAACATAATCAATTTTAATTTTTGATTTGTCTATTGTGTCATCTTCCCAAATACTTCTTTGATCAGTTTTGCCCCAGTCTTCTCTTGTGTAAAAATCACCTGTCTTAATTTCTCCAATATTTCCAATTTTATCATTTTCTGTTATTAATCCAGTCCAATTTGCAATTGATTGACCAAGCCAAAAGCCTTCAAGTTGATCTTGATACTTTTTCTTTGATATCTCAATAAATATCTGTTCTTCAGGTTTTAATAAATTGCATGAACCAATCATAATTAAAATCAAAAATAGACTTATGTTCTTTAAAATATTCATATAACTAATTTAAAAACTAGAGTTCCCAGAAAATTAATCTTCAATGGACCAATAATCCCATTTACCGCTTTCAGCATATAACTCAACTATATTTTTAAGCTTGTTTTTTTTGAAGCTTATTTCATTGCTATCATTATGTTTAATTAATTTGTCTTGAACTGTAGATATTATTTTTTTCAATTCCTTTTTTAAAAAATCTTGAGAGTCTATAAACTCTTCATTTGAATAAAATGGTGAAAGAGCATTAACTATAGTCTTATGATTACCCAGATATAATGACTTTTGTGACACACTGTTTTTAAAAATACATATATAAGAATTCCACCTTTTGTCACAGACAATTGTAGAACTTGTAAATAAACTTTGATTGATTGACTTAATTTTATTTAGAATTTCTTTTCTACTTATCTGAACTTTATTCAATTTCTCTTTTACTTTTTTTGTCTTTCTTCTTGATTTGGCTAAGGACTTTGATAATTTGCTCTCCTTTTCAATTGTTTTATAATAAATTAATAATAATTCTTTTTCATCTTTTTTAAGTGAATCAAATTTTTCTTGAGAAATTCTTTTTAATTTTTCCATACTCAAATACTATACTAAATATACAATTTATTTTATATATATAGTGATAGTTTGTGCCCTTATTTTTATTCTGTACCCCAGAATGATTTTTTTCGTTTTTAATTAATTATTATCATTTAATATATTTATACTTGTAAAAGTCAACTAATCATGAAAAAAATACTTTTTTTTATATCTTTTCTTCTCATAGGGTGTGGTGGGGAAATTTATTATTTAGACAGTTTTAATTACAGTCAGTCAGGTGACGCTACATATGAGACCAAAGAACTTGAAGCACAAGATCTAGAGGGAGCATTTACGGAGGCCTATCAAATAATCGCAGACGAGATAATATCTGTATACTCTAACGCCTTGAATAAAGATAATAGTATTGGAGGTGTTGATAATGAAATTAAAGCTTTAGAGTTTCTAAATCAAGCACTTTTTAATTATGAGATATTTACTGTTAATCGTGAAAAGATGAGGATTAATATTACTGATAAGGAATTTGATAGGAAATCTATTTTGAAAGATAGCATTCTGAATAAATCTAGAATTAAAGAAGAGGCAGAAAAATCACTTACACAATGAAGAAAAATATATTTATCTTATTTTTCGTTTTATTGACTGCTTGTTCAATGAGACTTTCTGTTAGTGAAATAGAGGAAGATCTAGGGCCAAGTTTGCTTGAGGATATTGCTGAAAATTACGATATCAATGAGTCAGAAATTATTCTTAATTCCTTTAATTTAGTTTATGATGAAGGAAACAGCTATTCAGGATTATTAAAAACTACTTATGATGGAATGCAGCAAACATTCAGTATCGATCTATTATATGATGGAGAGACTTATCTATATGAGTGGGAATTAATTGATGAAAAATGAACTTCACTTTAATAGATTATGCTGCTTTTGGATTATGGGTATTGATCAGTATTTTAATTTCCTATGTTCTTATAGATAAACTTAAATTTTTCAAAGGTGATAAAAATGTTAAAAAGGTTTTGGCTTGGGGGTTAATTTTAGGCCATCTATTATACCTAATATGGAAATACATATTTTTGATTCTTATTGGAGCTAACTAAAATCTAATTTGGCTTACCACATGCTCCATCAATAAAAGAAGTAACTCCTCCAATACTGCTTGCATAACACAGGTTTGGATATGTAACTCCATCACAACCACATACTGGTTCATATATTTCAATACATACAGCAAACTCATCAATTTTAGATTCATCTACACATGCATTTTCATCCGAATCATCAGATGAACATGAAAAAATAAAGATTAAGCTTGATAGGAAAAGCTTTGAGAATAGTTTCATAATTTAAAAATATTATAATTATTCTAGAAACAACAGATTGATTTAAATATTCTTTCATAAATTGTAATCATACAGTTTTATAAACTAAATAAATATGGGAAGTAAATTTTTTGGAAATAAAAACGACAATAGAGAGACAAACGGAAAGCGTCAAGTCAAAAACTCAAACAAAAATTCAAAAAAAAATTTTAGTAGTAAGCTTCAGTCAAAAGGCGTAGGGAAGACAAAAATGACTGGTGTTAGAAAAGTTGGAAGAGGTAATTAAACTATCTTAAATTTTTAAAGAAAGGCTATGAATTATCTTAAGACTTTGAAAAACTGCACTCTTGTATTTTTGTTATTTAATATAATAAGTTGCTCAAATCAAGTAACAATTCCAGAAGATTCATACGTTATAAAAAACATATCTATCATTGACCCAATTGATGGACTTCAATCTAATAAGCATGTTGTTATAACTAATGATATCATAACTATGATATTAGATAATGATGATGAAATAATAGCCAAAGATGATAACACAATAGATGCCACCGGAAAGTATCTAATTCCAGGTTTGTGGGATGCTCATATTCATTTTTCCTTTGATACAAACCTAGCACCATATATGCCAGGACTTTTTTTAGCTCATGGAGTAACGAGCGTTAGAGATACAGGTGGGCCCATTGACCTTGTAGTCAAAATGAAAGACTTGTCATTAAATGACTCGATTAAAAATCCAAATGTTTATATAGCAGGACCTCTAATAGATGGAACTCCAAATGTATATAACAATTCAAGCCCTTCATTTCCGCTTCTTTCAATTGAAAACAATGACATTATTGAAATTGAATCTAATGTATTAGGAATAGTTGATAGAGAAGTAGATTTTTTAAAGGCATATGAAATGCTTACTGAAAATCAGTTTCTAGCCTTAATGAGAATTGCAAAAAAAAGAAACTTGAATGTAACTGGACATATCCCTTTAAGTATGACTTTATTTTCTGCTATTGATTCAGGTTTAAATGGGATAGAACATCTAAGAAACCTTGCACTTTCGGTTGCAAGTAATTCTGATGAACTTTACAAAGAGCGATTAGAGTTACTTAAAAATCCAGATGATTTACCTGGAAGTGATTTGAGATCTCTAATTCACTCAAAACAAAGAATGAGAGCACTTGATTCTATAGATTATAATAAGTTTGAAGAAGCGGCAGACCTTCTGGTATCAAAAAATGTATGGCAAACACCAACACTTTTTTTATATAGAAATTTTTCTAGAAAAATTTTTAAAGATCCTTCTTTTATTCCTGAGTTAGATAAATTACCAAGTCAGACTAAACAAAAATGGATCAAAGAAATTTCAGATATTGATACTTTAGTTGTTAAAAGTGGTTTGAGATATTCTAAGTGGTTAGAAGAGGCAACAGGTAAACTTCACAAAAAAAATGTTCCTTTTATGGCTGGTACTGATACGCCAATTGGATATTTGATTCCAGGAAGAAGTCTACATATTGAATTGGAAGTCCTAGTTGAAAGTGGATTTTCAAATCTAGAAGCAATTAAAACTGCAACAGTAAATCCGGCAACTTTTTTCGGAATACAAGATAAGACAGGACGAATTAAAAATGGTTATAAAGCAGATCTAGTAATTTTGAATTCAAATCCTTTAGATCTAATTAGAAATACTCAAGATATATCTTCGGTTATAAAAAATGGCCATCGATTATCTAGAAAATCATTAGATTCCTTGATGTATAAAAATTAGTTAACCCCCAAATATTATTTGGAAGTTAACTAATCTTATTAATTTAAATTACTGAGGTAGTTGTGCAGGATTAAAATAATAATCTTCTCTCACTATCTCTCCCTCTTCATTAAACCAATGTTGAATATGCTGACTAATTGTCTTTGTGTTTCCTGACTTTTTATTTCTAAAAGTGAAATCAGCCCAAGAAATTACAACAGCTCCATCTCCAGAATAATCTAAGACATCAGGAAAACCACTTTCTCTGATATTAACTAGTTCAAAAACTTCCATATACTGATCAAACTGAGCAAACTCCTCTTCTAAAGTTTTAAACTCATCAATTCCAGAGTTCATAACATCATAAAAAATTGTATTCTCAGTATAATTTGCTTTAATTTTTTCTACATCACCAGTTTTATATGACTGATAAAGTAGTCTTACCTTTGTTACCAATGGATGATCTTTATAAATAATACCATTTTCACTAGTCTCATATGCATCCCAATTTTTCTGCCATAAAATTTCATCATCATTAATCCATATTGTCTGAATTTTATCTCCTTTCTCTGTCAATCTATATGTACCATACCTAGGCATATTTAAATCTAAACCGGTATTCTTATCATATCCAGTTAGGAACTCATATGTCTTCACATCCACTAAATCATCTTGTTTATATTCAAAAACATCAGGATAAGCTCCACCATAATGCTTAATTTCAAAATTTATTAAATTTTTACTTAAATAATTTGATGTTCCAAGAATCCAATTAAGACCATTAGCCTCTCTGTTTCTTAATCTCCAAACTTTAACATCATCTGTAACAAGTTCTTTTAATTTATCCAGGTCACCTGAAACATAAGCCTCGTTAAATTGATTTACAACATCAATAGCAGGATGCTCTATATATATTTTTCCATTTGTTTGCTTCTGAGCAAAAACACTAAATGAAAATAAAATTGTAAGTACTAATAATATTTTTTTCATTTTATTGATTTTAAGATTATGCTGTAAGTTAAATAAAACATATACATTTGTGAAAGTTTATGAAGGTAATTATTAAAAATTCCGATCAAATAGGTGCTGTATCATCAGGGCTCTGTATGCTGCATTGTTTTGCAACACCATTTCTCTTTTTGTCTCAGTCTTCTTTGATTTTTATTTCAGTAGATTTTACATTACCATGGTTTATCATTAACTATATTTTTCTTTTTATTTCATTTATCGCTATTTATTATTCAGTTAAAAATTCATCCAATAGATTTATTAGGGTCTTTCTATATCTCTTCTGGGCTGTATTATCAGGTTTAATTATAAATGAAAGTCTAGGAATCCTCTCTATTCCTGAAACAGCAACTTATCTGTCAGCATCCTCATTAATTTGTCTTCACATATATAATTTGAAGTATTGTAGATGTGATGATGAGAATTGTTGTACATCATAACTTTTATGCTTTCTCATAATCAACGTAAATTAATTCTGCAATTAGAAAAAAAAAAGCACCGTTTGGCTAACAAGCTTTTTGTAGCTGAAGGAAAAAAAGTTGTAAATGAATTAATAAATTCAGGTTGGCCGTTTAAAAATATATTTTCTACTGAAGAAAATTTCCATCCAGATTCTGAACTTTTGACTTCAGATGAGATGAAGAAGATTTCAAATTTTAAAACACCTAGCCAAGCCTTGGGGATATTCGTTTTACCTGATTCAAAAGAAATAATATCTGAACCTATTACTATTGGTGTTGACGGTATTAGTGATCCAGGAAACCTTGGAACTATTATAAGATTGTGTGACTGGTTTGGATTATCTGAATTGATATGTAGTAATAACTCTGTTGATTGTTTCAATGCCAAAGTAATCCAGGCTTCAATGGGTTCAATATCAAGGGTGAAGTGTCATTATGTTGATGACCTTGGAACTACATTATCTTCAATGCAAAAACCAATTTATGGAGCTACTTTAACTGGAGATTCTATATACTCAACTCAAATGCCAAATAAAGCCTCGTTTGTTTTTGGAAGTGAGTCTCATGGAATATCAAGACAATTACTAAGCAAATTAGAAGGTGAGTTGGCTATACCTCAATTTAGGGAAGGAGATAATAAAGCGGAGAGTTTAAATGTTGCAAATGCTATTGCAATTTTTCTAAGTGAACTATTTAGAAATTTAAAGAAAAAATAAGTTAGCTCCCAGCGAAGGGACTCCCACAAATTCCTACAGCCAGCTCTGCCCAAACTAACACAAATATTATTAATAGAATAGTTATGTAGACTACTCTTACATTTTTATTAGATATTTTAAGTATTATGAAGTTTGCACAAATACTAAAAACTAATAAAATTAAACCTGCTACAATAAAATCAGAAAGAGACCAATCAATCTCATCAGTAAAATTCATTCCAATTAATGGAATAAATAATAATAAGAGTGGGTAAAAAACTTTTCTAGACATATTCAAAAATAAAAAAACGGTTAAACTAAATAGTCTAACCGTTTTATCATTTTACTTGCTCCCCCTCTTGGACTCGAACCAAGGACCCTCTGATTAACAGTCAGATGCTCTAACCAACTGAGCTAAGGAGGAATAGTCGGCAAATATAAATTTTTTTTTACATTTAAGTTTAATCTTATTGCTATATTTGATATACAAAGTGAGAAATTTTTTTAGTTATATTCTATTAATTTCTCTACTGTTGCCCACAGTAGTTGAAGCTTTTCATGCCATACATGACTCACATGATATTTCAATTGAAGAAAACATAAGTGTTCATGAATCTGAAGTTCATTGTAAAATATCTTTATTTTCAATTCAAGAAGACGACTTAGACTTTTTCTTAAATCACTCATACGAATCATATATATCTCACTATTTCAAAAGTACTTTTAATCAGTATAATGAACTATTATTAAATACTGAATTTAGTATTCTGCCAAATAGAGGGCCACCAAGTCTGGTCTAATTTCTATTTAATTTACTATTAGATTTCGCTTAATCTAATATTTCATATTAACATATTAAAATTTAAATAATTATGAAAAAATATTTATACCTATTGATGTTTACTTTTGTTACTCTAGCAGTGGTTTCTTGTGGAAAAGATGATCATGATGACCATGATCATGACGACCATGACGATCATGACCACATTGCTTATGTAGCTAAATCTTAACAATCAAATTATTACCTCCTTACATAGTGAGGAGGTAATCTTTAAGCTTTGTGTAAAGCAAAAAAATGCACCAAATAAAAATTAAAAAACATAAAATGAATAAAAAATATATTTATAGTCTATTAGCTTCAATGCTATTAATTTCTCAGGCTTCTTTTTCACAAACGAATGCTGACACTGTAGAGTTAGATGAAATTATCTTATCTCTGCCTTTTAATCAAGATCGTGGAAAGTCTGTTATTAAAGTAAATAAAATCAACCTAAACAGTATTAACCCAATTCTAAGATCGTACATAAGTAAATCAATATCTAAGCTTCCAGGAATTAGCTTAATAACAACAGGGCCTGGAATTGCAAAACCATCCGTTAGAGGGCTTAGTGCAAGCAGAGTAATAATTTATTCTCAAGGGGTAAGGTTAGAGAATCATCAATGGGGAGATGAGCACGGAGTAGGTGTTTCAACTTCTGGTATTAGCTCTGTTGAATTAATCAAAGGTCCAGCATATGTTCTTTATGGAAGTGATGCCATGGGTGGAGTATTATATATTGAGCCAGAAAGGTATTCTGATGATTTCTCTGTTGATTATATGGGAATTTATAATTCCAATTACAGCGGTATTACAAATAATTTAGGATTAAAGGGAGGTTCAGGAGACTTTTCTTATGTATTAAGAGGAAATATGACTGACAATCAAAACTTCTCAACACCTGATGGAGAAGTTGAAAATACTTGGTTAAAGGAATATGATTTTCAGGGAGGTTTAAAGTATCAATCTGAAAAATTCTCATCTGATCTTAGACTTTCAGTAAATATTTCTGAATTAGGAATTCCTGAAGGGGAAGAGGGCCATGATGATCACGAGGGCCATGATGATCACGAGGGCCATGATGATCACGAAGGTCATTATCAGGAGTTATCGCATACGATGTTAACTTGGAAGAATAATTTTGATCTTGGAAACAATCATGATCTTGAAATAACACTAGGTAGACAATTTAACGAAAGAAAAGAGTTTGGCGGTCATGGTGAAGAGGAAGGCCACGATGATCATGATGATCATGAAGGCCACGATGATCACGATGATCACGGTCACGGTGGAAGTGGAGCAGAACTTGACATGGAATTAACAACAAATACAGTTGATGTTGCTTTAACGATGCCTCAGTCTGATAACTTCAATATGATATTAGGTACTAACATACTCTCACAAGAGAATAAAAACTTTGGTCACGAAGAATTAATTCCAGATGCAGATATGAATGATTTTGGATTATATGGGTTAGGACAGATTACGATGGAGAATGGTTCAGCTTTAATTGGTGTTAGATATGACTCAAGATCTATAACATCTGAAAAAGGAGCTGCTGATTTTTCAAATTTCAATGGTTCAATTGGATTAAAGAGAAATTTTGAAAACTCATCCTTAAGACTAAACCTAGGTTCAGGATATAGGGCGCCAAACTTAATTGAGTTATTTGCTGACGGAGTTCATCATGGGACCTTTAGATATGAAAAAGGTAATCCTAATCTAGAGTCTGAGACAAGCTTTCAAAGTGAAATATCTCTTGACTTGATGAGTGAGAGCTCATCTCTTACATTTGATATATTCCTTAATGATATATCTAACTACATTTATGTGGCTCCCTCGAACGAGATGGTATCTGGATATAAATTATATAATTTTATGCAACAAGATGCAACATTATATGGTTCTGAGATAAATTACTCAAAACAAACAGGAATTGAATGGTTGAGCTCTAACACATCTCTTGAGTATATTCGTGGAGAATCAGCTGATGGTGATCCACTTCCATTCATAGCTCCATTAACATTTAAGCAAGTCTTTAACTTAGACTTTTCAGAAAATTATTCTCTTGAAATTGACTTTGTAGCTAAGGCAAAACAAAGCAGAATTTCTCAGTTTGAAGAAGAGACTGATGGATATTCACTTTTAAATCTTTCTGGAAATTGGAGAACATCTTTCTTAGATAATGATCTAGATATTTTCTGGAGTGTAGATAATGTATTTGATACTGAATATTATGATCACTTATCTAGATTAAAAGAATCTGGAATAGCTGGGCTAGGAAGAAATATTTCTATCGGATTGAAATATAATTTCTAAAATATCCTAAATCAATTTAATCTGAAGAAGGCTAGGTTTTTTAATCTAGCCTTTTTTAGTTAGCAAAAGCCCTGACTATATCATTTCCATTTGCGTAAAGAACAATGGCAATTAAAATAAAGAATCCAATCATAGTTGAGACTTCCATAAATCTATCGCTAGGCTTTCTTCCTGAGACCATTTCATATAAAAGAAACATTACATGCCCACCGTCTAAAGCAGGAATTGGCAATACATTCATAAAAGCTAGAATAATAGATATAAGAGCAGTTGATAACCAAAAACCTTTCCAATCCCACTTTGCAGGGAAGATATTACCAATTGTTCCAAAACCACCAAGCTGTGATGCTCCTTTTTTTGTGAAAACAAATGAAAATCCAGCAACATACTCATATAGGGTCCAATATCCGTAATTAAATCCTTGAACAATACTCTCAGATATACCAAGTTTTTTATTTATAGTTTTAATTCCATTTCTTCTCAAAACTCCAATTGTTCCATCATCATTTCTATCAATATTTAATTTATAAATAGAGTTTCCTCTTTCAACTTCAACATCTATTATATCATCAGGATTATTATCTATCCAATTTGAGAAATCTCCCCAGTCATAAATGCTTTCTCCATTTATTGACACAATTATATCTCCAGATTGCATCCCTGCATACAGTGCAGGAGAGTCATTGTAGACAGAGTCTATAGTAGCACTAAATAAAGGAGTAAAACTACTTATCTGTCCACTTTGGAATATATCATTACCAATATTTTCTGGGATTTTAATCTCAGAAATAGTACCATCAAGTTTCTCAACTTTTACTTTATCAACTGGCCTTAAAAGTAACATCCTGTTTATGTCTAAAACGAAGTCTAACTCCTCACCATCTACATCAATTATTTTATCACCTTTATCAAAACCTATTTCTTGAATGAAAGCAGAAGGCTCTAGACCAAGAGGTATGTTTTCTTGCGGAAGTGTTTCTTTCCCCCAAACAAATAGAACCATCATGTAAATAAAGAATCCAAGAAGTAAATTAACAGTTACCCCACCAAGCATAATAATTAGTCTTTGCCATGCAGGTTTTGATCTAAACTCCCATGGTTGAGGTGGTTTTTGCATTTGCTCTTTATCAAAACTTTCGTCAATCATACCCGAGATCTTTACATAACCACCAAGTGGTAACCAACCAATTCCATATACTGTATCACCAATTTTCTTTTTAAATAAAGAATATTTTACATCGAAGAATAGATAGAATTTCTCAACTCTACATCCAAATATTCTTGCAGGAATAAAGTGGCCAAGCTCATGTAATGCAATCAAAATGGATAATGATAATAACAATTGTCCTGCTTTGATAAAAAATTCTGGTGAAAACATATTTTAATTTTTGAACTGCAAATTTAATATTTTTTTAATTCCTTGAATTATCTTTGTTATCCCCAAATAAAAAAAATATGTTAAAAAGGTATGGTCTTTTTGCTTCTGTTATGCTAACTATATCGTTAGCAGCTATTTTCATGTTCTATAATGTGTTGACGCCTGAAAAGAAACTACCTATATATCAACCTAATATGGTAAAGTTTCAGTTAGTTGATAGCACAATTCAGCATATAAAAAGATTTCACAAAATTGATGACTTCTCATTAATAAATCAGAACAATGAAGTAGTTTCCAATGAAACCTATGATGGAAAAATATATGTAGCAGACTTTTTCTTCACAACATGCCCAGGTATTTGCCCAATCATGAAAGAAAATATGATTACACTACAAAATGAGTTCATTAATGATGATAATGTTTTGCTTCTATCTCATACTGTTACACCAGAAATTGATTCAGTTTCTGTTTTAAAAAAATATTCTCAAGAAAAAGGAGTAATAGACTCTAAATGGAATATGGTTACAGGAGACAAAAAACAGATTTATAATTTAGCTAGAAAGTCATATCTAGTTGCAGAAGATATTGAAAGCCCTATTCAATATGATATGATACATACTGAAAATTTTGTATTAGTTGATTCTAAAAGAAGAATCAGAGGTTTTTATGATGGTACGGATAATGATGTAATGGATAACTTAATAAGTGACATAAAGATTTTAAAAAAAGAAGAATCAAACTAATTCATCAATTCTTCAATATGGTCTGGCTCAATTGGTATATCCTTCATTAGGTTTATAGGTTCACCCTTACTTTGAATTACTACATCGTCTTCAAGCCTTATTCCAAACCCTTCATCAGGAATATAAATACCAGGTTCAACTGTAAAAACCATATTTTCTTGAAAAGGATCTTCCAATAGTCCATAATCATGTGTATCAAGACCTAAATGATGAGAAGTTCCATGCATAAAATACTTTTTGTAAGCAGGATTCTTTTTTGTTTCATTTTTTATATCAACTTTATCTAATAATTTAATTTTTATCAGCTCAGCTGTCATAATTTCACCTACTTGCTCATGAAATAATTTCCAATTGTTACCAACAGTTAAAAGTTTAGTTGCTTCATTCTTAACTCTTAAAACAGCATCGTAGATTTCCTTTTGTCTTTTTGAAAACTTTCCTGAAACAGGAACAGTTCGTGTCATATCACTTGAATAATTACCATATTCTGCTCCAACATCCATTAATATTAATTCCCCACTTTTACATTGCTTGTTATTTTTTATATAGTGAAGTACATTATTGTCATTACCACTGGCAATGATTGGAGAATATGCAAAACCTTTTGATGAATTATTAATAAATTCATGGATGAACTCTGCTTCAATTTCATATTCCCAGATATCAGGTTTAATAAATTTTAATACTCTATTAAACCCCTTGCTTGTTATTCCACATGCTCTTTTTATTTGATCAATTTCATGAGGGTGCTTTATTGATCTCTGTCTTTGAAGTATAGGATTGCTTTTTGCAACATTGTGAGCAGGGTATTTTTTTAGAAGCCATGAAATAAATCTATCTTCTCTGGTCTCAACAGGAGAGTTTGCTCTATAATGCTCATTTTTATTTATATAAAAAGTATCAACTTTAGTTGCAATTGAACTAAGGACAGCCTTAAAGTCTTCTATATAGTATATGTTGTCAATACCAGATAGTTCATTTGCTTGTTTTTTACTTAATTTCTCACCTTCCCATACTTTAGTATGATTGTCAGATTTTCTTATAAAAAGTATTTCTCTTGTTTTATCATCTTTTGATGGAGGATATAGTAATAAAATAGTTTCTTCTTGATCAATACCAGATAGATGAAAAATATCTCTATGTTGTTCAAAAGGTAGTTCAGAGTCTGCACTTACTGGATATATGTCATTAGAGTTGAAGACAGCCAAACAGTTCCCCTTCATTTCATTCATGAAATTAATTCTGTTCCTTTTATATACTGAATTACTGAGTGGAGTATATTTCATTTTATCTTTATCAATTACCCTTATTTAATTTAATGTTTTTAAATTAAAGGTAAAATTACATAATATGAGACAGATTTTATCAATTTCACTAAGTTTAATAAGCTCTTTTGTAGTGTTTTCTCAACCAAATCCAACGGATGCAGAAAGTATCATTAACGCTTATGAAAATAAAGAGGTCTTAGTACAATCATCTAGGGTCAAAAACCTTGAATTTAGAAATATAGGTCCGACAATAATGAGTGGAAGAGTTGTTGCACTAGAGGTCAATTCTCAAGATCCAACAAAATTCTATGTTGCATATGCTTCTGGAGGAGTTTGGTATACAGATAATAATGGAACATCATTTAATTCTATATCTGATGATTGGCCAACTCAAAATATTGGAGAAATAGCAATGGACTGGAATAATGGTATATTATGGGTTGGAACAGGAGAAAATAATTCTTCAAGATCTTCATACTCTGGGATTGGAATTTTAAAGACCAATGCTGATGGTTCAAACTGGAAAAATGTTGGTTTGCATGATAGTCATCATATTGGAAAAATTCTAATAAATCCTGAAAATTCTAATCATGTAGTAATTGGAGTTACTGGACACTTATATTCAAAGAATATTAATAGAGGTGTATATGTAACAAAAGATGGGGGTAAAAACTGGGATAGGACATTATATATAAATGATGTTAGTGGAATTATTGATATGTCTGAAACGCCAGGAGATTTTAATATAATGTATGCAACATCTTGGGAAAAAGATAGAAAGGCTTGGAATTTTGACGAGGATGGGCATAGCTCAGGAATATATAAAAGTATTGATGGAGGAGATAATTGGAGCTTGATATCTAATGATGAATCAGGCTTTCCAACAGGAGCTGGAATAGGAAGAATTGGAATAGCAGTTTTTGATAAAGACATAGTTTACGGAGTTGTCGACAATCAAAATTTCAGAGAATCCACCGAGAAAAAAGTAGATCAAGGTTTAACAAAAGAGTCCTTCATAGGTATGACAGTTGAAAACTTTAATAAAATAAGTATTAATGACCTTAGAGCTTTTTTAAGATCTAATAGGTTTCCGTCTAAGTATAAACCTGATGCAATTAAAAAAGACATTAATGATGGAAAACTCAAACCTGATGATCTATATAGATATTTAGTAAATGCAAACTCCGAATTATTTGATACTCCAATAATTGGAGCAGAGGTTTATAAAAGTGAAAATGGTGGAAAAACTTGGACCAAAACACATGACTCTTTTTTAGATGGAGTATACAATACTTATGGATATTATTTTGGAAAAATCCATGTAGATCCAAGTAATAGTCAAAAGATATATACTTATGGTGTTCCAATTTTGACATCTGATGATGGTGGAAAAACTTTTTATAGAATTGGAAAGGAGAATGTTCATGCTGATCATCATGATTTATGGATAAATCCTGATAAACCCGGACACCTTATAAATGGAAATGATGGAGGAGTAAATATAACTTACGATGATGGAAAAAACTGGATAAAAAATAATTCTACTGAAGTCGGACAGTTTTATGCAATTAATGTAGATAATCAAACACCATATAATGTTTATGGTGGGCTGCAAGATAATGGAGTCTGGATGGGACCACATAATTCTTTAGAGAATAAAAGATGGAACATGACAGGTCAATATGCATGGAAGGGCATTCTTGGTGGAGATGGAATGGAAGTTCAAATTGATAATAGAAACCCAAACATTGTTTTTACGGGATCTCAGTTTGGTTTTTACGCTCGTTTAGATTTAGACACCGGAAGAAGAAAATCTATTAAACCAATTCATGAGCTTGGTAACTCTCCATTCAGATTTAATTGGCAGACTCCTATTCTTCTATCACCTCATAATCAGGATGTTTTATACCTTGGATCAAACTTTTTACATAAATCCTCTAACCAAGGAGATGACTGGGAGACTATTTCAGAAGATTTAACTAGTGGTGGTAAAAAGGGTAATGTTCCTTATGGAACAATTACAACAATTTCTGAATCACCAGTTAAAGAGGGAGTCCTATATACAGGAAGTGATGACGGTTTTGTGTATGTATCAAAAAATAGTGGAAAAACATGGAAGAATATCTCAGGGAATCTTCCAGAGGAACTTTGGGTAAGTAATGTTTATGCTTCAAATCATGATGAAAAAGTTGTTTATTTATCTCTTGATGGTTACAGATGGGACAACTTTTCACCTTATCTATTTCAAAGTAAGAATTATGGTAAGACATGGGAATCTATAAGTTCTAATCTACCAGATTCACCTATTAATGTTGTCATAGAAGATAACGTTAATGAAGATATTTTATACGTTGGAAATGATCATGGGGTATATATTTCATTAGATCAAGGAAAAACTTGGGAGCCATTCAATAAAGGTCTTACATCTGCAGCTGTACATGATTTAGTTATACAAGAAGAAAAGCAGCATCTATTAGTTGGAACACACGGTAGATCAATATATCTAGCTGACATAGCTCTAATTCAGAACCATGATATTGATAATCAACAATCAGATATTAAGATTTTTGATGTTAAAGATGTTAGGTTTTCTGAAAGATGGGGTACAAAAAGGAGTACAGATAAAAATTATTACACACCAAGTTTAAAGTTTTCAATTTTCTCTAAATCAAGTCATAACGCTTCTTTTGATATTATTAACAATGAGAAAGATATTTTATTTTCAAAATCAATTTCACTTGATAAGGGATATAATTTTATTGATTATAATTTGACAATATTAGATGATGCAGATATTGATTTAAAAGATAAATCTCAAAATGGAAAATATTATTTACAGAAAGGTGTTTACTCTATTTCCATAAAAACAGATAATACCACAATAGAAAATCAATTTAAAATAAAATAGTTATTTCAAGTTTTATGATTTAATTTTACAAGTTGAAAAATTATTATGTCGTTGATTTCTATATTTAAATCTTCTATTGGGAAGAAGCTTTTAATGGCCTTGTCAGGTATCTTTCTTGTAGTTTTTTTAACTCAACATTTTCTAATTAATATTACTTCAGTTTTTAGTGAAGAAATATTCAATTTCTTATCCCATTTTATGGGAAATAACCCCCTTGTTCAATTTATTTTACAACCTATATTGATATTTGGTGTCATTTTTCATTTTGTAATGGGTTTTTATTTAGAAATTATAAATAGAAAATCTAGAGGTGCTAATTATTCAAGATATGCAGGTGGAGATAATGCTCCTTGGATCTCTAGAAATATGATATTTAGTGGAGGTGTAGTACTTTTATTCTTAATACTCCATTTTTATGATTTTTGGGTTCCAGAGATGAATTATAAATATATTGAGTTCCTCCCGGAAGATCCAAATAGATACTATGAAGAATTAATTCACAAATTTGAGAGTCCAATTAGAACGTCAATTTATTCTGTATCCTTTATCTTTTTAGCTCTTCATCTTTTGCATGGTTTTAGCTCTTCATTTAAAACTATTGGTGTTGATTCTAAATATTATAAGCCTATTAAATCATTTACATTTATTTTTTCAATTCTTATTCCTTTTGGTTTTATTTTTATTGCAGTTTTTCACAATCTAATGCATTAAACAAATGGGGCACAAAATGGGGTACAACTAAATTAAAAGTTATATATTTGTATTATGGGATTATATCTTACAGAGAAGCACATAAAGTATAAAGATGGCAAAGATGACCATGTCTCACCTTTTTTTATATATCATATCAATAATAAAAGAACAAAGGTTTTCTGCAGTTTAAAGGTTAATAATAAAAATTGGTGCTTTGATAAAAAGAAAGTAAAATCATCTGATAAAGAAGCTGGTTTAAAAAATAGAAAGATAAAGGCAATAAAATCTCAGCTTGAGAACATTATAAATGCTTTTGAAGCAAAAAAAGAACCTCTTACACCTGAAAAATTAAAATCGGAATTTGAAATTACTAAGCTGTTAGATAATGAGATTAAAAATATTAAAACTAAATCCACTTTAAATTCAAAAGTACCTAATGGCCCTCTTTCCTCAAAATGGGAATCCCACAAAGGTAGCATTAACCTTGTTAGTCCATCAAATAAGAGAAATATTGACGTAATTGTTGTTGGTACAGGTTTAGCTGGTGCATCTGCTTCTGCAACTCTAGCTGAGTTAGGTTATAATGTTAAAGCTTTTTGTTTTCAGGATTCTCCTAGGAGAGCTCACTCAATTGCTGCTCAAGGAGGTATAAATGCCTCTAAAAACTATCAAGGTGATGGAGATTCAGACTATAGACTTTTTTATGATACTATCAAAGGAGGAGACTACAGGTCAAGAGAGGCAAATGTGTATAGATTAGCTGAAGTATCCGGTAATATAATTGATCAATGTGTTGCTCAAGGAGTACCCTTTGCAAGAGATTATGGAGGACTTCTTGATAATCGTTCTTTTGGTGGAGTTCAAGTCTCAAGGACTTTTTATGCTAAAGGACAAACAGGGCAACAATTACTTTTAGGTGCTTATTCAGCAATGAACAGGCAAATTGCTCGAGGTAAAATAGAGATGTTCAGCAGACATGAGATGATGGATCTCGTGAAAATAGATGGCAAAGCAAGAGGTATAATAGCAAGAAATCATGTTACGGGTAAACTTGAAAGGTTCTCAGCTCATGCAGTTGTAATTGCTTCTGGTGGATATGGAAATATTTTTTATCTATCTACAAATGCTATGGGAAGTAATGTGACCGCATCATGGAAGATTCATAAAAAAGGAGCTTACTTTGCTAATCCTTGTTTTACTCAAATTCATCCAACATGTATTCCAGTATCAGGTGATTATCAGTCAAAATTAACTCTAATGTCTGAATCATTAAGAAATGATGGAAGAATATGGGTGCCAAAAGATTTAACTGATGCTAAACTAGTACAAGAAGGTAAGTTGTCACCGCTTGATATAAAGGAAGAAGATAGAGATTATTATTTAGAAAGACGATACCCTGCATTTGGAAATCTTGTTCCAAGGGATATTGCTTCAAGAGCTGCTAAGGAAAGATGTGATAATGGTTTTGGAGTTAATAAAACCGGAGAGGCTGTATACTTAGACTTCTCCCATGCAATTATTAGATATGGTAAGGAGAAGGCGTTAATTAATGGTCAAGATGAGAATAATATTGAGACAGTAAAAAAATTAGGTAGAGAAATTATAAAACAAAAATATGGTAACCTTTTCCAGATGTATGAGAAAATATTAGATGAAGATCCATATGTTATGCCAATGAAAATTTATCCAGCTGTTCATTACACAATGGGTGGTGTCTGGGTAGACTATAACTTAATGACAACAATTCCTGGATGTTTTGCAATAGGTGAAGCAAATTTTTCAGATCACGGAGCAAATAGGCTAGGTGCTTCTGCTTTAATGCAGGGATTAGCGGATGGGTATTTTGTTCTTCCCTATACAATTGGAGACTATTTATCTGATGACATTAGTACAGGTAAAATCAGTACTGATAGTAAAGAATTTGAAGAAAGTGAAAAAGGAGTTCAAGACTTGCTTTTAAAGCTAATATCTAATAAAGGGAAAAACTCAGTTGATTATTATCACAAAAAATTAGGAAAGATTATGTGGAATAAATGTGGTATGTCAAGAAATCAAAATGATTTAGTCGATGCAATTAATGAAATTAAAAAATTAAGAAAGGATTTCTATAAAAATGTAAATGTTACTGGTAAGGTTGGCGAATATAATGAGGAGCTTGCTAAAGCAGTTAGAGTTGCAGATTTCCTTGAACTGGGTGAGTTATTTGCAAAAGATGCATTAGAAAGAAACGAATCCTGTGGTGGTCATTTTAGAGAAGAGTATCAAACTAAAGATGGAGAGGCTATTAGAGATGATAAGAATTTCAAATTTGTCTCAGCTTGGGAATATGTTGGGGAACCATCAGATGCTAAGCTCCACAAAGAAGATCTTAAATATGAAGAAATAGAAGTTAAAACTAGATCTTATAAATAATCTATCTTATGAAAAAATTACTTTTAATATCTGTTTTGTCAATTTCTTTCTGTTATTCACAGAATAACTTATCCGATAGACAGATTCCTGCTGATACAAAGGTCATATCAAATCATACTACTTCCATACTTGGTAAAAAAGTATCCTATTCTGCTGAGGCAGGGACTCAACCTGTTTGGGATTCTAAAGGAAACGTGATTGCTTCTCTTTATTATACTTACTACAAAAGAACAGATATAGACGATAACTCCAATAGGCCAATTGCATTCTCATTTAATGGAGGTCCGGGATCTGCTTCAATATGGATGCATCTTGGTTACACTGGACCTTACAACCTGATTATTGATGATGAAGGTTATCCAGTTCAACCTTATGGCTATAAGTCAAATCCATATTCAATATTAGATGTAGCAGATATCGTGTTTGTAAACCCAATTAATGTTGGGTTTTCTAGAATTTTAAAAGATATGACCAAGGAAGAGGCTACAAAAAAGTTCTTTGGAATGAAACAAGACATCCAATATTTAGCTGAGTGGATTAGTACTTTTGTAACAAGGTCTGAAAGATGGAAATCTCCAAAGTACCTAATTGGAGAGAGCTATGGTGGGCCAAGAGTAATGGGGCTAGCATATGAACTGCAACAAGTTCAGTGGATGCACTTAAATGGAGTAGTCTTAGTCTCTCCTGCTGATTATGAAATTGGATATGATGAAAGAGGAGGGATCTTAAACTCTGCTATTGATTTTCCCTATATGACAGCAACTGCGTGGTACCACAATAAATTAGATGATAATCTTCAAAACAAATCATTATTAGATGTAATTGATATTTCAGAGGACTTTGCCTATGAGAGACTTCTTCCTGCACTCGCTCGAGGAGGTGCTTTAGAAGATGATGAAAAAAGTGCCCTTGCAAAAGAGATATCTTCTTTAATTGGTATTAAAGAAGATGAAGTAATTCGAAATAATTTAAATATATCTACTTACTTTTTTTGGAAAGAATTACTTAGAGATGAAGGATATACAATTGGACGATTAGATTCTAGATATAAAGGAATAGATAGCAGGGATGCTGGAATATACCCAGAGTATAACGCAGAATATGACTCATGGAACCACTCGTTTACCCCGGCAATGAATTCTTATGTGAAAGAAATCCTCAACTTCCAGACGGATGTTAAATATAATACTTATGCTAGGGGAGAGCTTTCAGTAAGGCCATGGGATACAGAAAATTATCCAATAAGAAGAAATTTTAGACTTGCAATCGCGCAAAACCCATTTCTAAATGTTCTAATTCAATCAGGATATTATGATGGAGCAACAACTTTCTCAGCAGGAAGATTTACTATTCAACAAGTGGATAAGAGCGGAAGACTAAGTGACAGATTCACCTTCAAAGGATATGAAAGTGGACATATGATGTATTTAAGACGAGAAGATCTACAAAAATCAAATCAAGACCTTAGAGATTTCATTCTTAAAACTATTACTAATAACACCCCAGCTAAATATTAATATGAAACTTAACCTTAAAATTTGGAGACAGCAAGATAGAGAGTCAAAAGGTAGCTTTGTCAAATATGAGATTGATGATATCACTCCCGATATGTCTTTCCTGGAAATGATGGATGTACTTAACCAAAAATTAATTTATGAAAATATTGATCCAATTGCTTTTGATCATGACTGTAGAGAAGGAATATGTGGTAGTTGTTCATTATTTATAAATGGAAGAGCTCATGGTCCTGATAAGGGAATTACTACATGTCAGCTTCACATGAGAAAATTTAAAGATGGTGATTCAATTGTGATTGAACCTTTTAGAGCAAGTTCCTTTCCTATAATTAAAGACCTTGTTGTTGATAGGTCTGCATTTGATAGGATTCAACATTCAGGGGGATACATTAGTATTAATACCTCTGGAAACACACAAGATGCAAATACTACTCCAATTAGAAAAGAAGATGCAGATAATGCTTTCGATGCTGCTACCTGTATTGGATGTGGAGCATGTGTTGCAACTTGTAAAAATGCCTCTGCAATGCTGTACGTATCTGCAAAAGTTTCACAGTTTTCTTACTTGCCTCAAGGAAAAGTTGAAGCCAAGGAGAGAGTACTCAATATGGTTAAGCAAATGGATGATGAAGGTTTTGGAAACTGTACAAATACTGGTGCCTGTGAGGTAGAGTGTCCAAAAGGAATATCTATAAAAAATATAGCAAGAATGAATAGAGAGTTTTATAAAGCTAAAATCTAAAATTATTTAGAATCTAAAATCATCTTTATAAAAGTGCTTTCTGTTTGACTCCCAAACCATCTTCCAACAATTACCATATTCTCATCTGGAATTATAATGACTTTATTTCCTCCAAAACCACTTCCATAAAAAATGTTTGTAGGGACATTCTTCCAATCAGTTGTCTGATAATCTTCACCTAGTTTAGAATTAATCCACCACATATATCCATACTCAGGGTTTGTCTTGGATGGTGAAATAGACTTCTCTATCCAATCCTCAGAAATAATTCTTTTACCATTCCACATTCCTTTATTTAAAAATAGCAGTCCAAACCTTGCATGATCCTCAGAGCTAATAAATATCCCCCCACCATTATGTCCACCTCCAGATACAGACTGAGTTTTTACTCCATCAATATTTACCCATGAATTTTCATACCCATACCATCTCCATGTATCTGAAGCATTAATTGGATCCATGATTGTCTTTTTCAAAACTTTTGGCAGTGATTCTCGAAAAACTTGAAGAAGTGAATATGCTAAAACATTTACCCTTACATCATTATACTTATAGTGTGTTCCAGGTACTTTCTGAGGTTCTGACCTCCAATCATCTATACTTTTACTAATATTTGGCCTATCTTCCCAATGGTTAATTCCAAATAAATTTCCAAACCAATCTGAAGATTGGTTTAATAGATGTTCCCATGTGATCAGACTATTCTTTTCTCCATCAAACGTTTTATCCCAAACATAATTAGAAACAAAATCTTTTTCTGATCTAATAAGGTTTTTGTCAACTGCAATTCCTGCTATAGCAGAGAGATAACTTTTTGTAACACTAAAAGTCATATCAACCCTTTTAGCATCACCCCATGAGGCTATGATATATCCATCTTTTATAATTAAGCCATTTGTTTCTCCTCTTTTTTTGGTAGGTCCTTTTATGCTATGATAGGGTTCTGTTGAAAATCCTTTTAATATTTCAACTCTTAAATCCTTATTACCATTATTTTGATTCTCAATTACAAAGTCAATTGCTTTTTGAATTTTCTTTGAATCATAATTAAAATCTGAAGGCAACTTTACTTCCCAATTTCCTTTACTTGGAAAATATAGATCTTGACAGTTAGCATTAAAAAAAATAGTAATTAATAAGATTGATAAATTTTTCTTCATGTTGTTAGTTTATTGAGTCATTGACTGATTGTTTTATGTTTAAATCAAAAGTTTCATTAAGGTCCCAATTTGCTCTTACCTCAAGTTCAGATGGGAAGTAATAAACAGGTTCGGGCTTAACTCTATTAAGATAATTACCAGTATCCCAAAGATTATTATTATTTAAATCCTCAATTAATCTGAAAGTATATTTTCCTGGCCTTATGTAATCAAAGTTAAAAGTCGAATTTTCATTTACATTATTATATTTCCTAATAATATCTCCATTTGAGTTTAACAGATGAAGTATAAACTTAGACTGACTGTTTCTTATAACATCTAAATATATATTTCCATAATCTTCTAATGCCTGACTAACTAAATTAAATTGTAAAGTATCATTTGTCACACCCTTTATATCTCTGATAGCTTCTGGTAGAATAAATATTCTATAATTATCTGATGGTGAAACTTCAAATTTTATATCAATTTCATCTAAGTTATCATTTAGTGAAGTTGTAAAGGGAACAATAATCGAATCAATATCTCTTATGTTAATTAAAGAATCCTCAATTTTTTTAATTGGTATATTACTTGAAAGCTTAAATGATTCTCTAAGATGAATAACATTTGCTGTTTTAGCGCTAATACTGAGAGAATCAATAAGAGTATCTCTTTTTCTATCAAACTTAACAGTAGTTAACTTGGTAGTATCTTTTTCTATCAAATTGAAATTTAATGAGTCAAAACTATTCCTTGTTAGCCATAGATAAATTGTATCTTTTTCTATTTCTTTTGTGAAAGTGTAATCAATACTATCTGGAAGTTTTGAGTCAATTACCAACCTATTAAAATCAAGTTTTCCATAATACCCAAATCCAATTTTCTCACTATTTAAAAAATGTGGTTTATCCCATATTAATTCAGTCTCTTCTTTAAATAATTTAAAATCAATAATTGAATCTTTTGGAAGAGTAATAATTGAATCAATAAAACCAATTTTATCATAAAATGGATCAAAGAAATAATTATTATCTACATCTTTCATTGCTACTATAAAATATTTACCCTCTTTTAAGTTATTAAATTTATATGATGTTGAATCGAGAGAATTAGAGATGTAAGTAGGTCGTTTATTAAAAATTATGGAGTCATTTAATGTGGAATCAATTCTGTAAAGATGAATTGAAACGTACTCATCTGTATCTATATCATAGGCATCTGAGATATTACCTTTTACATAAAGTGAATCAATGGTTTCTCCAGTTGAAAAAGTATAACTAAAAAAAGTTAACGGATTGTTTTCATTGTTGTCTTTAATGCTATTTCCAAAGTTTATAGTATAAGTAGTATTTATGTCTAGAGTATCAATAAATTTCAAAAACACCTTTTTTGTAACTCCAGTTAGAGGCTTAATCTCATATGCGCTTTTTTCAACTGGTGGAGATATTATTAATTGATCTTGAACTTTATCTAACTTAACAAATTCATCAAAAGTTAGTCTTATCTCCTCTGAGTCAAAATTTGTAGAATTGAGTTTAGGGTTAGCGTTAACGAGAACTGGAGGTATACTGTCCATAGGACCTCCACTTGGAGAACCTCTTTTTGCACATCCGCTTATTAAAGCTAATGATAAAATTGTATATATAATTTTTCTCATTACATCAATTCAATTACAAATTAACGTATTTAAAATAGTAAAAAGAACTATTTTTACAATATACTAATGGACAAGGACTCACTAAAAAAAATAATATCACACTCAAAGGAATATGGTTTTATATTTCCTTCAAGTGAAATATATGAAGGTCTAAATGCTATTTATGATTATGCACATAATGGTACTCTCTTAAAGAATAATATAAGAGAGTATTGGTGGAGGTCAATGGTTCAATTAAATGAAAATATCGTTGGGATTGATTCAGCAATATTTATGCATCCTAAAACATGGGTTGCTTCTGGGCATGTGGATGCTTTTAATGATCCTTTAATTGATAATAAGGATTCAAAGAAAAGGTATAGAGCTGATGTATTAATTGAAGAGCATATTGAAAAATTAAATTTGAAAGTCCAAAAAGAAATAGTTAAAGCAGAAAAAAGGTTTAAAGATAAGTTTGATAAAAAACAGTTTATTGAGACTAACCCAAGAGTACAAGAAATATTATCTTCAATTGATAAAATTAAATCTAAAATGGTGGCTGCTTTTGAAAATGAGGATTTAGCCTCTGTAAAAATGCTAATCGATGATTTAGAAATTAAATGTCCAATTTCAGGCACATGTAATTGGACAGAAGTTAGACAATTCAATCTAATGTTTAGCACAAAATTAGGTGCATCTGAGGATTCTAGTATGGATCTTTATCTTAGGCCTGAAACTGCTCAAGGAATTTTTCTTAATTACCTAAATGTTCAAAAAACATCTAGGATGAAAATACCATTTGGTATTGCTCAAACTGGAAAAGCCTTCAGAAATGAGATAGTAGCCCGTCAATTTATTTTTAGAATGAGAGAATTTGAACAAATGGAAATGCAATTCTTTATTCAACCAGGATCTCAAGCAGAATGGTTTGACATTTGGAAGAAGAAACGTCTAGATTGGCATCTTAATATCGGAATTGATAATAGTTCTTTTAGATATCATGATCATGATAAGCTAGCTCACTATGCTGATGCTGCATGTGATATTGAATTTCTTTTCCCATTCGGGTTTAAAGAGCTTGAAGGTATCCATTCTAGAACAGATTTTGACCTTAAGAGTCATGAAAAACTTTCTGGTAAAAAGATACAATATTTTGATCCAGCATTAGATAAGAATTATACACCCTTTGTAGTGGAAACCTCAATTGGGTTAGACAGAATGTTTCTAGCAATCCTTAGTCATTCCTTTAAAATGGAGACTTTAGATGATGGATCATCAAGAAATATAATGAGTATTCCAAAGCAGCTAGCACCAAATAAATTAGCATTCTTACCATTGCTTAGAAAAGATGGATTGCCTGAATATACGATTAAGCTAATGAAGGAGTTTAAGCATGAAATAAATATTGTCTACGACGAAAAAGACGCAATTGGTAGAAGGTATAGAAGGCAGGATGCAATTGGTACTCCATATTGTATAACAATAGATCACCAGACTCTAGAGGATGACACATTTACACTTAGAGATAGAGATTCAATGGAGCAAAAAAGAATCAAAATTGATCAGTTAAAAAAGATTGTAGAAGATGAGCTTACACTTAAAAGCTTATTAAAAAATCTCAACAGTTGAATATTATTACCTATAACGTTAATGGTATAAGGGCAGCGATGAAAAAAGGATTTGTTGACTGGCTAAGAGATGAATCTCCTGATGTAATATGTATTCAAGAAACAAAGGCAAATAAGGACCAAGTTGATTTTGAATTAATAGAGGAATTAGGGTATAAGACATATTGGTTTTCAGCACAAAAGAAAGGCTACAGCGGAGTTGCTATTTTTTCTAAACAGACTCCAAATCACGTTGAATATGGAACAGGTATTGACTATATGGATTTTGAAGGAAGGGTTTTAAGAATTGATTTTGATGAAGTCTCTGTCATGAGTTTATATCTGCCATCTGGAACAAATACTGCTAGGTTAGACTTCAAATTTCGATTTATGGATGATTTTAAAGAATACATTTATTCTTTAAATAAAGAAATAAAAAACCTTGTAATATGTGGAGATTATAATATCTGCCATAATGCAATAGATATTCATGATCCAGTAAGAAATAAAAATGTGTCTGGCTTTTTACCTGAGGAGAGAAAGTGGTTAGATCTTTTCATTGGCAATGATTTTATTGATTCCTTCAGACATATTAATAAGTCTCCCCATCAATATAGCTGGTGGAGTTATAGAGCTAACTCCAGAGCTAATAACAAAGGTTGGAGAATAGATTATAACATCGTCTCTAAACCATTAATAAATAAAATAAATAATTCTGAAATTTTAAGTGATGTTCATCACTCAGACCATTGCCCAGTTAAATTAAACCTTAATCTTTAGTCTTGAATCAGACTTAGTGCTTCATCAATATAAACCAATACATCTCCTGATACACCTGGACCACCAAGATCAATATCCCTTTCTCCTAATCTTGTAATAATTAGATCTTTTTCTGGAATCATAATTACGTATTGTCCTTGGTGCCCACTCATTAAGGATATATTTAACTCTTTATGATTTGATAACCAAACACCAATTCCATATGCATCAAAACTCTCTAAAAATGGAGTCATTGATCTTTTTATAAATAGAGAATCTATAATTTGCTCCCCATCCCATTTTCCATGATTAAGGTAGAGTCTACCTAATCTTGAAAAATCTCGAGCATTGGAGTGGAAACAACAAAAAGATTTAATATTCCCTTTTTCTTTGCTGTCGAGTTGCCAGTAAGCATCATTATCTGGATTAATTTTAGACCAAATTTCTTTCTCAAAAAATTTATCAAATTTAATACCAGATGCTTTTTCAATCAAAAGAGATAGGAGCTGTGTGTTTCCACTTGAATAATGATACTTTTCACCAGGCTTTTCAATGAATGGCTGATTTAACATAAGTTCTTCAACATCATCGATAAAGTACTGCTTTGCAACTGGACTAAATGGATCAGATGTACCTTCATCCCATTTTAATCCAGATGTCATTGAAGCTAGGTCAACTACACGAACCTGATCTGCGAATTCACCTCTTAAATTAGGTATATAGTCTATGACTTTGTCATTTAGACTTTTTATATAACCAAGTTCAAGAGCTTTACCCATAGCTGCTGAAACTAAAGTTTTTGCCATAGAAAAAGAATTTGTAGATGAATTAGATGAATAACCCTTATAATATTTTTCTGCAATGATTGTGTCTTTATGTATTACAACATAAGCAACTGTTCCAAAATCTTCATTGTACTTTTCAAATTTATCTGAAAAACTATCAACTACATTTTCGCTAATAGGCCAAGGTGCTTTTTCTGGAGTTGATTCAATTACCTCATAATCAAAATATTTAAGATCATCAATAAAAACAGTTGTTTGTCCATTTAAATAAACTACTCTAATTCCTTTTACAAAATATTCTAAGTTAAGAGTATAGACAAGAGCAAAAATGATTGCTGATCCAATTATAATATTTTTTAATGTTTTCATTTTTTATCAATTTGAGAGTCGACTATTTCAGTAAATGATTGTTGGGGTTCTGGATCAGGTTCCTCTTTCTTTTTCCTATTAATAGAGCCTTGAATCATAATTAGCATTGAAGCAATAATTATTACTAAAAGCACTTTTTCATCAACAATATTACTTTTCTGAATATCATAATCTGAAATACTTAAAAAGAGGAGTATTGTAATCAAACCTCTAGGAGAGAAGTAAAGTAATGGTTTAGAATCATCATCATTTAATACAAGGGCTAAATAAAAATATCTAATACCATACATAATAAGCAGCACAGTGGCTCCAATTATATATGGTTCAAACTCTATAAAACTTTCAAGTGGGATAGAAAACCCAAAAAACAAAAAGAAGAAAGTTCTAACTAAAAAAGTTGATTCTGCAGTTAGTAAATGAAACTCGTGAAGGTCTGATTTTCCTACTTTATCTGTTTTGATATATTTTTTTAAACCCTTAGGGATGAGGTTTGTAAAGTTTGACAGAAATATTCCAAAAATAAATATTAATACTAATGATGGAAGTTTTAGAAAATCTTTACCTATCTCATATGCTAAAATTAATAGAGCAAGAATTAGAAAGAATTTTACATGGTGCTCAATTCTTTGAATTAATTGAAAAAGAAGATAAGTAATAGCTATAGATATGATTATAATTAAAAATATTTGACCAATTAGGGTAATTATTGGCTCTATACCAATTAGTGCTTCCCCTTTCTCAGCTTGTCTTATACAATAGTAAAAAAACATAATTCCTAAAATATCAGAAAATGTCGATTCATAAACCACAAACTCCTTATTCTTTGTAATCAAACCTGTAGCTGAAGGTATTGCAACAGCACTACTAATAATTGATAATGGTATTGCATATATAACAGAAGTTGGGTATGGCAGTCCAATTACTTGATTAAAGAAAACACTAACAAGAACAATATTTATAACCAGTATAATTAAGGCTGCTAGAAAACCTTTGATTATAATTTCAGTTTTTTCCTTTTTTATCTCTAACTCAATAGCAGCTTCTAGAACAATTAGTATTAATCCAATTGTACCTAGAACAGGGACCAAGCTATCTAAAAAAGCAAAATTATCATACCCATAAAATGAAGATATAAACCTTGCAATAATACCAGTAAAAACTAATAATATAACTGAAGGGAATTTTGTTCTTCGCGCAAAAATATCAAACAGATAAGAGAAAATTATCAGTAAAGGAAGTACTATTAAAATTGAGCTAACATCCATATTAGCTAATTTAATGAAATTAATTCTATATGTTATTTAACAATTTTATATTTGTCTATATATAAAGATCAAATATGAACACTTTAAAAATTGACAATGATATTTTAATTAATACCTGTTCAAATTTTGAAAAAGGCTCTAAGGATATATTATTTAGTACAGATATAAATTTTATCCAGTTCCATTTTTGTCTAGAAGGTAAAATTTCTCTAAGATATAACAACGGGGCTTACACATTTAATCTTCAAGAGAATAATTCAATTATTTTATTTAATCCATCGACTAACCTCCCTATTGATGCTAAACTAGATGAAAGATCCAAATATGTAAGTCTATTGATCACAATTAAAAAATTTCATAGTTTGTTTTCAGAATTAACAGATAATATTTCTTTTTTATCTCAAGAAAATGCAGGAAAAAAATATTATAAAGAGAATGTCATCTCACCACAGATAAGTACTATTCTTAATCAAATTGTTAATGAAAAGCTTAGTGATAATGTAAAAAATCTTTATATAAAGGGAAAAATCTTTGAATTATTAGGACTATTCTTTAATGAGTCAAACGAATTAAATATTGAACAATGCCCATTTTTAGCAGATGAGAAAAATGTTGTAAAAATAAAAATGGCAAAGGAGATAATAATAAAAAGAATGTCAGACCCTCCTTCTTTAAAAGAGTTATCTGCTGAAGTTGATATCTCTCTCAAAAATCTTAAGGAAGGATTTAAAGAAATTTATGGTTACACAGTTTATGGATTTCTATTGGAATATAAGATGAATATTGCTAGTAAAATGCTTTCTACAAGAAACTATAATGTTAACGAGGTTGCTGATCATATAGGGTATAGTACTTCAAGCCACTTCATTAATGCTTTTAAAAATAGGTTCGGGACAACCCCAAAAAAATACCTAAGATCTAGTTGAATTTAGTTTCGATAAGTTCTTTCGAATTTTTTACACAATCACTTACAGAAACACCAAGATGATAATTTCCAATTATATAAAAACCTTTATTTCTTTCTTCAAAAATTTTTATATCCTTTTGTAATTTTCTTACTGACATTGAATAGGAGGGAATACCATTTGACCATCTAAAATGATTTTTAAATTCAGGTTCAGATTTTAATCTAAGTAGAGGTAGAATCTCATTTAAGATTTCCTTTTCAAGAACTTTAGGAGATTTTTTGCATAAATCTTTCTGTCTATCTCCACCTGCTAAAACAGTAATTAGAAATTTTTTATTATTGGAGACATGCTCAAAAATATTTGAACTAAATAATACCCCTAAAAAGCTCTTTCTATCTTGTGGCTTTGTAAGTATTCCAAATCCATCAATTTCTATCTCTAAGGCATCTCTATCAAAACCAAAATGAAATACATCAATTGGATTATAATTTACTTTAGACAAAACACTCTTAAGTTTATCATCAAAGACTATATCTTTAAGTGAGTATGAGGGTATTGTAGATATGATTTTTTTACAAAATATATCCTCACCTTCTTTTAAAGTAATTTTATATGATTCATTAAGTTTAACAATACATGAAACTTTAGTATTTAACATTAATTGAGTTTTAAACTTCTTAGATATTAAGTCAGTTATTTTTGACAGCCCTCCATTAATTGTAAAAATCTTTGCCTTTGAATTTTTATTTTTTTCCTTAATTAAACCAATTATGATACTCCCGTGCTTTTGCTCAAGCTCCCACATTTTTTTCAGTGTATTTTTTGTACTCATTTTATTTGTGGAATCTGCATAAATTCCTGTTAGAAATGGCACAATCAAATTGTCATGGAACTCTTTTCCAAATCTTCTTTTTATAAAACTTTCGACATCGGTGTCATTTATATGTCTTGGAACTAATATTTCAGAAAAGATTTTAATTTTTGAATAAATACTTAATATTGGAGTTAAAAGAAATTCAATAATAGTTAGGGGTATTTTCTCTAACCTATCATTTATTAATAAGTATCTGTTACTGATCTTTTTTATATCAGGGTATATTAATTCTTCTGTAATACTAAGGTCAGATAAAAGCTCTTGAATTGCAGTGTTATTATCCAATACTGTATTTGGCCCATTTTCAAGTATATAGCCATCAACCTCTGAACTATTTATTGTACCACCCACTCTATTACTTGACTCAAGAATAAGGAAATCTGAAGTTTTTTTTGATAAGAAATTTGCTGCACTTAATCCAGAAATACCTCCTCCAATAATTACAGTATTTACTTTCAAAGCACTAGTTTAATTTAATATAGTCCTTTGTCCATCTTGATATTAATTCAGCCCAGTTATCATCTTCATTTAAACAAGATACATATGTATATTCTTTACCCCCAGCTTCTAAAAATTCTTCTTTTCCTTCCATTGCAATCTCTTCAAGAGTTTCAAGACAATCTGTAACAAAAGCTGGAGTTACTATGACTAGTTTCTTTTTACCAGCCTTAGCAAGTCTTTCAAGTTCACTATCTGTATATGGTTTTAACCAAGGTTCATTAGGAAGTCTAGATTGAAATGAGTTACTATGCTTATCCTCTCCAATATTAAGTTTTTCTATAACTTTTTTGGTAGTTTCAAGACACTGATGCTTATAACAAGTTCTATGGGCTAAAGAATCTACATTACAACAATCATTTACTTTATAACAATGACTATTTGTTTGATCAGATATTTTAAGATGACTAATTGGAATTCC
Organism: uncultured Bacteroidota bacterium; assembly: GCA_902593165.1. Taxonomy (GTDB): domain Bacteria; phylum Bacteroidota; class Bacteroidia; order Flavobacteriales; family Flavobacteriaceae; genus Marisimplicoccus. The sequence continues at coordinate 33,640 of CACJHI010000005.1, read as the reverse complement.
ATGATATGAGAAAAGTAGATGATCGAATTCAACACTCTTAATTGACTCTTCTATTTTTGCACTTAATATATCAATGTATTCTGGATTCTTATAGAATGGAGGAATAACATCTATATTAAGGTTTGGAAAATGAGCTTCTCTTTCCTCTTTTACTTTTTCAACAACAGTCTCATATGATGACATTGCATAATGAGGATACAAAGGAAGGACTAAGACGTCTTTTACTCCTTTTTTATCTAGTTCACTTAGACCCTTTTTTATACTAATTGACCCATATCTCATTGCCAGAGCAACAGGTATGTCAAGTAGCTTAGTAACTTTATTGAATAACCTTTTTGATAGAACTATTAGAGGGGACCCCTCTTTCCACCAAATTTTTTTATATGCCTTAGCAGACTTTCTAGGTCTAGTATTTAAAATTATTAATTTGACAAGAATCCATCTAAATAGATAGCTTTTACCAATTACCCTCTTATCCATTAAAAACTCATCCAAGTATTTCTTTACATCTGGAATAGATGTGCTGTCCGGAGAGCCTAAATTTATCATTAATAAACCTTTCATCATACAGTATTTGAGTAGCTACCAACCTTTTGATCAATTAATGGATCAAATCTCATAGCAATATTTCTAGTAAATAACCTTCCACTCTCTTTTACTGTGATGATGTCATCTTTAAATTCAAGAATTCCATCTACAATAAAATCATCTAAATTATCTTTTTTGAACTTTATTAAGCTGTAAAGTTCTGATGCTTGTAGATTATATTTCTTAGCAATAGTTTTGATTTCAACATAATAGTTACACATTATGGAATTAATAATTTCACGAATAATCTTTTGATCTTTATTTACAGAATATCCTCGTAATACAGCAAGATTGTCTTTTTCAATAGAATTAATATACTGACTTGCATTCTTTATATTCTGTATATATGCTGAGTCAAGTTGAGAAATTGATGAAGCACCAAATGCATATACTTGACCTGTTGTCTCTCTAGTACAATAACCTTGAAAATTCCTATGTAATTGTTTATTTTTTAAAGCAATTGCAAACTCATCATGAGGTTTTGAATAATGATCCATTCCAATAGAAATATAGCCGGCATTGACTAATTTTTCATAAGCAGTCTCATACATTATTGCCTTTTCACTTGAGCTTGGGAAACCAATTTTTTCAAGTATTTTTTGTCGTGGCAAAATACTTGGAACATGAGCATATGAAAAAGTAACAATCCTATCAGTATCAAGCTCTATAGCTTTATCAACGGTATCACTAAAGGTTTCAGGAGTTTGATATGGTAGTCCATAAACAAGATCTATATTAGTGCCTGTAAAACCTTCATCACTAATTTTCTTAATAATTTCTTTAATTGGATGTTTAGAAGGTTTTCTGTTTATTCCTTCAAGAACATCTAATCTAAAATCTTGAATCCCTAAAGAAATTCTATTAAATCCAAACTTTTTTAGTAATTCAATATGTTTAAATTCTAGGTGTGCAGGATTACACTCAATAGCCATCTCATAGTTTTTTGAAAACGTAAATATTTCAAAAAGTTTTTTTGTGACTCTCTCAATATATTTATATGAAATTGCATTTGGAGTTCCTCCTCCCCAATGAACTTGAGTTAAAATTCTTTTTGAATCAATTTTTTTTGATACATATTCGATTTCTTTAATTAGTGCATCTATATATCTTTCAAGGAATGGCTTTGTAAAACCTGTTTCAGTTGTACAGCCACAGAAATGACATATTTGTGGACAGAAAGGAATATGAATGTAAACGGAAATACTCTGCGGATACTCATTGTTAGATTGAATGAGTTTTTCCTCATACTCATCATTTGTAAAATTTGTATCAAAAAAGGTAGCAGGGGGATAGGAGGTATACCTTGGCCCAGTAGTGCTATACTTCTTTAATAACTTCTCTTTTATTCTGTCCATATTTCTTATCTATTCCAGTCTTTATCTTTTATCCAGTTAACTACAAACTTCACTTTTTTATGATCAATATCAGGAAGAAAACCATGGCCAAGATTGAAAATCCAATTTTGATTTTGGCTGCCAAAAGTACTTAAACTATTCAAATAATCTTCGATTTCATCATAATCTTGATAGAATATACGTGGATCCATATTCCCCTGTATTCCTATTTCATCATCAATCATGTTTCTTGCATGTTCTATTGAAGTATGCCAATCAACACTAACAAAATCACATACTGTCTTATTAATAATAGATACTCCATTGCCGATATCTTTTGGAAAGAAAATTGTTGGACAATTATTTCTCCTTGCCGCATCTAATATTCTTTTTGAATATGGAAGGATTAGTTTGTTGTATAATTGATAAGGTATAGAACCACAATATGTCTCAAAAAGTTGAAAAACATCTATACCTGATTTACACTGGTTCTCAACATATTCTATAGAGGATTGAGTTATAAGTTCAAGAATCATCTTACTTTCACTTCTATTTTCATATAAGAATCTAATCGCTTTTTTCATATGATCTTTTGACCCTTCATGCTTAAACATAAAAAGAAAAACAGTTAATGGTCCTCCACAAAACCCAATTAACGGGGTCTGCTCATCTTTGTCTAGATTTATTTGTTTGATATTATTATATATATATTCTAATTTTTTTGAATCAAAATTTAAATCTGCTGCTTTTGAACCAATATTTAAAGGACTATTAAAAACAGGGCCTGTTTTTTTAAACTCAACTCCTAGGCCCAACGCATGAGGGATAACGAGTATATCACTAAAAAGAATAGCAGCATCAACTGAAAGATCACTAATAGGTAAAAGAGTAACTTTTGAGGCTAGGTCTTTATCATTCATGAGTTCATGAAAAGTATATGACTCTTTTAGTTTCATATAATTTGGAAGAATTCTCCCTGCCTGTCTCATAAACCATACTGGTGGCCTACTTGTTTTCTCTCCCTTAATAGTTCTTAGTAGTATAGATTCCATTTATTTAATTTTTTTTAATGATTTGAGATTACTATCTATAATTTTATCAATATCATTTTCATCAATTCTATTCGAAAGAAAAAGACACTCAAATTGAGACGGGGGAAGATATATCCCAAGCTCAAGCATTGACTTAAAATATTTTGAATAAAGAGTTGTATTGCATTTTTTAGCTTCAGAATAATTTTTAACACTATCTAAGTCAGAGAAAAATAAAGTCATCATTGAGCCTACTCTGGCAATGTTTGCCATAACTCCTGTCTTAGTTATATTTAGCTGAAATCCTTCATGAATTTTAGAGGATATACCCTCAAGTTTACTATATACATCATCATTTAATCTTTCTAGTACACTTAATCCTGCAACCATGGCTAAGGGATTTCCAGATAATGTTCCAGCCTGATAAACTGGGCCATCTGGTGCAACATGATCCATAATTTCAGCTTTCCCCCCATATGCACCTGCAGGTAGTCCACCACCAATAATTTTTCCAAGCGTAGTAATATCTGGTATTACATCATATAATTCTTGAGCACCACCTTTTGAAACTCTGAAACCACTCATAACTTCATCAAAGATTAATAGACTATTCTTTTCAGTACAAATAGCCCTCAACTCACTCAAAAAATTGTTTTCTGGAATTACTAAACCCATATTTCCAGCAATTGGTTCAATAATAACTGCTGCAATTTTATCTTTATTTTCATTAAAGAGTTTAACTACAGAATCAATATCATTAAATTCTGCTACTAATGTATCCTTTGCAATATTTTCGGTTACTCCCTGACTATCTGGTTTACCTAATGTCATTGCTCCAGAGCCAGCTTTTATTAAGAAACTATCAAAATGACCATGATAATTACCAGAGAATTTAATTATTAGATTTTTTCTAGTGTAGCCTCTAGCAAGCCTAATAGCACTCATTGTAGCTTCTGTTCCTGAGCTTACCATTCTTACCTTTTCAATTGAAGGAACCATCTCAATTATCTTTGAAGCCATTTTAGTCTCAAGCTCTGTTGGCGCTCCAAAAGTTGTTCCATTCTTTGAACAATTTACAATAGCTTCAATTGTATAATCATCGGCATGACCAAAAATTAATGGCCCCCAAGAACCAACACAATCAATATATTGATTATCATCTATATCGATCATTTTGCTTCCATTCCCACTCTTGAAAAATATTGGTGTTGAATCAACACTTCTAAAAGCCCTAACTGGAGAATTCACTCCTCCTGGAATTAATTTCTCTGCTTCCTTATATGCTGATTGACTATTATAAAACATTTATTTTTTATTAATTTTTTTTGCAATTTCTACTGCATTATATGTAATTATTGCAGTTGCTCCAGCTCTCTTAATTGAATATAGAATTTCCATTGTTATATCTATTTCGTCAATTAAATTTTCTTTTGAGGCAGATTTAATCATTGAATAGACACCACTTACATTATACGCAATTATAGGTATATTGAATCTGTCTTTTACTTTTGAAATAATATCTAAATATGATAAAGCAGGTTTTATAATTACTGCGTCACACCCTTCATTAATATCTTGTTCAATTTCTCTTAAATATTCAGATGAATTTTTAAAGCTCATTTGGTGAGTTTCTCTATCACCCCCATTCAAAGAATTTGATACGGCACCTCTAAATGGTCCATAAAAAGATGATGCATATTTTACTGAGTATGGAAAAATTGGAATTTTGTGGAATCCATTTTTATCCAATTCTTTTCTAATCTCTCCAGTTCTTCCATCCATCATATCAGAAGGGGCAATGATGTCAACGCCTGATTCTGCAAGAATTATACTCTGCTTACATAATGTTTCAATAGTTAAGTCATTGTCTACATCTCCATCAACTATAGTTCCACAGTGACCATGAGATGTGTAACTGCAATTACACAAATCAGCAATCACAAGTATATCATCATTATGATTTTCTTTAATCTTCTTTATTGCTTTTGGGATAATACTTTTGTGGTTACATGCTATATTTCCACTATCATCTTTTTTATCAGATACTCCAAATAATAATACTGAATTTATATTAAGGCTTATTAGCTCCTTAGTCAATATTAGTAGGTTATCAATTGAATACCTATATTGTCCTGGAAGGGACTTAATTTCCTCCTTTATATTTTTACCCTCACATACAAAAATTGGATATATTAAATCAGAGGTCTTTAAATTAATGTCCTCTACTAGGTTTCTAATATTAGGATTATATCTGAGTCTTCTTAATCTTGAATTAGGATAGTTCATGATTTATTTTTTTATTTAAATACTCAATAATTGAATTACTTATACCCTCATATGATTGCATTTTTGCAGTCATTAAAGGCTCAAAGCCTTTGTCTCTTATATGATCTGTTGTTGTATTGCCAATACTTATAATATTTTTTTTAAGATTATACTTGTTGATGAATGAGTTAAATGTTGAGGGACTTGTAAAAACAACATAGGAATTCTCATTTTCAATTTTTTTATTTAAATCATCAATCTTTTCTTCAACGGGATTAGTAGTATAAACTATTTTATGGTCAACATCCAAGGATTCAGATAGGCATTCAAAAAGTTCTTTTTTTGCAAGATTACCTTGTATAAGTAATAATTTCTTGTTTTTGCTTATCCCCATATTTTTAATTTCATCACACATAAACTTTGAATAATTTCGCTTTACTACTATATCTGGGTTATGCTTATTCCTCTTTAGTGCCTCTGCAGTTTTTTTGCCAATACATATAAATTTTATATCTCTATTTATAGAAGTAGATACATTTTTTAAGAAATATTTTACACCATTTTTTGAGGTAAATATTATGTAATTATAAATATTAGGCTGGATATTAATATCTATTCCTAATGTGTAAATCATTGGATAATGAAAAATATCAACTTCCATAGCTTTTAACTCATTAAAGTCGTAGTCAAAGTCTTCTCCAGTTATTATGATGTTACTTTTATTCAACGGTTAAGTTTTTTATAATTTTATCAGCTCCAGATTTTATTAGATATTCAGCTAAAAGTTTCCCAATATTAATATCATTATTTATATCCTCTTCCAAGCTTTGCTTGTATAGTTGCCTTCCATCTAATGAAAGAATGGAACCAGTAATTTTTTTCTTTTTATTAGAAATAAATGAGTATGCTCCAATTGGTGAATTACATCCTCCACCTAGTTCATTCATAAATGATCTTTCTAAGTATGTGCAAAGGCTGGTTTCATCATCATTTAAATTCTTAAGCATATCAAATAATTCATTATTTTTTTTCTTAAACTCAACTGAAATAGCTCCTTGTCCTGGCGCAGGCAGCATTTGTTCGGTGTCAAAATAATCTGTAATGTATTCTTTAAGTCCAAGCCTTTCTATTCCAGCTGCAGCCATAACTAGGCCATCATATTCACCCTTTAACATTTTAGAGATTCTTGTATCAACATTACCTCTTATATCGTCAATTTTTAAATTAGAATTAATATTGAGTAGCTGAGCTTTTCTCCTTAATGATGATGTCCCAATTCTTAGTGAGTGATCAAAATCCACAAGTTTTTTTTTATCTCTACTTAAAAAAACATCACTGTGATTTCCTCTTTTTAAAATTACTGAGGTAATATCATCTGAATAATTCTCAACAGGTAAATCTTTGAGACTGTGAACAGCAATGTCGATTTGGTCGTTTAATAAATGTTCTTGAATCTCCTTAACAAAAAACCCTTTATCAATGCTTCTATTTAAATTTCTGTCTTGGATCTTATCTCCCTTAGTTTTGATTTCAACTAATGAAATTTTTATACTTGGCGATAAATTTGATAATTTTTCTTTAACCAAATTAGACTGGTATAATGCCAACTTGCTAGATCTAGTACCAATTTTAATTGATTTAATCATCGAGGAATATTTGATTAATTACACTGATTGCTTTTTCATCTTTCCCATTGTTACTTGCTTGTCTAATCTTTCTTACCAGATTGTCGGAAAATTTTTCATAAACCTTATCTAATCTTTTGTTAAATCCATCAGAATCAAAAAGGTCTGCATCTGATTGATTTGAAGATGAGTTTACATTTTCAATTGTTTGTTCAATTACGATATTTTTTATTTGTTTTTTTATAGATAATATTGAGGGTCTTAACTGACGAGAATTAGTCCAATCATCAAAATCAGATAAAAAATCTTCAATAAATTTTTCAGCTTTTACAATCTGACTTCTTCTTTTTTTATAGTTATGATTTACTGCATCTTTAAGATCATCAACATTTATTAATTTAACATTTGAAATCTCACTACAATCATTTGGAATATTTCTTGGGACAGATAAGTCAATAATTAAAAGTTCTTTTTTTATTCCTTTTCTTATTTTGACTAATTCGCTTTTTGATATTAATGGCTCTTTAGATGAGGTTGAAAAAATGGCGACATCTACATTTGCTAGCTCATTTTTAAATGATTCAAATTTTATAGCAGTGAGACCTAAAGATTTTGCAAAATCTTTAGATTTATTAAGTGTTCTGTTTGCAATTTTAATATTAGAATAATCTTTTTGATGAAGATGTTTGATAGATAACTTAGAGGTTTCTCCTAGACCAACACATAAAAATTCAGGCTCAAGAATCTCAATAGATTTATGGACTTTTTCAACAGCTGCGTAACTCACTGACACTGCTCCCTTATCTATTTTAGTATTGGTCCTTATAAATTTACCTGTTTCTAAAGATTTTTGAACCATTCTATTTAAGATAGGTCCAAGCATCCTGTGTTTATATGAGAAGTCATATGCTTCTTTAAGTTGCTCAACAATTTGAAATTCCCCAATTATCATTGATTCTAGCCCACACGCTAGTCTAAACAGATGTTTTGATACGTTATATGACCCTGTTTGCTTTATTAAGTAAGGAGAGAGGCTGTCCTTAAAGTTTCTAAATTCTGAGAGCTCTTTAACTATGCTGTGAATAAACTTATTTTCGTTACCTATATGATTCTCAAACTCGAAATATATTTCAGTTCTATTACATGTAGATATGAGCATTAATCCCTCCACACCAACCTTTTTTTTCAAAAGATTATGAAAAACAATTTTTTGTGCATCATCTAGGTAGAACCTTTCTCTAAGTTCAATAGGGGCAACTTTGTAATTAAGACTTATTAAACCAACCAAAATCTAAATTAATATTTGCAAATTTAATTTTAAGATGGATACAAATAATAACGCTTAAGGTTCTAAAAGTATTGTTTGAAGTTCCTTTGTTTAATATAGATTTATTCTAAATAGTAATTAAAAAATATCGTTATAGGTTCATAAGTTTTTCTTATTCAATTATTCTATTTTTTAAATCCCCTTTGAGTACGGGACAATAGGAGTATTTTCCAAATAATTTGTATCTAATCAGAGCAATAAAGTCATAGACTATATTTGAAAAAAATGTTGGAAAAACATAAATTAAAACTCTGATTAATAGTAAGACTTTAATTTTTTGTAAAATGTAGTAAACTGCTTTACTTTTTTGCAAAATTTTTCCATTTTCCAAAATAACTGCAACTGAATCAACAGCTAGAATTTTTGGATATTTTGTTTTTGTAAATTCACTTTGAAGATTTGTTACTTTAAAATGAGCCTTTCTATCTTTTTCTAAAATAAATTGAATAAAGTAATTACATAGCACACATATACCATCATAAATTATAATCTCATTATTTAAGCTTTTACTCATAGTTTGATTTCTAGAGTTATATAACTATTTCTTGGAGGAGAAGGAATTATTCCGGGGCCAGGATATCCTGTTGCTCTTCTTGTAAAATATATTTCATCAAATAAATTATTGACTCCAGCTTCAAATTTAATGTTTCTTAGTTTGTATGACATTGATAAATCAGAAATTTCATAGGAAGGAATTTGACCAATTACTCCACTTAGATTTCCTGATATAGCATTTGAAGAGTCTGTAAATTGACTTGACAGGTATGAATATTGAAAATTAATTGCAAAATCTTTATAACCAAATTTTAAACCTGTTTTAAAATTATTTTTAGGAACAAATTCAACTACTTTTCCTGTTATTCCTACTTCATTAGATTTTAAATATTTAGATTCTATATAAGAAAAATTAAAAAAAATATTAAAATCTACATCTTCATTTTTAAATAGAATTTCATTTATATCAAAATCAAATAAAGATTCAACACCTGTTATTTGGGCATTCCCTACATTACCTCTCTCACTCTTCACATTACCATCACTAAATACTTTTTGGATAAACCCAATCCTGTCTCTATATATAAGTGCAAAAATACTAGAGTCAAAGGAAATCATTTTTTTATAGTTTCCTCTAAAACCTATATCAAATGTAAACCCTTTCTCATCATCAATATTAGGATTTATAGCATAAGCAGGGTTATTAATACTTATATCTGCAAATGTTACAGATCTAAAGTTTTGACTGATATTTGTATATAATTCAAGCCCCCTTTTTTTGTAACTAAGTCCTAAACCAAGTAATAGAAACTTTCTTTTCTTGGTATCCTCTTCATCAAATCTTTCATTATAAATTGTGTTACCTGCAGCATCTAGATTAATTTTTCTGTAGTAACCATCTAGACTAGTATTTATGTTCTCAAACCTAAACCCAGGTGTTATGGATAAACTTTCATTTATATAAAAAATATTTTCACCAAAGATTGCCAAATTATTATTAGGATAACTGTACTCAGATTGATTTACATAGTTTGGGAAATTTATATAATCAAAATTAAAATCAGCATCCTTTGAACTACTTCCTGGACCTTGAACACTTTTGGAAAATGAATTGTAGTATTTAGCTCCTAATAATAAATAAGATTTTTTATTTAAAAAATTAAAGCTGGTTACATATCTTGATTCAAAACCATAATTTTTAAAGTCCCCTTTAATCAAATCTCTTTCTTCACCATAATCAATTTGATCAACTCTATTTGTCCTAAAACCTAATGAATTTCTTGCAGCATCCAAACCAAAAAAACTGAAGCTAAAGCTTGAATCTTCTGAAATTTCAAGTAAATATTTTAGATTATATAAAAACCATTTTATTTCAAACCAATTTCTCTCTCTATTACTTTGAAAAGGATCATTAGCAAACATAAAATCTGAAAGTCCACCTGCTTGATGAGCAAGGTATTCCATATATGTTATCTCTGCTGTTATATTTGATTTATCACTTAAGTTGTAGTTAAAATTTTGAAAGGTATTTATTGATTCAAACTCTGAATTAGGTCTAAAACCATCACCTATTTTATAATTGACATATCCATAGTAACTGGATTTTTCTTTGCTTGAGCTAATGCTAGTAAAATTTGTAAATAGATTATTTGAACCAGCAGTATTTCTTGTTATAAGCTCATATCTTTCCTCAGGTTTGGGTTTCTTGATTTTAAAATTAATAAGCCCACCAAATTGAGTTCCATATTGGAGTGAAGCTGCACCCCTTAATATTTGAATTTCCTCAAGACCTTCTGGTGGAGGAGTATAATAACTTTCAGGATACCCTAATGCATCTGCACTGATATCATAATTATTTTGTCTTGTATTAAAATTAGCGGTTCTATTTGGATTAAGTCCTCTTCCGCCTATATTAAGTTGAAGTCCAGCATCATCATTTTGATAGATATTAAGTCCTGGAATCTGATTATAAATTTGACGAGCATTATTTGATGCAAGATTTGCCATTGACACATCAATAAGAATCACCTCATTCTTTTTCCCAGCATATATTCTTGTTCCCTCAATATCCTGAAATCTTTTAATTTGGAAAATCTTTTTTAGATTTGACCTTACCACAACTTCATTTAATTCCTCAATTCTTGGAACCAACCTAATAGTGGTGACATTATTAGATTCTGAAACTTGAGGACTGAAAATTTCAGATAAAAGATTATATCCTTCAAGGAAAAAGTTTATTTCTGAATCAATATTATTTATTGAAATAGTAAACTTACCCTCATAATCACTATAAGAGATTTCATTTGTGTCAGAGTTGAAAATTGTTACATTTTCAAGTGGTAGACTAGTTGATTCACTTATAATAACTCCACTTAAATTCTCCTGAGAGGATAATGAGTTAAAACATAGAATAATTAATATTTTAAAAGCCTTTAATTTCATTTTCTAATTCTGTTATCCATTCTTTGTTTGAAAAGCCTCTTTCTTCTTTCATTAAGTCAATGTTTGGATCAACAAATACTTTACTTTTTCTTCCATTTAATGTCACATAACTCTCTGCATAAACTTCAACATTATTATATCCATTATTATTATAATAGTCACCAAGATAATGTGCATATTCAAGAATAAAATCTGGTTGAAAACTCATCTGTCTTTCTTGAAACTCAGTTAAAAACTCTTCATTTAAAACATAAAATGATTCTGATGTTACTCCGTCAACTATTTTAAACTCTGTGAAACCTTTCTTCTCTATAAGCATAACTCTCCATGAGAATCTATATCCCTGTTCATTCCAAAATAATTCTCCAGGGTAAAGAAAATATCTAAATGGAAAAAGTAACTGGATAGAAAAGAAAATAACTAGAATAGCTTGAGAAAATTTAGCTTTTTTGAAATTATAATTTGATATAATAGTCACTTTTTGGAAGTATTTTCTAAATATAGAAGAAACTCTATCTAATATTTTTTTATGAGTTTCAGGTTCTAAAAATATTACAGAAGATGTAATCATTATGTAAGGGAACATGCCTATTGCAGGGAAAAGAATCGCTGTCATAATATGAAAAGTTATTACAAGAAAAAACCCAAATGGTCTTGTCTTTCTATATAATAAAATGAATGCAATTAAGAGATCATAAAGCATACCAGCCCAACTAAAAAAAACATGAACCCAATCCATCTGAAATAATGTGCTGCCAAAAATTGGAAGATCATATTTAGATGTTAACCAGATTTTTAATGGTTGAGCATCAATAAGCCAATCACTATTAATCTTTGCAATTCCTGCATAAAAGTATACTATACAGATCATTAATTTTAAGGCATCTACATTCCATTTGGGGATAAACACATATGATTTTTTACTAATTAAATTATCTATTGAAAACTTTGCATTTGCGGGAAAAAAGATCATTAGAAAACTTATCAGGCTAACCAGATAATAATGGTTAAGATAAGTTGTTTTATCCATTAACTCTGCATATGTAAAGCTTAAGAAGAGTAAAATAATTGAGATTCTATATTTATATCCAATTGCTACAAAAAATGATGATATTGCACATACTAAAAAGATTAAATAAGTATAGTCTCCAATTGGTTTTACCCATTCAAAGCCATAATACGAGAAGTGAAATGATGGATCGATATATAACTCCCTAATCCATCCTTTTCCCCAAATTCTTATTGTACTATAGAGCATTAAAAAACCAAAGCCTAGTCGAAAAATTGCTAGGCTTGAAGAGTCTTGTTCTTTATTTAAATATTTCGAAATATTCAATGATATATTTTAGTTAATCACCATCTGCATCAGTATAGTCAACGGCAATATTAAAGTTAGATAACATGTCAGTTTTTAAATTTACAACAATTGTTTGAAGCGCATCAAAAGCAACGAGCATCAAGGTGTTGTTTTCTGCAATTTGAGTTAAGAAATTATCTTGTAAATCATCTATTCGTATACTAGCTTCCTCCAATTTTGTTTTAACATTAGTCCCTATTTCTGTTTCAAGATAGTCTAGATAGGATTTATAACTTGGACCTTCAACACCATCAGAATTGAGACCAAGAAATAACTCTTCAGCTCCTTTTCTTGCTTCTAGAGCAAGAGTTTTTGAAAGATTTCCAAAAGAGTTTTTTGAGTAATAATAAGCTTCAATTTTATCAGGAAGTGGAGTAGAAGAGAACCTTCCGGCAGGAATACCAATTTTATTAGTTCTTAAACCTTTTTCAAAATAATATACAAAGTCATTGACCATCATATTGAATGCTGATGTAGCAGTATTATTAAAAGAGGAATTAAATACATCTTTATATGTTGTCCAATCATCAACTACCTGGATGGTATTTTCATTCATTACAGAACCTAAAGTGAGTAAATAATTACCATATTTTGATTCTGAATTGTATAGTTCAATTACAGCATCTTTTGTTTCACCAATTCCGTGAAGCATATAATCTAGTCCAGGAAAACCTTGGGCTGACCAGTCATTGGGATTTGTAAGATCTGTTTTTCCTTCATCAATATTATTATCAGTTCTTTCTTTACTAACTGGGTAGGTGTTCATTTTTAATCCATACATAATTTCTTCTGCTTTACTAATATTAAAAACTTCAACATATTGCCATTTTTTATATGAATCTATCCAGTCACTTTGAAGTGCATCATAATTATCAGAATTAGGAGAATTAACAAAAGTCTCAATACTATTCTTAAGGTTATCCATAGATGTTTTGAATGTATTATATCTTGGTATAATTATATTCTCAGAATAGTTTGCTAAAATGGAACCTCTATCAAAAGTGTCTCCTTGACTTGAAGAGGTGCTAGTAGAGTTACCAGTTGAAGTACTAGTAGAGTTACCAGTTGAAGTACTAGTTGAGGTACCAGTTGTTGAACCAGTAGAATTATTTGTAGTTGTCTGAACATTACTCTGAGAACTATTTTGACCATAATCTTCATCAGAGTCCTTACTACATGATACTATTACAAGTACGGCAAGAAAAATTTTAATATATAGATGTTTCATTTTTTTTAAAATTTAAAAAATCAGTGGGATAAAGAACCCCACTGATTTAAAAAACTCACTTATTGATTAAAGAACTAAATAGCTAAAATTTTATATTCCAGCTTTTGCTTTCACTTCATCTCTAATAGACTCAAGAGTTGAATTTTCAACAGTCCAGAAATTATCCATAGAAGCTAAGAATGCATTTACTTCAGAGTTACTGAAATATGGCGTATCTGTTCCGTCATTTGTGAACTGAAGACTCATTACAAAACCATAACCTTCTGATAGAGCATGGAATGCATCAGCTGTATTTCCATCCGCAATCTTAGACATGTAACCATTAATATAATCAACAGCTTTCTGTGCTATAAGCTTTGATAATTCTTTTTTAATTATTTCTGCTTGTTCGTCTCTTTTGTCATATTGATTAGCAACAATGTAAGCTCTTCCTCTTCTAAATGCATCAAATACTTGAATTGCCATTCCTGGATGACTACTAGCATTCACTTTCTTGAAGTATTTGTTTAGAGTTGTTCCATTACCAGTTGGGGTTGTACCTAAATCTAATCTAGTAGCATCAACTTCTTGACCATAAAGGTATCCAAAACCTTCATCCCATTTGTGCTCCATGTCTGTATAGTCTTTTCCGGTAGACAATGTTTTATTAGTGTTATCTACAGTTCTAGTTCCAGAATCTAATTGATATGGAGTTATATAGTTATTTACTATTTGATCAAGAGTCATTGCTCCAATGATTCCCTTGATAAATGTTTGATCAATCTCATGACCTTTTGCATTTACATGAATAGTTCTAGCAACATCAGTTAAAACTCCCGCTTGACCATTAGATGCATCTGTTGCCCAATTAGGAATTACATTGTCTGCAAAATCAGCAATCATTGCATCAAATTGAGGCTTAACAGTAGCTGAAGCTAAAGGTGAAGCAGCTGTTTTATTACCCATCTTTTTACCAGATGAATTTAGTGCTGCGTCTGCAAATCCAGTTCCGTCATTAAACATCTCAAGCATCTTCGCTTTTGAAAATGTATTTGTATTTAATGCAGAATAAAGCTCATCAGCCATATTAAGTCTTGCTGTTTGTCCTGAAAAAGAAACAGTAGGTTTTCCAGCTCTTGCAAATTCATAAGAGTAAGGAATCTCAACAGTCACAGTTTGTGTAACAGGAACTTCAACAGTCACAGTTTGTGTTTCAGTCACTACCACTGTTTCAGTTACTGTCTGAGTTATATACTCAATATCATCATCTTTTGAACATGACATAAAAAAGATTGATGTTAGTAATAAAAATAATATTGGTTTATGATTAATTTTTTTTATAATTTTCATTGTATTTGTTTAATACATTTAGAACGGTCCTAAGTGGTTTATGGTTGATTGATTTCTAAATTATTTAGAACCGTTCTAAATTATTTTCAGAGCTAATTTAAATATTTATTTAGAATTAGTCTAAATAAAAATAATTTTTTTTTAATATTGTGCTTTAATAAGTCAGATATGAAAAAATTATTCCCTCTTTTCGCCCTATTTATTTTAGCTTGTTCAAATAATAATTCGGAACAAATTGTCAATATGTATAGTCAGAGACACTATGATGTTGATCAAATTCAATATGATAATTTTGAAAAAATTACAGGTATTAAAGTAAATGTTATCAAGGCTAATGCTGATGAATTAATTCAAAGGATGAAGAACGAAGGAGAGAATAGTCCTGCAGATTTATTTATTACAGTTGACGTCGGTAAATTATGGCAAGCATCCGATATGGATCTGCTCCAAAAATATAATGATGATAATTTGACTGATGGAATTACAGAAAGCTTAATTGATCCTAATGGATATTGGGTGCCAGTCACGTACAGATCAAGGATTCTTGTATACAGTAATGAAAGGGTTCAAAAAAGTGATCTATCTACATATGAAGACTTAGCAAATGGAAAGTGGAAAGGAAGACTTTTAGTAAGATCATCATCCAATTCATATAACCAAGCCCTTTTATCATCACTTGTTGCTAATCTAGGAGAAGATGCAACACAAAATTGGACTAAGGCAGTAGTTTCAAATTTTGCTAGAGATCCTAAAGGAAATGATAGAGATCAGGTAAAAGCAATTGCTGCTGGTCAAGGTGATGTTGCTATTGTTAACTCATATTATATAGGGCTTCTACTTTCATCAGAAAATGAAGAGGAGGTAAATGCAGGAAAATCAATTTCAGTATTTTTTCCAAATCAAGGGGATGGAGAAAGAGGATCTCATATAAATGTTTCAGGAGTTGCTCTTGCAAAAAATGCTCCTAACAAATCTAACGCACTAAAACTGATTGAATATCTTACTAGTGATGAGGCTCAAGAAATATATGTAAACAATACATATGAATATTCTGTTAAACCTAATATTGAGCCAAATGATATTGTTAAAGCTTGGGGTACTTTTAAAAAAGACCCACTTGACTTGAATATGTTAGGTGTCAAAAGAAATGACGCAATTCGTATATTTGATGCTGGAGGTTGGAAGTAGAACCTAAAAGCATCAACGATGAATGTTAAACTATTAACATCAATCATTTCTGTCTTTTTATTATGTCCATTGATCTATCTTTTATATAGTGTAATTGGACTGAGCCTTGATACGTTTATTTATTTATGGAATAATCTTTTATTGGGTTACTCACTCAATACAATTTATCTTTTATCACTAACAGTTTTTTTTTCTTTAATACTTGGTATTATTCCTGCTTGGTTTGTATCCACAACAAATTTCAAAGGGAAAAACTTTTTTGATTTAGTGCTATTTTTGCCTTTAGCTATTCCATCATATATTATTGCATTTACATATAGTGACCTTTTAAGTTATACCGGTCCTATTCAAAGCCTCTTTAGGAATAATTACCCTGATCTATATAAGTACGTAAATCATGATTATTTACAAATTGAGGTTCTGGCATTTCTAATGGCACTTGTTTTATATCCCTACTTATATACTGCATGTAGAATATCTTTTTCACTCCTAGGATCGAATTATATTAACATTTCTAAAAATCTTGGAATGTCTCAGTTTCAAACTTTTTTCAAGATTATTTTGCCAATATCTAGAGTTTCGATTTTTTCAGGTTTATTTTTAATTATAATGGAAGTACTAAATGAATATGGAGCCGTCAAGTACTTTGGAGTTAACACTTTTACAAGTGGGATATTTAGATCTTGGTACTCAATGGAAGACATAAATACAGCATCTATTTTAGCTGTTTGTCTTCTTATTATTGTATCTATTTTTTTTATTTTAGAAAGGTACTCAACTTCCAAATACAGATACAACTATAAATCAAATGATAATGTATCTGGTAATTATTCTACAAATAAATTATCAAGAGTAATAATTTATTTAATCTGCTCATTTCCATTTATTTTAGGTTTCTTTATTCCAGTTATTTACATAATAAATAATGTTTTTAAAACTATAGATATTATAGACTTTAAAGAGCTAATAAATTTATCTTTAAACTCATTCTTTTTAGCTTCAGTTTCATCTTTAATAATAGTAGCTATTGCAATTTTTTTTCAGTTTATAAAAAAGATATCTAAAAGTAAAACTGTTTTTTACCTAAGTGAGATAGTCTCGCTTACATATGCCTTACCAGGAGCAGTAATTGCTTTATCACTGATAATTTTTTTAGCATATTTAACTAAGTTAATTGGAGTCTCAATAGCTTTTGGATCAGTTATAATATTAGTATATGCTTATGTAATGAGATATATGGCAGTTGGAATATCCCCTCTTAGATCAAGCTTTGATAAACATCCGGAGACATTCGATGATACTGGAAAGAATCTAGGAATGACCAATTTTAAACTATTTAAAAAAATTCATTTACCTATAAACATTAACTCAATATATATTGCGTTTATTTTATGTTTTGTAGATATAATAAAGGAGCTGCCAATTACTTTAATTCTAAGACCTTTTAATTTTGACACCCTGGCTGTTAGGACTTATGAATATGCAATTGAAGAAATGATTGCAAAATCTTCCATATACTCTTTGATTATTATTTTACTAGGTGCAGTTTTATTGATATTTTTGAGGAAAATTATAAACAAAGGCGTAGATGTATCTTAACATTGAAAATTTAGTTAAGTTTTACAGTAAAGAAGATCCATTAATTAAGGATTTAAACTTTTCTGTTAATAAAGGCGAGTTTGTTTCTTTTATTGGTGAAAGTGGTTCTGGTAAAACTACTTTTTTAAAATGTTTAGCAGGTCTTGAAAAAATAAATTCTGGAAAAATTACGTTAAACAATAGGGTATTAGATGATAAGACAACATTTGTAATGCCAAATCATAGAAAAATTGGTTTTATTTTTCAGGACTACCCTCTCTTCCCACATCTAAGCGTTCTTGAAAACCTGAAAATAAACTTGGAAAAAAAATATGAAAAAAATATTGAGTATTATGTCGAGCTTACGGGACTAGATAATTTATTGAATCGATATCCTCACGAGCTATCTGGTGGTGAACAACAGAGAGTTTGCATAACAAGAGCCTTGATTAGAGAGCCCGACCTACTTCTTATGGATGAACCGTTTAGTAATCTGGATGTTAGCATTAAATCAAAAATTCAAAATGAAGTATATAAAATATTAAAAAGTACAAACACTACTACAATTCTAGTAACTCATGATATAAAAGATACTTTTGATATTTCAGACAGAATACTTGTCTTTAAAGCAGGGATAGTCCAGCAATATGATAAGCCGGAGGAAATGTATTGTAATCCAGTTAATTGTTATTGTGCTAAAATTTTAGGTGATTTAAACAGAATCCATATTGATGGAAAAGAACTTTATATAAGACCTGAAAAAATTAAAATTGTAGATAAGTCAGAACATAAATTAAAAGTTGAAAAGACCTCATTTATTGGTAAAGAGTATAAGATAAAAGGGATCTTAAATAAAGATGAAATATACTTTTATAATTCAACACCAATTAAGGATACCAATAATTTGTTTATTGATTTTGACAAGAGTGATCTTTTAGAGTTTGATAGAAGATGTAGTAATTTCTTCACCTAAACCCATTAATTTCTTTATTTATAATCATTTTAAATTACTGTAAATGAGTAATTTAAAATCATTCTAAACGTTTTTTGAATTAATTTTATTGAAAATTATTTAAAATGATTCAAACAGTTAATACATGTATAAATTGTACAAATATGACAGAGTCATTAGTTTGTGCAAAACATAATGTTGAAGTTGAGGCTAATAACATTTGTGGAGATCACCAAGTGAAAGGATAATAATCCATACTTCTTACTCTATTGCCTTATACTTCTAATTTATATGTTTACCTATATAATGGTATCCTCTAATATAATTCCGACTATTTAAGTCTTGGGCTTAAATCATTTGGTTAAAACTTTAATATATTTACTTACTAAATAATTGAGTAACTATGTTTAAAAATAAAATGTCTCTGAGATTAAGAATATTTATCTCAATGATATTATTAGTTTTTACTGCTACACTTTTGGTTTTAGGTTCAACTTATTATCAATATAGAACTGAATCTGATCAGTACAACTCTTACAGACAAGAGAGAAAGGAAAACCAATTAAAAAGACAAATAAATTACATAGTTAATAAATATGATCTTTCAGACCAATATGATTTATGGGAAGGGTATGAAAAAGATTTTGAAGAGATAACAAAAATCCATAGTGTCGAATACTCAATTTTTACAACTGGTGGTCGCCCACTCTTTTACTCATATCTTCCACTTGATGTAATATCTAATAATTATTCCTTAGAGGAGGATTTTGCAGAGATGTTAGTTTCAACAGAGGAGGGAAAATTTACATCAGAAAATTTTACAGATGTTGGAAAATTCCAAGCATCTTACAGTGTACTAAAAAATGATATTGGAGAAAAATATGCAATACTTTTTTTCCCATATTTTCAAGATGTTTCTTTTGCTGAGAGTGAATTGAATGTTTTCTTATCAACTCTTTATCAGATATACTTTATTATGCTTGTAGTTGCCATTGTGTTAGCTTACTTTATATCAAGATATGTTACTAGGTCCATTGAAACTATTCGACTAAAAATTGGACAAGCAGGGTTACTTAAAAAAAATGAAAAGATTTATTTAAGCAATGCAACAAAGGAGATTGATAGTCTTGTGAACTCATATAATAAGATGATTGATGATCTTGAAGATAGTGCGGAAAGATTAGCAAAAACTGAGAGAGAGCAGGCTTGGCAGGAAATGGCTAAACAAGTAGCACATGAAATTAAAAATCCGTTAACACCAATGAGGCTAACTGTTCAAAGCTTTCAAAAAAATAGTGGTACAAAAAAAGGTGAAGACCAGAAAGATAAGTTAAATGACTTTTGTGATACTTTAATAGAACAAATAGATACAATGAGTAATGTTGCTACATCTTTTTCAGATTTTGCGACTCTTCCAAAGACACAGCTTGAAAAAACTGATATTGTAGAGGCAACTAAAAAAGTTGTTGAAATCTTTGAGCAAAATAATATTTCTCTCGAGACTTCAAGTGAAAACATTTTTATTAAACTAGATAAAGAACAGTGGATTAGAGTGATGACTAATTTGATTAAAAATAGTATCCAAGCAATCCCTCATGATAGAGAGCCAATTATCATTGTAAAAATTACTGAGAGCTTAAAAACTGTTAAAGTAACTGTATCTGATAACGGACTTGGAGTTTCTAAAAATAATAGAGATAAGATATTTGAACCAAAGTTCACAACTAAGTCTGACGGAATGGGTCTAGGTTTAGGTATTGTAAGAAGTATTATAAACTCTCACAGAGGTAAAATTTCATACAAATCAAAAAGTAAAAAAGGTACAGATTTTAAAATCTCGTTACCTAAATAATTAGCAAAATTCGTTATACGCTTGTATAAGATTGTCAGCTATTAAATCGGCCTCTCTACCTTCAATGTGATGCCTTTCAACCATGTGTACCAGCTCACCATTTTTGAATAAAGCAATGGATGGAGAAGATGGTGGAAATGGAAGCATTTCTTCTCTTGCAGTGTTAGTTGCTTCAATATCAAATCCAGCAAATACAGTACAAAGATTATCAGGTTTAGATTCGTTGGACAAAGACATAATCACTCCAGGTCTTGCATTTCTTGCAGCACATCCACATACAGAATTTACCACAATAAGTGTAGTGCCTTCTTTATCTAATGCTGATTTAACATCTTCTGATGAAGTTAGTTCTGAAAAACCTGAATTAGTTAATTCAAGCTTCATTGGTTTTACGATTTCTTCTGGGTACATTTTATTTTTTTTACAAATATATAAAGAAAGTCAAAAAATAAATTCAGATTAACTTATATTTAGCAATCAATAATTAAAGATCAAAATTGAAAAATAAACAATTAAAATATGACATCGCCTATTTAAAAATGGCAGAGGAATGGTCTAAATTATCACACTGTAAAAGAAGACAAGTTGGTGCATTAATTGTAAAAGATAAGATGATCATATCAGATGGATATAATGGAACCCCAACTGGATTTGAAAATCCTTGTGAAGATGATGAAGGTTATACAAAATGGTATGTTCTTCATGCAGAGGCTAACGCTATAGCAAAAGTTTCTGGTTCTACTCAATCTACAAATGGAGCTACTCTTTATATAACATTATCACCATGTAGAGAATGCAGCAAACTTATTTTTCAATCTGGCATTAAAAGGATTGTATACTCCAAAAAATATAAAGATCAATCTGGAATTGATTTTTTATTAAAGTCAGGCGTAGAGGTTGATTTTATTGAGATTTAGCTTTTGAACTTGTCTCTTATTTTTTTTGAAATCATTAAAATTAATATAAGGATAAGAGCACATAGTGAAAGAATAAAACATATTAATGCAATTCTGTTTTCATCATCCAAAAAATTATAGATATTTAGTTGTGTTAAATTAAATACTACAATCAAAATTGTTAAAAACAATAAAATTTTATCTAGATTTTTCATTTTTTGATATGCAAACATAAGCTAAAAAAAGCTATCATTAATATTTTTTTAATTCAATTTTAATGCCCAAATATATTGAAGAAATTTAAAAATTTAATTTTTTTTTTAGCTCAAATTGTAGAGAAAAAAGATTAAAAAAACATTAAAAAAAGTTATTCTTTTTTAATGTTAAAAACTTTATGTTAATCTTTGAAAAATCCTCTTTCAATTTTCATCAGAATTTTAAATATTTGAAGTAAGTAAAAATCATAAATCAAAATTTATTATTATGCAGCAAGAACCCCTTTTACAAGAAAACAAAGACAGATTTGTAATTTTCCCTATCAAGCATCATGATATATGGGAGTGGTATAAAAAATGTGAAGCAAGCTTTTGGACTGCAGAAGAGATTGACTTGCATCAAGATTTAAATGACTGGAGCACAAAATTAAATGATGACGAAAGATACTTTATAAAACATATTCTTGCTTTTTTTGCTGCATCTGATGGTATTGTAAATGAGAACTTAGCAGAAAACTTTGTAAATGAAGTTCAATACTCAGAAGCAAAATTTTTCTACGGATTCCAAATTATGATGGAGAATATTCATTCGGAAACATATTCACTTTTAATTGATACTTATGTAAAGGATGACAAAGAAAAAGATACATTGTTTAAGGCTATCGAGAATTTCCCTGCAATTAAAAAGAAAGCAGATTGGGCATTGAAATGGATTGAGTCTGATTCTTTTGCTGAAAGACTTATAGCTTTTGCAGGTGTTGAAGGAGTATTTTTCTCGGGCTCATTTTGTTCAATATTCTGGCTCAAGAAAAGAGGTCTAATGCCAGGTCTTACATTTTCAAATGAGTTAATCTCTCGTGATGAAGGTGTTCATTGTGATTTTGCAGTTCACCTACATAACAATCACATGATCAATAAGGTTCCTAAGGAAAGAATTAAGGAGATATTAATTGATGCGCTTAATATTGAAAGAGAGTTTATTACTGAATCACTGCCTGTAAGTCTAATAGGTATGAATGCAAAATTAATGACTCAATATCTGGAGTTTGTTACGGATAGACTTTTAGATCAGTTTGGGTGTGAGAAAGAATTTAATGTTTCAAATCCATTTGACTTTATGGATATGATTAACCTACAAGGTAAAACCAACTTCTTTGAGAAAAGGGTTTCTGAGTATCAGAAAGCAGGTGTTTTAAATAATGATAAAAAAGACGAGTCAAACTTTGGTCTTGACGACGATTTCTAAAAATAATCATTTAAATAATTTTTTGAATAATGCAATAATAAGGAATAAGTATGTATGTAATTAAAAGAGACGGGAAGAAAGAGCCCATAATGTTTGACAAAATAACCGCAAGGATTAAAAAGCTTTGCTATGGTTTCAATGAGCTTGTTGACCCTGTTAGGGTAGCCATGAGGGTTATTGAAGGTCTTTATGATGGTGTTACTACTTCTGAGTTAGATAATCTTGCTGCAGAAATTGCTGCAACAATGACAACTACTCATCCAGATTATGCTTCACTTGCAGCTAGAATTTCTGTCTCCAACTTACATAAAAACACTAATAAGTCTTTCTCATCGACTATGAAGGATCTACATGCTTATGTGAATCCGATCACAGGAAAAAAAGCTCCTCTTTTATCTGATGAAGTTTATAAAGTAATTAAGAAAAATGCAGAGCTGTTAGATTCTAAAATTATTTATAATAGAGATTTTGGATATGATTACTTTGGATTTAAAACTCTTGAAAGATCATATTTACTGAAGATTAATGGAAAGATAGTTGAGAGACCACAGCATATGCTAATGAGGGTGTCAGTTGGAATCCACTTAAATGATATTGATGCTGTAATTGATACGTATGAGTTGATGTCGAAAAAATATTTTACTCATGCTACACCAACTCTATTCAATGCAGGCACGCCAAAACCTCAAATGTCTTCATGTTTCCTATTGACTATGCAAGATGACAGTATTGATGGAATATATGACACACTAAAACAAACTGCTAAAATATCTCAGTCAGCAGGTGGTATTGGTCTTTCAATTCATAACATTAGATCAACTGGCTCATATATATCAGGAACCAACGGAACATCTAATGGGATCGTACCCATGCTGAGAGTTTTTAATGATACAGCGAGATATGTTGATCAGGGTGGTGGAAAAAGAAAAGGTTCATTTGCTATTTACATTGAGCCATGGCATGCTGATATTTATGATTTCCTTGACTTAAAGAAAAACCACGGGAAAGAGGAAATGAGAGCTAGGGACCTATTCTATGCAATGTGGATTCCAGATCTATTTATGAAAAGAGTAGAGAATAATGAAGAGTGGACTTTAATGTGCCCGAATGAATGCCCAGGTTTATATGATTGTCATGGGGATGAGTTTGATAAACTATATCTTAAATATGAAAAGAAATCTAAGGGTAGAAAATCAATTAAAGCAAGAGAGCTTTGGGAAAAGATTTTAGAATCTCAAATTGAGACTGGAACACCTTACATGCTTTACAAAGATTCTGCAAACAGAAAATCAAATCAAAAAAATCTTGGTACAATCAGATCTTCAAATTTATGTACAGAGATATTAGAATATACATCAAAGGATGAAATAGCTGTTTGTAATCTTGCATCTATTGCTCTGCCAATGTTTGTAGAAGATGGGGAATTTAATCATCAAAAACTTTATGATGTTACAGTTAGAGTAACAAAAAATCTAAATAAGGTTATTGATATGAATTACTACCCAGTTAAAGAGGCAGAAAATTCAAACTTTAGACACAGACCTGTTGGTCTTGGAGTTCAGGGACTAGCTGATGCATTTATTCTTTTAAGACTTCCTTTTACTTCTGATAAAGCAAAAGAGCTGAATCAAGAAATTTTTGAAACAATATACTATGCAGCTTTAAATGCTTCAGTTGAAGAAGCAAAGAAAGATGGTGTTTATGAGTCTTATAAAGGTTCACCTATTTCAAAAGGAGAATTTCAACACAACATGTGGGGCGTTGAAGATAAAGACCTAAGTGGAAGATGGGATTGGAAAAAATTAAGAAAAGATGTTCTAAAACACGGTGTAAGAAACTCTCTGCTGGTAGCTCCAATGCCTACTGCTAGTACTTCTCAAATTTTGGGTAACAATGAGTGTTTTGAACCTTATACATCAAATATATATACAAGAAGAGTTCTTTCTGGAGAGTTTATTATTGTAAACAAGCATCTTTTAAATGACTTGGTTGAGCTTAATCTGTGGAATGAAGATATGAAACAAGATCTTATGGCAGCAAACGGATCAATTCAAGATATTGAAGGTATACCAGATGATCTTAAAGAATTATATAAAACGGTTTGGGAAATGAGTATGAAGGATATAATTGATATGGCTAGACACAGAGGGTTCTTTATTGATCAGTCTCAATCACTTAATTTATTTATGGAAGGTGCTACAATGTCTAAACTTACATCAATGCACTTTTATGCATGGAAATCAGGTTTAAAAACTGGAATGTATTATCTGAGGACTAAGTCTGCTGTTGATGCTATCAAATTTACTTTGAAGAAAAAAGAGGCAAAACCTGTAGAGCCAAAAGTTGAGGTTGAGGCAGAAGAAGTAGGAGAGGTTGAAATTACAAGAACAGAAAAAGCAGCTGCAACAAAATCTAAAGAAAAACCTGTTGCGGTTGAGCCATTATCACCAGAGGAATTAAAGCAAATCTTGTCACAATCAAAAGAAAATGAGGATGATGACTGCCTTATGTGTGGTTCTTAATTCATTTTAAATCAACACTTTACATTCCAATGTTAACTTAATGTTATGTAAAAGTTTGTTAATTGTTAATTTATCGTTAACTTTACGTTATAAAATAAATGACAATAATGAACATTATAGTTAAATTAAGATTGATAGTTGCATGTATGTTATTAGTTTTAGCTTGTCTTTTCGCATAATGTAAAGCCTTCTAGCAGTTTACATCTTCAATACCATTCATCTCAAAAAATACTTAAGATTGTTTAAACAGACATCTAGAGTTTAACTTCATCTCTTTTCTTGAAGTTTATATGATTTCTTATTATCAAAAACATTACAATACTGATTACTAAAAGTATTCCAATAAATTTTAATTGGGTAATCATTAACACAACTAATGCACTAATACAAAACGCTGATAATGCTGTAAGAAACCAGCCACCAATGACGTTCAATACTCCTGAAACTCTGTAGACTGCACTTTCACTTCCCCATGCTCTATCGGAAAGAGAAGTTCCCATAGCTACCATAAAAGTGACATATGTTGTTGATAGAGGAAGTTTATATGATGTTGCAAAAGAAATTAATATACCTGCAACAACTAAATTGACAGATGCTCTTATTACATCAAATGCAGGTCTATCACTAGTGTCTATCTTACTGGTCAATATCTCGGGAACTTCAAATCTTTTTTCAATTGTTTTCTTAACCGAGGAAGGGAGAATTTTTGAAAATAAAGTTGATATTGAAGATCCTACCATCACAATAAATCTAGATAAAAAGTTTGGGTTAAATCTCTCTGAGACCTCACCTTGAGTTGATAAGTCAATCTCAGTTTTCACAACTCTTCGGGCTTTTTTAGAAAACCAAAGAGTAACAACCATAACTACACCAGCAATAATAAGTAAAAAGTTAGGAGTAGGAACTTTTGATGCTAAAACTTGCATACTAAATTCGTTTGCAGCAACTCCTGATGCTACCCATGCTTCATAAGACTGCCATGCAGCAATTGGAACACCAATAAAATTAACTAAATCATTTCCTGCAAAAGCAAGCGCTAAAGCAAATGTTCCAGCTCCAATAATTACTTTATAAATATCAACATTAAAAAAACGAATTAAAGAGAATGAAATTAACGACCATATAATTGAGCTATATGTAACTATAGTAATAACATTAGATTCTAAAAAGTCTTTAATGGTCATTCCACCGATTAAGTCAAAACTTTCTCCGGCATATGAAGTTCCTTTAATCCCTTTCATCAATACAAAGTATGAGATTGCTGTTAAAGCAATTCCTCCAAAAATCGAACCAACCCAGGTTGCTTTTGTTTTAAAATCATAAGACAACAGTAGCCTTGAAACCCACTGAACAATTGCACCAATACTAAAAGCTACAAATACAGATAACAATATTCCTAAAATAATTTGTGTAGCTTTTGAAGTATTAATATAAGTAGCTAAATCAGTGAATGAACCATTGTCAACGCCAATTTTAATGAGAGCCATAGCCACGGATGCCCCAAGTAATTCAAAGACAATAGAAACTGTTGTTGATGTAGGTAAACCCCATGAATTAAATAGATCTAATATCAAAATATCAGTAATCATTACTGCCATAAAAATTATCATAATTTCATTAAATAGAAATTCTCCAGGGTTGAATATTCCTTTTCTTGCTACTTCCATCATACCACTTGAATAAACGCATCCAACAAAGACCCCTATACTGGCGATTATCATTAATGTTTTAAATGATAAAACTTTAGAGCCTATAGCGGAGTTTAAAAAATTTACAGCATCATTACTTACCCCTACAATTAAGTCTGCAAATGCTAATAATACAAGAGCTATTAATATAAATAAATAAATGTTTTCCATAATGATTTAAAACTTTTTAACTAATCTGACTCTAACTGTATTTGATGAATCCCATCCAACTCTGTACGTGAAATCTTTAACAGGAATATCTAGACCAAATGCAGCATTCATATTTTCTTCAGTGTTAAATTCTTTTTGAGCCCAAAAACTAAATTTTTCTAAATGGTACTTAAGTCTTGGCTCTAGAGTAGCTTGGTCTTTTTCAACTTTATAATGTAATGGTAAACTAAGTGTAAACTTATCAGAATCAATCAATTTATGTCTGTAAGTAAATCTATTTTCTTCTCTATCCGTTCTATGTCTAATTTCAAAACCAGCATAGGAAGTTGATATGTACGCTTTTCCATTAGTTCGGAATTCATAACCTATTTTCTGAGAGTATGTTGTGGTTGTTGATACTAATAACAGTATAATAATTAAGTATTTTTTCATATCTCAAATATTAAAAACAAATAAATATGTAATGTTAAATAATCTTAAAATTTAGGTTATAAAATCTTTATTAAATTCTAAAAGATCTTAGTAGAAGTTCTTCTTAATCAGGATAATAGCAATAAAAATTTTTGGATTAAAACAGAAAAAATTTATACTTTCGCTTTTAAAAGCGTTTAAATATGTCCAAGTTTGGTGAATTATTAGATGAAAAGAAGCCACTATTACTCGTATTCTTTAGTGAGTTTGATGAGCTATCTACAAATCTGCATCCTATTTTAAAGGATGTGGCTGCCGCACTTGGGGATAAAGGAAAAGTAATTAAAATTAATACTGAAAAGAATATCAAACTATCGGAGGCATTACGAGTCAAAGTCATTCCAACTTTAATGATCTATAAATTTGGAGAAATGGTTTGGAGACAGAGTGGAGATCAAGATGCTAATACATTAATAAGTTTAATGAAAGACCAGCTTAACTAGATTTTAAATTATTTTTTTAACGACTTGTGCTCCATAATTTCTTCAATCTGAGAAATATCGTCTATAATATCTGGAATGTTTTTTCTAATCCAATAATATATTACTCCAATTAAAAACTGCTTTTGTGTTGGAATAACTCCAAATCCTTTTTTAGCTGCATCTGATTCAATTGTCTTATTAATTAGATCTTGCATTTCATTAGAAACATCATATTTTATTATCATAATCGAAATTAATTAGTTAAGCTTTTTTTATTCAATCATTCTAGCTAACATATCTTTTAGATTCTTATCATATTTATTATATGCATCATTATCATATACTTCTATTTGATTTATTAGCCTGCTGTACTGGTTGATATCAGATGTTATGCCCTCTATGTAATAGACCTGTTCTTCTTCATCAATGTTTGAGAAAACAGAGACTCTTCTAATCAATTGTTCTTCAACCTTATCTATTACACTAATTGAGTATTCTACTTCATTTAACTCTAAAAGTGAAACTAAAAAGTTTGATAGAGAAATATAATAATCATATTCACCATATATGTAGTTAAACTGCTCAGAGCTTGATATAAAACTTTTTATTTGATCAGCTAGAATCTCTTTTTCACCAGATTCTTGAATTGTTTCAATTAAGTTTCTAAACCTCTCGATATCTGAAATAATTTCTTCTCCTACATCATACTGATTAAATATCTCAAGCGAAGAAAAATAATTTAATCTATCTGAGTATTTAAAAGATAATTTTTGAACTATTTCTCTTACTTTCTCGCTCTTTCCAATATCATAATAGGATTTGACTAGAGGTGTCCAAAGACTGTAATAACCATAATAGTCAATTGGCATTTTAGAAAAAGCTAAATCTAATATCTCTTCAGCTTTTTCATATTCCCCCTCTGAAATTAACTCTTCAGATAATCTAGATAGATTACCTCTAAAAGAAATACTATTTTTTCTTGTTTCAGGATCATGATATATCTCATCACTTTCAGAATTACCCCAAGACCATTTTTTCACAATATCATACATTAAATCTGAGTCAATCCTCCCCATCTCATATGGGTTATTTTCAATTGAGGTTTTTATAGGCACTAATTTATATACTAGTCCGTCGAGCTGAAGATAATCTTTCATCCAAATATATTCTGACTCTTCATAGCTTCCACCTGTGAAATAAATTGGTCTTTCCCAATCATTATTAGCAAGGATGTCTAACATCATTATTTGATTTTTTGTAATAATAGATTCAGGTAGATCTATGTCAATATGATCTACAATGAGGTCGCTATCTTTTTCTTCTACTAGTCCACTTTTAATTACATTCTCCTTATTCACTGGAAGTCTGATCTTATTTGTAGGATAGAATACTGTCTCAAGTGCATTCTCTGGATAATCGCTTGTATCTCCTCCAGATTGAGTAATTAAGTTTCTATATTTTGTTCTAGGATTATCGCTAGCTACCCAATCAACAAAGTCATTGATATCCCATCTGATGGAATCCAATAAATTTTCATATCTGATGTAATCTCTTACTCCAAAAGCATATTGTGCATGTTCCATCTGTGATGGAATCGGACTGCTTTCGTATGCTCTTCTTTTCATTTGATCAATATACCAGTCTGTTGCTAGAAGGCTAGTGTTTATAGTCCTAACATCTGTTCTAAACTCCTCAATCTCTTGAGCATACCAAAGTGCAAAAGTATCATTGTCACCAATAGTAAAAATCATTGCATCTCTATCTTCATCTATAGATTGTAAATATGCTTTTGAAATAGATTGAGCTGTATATCTGTCTGACCTATCATGATCATCCCAGTTATTATATCCCATGAGAAAAGGAACAGCAGCGATACATAATACATAGATAATTGATCTTGAGACTTTATTTTCATATTTATGAATATAGTTCATGATCGCAGTGAATCCCATACCTATCCAAATAGAAAAAATATAAAAGGATCCAACTAATGCATAGTCTCTTTCTCTGGGTTCAAAGGGCCGTTCGTTTAAATAAAATTTTAATGCAAGGCCTGTAAAAAGAAAAAGTAAAAGTAGTGTCCAAAAAGATTTAATATCATACTTATAACAATACATCAGTCCAATTAAACCTAGAATTAAAGGAAGGAAAAAATATGTGTTTCTGGCCTTATTGTTTTTTTGGTCTTCACTAAGCTCTGATTGATTTCCTAGTCTTAGTTGATCGATAAAATTTATTCCGCTTATCCAGTTTCCATTTAGAATATTGTATTCTCCCTGAATATCATTTTGTCTTCCTGCAAAATTCCACAGAAAATATCGCCAGTACATGTAATTAATTTGGTATGAGAATAGAAAATTAAGATTATCAAAAAGTGAAGGCTTACTAATATTAAGGTATGGACCAAGAGATCTAAAGAATTCATTATAATCATCACCAGTTAATTCTCCTTGTAGTTCTCGACTTTTAAACTCATTTACACTCTCAACAATTACCTCTTCAGATTTATATCTATCTAGTATCTCAAACTTTAAAGGATTTGTAAAATTCATATAATTTCCTGCATGATTTGAGCTCCATAGTCTTGGTATAAGTCCTCTATGATTAGAGTTTGAATTTATTTCAGAGTCTTTCCAATAATTAACAATTTTATATTTATTTGTTTTATAATCTCTTTCATACTTTGGTTTTCCATCTACATATGGTTCCTTTTCATCTTGTGGAGCATATATGTCAGAGAACATTGGTCCATAAAAAAGATATGTTTTTGGATACTGCTCAAGTCTATAATATGCCAAAAGAGTTCTAGCATCAGATGGGGAATTTTCATTAATTACAGTATTAGCATTTGATCTAATTGGAAGCATTAGCCAAGATGAGAATCCAATAAAAATAAACAGGATACATAATATTAATGTATTAGCTTGAACCATCCCTTTTATCTTGGTGTAACTAAGAGATTTGTAGAAGAAGAAGATTATTAAAAAAGCTGCGATAATTGTACCAGAGTTAAAAGGCAACCCTATTGAGTTAACAAAGAATACTTCTAGTTGACCAAACAGAGATAAGGTCGAGGGAAGTAAAAGTTTGAAAATAAATAGTAGAATCGAAACTGAGATTATATTAGCTAAAACAAAATTTTTAATTGTTATTTTTTTATACTTTTTAAAGAAATAGATCATTCCTATGGCAGGAATAGTAAGTATTGCCATAAAATGTACCCCAAATGAGAGACCAATTAAAAAACAGATTAGTAACAACCATTTATCACCTCTTTTATTGTTAAAGTCTTTTTCCCATCTAAGCCCACACCAAAATGTTGCAGATAAAAAGAGCATAGCAAGTGCATATACTTCAGTTTCGACAGCATTGAACCAAAAGCTATCAGAGAATGTAAATGCTAAAGCACCAATCGATGAACTAAGTAAAATATTTGTATCATTTGTAAAATTATTTTTCTTAGATATTTTTTTAAGAAATAATGTGGTTGACCAAAAAAGAAAAAGTATTACAAATGCACTAGATACAACTGACAAAAAGTTTACAGCAATAGCAATGGACTCATTACTTGATGCAAACATCGAAAAAACTGCACCCATCATCTGAAAAAATGGAGCCCCAGGTGGATGACCCACTTGAAGCTTTGCTGATGTTGAAATATACTCTCCAGCATCCCAATAACTAGCAGTTGGCTCGACGGTCAGCCCATAGGTGACTAGGGCAACTGAAAACAGTAGCCATCCAATTAAATTATTGATTTTTCGAAACTTCGTTTCGGGCATATCAGTCTATTATTAATACCTATTTAATGACTAAAAAACATTTAAATAATCTAATTCAAGTTTTTTGAAGCTTGAATTAAAATCAGGAATGTCCTCTGAAATAATTTTATCATATTTTGCTAATTGAGCATTTACTTTCTCAATTAACTCATCTTTAACCTGAATGTCTTGAACTGTTGGTCCAAAATCACCACCTCTAAAAGCAGAGTTTAAATTCCCTAAATTATTAGTTAACTTAACTCCATAATTAAGTGGATCTTGATTACTCTGATTTTTAGTTTGATAAAGTTCATTTTCAATTTTATCTATAGACTCAATGATAGACTTTGATTCTTCTATTAAATCTTTTGCAGAATCATTATCAGCATAATCTGATTGAAACTTTTTAAGGTCTTTTTTCATATTCCTTATATTTTCAATTGCTTTATGTGCCCTGTCAACTACTCCATTTATTTCATTTACAAAATCAAATTGAGCTTTAATATCATCAATTGAGCCTTCTGATGTTGGATCTTTATGTATTGTAAACTCTTGAGTCATTTCAGTGTCATTAACTTTTAATTTTACGATGTAATCTCCAGGTACTGCTTTAGCTCCTGAAAAATCTGCTCCCCATAGGACCATACTAGCTAGTCTTTTTGCTCCAGGATATTTCATGTTCCATACAAATGAATTACCACCTTTTTTAACTTTCAATGAATTCTCTTTGCTCTTGTTTGAGAACTCCTTAATGGGAGTTCCATCTATTGAATGAATAGAAACTTTTACCTGATCACTATCTTTATCAAAATTTGGGAGGAAATAATGAATAATTACTCCATTTGGAAGATTTGTTCCAGCTGTCAGAGACTTTCTTCCTCCAGCACCTCTCATTCTATATGAGTCCTTTGGTTTATATAGTTTTGCCTCATCAGTAGATGAAGTTAGTTGATGGATCACAGTTAAGTCATCAATCATCCATATACTTCTTCCTTGAGTTGCTACAATTAAAGAGTTGTCTTTAATTGTGAGATCTGTTATTGGAACAATCGGTAGATTTTTTTGAAATTTATTCCAACTATTTCCTTTGTCATACGAAATATACATTCCAGTTTCAGTTCCAGCATATAATATGTTTTTATTCGCTTTATCCGATCTTAAAACTCTAGTAAAATGCTCATTTTCAATGCCATCTGTTATAAGCTTCCAGCTTTTTCCATAGTCATCAGTTACATATAGATACGGTGTAAAGTCACCAAGTTTATATCTAGTACCAGCTATGTATGCTGTTCCAGAGTCAAACGAAGAAGCGTCAATACTATTTATCATCATCCAATCTGGCATTTTCTTTGGAGTTACATTCTCCCAAGTAGTACCTCCATCTTTTGTTAAATGGATTAATCCGTCGTCGCTTCCTACCCACATTAGTCCTTCTTGAAGTGGAGATTCATCAACTGCAAAAATTGTTGCATAGTATTCAACACCTGTATTATCTTGTGTTATTGGCCCACCTGAAGAGACAAGTTTAGATTTATCATTTCGAGTTAAATCTGGACTAATTGTCTTCCAACTATGTCCTTCATCTGTTGAAAGATGTACTTGATTTGAAAAAGTATATAGTTTAGATGAATCATGCTTACTAAATGCTATAGGAAAA
>CACJHI010000004.1 GCA_902593165.1 uncultured Bacteroidota bacterium | reverse complement strand
GTAAATTAATTTCAGAATCCTTTGATTCTGGAATCAACTCATTTGATCACGCTGATATATATGGCGGTTATACTACTGAAGAATCTTTCGGAGATGCTTTTGCTGAAACTGGAATTAAAAGAGAGGATGTTTATTTTATATCTAAATGTGGTATTATGTACCCAAGTGAAAAATTACCAGTTAAAATTAAGCATTATGACTATTCAGAAGTTCACATAAATAAATCTGTTGACAATTCACTAAGAAACCTTAAAACAGATTATCTAGATTGCCTCCTATTGCATAGGCCAAGCCCTTTAATGGATATTTCGGTAATCGCTGATACTGTTAAAAGGCTAGTTAAAAGTGGTAAAATAAAAAGTTTTGGTGTCTCGAATTTTACAGCTAGTCAAATGGATATGTTTAAAGGAAAACTTGATATATTATATAACCAGATAAATCTTTCCTTAACCCATCTTGATCATATGTTCGATGGAACTCTAGAATATATGCAGGCAAACGATATATTACCAATGGCTTACAGCCCATTAGGATCATATTTTAATGAAGAGAATGGTAAAATAAAAAAAGTAGTTGATAAGCTTAAAAATAAATATAGCTGTTCAGACTATCAGATACTTATATCTTGGCTACTTAAACATCCATCAAAAGTTTATCCAGTAATTGGTACAACAAAATCTGATAGAATAAAAAGTACTTTAGAATCATTGAAAATTGAAATTGATTTAATTGACTGGTTTGAGCTTCTGGAGGCAAGTGTTGGCAAAAGAGTCCCTTAAAAATTATTTATTTGGCCATCCATCCAATTTAATCTTTGGGAAACCCATCCTTTAAGAAAATCAATTTCTGAATCATGTGAGGCTCCAATAAAATAATTAGGCCATACATATTGTCCTAGAATTGGCCATTTATAGAAATTTCGACTAATTGCCTTATTTGAATTAAGATATTCAACGTATGAATTAATCTGGCTTTCAATCGATACATCGCTTAGTGTTGTTGACCTAAATAATTGCCACTTTTCTTTTAACCTTTCTTTAAAATATACACTTTCCATAAGTCTTCTCCACCAAAATGGAACTTGCCATATATCACCAGGACAGATTGAATTAAAATTATATAACCAACCTTGAGTATTAGCTGCATCACAATAATCAGCATTACCAAAAGCAAGGTTAAAGTCCCATATTGGCCCCATCTTAATTTTTTTATCAATATCAACATTTATATACGTGCTTAACCTATATCCATCAATGTTCTTGGTAATCTCATTCATTATAAAAAAGTCAATAAATGAATCAATATCAATCATTGATCTATAACCTGTTTCGGTATCATCAAAATTATCAGATGATAATACTGACTCAAATTCATTAATTATTGATGAAATATGACTCTTTTGATTATTAAAAATATCTTCAGGCTTTGGATAATGATATATAAAATATATCGGTGAGTCTTCTGATATATTTCCATTTTCATCAAAGTTAGACCTGAAAGAGAATGAGTCATCATAACACGTATTACAACCTCCTCCATCACTTGTAGGTTTATCAATTTTAATTATATAACCACCGTCAACACTTTCGCCCTCAAGCTTTGTAATATTAACCCTGTTTTCATCTCTTTTAATTTTTTCCATCAATACATACAAACCCTTGTAGTCATTGTTTACAAATAGATTATAAAATTTTACCTTGCTAGCTTTATATCCAATTGAATTTGAAAGGTCAAAAGTTAGTTTATTTCTAATCAATGACTTGTCAGAATATGGACCATAAAGAATCCAGTCTTCTTCTTCTGGAAATCCACCAAGACTTACATCTAGATCTTCTGACCAATCATCACTCCTTGTTTCAAAACCATAAGATTTTTTTGGAAACATTTGGGATGAACTTCCTCTTATTTCAATTCCAATTTTAAAGTTAGTCTCATTCTTATCCTCAACAACAGTAAGATCAGCGTTAATCTTTGGTTCATCTACTATCTCCTGTCCGTTGGTTGAAACCATCATAGAAGGAAAGGTGTCTTCATCTGATTCATTTTCATAAAAAGTAATTACTTCAGATTCAAGATTAATAAGGTCTGAATCATCTGGCCCATGACATGAAAAGAATAACAGTGAAGCTACTATAAAATATATTTTACAGTTAGGTAATGAAAAGTTCATTGTATGTTTCATGAATAAAGTTTGCAAGTCTTATGTCTAATGATGTTATACCTTCTGCACTATGAGTAGTTAATTCAAAAACAATTGTATCATAATCAATTATTATTTTAGGATGGTGATCTATCTTTTCTGATCTATCTGAGACAAGATTTGCAAAACTCATTACTTCCATAAAGGAAGACAGTTTGTAAGTTATACTTAAAATGTTATCGCTCACTTTCCATCCTTCTAGTGATATTAAGTGTGACTCTATGTCTTTTGGTGAAAGCTTTTTCAATTATTTTGAATTTATATATTTCCAAATATAGTATATGGGGATTAAAATAACTGCAAAAATTATGGCATAAAATAGAAAGTAAGCTAGTAATATAAGAGCTAAACACACAAAGACGACTCTAATAATTATAGAAATTAATGGATGAGACATTAGCTCATAGTAAAAATTTAAAATTTTATTTCTAAAATTATCCATATGCTAATTTAGTGATTATGTGTAGAAGTATTTCTCTTCAATTGATTTCCAAAGAAGTAGAGAAGCAACACTTTTATAGGGTGACCAAGACTCAACTAAAGAATTTACTTTAGATTGGTCTTTAATATCAATTTTATAATTGATTTTTACACTGTTCATTAATGCTAAATCACCTTTAGAAAAGATATTAATTCTCATTAGCACAAACATTAAAAACATTTCAGATGACCAAACGCCAATTCCTTTTATCTTAGTCAATTCATTTATAACTTCATGATTGGATGCTCCTTTAAAGTCAAATTTACAGTCTTTAAAAAACATGAAAACATTTCGTATGTAAGTAGCTTTTCTGTAAGATATTCCAATAGATTGAAGATCTTTATCTTTTAATTCAATTATTTCATCATTAGATAAGTCTTCAACCTTATTAATAAATCTCTTCTTAATTGTTATGGCAGCTTTGAAGCTAACTTGTTGCTCAATTATTAGATAAGCAAGGGCAAGAGGATAGTTTTCGTTAAATCTTTCTGAAATATCAATATTATTAGAAAATTTATTTATTAAATGATCTAAGCAAGGATCTTTAGATAGATAATTATATGCTTTTTTTAACGTTTCTTGATTTAGTTCCATTGATAAAAAAAAACGATATTTGCAATATGAAAAAAATAATTTTAAGCTTGACTCTTCTTCTGCTTTCTTGTTCCGAAGATACAAAAGAAAAACTTGTAGTATATCAATCACCAACCTGTGGCTGTTGCTCAGGATGGGTTGCCAATATGGAAAGTAACGGAATGAATGTTGAAGCTATCAAAACTAATGACATGTATACCACAAAGGTTAATGCAGGTATTGACATGAGTCTTTCCTCATGTCATACAGGTTTTATCGGAGGATATTTTATTGAAGGTCATGTACCTTATGATGCAATTTCTAAGTTATTAAGCGAGAGACCTGATATTAAAGGTATAACAGTGCCTGGAATGCCTGCGGGATCTAATGTTCCTGGAATGGAGACTATTAACGAAAGGGCTAAATTTGATGTTCTTGCTGTAAACAATGATGGTTCTACTTTTGTTTGGAAACAATACGAGTAATTTATGAGATTTTTCTACTTTCTGATATTTGTATTAATCCTTTCATGTGAAAAAGAGAGGTGTTATACTGTTGAAGGTAAAGAGATAATAAACGGAGAATATTATTTGCTTCTAGAAAACACACGAGAGTTTGATAGATCAAGTAACTACTCTAGTAATAATGGTTTATATACAGGTGTTCCTGATCCGTATGGAACAGGAAAGGTTGATAAAGAAACTTATGATTCTGTTAGTGCTGGTGATAAGTATTGCCCATAAAAAAACCTGCCTAAAAAACCATAAAAAGGCAGGTTTTGCAAATCAGATACTACATTAAGTAGCGAACATAAACTAGGTTAATTGCTCGTTTACATAGCTAAATTAAAATTTGATATATTTAAAAGATATGCCATCAATCGTTTTTTTTAAAGTTTTGCTAAATCATAAAAAAAATTCAAGTTTTATTACGAAATCTTTAATTATGATTAAGAAAAATATAGATTTCAAAATTTCTCATTTAATTAGAGTTAATTTTTATATACTAATTTTATCTATCATTTATTCATGTAACTCAGAGGTGAATGTTAACAGTATAAATCAAAATCAGCTTAATAAAGAAACCAGTCTTTATCTTAAACAGCATGCTCAAAATCCAATTAATTGGCAAAGATGGTCTAATTCAATTTTTGATGTATCTCAAGAACTTGATAAACTAATTGTTGTTAGTATAGGTTATTCTAGTTGCCACTGGTGTCATGTAATGGAGGAAGAAACTTTTACAAACGATTCGATTGCTAATGTAATGAATGAAAACTTTATTAATATAAAAGTTGACAGAGAAGAGAATCCTGATGTAGATCAAGCATACATGACTGCATCACAATTAATGACAGGTATGGGTGGCTGGCCTTTAAATGTGATTACTCTTCCTGACGGAAGTCCAATCTATGCCGGGACATATCACACAACATCTCAATGGGATGACATTTTAAAAAGGATCATTAGATTAAAAAGAGATAATTATGATGGCCTAAAAGACCTAGCAAATAATGTAAAGAATGGAGTAACTGATATAAATACTATATATAAGCGAGAGGAAATAAGTGATTTTAATCCAGAATTCCTTAAAAAAAATGTTGAAAGCTGGAAAAATAATTGGGATTTAAATTTTGGAGGAGATTTGGCCCAACAGAAGTTTGTATCTCCATCAAAGTATATTTTTCTTCTTAACTATGCAAGAATTTATAATGACAGCGAAGTCTTAGATCACGTTAGAAAAACACTTGATGTCATATCTTCTAGTGGACTTAATGATTTTATAGAGGGAGGCTTCTATAGATACACAGTAGACAATGAGTGGAAGATACCTCACTTTGAGAAAATGCTTTATGATCAAGCCCAAATGATAAGTTTATATTCTCTTGCATACAAAGTATTTAAAGATGAATACTATAAGGATATTGCAATTGAAACAATTGATTTTCTTAATTCAAAGATGTCCTCAAAAGACGGGTTGTATTTCGCAGCAATGGATGCAGACACTGATGGTGAAGAAGGGAAATACTATTCATTCAATAAAGAAGAGCTTGATATAATATCTAAGAATACTGATCTTAAGACCTTTACAAGTTACTATAATATTGATCTAAATAATCCATGGGAAAGTGATAGGTATTTACTATTACCAAATAAGAACAGTAAAGAAAAAGATTGGCTTAAATTAAATAATGTTTCTTTAGATGATCTTATTAATCAAAAGAAAATATGGGAATCAAATATTATTGAAATAAAAAAGAACAGAACAAAACCAAGAATTGATGATAAGATAATTATTTCATGGAACTCACTTGCAATAACTGGACTAGTTGATGCATTTGAAGCTTTAGATAACCAGGACTATTTAAACAAAGCAGTAAATATGTTTGAAGAACTCAAAGCAAACTCATTTAAAAGGAATAAACTTATTCACACATACAAAGAGAATCAGTTTCAAGAAGGTGTTCTTGAAGACTACGCCTATTTGGCGAAGGCCTCAATGAGACTTTTTCAAGCTACAGGTGATGAGTCATATTTTAATTTCTCAAAAACAATAATTGATGATGCTATTAGTATTTTTAAAGATGATGAATCAGATCTTTTAAGATATAGTAATAATCTAGAGTTATTTACAAAGTTAATTTCTGTTGATGATGGAGTTATTCCTTCGCCCAACTCAATAATAGCTGAACAACTTTTTAATATTGGGCATGTAATTTTTGATGATGAATATCTTGATTTATCAGACAATATGGTAAGCTCTGTACAGAGTGTAATTGACAATAATATTAACTCATACTCAGTATGGGCTAATAATATTCTTAATAGAGTTGAGTCATTCTATGAAATTGCAGTGATTGGACCTGAATCAAAACTTATTACTGATCAGATAACTAATTACTTCACTCCAAATACCATTGTTGTTCAATCAAAGACTGAAAGTATATTGCCATTATTTATTGATAGATTTTTTGAAGATGAAACATATATTTATGTTTGTCAAAATAAAACTTGTCAGAGACCAGAAACAAATATAAATTTAGCTCTTGAACAGGTCCCATACATAAATTGATATGAAAAAAACTTTTTACAATTCTTCAATACTACTTTTTCTTTCATTACTAATAATTAGCTGCTCAAATAAAGAGAAGTCAAGCGAGTGCTCTACTTTCTTAGAATGTGTTGACGGAACATACTGGACTACTAATGAGAATCAATCAATTTGGACATTTAATGATAATGAAAATGGAGAATATCTTGAAGTCTATATTTCAGGGGAAAACTGCTACACTTACGAGAATAACTTTATTGTTAATGCCCAATTCAAGTATCAAACAAAAATAAATCTATCTGAAGACTTTGGTGGCTCAAATTGGATATACAGTATTGTAAATGACAGTGTTATTGAAAAGTCAAAATCAACTGGAGGTAATACTTCATATTTTTACAGAACAGATAAATCTTATCTAGATGAGCTACTAGAATTTGATGAGTGCAATTACTAGAGTTTTATAAAAATCTTTTTCGTAAATAAATAGTAAGCTGGTATATAGATAATAACTACATACAGCATAGCATAAAGTAATGAAGCAACTTTTGGATAGACACCCGAATCCACAAGGGTATTAACGAAAATTGAGTTTAACTGAACTCCAATTATAAAATCACTGTAGAATATTGACCCAAGAATACCAGCTAATACATATGTGAAAATTGAATTTGTACCAAAAACTTGAGACATTTTAAACTTTTTATAACCATTGACATCAATTAAATAAGTAAATGCCGCTGTTAACATGAAAGACATTCCTCCCATTAAAAATGTGTATGATGTACTCCATAGATTCTTATTAACTGGAAAAGACCAACTAAAGAAGTCACCAACAAATACAAGAATCAAACCGATATAAAACAATTTAAGTAGTTTATCTTTAATATCTGAACTACCAATTAGAATTGTACCTGCAATTAGCCCAAAAACTCCAGTAATTATTGATGGAATAGTAGTTAGTATACCTTCAGGATCCCAGGTTTCTTGCCACATTACACCTGGCAAATAATTTTTGTCAATATAGTGTGCCATATTTAATTCGGGTACACTTAAATCAGGTTGACCTATTCCAGGTATTGGTATGTATAACATTACAAACCAATAAACAATTAATGTTACAACAGACAAATACATGAAATATTTTTTCTCCATAAACATATATATCATTCCACAGAAAAGAAAAACAAATGAAATTCTTTGAAGAACTCCAGTCCACCTAATATTATCAAGATCAAAAGATGGGAATATCCATAAAAACAAACCAACTAAATAGATTTTAAAAGCTCTCCACACGATTTTTCTAATTGTTTTGTTTCTGTCTAACCCTTTTTTATTATTAAGAGAAAGAACAATTGAAACACCAACAATAAAAAGGAAGTTAGGAAATATGTAGTCTGTAGGGGTCAATCCGTTCCAATCTGCATGAAGTAAGGGTGCAAAGACATTATCCCATGACCCAGGTTGATTTACAATTATCATAAAGATTAAAGTCATTCCTCTTAAAACATCTATTGATAGGAGTCTGCCTTTCATAATTCAAAAGTTAAAAAAAATAATTGATGAATCTAAATTTACTTATCAACTTGAATTGGATAACCACCCCTACCCTTATTATCAAATAATCTAAGATTTACAATATCATCTTGATTTAGTTTTACAGGGTTAGTATAATTCATGCTTTCATTATCAGGTAAAGAACCATCAAGTGTATACTTAATATTTAATCCTGGAAAGGCAGAATTAGCATAAAGAGAGTCATTTATAATAATACCACCAGGTTTTGGGAGATCATAACTTAATCCACCATAAATATTATCAATAATTGGGAGAACTCTCTGACCTATTGTATTTGTAAATTTATTCCATTCATAGTCTAAAGTAAGTTCCCTATTGCTTTTATCAGAAATTTTCATCCAATTGGGATCCTTAGACCATGCTTTTTGAGAAAAAACTATAATATTCGGCATGAACATATAATCAAGAATATCCTCATTTCTGATAGTCTCACTCCAAATTTGAGATTGAATACCGATTATATTATCTCTACTACTAGGATTTAGCTTTTCAGAGGATTCAATGTACTCTTTTGAAATATTATTTTTTTCAACTCCATATGTATCATTAAAGATATCGAAAACGTCAACTGTCCACATATCCTTGTAATCTGCATATCCACTCCATGAAAGTCCAACATTATCTAAATCTTTATCGTCTACCATATCAAAATAAAAGGCGCTAGAATTACTCATCACAGTTTTATATCCAAGGTTTGCATATTTGTAGATCATATCTTGCCTCCCCTGACCCCAATCGTTTTTCCATACAAATAACAAGATGTCATCTCCCTTAAAAAAATCTTTTATTTGAGTTTCAGACTGATTCTTTTCTGTTAATTTTAATAATATATCATCCCAGCCAGTCATGGTTGCATTATATGATGAAAGTTTATTATAGACTCTCCTCTGCATAATTTCATAAAGAGCATTATAGTCACCTGCTATTGAGTTCTCTTCCATGAATTGATCACAGATTGGTGATTTTTGCCATGCACCATATGGAAGTTCATCAGCTGCAACACCAAACTTGGTTAATTCGACTCCTGCTTCCTGATACATTAGGTATATTTCATCGATTACTTTTTCATAAAAAGCAAAAGCACTTTCTCTACATATACATGCTATGTTATCATCAAACCCCTGCGCTGAGTAATACTCACTTTCATCATCTGGATCAGATAATAAATATTTTTCAGCCTCTTCTTGATTACCAAGCTCCATATATTTTTGATATCTAACATCCATTGAAATAATTGCTGACCTCATATGAGATGGATAACTTATCTGGGGTATTATTTTGATATTTCTGTGATCAGCATATTGAAGTATTTCAATAAAGTCAACTCTAGAGAGGTAACCAGACCCAGTAGAATTTATATCTGGACCTGATCCATACATAGGTATTAAACTTTCAAATTCATCCTTAGTGTAGGCTCTCTTCGAACCTACTTCAGTCAGTTCCTCTAAACCTGGAATTTCTAACCTCCACCCTTCGTCGTCAGTTAACCTAAAATCCAAATGATTTATTTTAAAAAAAGATAAATAATCTAAAATTTGTTTAATCTTATCTGGACCATAAAAATTTCTTGAGATATCTAATAGCATACCTCTATACGAGAACCTCGGAGAATCACTAATATCCATATGTTTAAGCATATCATTCTCAAGACTAGAAGAAAGAAAAAGTTGTTTAAGGGATTGCAATCCATATAGTGCTCCTGCTCTATCTGATGCTTGTATTAAAATTTGATTTTCATCTATAGATAATCTATATGATTCACCTAGTAAAGTATCTATGTATTGAACTGAGATATCATAATTAGTAGAGTTATTTAAATCTATATTAAAATCCTCAGCAAAAAGAGACTTAACTGTATTAATATCAAGATCTAAAGATTCATCTAAGAAAAGTTTATATTCAGATTTAAGAGAAGATTCACCTTCTAATAATGTAATTTCACTTGGGGTTGGAATAATTACTTCAAGTTCAGATTTATCAAGAAGATTACCTGGAGCATATAAGTCATAACGATCTTCAGAAGAGGGCGCATCAAGTTTTTCAATTCCATCTGCATTTTTCCAGTTGTAAGTAAACTTTACATCAATTATTTCATTATTTGAGACTATAAAACCACCAACAGGAAGATCTGATATTCTTCTAACTATTCCTGATTGGTTAAAGTCTATACTAATAGAGTCATTTGAATTTAAATCATAATCTTTACCAAATGATAAGATGTTGTATGATTGACCTGCAACATATTCATATTTAATATTTTCAGGGATAGATTCATTATTTACTATTGAACTCTGTTGATTCCAGTGTAATGACCAAACAGAGTCAAAATCAACATTTGTTGAATTTAAAATAGAGATACTAACATCAAAGTTCCAATCATTCATTTTCTTTATCTCATAAACTACTTCTATTTCTTTAGATTGTGTACTACATGAAAGCACAAATAAAAAAGCTATGTATAGAAAGAATCTGTAAAACATTTATTACTTTATTTTAGTAAATTCTATTAAATCATCATTCTTAGCTGATAAAATGTAATCATCATTATTTAAAGTAATAAACTCCATGTCTTTGACATCACCATTAATAAATAGTCCACTTTTTTGAGTAGATACTGCCTCAAAGCCAGAATCAGGAGTATATTTTAAATAAACACCAACACTTCCATCATTTCTTGGAGTTTCAACTTCAGAATTATACATGTTTCCTGACACAACTATATCAGTATAACCATCTTTATCTATATCTTTTTTAAGAATTTTATTAATAGAAGATAACTGAGTTAAAGTTG
This sequence comes from uncultured Bacteroidota bacterium, assembly GCA_902593165.1. Classification (GTDB taxonomy): domain Bacteria; phylum Bacteroidota; class Bacteroidia; order Flavobacteriales; family Flavobacteriaceae; genus Marisimplicoccus. Next base: position 78,262 of record CACJHI010000004.1, on the reverse strand, counting down.
GTAAATTATTCATTATAAATGAGTTACCAGTATTTTCTAAATAAACAGATGAAAACGTTTTTGTGAAATAATGAAGAGAATTATCCAAATCTGATTCACCATAAACATCTTCAAGTGTAGCAATCGAAAAGGCATCATAATCCTGAAATTTAGTTTTAATTGCAGGAATTTGATCAGACGAACATTGCCTTCCTCTAAGTGGATATTGTTCACCATCATTGAAATAACTAAGAACTATATCTCCACTGTTATTTTTATCAAAATCATTATAAAAAATATCAAATGTTTCATCACCTGATGTTTGATATTTATAGTTATTCCCAAGATTACCAATTACCAGATCAATATCACCATCTTTATCAAAGTCCTCAGCAACAATATCATACCACCAGCCTCTTGTGGAATCTTCGTCAATTAAAGACTTGTCTTCGGAAAATTTACCATCATTATTCTTGTAAAATTTAATTGGTGTCCATTCTCCAACAACAATTAGGTCTGTCCACCCATCATTATTATAATCAGTCCAAACTGATGATGTTACTAATCCTATTTCTTTGAAAGAAAAGATAGATTCATCCGCATTTCTAAATTTTATTCCATTGCCATCTGAAATGTTTTCTAGCAAAAAGCTCTCGGCAGGAAGAGGATAGCTACCAGGAACGACTCTTCCACCAACAAATAAGTCCATATCACCATCTTTATCATAATCTGAAGATGTAACTCTCATACCGCTTGAAAAATTATCAGGCAAAGAACTATTGCTATAATTAAATGAGCCCTTACCATTATTAATGTATAATCTATCTTTTAATATTGGAGTGTTTGGCTCAAATTCATTCCCACCTGAGACTATATATAAATCATTATCTCCATCATTATCAAAATCCTCAAGGATCATGTCCATATCCTCGTATTTAGAATGTTCTTTAGAGAATGCAAAACTCTTACTATAGAATGATCCGTCAGATTTTTGGATATAAAATGCAGTAGGTTGGTCTTTCGCCCCTCCTACAACAAAATCATCAATTTTATCTCCATTAATATCACCAATTGCAATACCAGGACCCAGTCTTGAATTTTCATGGGGTAAGAGAACCTCTTTTATGTAATCATTATACTCATTCTCATTATGTTTATGCTCTACAATATCAACATTTTCAAAATACAGATTTGATTCACCAGTTTCTACTTTAGATTCTTGCTTGGAATTTAAAATGTCAAATTCAATTATCGAATTAATTTTAAGATCTTTCAACTCTTCAGAGTTACCATTTGACCATACAACCTTAATTGATTTTATTATATCATCATTACCTATACCAAAATTAAGATAAGGAGAAACAGATGACTGGAATCCTCTAGACATTGTAAGCTCTTGCATCTGGCTTGAATTTTCAGTTTCTACATATACCCTACTGTCAATTCCAAATATATTATCACCATCACCCTTAAGCTTTACTCTTACAAAGTTATTAGTAGAATTGTTTTTGTAGATTTGAGCCTCCTGGTCAATATTATTTACAATAATTTCTAGATCTCCGTCATTATCAAGATCAGCGTATGTTGCTCCATTAGAAAAGTTTTTATCATCTAATCCCCAATCAACTGAAACATCTGAAAAAGTAAGATCTTTGTTATTTCTAAATGCAAAATTTGAGATAGCCTCTGAGGGTATTTGATTCGTATAATATAATAGACTATCATTAGACATTGGTCTTAAATTAATTTCATTGAAATAATCTTTATTGTTTATCTCCCTTCTAGTACCGTTAGATATGAATAGATCTTTCCAACCATCATTATCAAAATCAGCTAAAAGAGGTCCCCAACTCCAATCGGTAGATGATATACCTGAAAGTCTTGAAATATTACTAAAAAAAGGCTTGTCACCCTCAATTCGTCTATTTAATTGAAGTGTATTATGCATATATTGATAATGAAATCCATAATCAACAGTGCTCCAAAATAGATCTGGATTCATACTAGCCATATTAGCCTTTGATCTTCGGTTATCTTTTGCGTCCATATCTACCTGAATATAATCCAGGTACTGGTCATTATTGAAATCCGCAATATCAACTCCCATTCCATAAAAAGAGGTTTGATTCGTCGACTCTTTAACAATATCTGTAAAAGTCCCGTCACCATTATTCATGTACATAAAGTCTGGTGAGCTAAAATCATTTGATATGTATATATCTGGATAGGAATCATTATTTAAATCCCCAACAGTTGCACTTAATGTAAGTCCATAAGTCCTTAGTCCAGCATCCTCTGTGACCCTTGTAAATGATGAGCCATCATTCCTGTATAAATTATCAGTCTCATACTCCTCAGAATTCTGCATTTTATAATAGTAATAGCTACTAGGAGCATCAAAAGGGGTCATTGGGTAGTTAGCTACATAAAGATCTAAATCTCCATCTTTATCATAATCAAAAAATGTTGCCTGTACACTGTTACCAATATCATCTATTCCATATTCGCTTGCCTTTTCAGTAAAAGTATTATCTCCATTATTAATAAGTAACTCATTATTTTTTACTCCATCTAGACCAGCTACAGATACATATATATCTAAATAACCATCATTATTTATGTCAACCATAGTTGAACCGGTGTACCATTTATCATCACCACCAACTCCTGCTAAAGAGGTTATGTCGTCAAATTCAAGGTTTCCATTATTTAAATAAAGTCTGTTCTCAGCCATATTTCCTGTAAAGAAAATATCATCAAGGTTGTCATTATTTATATCTCCAACTGATACTCCACCCCCCATATATATGTATGGATAGGTAAAATAATTCATTGTATTATTCTCTTTTAATTCATTTATGAAATCAACACCAGTTTGGGAACTAGTAAGAAGAGTAAATTGTTTATCATCTGAAGTATTATTACATGAGACTATAGCACATAATAAAATTAAAGTCAATAAAAGTAGGTTCAATTTTTTCATGAGGTAAATTTAAAAAAAAACAGGATGAAAATTAATTCATCCTGTTTAATTTTTAGCTAGAATTTTATTTGATTAGTGACCAGGATTCTGAGTAAGAGCTCCTTGAGACGAATCAATAGCATTTAAAGGTATAGGGTTTGCATTATGCTTAGCTGACACTGGATTCGCTTTTGCTGCAAAATTTGCAATAGTTCTTCCCTCGTTAGCAATATAAGTGTTTAATGTTTCAACCATATTACCCCATCTTCTTAAATCAAAAAGACGGTGTCCTTCCATAGCTAATTCAACTCTTCTTTCATGTCTAACTGCATTTCTAGCAGCACCTTGATCAGTCCATGTTGAGTTGTAAGTATCTATAACATAGTTAGGCTGAGAGTCAGCACGTGGACCGTTCTTAGCTCTTGCTCTAACTTGGTTAACATAACCTCTACCTGTTTCAAGTGCACCTGTTTCAACAGCAGCCTCAGCAGCCATTAATAAAACATCAGCATATCTTAAAATATGGTAGTTGATACCTGTTCTTTGCTCACCCCAACCACCTGTACCTCTGTTGGCATCATCACCAGCAGTATAAAGGTTTTTCTTGTTCACATAAGGACCAGAGATATCAGTAAATGATGCTCTGATGTTATCCTTACCTGTCATTGGACCAAAACCGTTTAAATCAATTCCACGTCTTCCGATAGTGTAATCAATTCTTGGGTCTAGTGGACCTGTGTGCATAGAAAATGGTTCAGTTTCATATATACCATAGTCACTTGCTATATCAGAAGTTGCCCAGTTAGATAATGGATGACCATTAGCATCTGTCTGGAATGCATTTCCAAGATCGATAGTTGGTTGGTAAAAACCACAACACATACCACCTGTCATTGCACCAATTGGGAAGTTTAATGTCCCACCTCTGTTACCCTGAGGTGATTGACCACCGTCAGAAGCAAATTGAATAGAGAAAATTGCCTCAGTACTGTTTTCTCCAGAAGATCTGAAGTTAGCAGAATAATCTGAGTTTAATGCATAGTCACCTGAGTTTATAACAGACTCAAGAGAACCTAATGCATCAGCCCATTTTCCTTGGTATAATTGAGCTCTTCCTAAATATGCTCTTGCAGCAGAAGCAAGTGGCCTACCTGGCTCACTATATGATCCACCTCTAGAAGCTGGAAGGTTATTTGCAGCAGCAGAAAAATCAGCCTCAATTTGGCTCCAAATAGGACCAGAATTTGGTTGATTAAATTCACTTGCAGCATAATTTTCATCAGAAATGTAAGGTACATTTACCCACATTCTTTGAAGTTCGAAATTGTAGTGACCTCTTAAGAATCTTGCTTGTGCAAGCTCAACTGAAAAAGAACTTGGATCTTCAGAGTTGTTGATCAAGTCAATTACAGCATTTGCTCTATTTACACCTGCAAAAAGTGCTTGCCATCTACCTTCCCAGTATGGGTTTGTAGTATCCCATGTGAAAAGTTCAATTGCAAGTAGGTCAGCCTGGTCACCATCAGTTGATCCCTTGTGAGCATCATCTGAGATAGCGTCAAGCCACCAGTTATCACCACTTTTTGTCCAATCTGCACCTGGACCACCGTTTCTAATACCATCAAGTACTGAATAAGCACCTGTTAATAAAAGATCAACACCAGTTGCATTCTGAAGGGCTGCATCACTTAGCGACCCTATTGGATCAATCTCAGTAAAGTCATCAGAACATGAAACTAAGATTGAAGCCGATAATAAAATTGTTAGAATTTTTTTCATAATTTATTATTATTGGGGTTAAAATTTAATATTAATACCTAAAGACGAAAGCGCGTTAGTAGGATATTGTTGACTATATACACCAATATCTAAAGCTCCACCTCTTGGTACTTCAGGATCAAGACCTGGAAAGTCAGTTAAAGTAAGTAAGTTACTACCGTTGTAGAACACTCTTGCACTACTAGCACCTAATTTAGATGCAATAGAGTCAGGTAAAGTATATCCTATTTGAAGAGTTCTAAGTCTTACATAAGAACCATCTCTAACAAAGAATGAGTTAGCAGATGTAAACTCGTTATTAAGAATAGTTTCACTTAATGCAGGTAACGCAGCACCTGTGTTTGATGGAGACCAAGAGTCTAATACACGAGTACTTCTATTTCCATTGAAGAAATAAGGAGTTTCGTAGTAAAGAGCTGTGTAGTCAAAAATATCAAAACCAAGTTGACCATTCCAGAACATACTCATATCCCAGTTCTTCCATGCTAAATTAATATTAACACCAAAGATTAAATCTGGGTGAGGATCACCGATTTTAGTTCTATCGTTATCGTTTATTACACCATCGTTGTTAATATCTTCATACTTGAATCTTCCAACACCAGCACCATCTTGAGTTGCATGTGAAGCAACTTCAGCTTCAGTTTGGAAAATACCAAGAACATTTCTACCATAGAAATAAGAAATTGGCTCACCGACAGATGTTCTAGTCATTGACCCAATTCTTTGACTACTTCCAGAATAGAATTCACTGATTAACTCAGTAACTTCGTTCTTAGCTCTAGTTATGTTAGCATTAACAGAATATGTTAAACCATTAGATGTAGTATCTCCATAATTTAATGATAAATCAAATCCTGAAGACTTCATAGAACCTAAGTTTGTATATGGTGCAGAGGCATCAATTGCAGTCGTACTAATTTTTTGAGTATCCTGCGCCACTAGACCATCAGTTACATTTTCAAATACATCAAGTGTCATAGTTAATTTATTATCCATGAAACCTGCATCAATTGCAAAGTTTTTTGATGTCATTGTTTCCCATGTTAGTAATGGGTTACCTTTTGAAGCAATTACAGCACCAGCAGAAGCTCCTCCGCTTCCACCATATGCATAAGCTCCGGTAAATTCGTTAATGTTAGAAATATTGATATCTGCATTAGAGATCCCAATCTCCTGGTTACCTAATTCACCATAAGAAGCTCTTAATTTAAGAGTATCAAATACTGAACTATCAAACCAATCTTCACTACTCAATAACCAGAACATACTTGCTGAAGGGAAAATTGCATCGGCAGTAGCCTGAGCAAACCTTGAAGTATCATCTTTTCTTACTGTTGCAGTAGCACCAATATTATTATATGTCCAGTTAGCTGTAGCTAATAAAGAAGATATAGAACTAGAGCTAGCACCTGCATTCCCAATTACAGGAACACCAGAACCATTACTTAATAAGTAAAAACTAGGATCTTCGAAAAGATAGTTAGTTCTTAAAGCCCCAAATCCTTTATAATTTCTTTTTGTCTGCTCTGTACCTACTAAAAGGTCTAAAGTATGATCTCCAAAAGAATTCTTATAGTTTAGGAAATTAGTAACTACCCATTCATCTTGTCTAAAGCTATCCTCAGAAAGTGTGTTGTTAGAGATTGCTTCACCGTGTTCTGGGTTTAATGAAGTGAATGATCTTCCATTAAGATCCCTCATTTGAATACCAGCTTTAGAAACAAAATCTAATTGTGGAGTAATATTCCATTTAACTTGAATATCACCAATAACTCTAAGGTTTTTGTTATAGTTATTTCTTGCTCTATACATTTCTGCGATTGGGTTATTTGCAATACCAACTCTTGCAGAGTTAGAATATGTACCAGCAAAATTTCCATTTGTATCTTTAACAGGAATTAAAGGAGAAGAAAATGCTGCATTTTGAATTTGGTTTGCACCTCTTCCTATTTCTTTATCATAAGTTATGTTTAAGTTTTCTGAAACTGTTAGCTTATCTCCAATTTTAAACTCTGAGTTTAATCTTGTTGAAGCTCTTTCATAACCAGTATGAATCATAACACCTTCTTGTTTTAAATAATTAGCAGACATGTGGTACCTACCTTGTTCTGAACCACCAGAAGCACTAATAGAAATGTCTGATACCGCAGCTTGGTCAAATAACTCATCGAACCAGCTAGTACCATTAGGTACTTTAACCTTTGCACCAGCACCATCATATTCAGCACCACTTGGCATAGGAACATTTAAGAAGATAGGTATCGAAGGAGTAGCACCAGTCCCATATTGTGGGTGAGATGGTGTATTTCCATCATTTAGAATACTCTGCCATGTCATATCAGCATGTTGCTGAAGGTTTAACATATCAGGTACTCTAGTAACATTTGCAATACCATATGAAGCGTCTACAGTAAGAGTGTTAGCTTGGTTGTATGTACCTTTTTTGGTGGTAACAACGATAACACCGTTAGAGGCACGAGCACCATAAATTGCTGCTGAACCATCTTTCAGTACACTTATATTTTCAATATCTCTAGGGTTAATATCTCTCATAACATTAGGATCTGTAGTCTGAATACCATCGATAACATATAAAGGTGAGTTATCATTAGTAGTCGAGTAACCACGAACTCTAATTACGGGAGCAGCCCCAGGACCTCCACCAGAAGTAACTTGCACACCAGCAACTCTACCTTGTAGAGCTTCAGCAGCATTTGTTACCTGTGTCTTGAAAGCCTCGTCTGTATCAACAGTACCGATAGCTCCAGAAAGTGACCTTCTTTGCTGAGTTTGATATCCTGAGACAACAACCTCATCAAGAATGTCAACACTTGACATTAGAGTAACATTAATCTGATTTTGGTTTCCAACTGTAATAGTTTGAGAACCGAATCCCAAACTTGAGAAAGTCAACTGATCTCCAGCTGACGCATTTATTTGATAATTACCATCAAAATCTGTAACAACACCTGTGTTTGTTCCTTCAACTACAACTGTAGCTCCTGGAATTGGGTTATTACTCTCGTCAGAAACACTACCAGAGATAGAGTTCTGAGCAAAGATTAAACTCGATGATAACATCAATACAACTAAAAAAGCTTTTTTCATGTTAATTAAGTTTAGTTTATACGCGCAATTTAAGTTAAAAAATTGTTAAAAAGAAAGAAAAAAGTATTAAAAATTACCAACTGTTCACAATTAGTTAACATAAATTATGAATATGATAATCCCAGTATTAAAAGGGGTTATGATCTAATTAGTTACATTTCAGTCAATTAAAATTCATCTTTTTAATAAATGATTTAAATAAATTCATTCTAAATAAGCTCAAATTTTTGTCGATTTATGTGAAAATGACAGATTTTGAATTATTGTATCTTGTAATAACTGATTAGGAATGAAAAAAAAGTGGACTTTAACTATTACATTAATATTAATCTCTATAATTGTGTCTTTTTTGACTAAAATTTGGTTATTACTATTGTTTATCCCAATCAGCTCATTAATTTTAAAAAAATAGACTATGGAATGGTATGAAAAAAATAGAAAGGTAATTTTAATTATATTCGCTTGCTATTTAGCTTTTAGGCTTATAACTATGATTCTATCCTAATGCGTTTATTAAAATTATTATTATTTATAAATACAATTAGTTATTCACAAATTAATCCAAACAGTATTGAAATTGTTAGAGATGAATTTGGAGTTCCTCATATATTCGCTCAAACTGATGCTGAAGTTGCATATGGTCTTGCATGGGTTAATGCTGAAGATGATTTTAATACTATACAAGAAGCTTATCTAGCTGGAAATGCTATGCTTTCAAATCATATTGGCTTGAAGGGTGCGCCAGCAGATTTTATATCTCAGTTTATAGGCTCTAATGATTTAATAGAAGAAAAAATTGGTGATATCTCAAAAGATTACATGAAGGTTGTTGAAGGATATGCACAGGGATTAAACGCATATGCAAAAGCAAATCCTGATAAAGTACTTTATAAAAAACTATTTCCAATTACTCCCAAAAAAATGTTGATGTATAGCCAACTCCAACTTTTTATATCAAACGAGGGAGCATATTGGGCAGGAAGAATATTAAACAATGACACACAAGATGAGTATCTAGACCAAAATTTAACCGGTTCAAATGTTATAGCCATGAATAGTAGTAAGACAAAATCTGGCGAAACTTTCCTAGCAATTAACACTCATCAACCATTAGAAGGACCTACATCATGGTATGAGGTTCATTTAAATAGTGATGAAGGCACTAACATTATTGGAACTATGTATCCAGGAACTCCAAATGTATTAATTGGAGTAAATGAAAATCTTGGATGGTCTCATACAGTTAATTATCCAGATAAAACTGATGTATTTAAACTTAGAATGAAAAATAAAAGAAAATACATTGTTGATGACTTGGAGTATGACCTTGAAAAACATAAAGCAAAAATTACTGTAAAAATTTTAGGTATTCCAATTAAGATTAACCGCAAATATTATAAAAGTATTTATGGACCTACATTAAAAAATAAATCTGGATATTATTCTATTAGAACTCCAACTCTTTTCAATATAAAAGCATTAGAACAATGGTGGAAGATGGGAAAGGCAAAAAACTTCTCTGAATTTTATGATGCTTACAAAATGAAACAAATTCCTGGTTTCAATGTTGGTTATGCTGATAAATACGATACTATATTTTATATGTCAAATGGAATACTTCCAAAAAGAGCTGAGGGGTATAATTGGAAAGGTATAGTTCCTGGAGATACTATGGAAACTCTTTGGACAGAGTATCATGAAATTGAAGATCTTCCACAAGTAATTCAGCCAAAATCAGGTTTTATATACAATGCAAACCACTCACCTTTTAAATCAACATCAGCTGATGAGAACCCTAATGAAAAGGATTATAGTGAGAGGATGGGATACGAGACATACGATAATAATAGGTCAACTAGATTAATAGAATTAATTGAAAGCTATGATAAGGTTTCATATGATGATTTCAAGGACATCAAATATGATAATTCATTTCCATCAAAATTCAGTTACAACTTTATGGATATTAACCTCATAGATGAAATAGAACTAGATGCTAATAATGAGCTATTTGAAATCGTAAATGAAATTCAGAATTGGGATCGAAAGACAGACACTAATTCTATTGGGGCAGGGTTGTACGGTGTTCTATATTATCATTTAATTTATAACTATGCAGATCAAATTAGAAAACTTTCCTCTGAGGAAAAGCCTGTATCTAAGGAAATTATTTTATCAGCAGTGTCAGATATAAAACCTTATTTAATTGAACATTTTGGAAAAGTAAAAATTACTCTTGGTGAGTTTCAAAAACTAGTAAGGGGTGACAAAGAATTGCCTATTTGGGGACTCCCAGATGTTATAACCGCTATGTCCTCTAGACCATATAAAGATGGCAAGCATAAAGTATTTGCAGGAGAATCGTACATAGGTCTAGTTAGATTTACTGACGAAGGCCCTGTGATGGAAAGCATTATTTCTTTTGGTAATTCAGATGATCCATCTTCTGATCATTACACTGATCAAATGGAAATGTATTCAAAGTTTCAGACTAAGAAAATGACTTTTGATAAGGAAGAGATATACAGTAAAGCAAAGAGTATCTACAGTCCTAATTAATAAATATTTATTGCCTCATCATAGATATTCTCATACAGAGGAATAATCTTCTTTATGTCATACTTCTTGGCATTTTCAAATGCTTGAGATCTATACTTTTTCTTTAATGATTTGTCCGAAAGAATTTTAATTGCATTAGATGCCATTGAATCAATATCACCAATTTCACTTGTGTAACCTGAGTTACCATTAATATTAAGTTCTTTTAATCCTCCCGTATTTGTAGATATCACTGGGACTTTTAAGGCCATTGCCTCAAGAGCTGCAAGACCAAAACTTTCTTTTTCTGATGGAAGAAGAAAAAGGTCTGATGAGCATAGAATCTCATCAACCTCATTTGTCTTTCCTAAAAAGATAACTCTATTTTTTAAATTATTTTTTCTCAAATAGTCTTTAGCTTTTTTCTTATCTGGGCCATCCCCTACCATAATAAGTTTTGAACTTATTTCTGAATTTACTTTTTCAAAGATCTTTAATACATCAATAATTCTTTTTAAAGGCCTGAAGTTACTTACATGAACTATAATTTTTTCATCACCCTGTGAAATAAAGTTGTTTTCACAAATATTATGTTTTCTTTCATACTTCTCAATATCTATAAAGTTTGGTATAACTTTAATGTCTCTTTCTATTCCAAAAAACTCCCTCGTGTCTTCCATTAAACTTTTTGAGACACATGTTACTATATCAGATTTATTGATACTAAATGTAACAGCTGGTTTATAGAAGGGATGATTTCCTACAAGAGTTATATCTGTTCCATGAAGAGTTGTTATTATGGGTATTTTGTAACCGTTTTCATCAAGTATTTTTTTTGCCATATATGCGGCATATGCATGAGGTATGGCGTAGTGAACATGAAGCACATCTATCTTATGCTTTGAAACAACATCATATAACTTACTTGATAAGGCCAATTCATATGGCTCATATTTAAATAGAGGATAGTCTGGAACATTCACTTCATGATAGTGAAGATTTGAGGATAGAGCATCCAATCGAACAGGCTGACTATAAGTTATAAAGTGAATCTCATGACCCCTTTTTGATAATTCAATTCCAAGTTCAGTAGCAACAACTCCAGAACCTCCAAAAGTTGGATAACATACAATTCCTATTTTCATTTAGAGTCTATTAATGATTTATAAACAATCTCTTGTGATCTTGTTCTGGTATTACTTGTTTGTAAAAGAGTGTTTTCTCTAGTGGGATAAGTTCTATTAGAAAGAAAAATAAAAATTAGGTCTTCTTTAGGATCAGCCCATGCCATTGAGCCAGTATATCCATAATGACCAAAGCTTTCTTTGGATACCCCACCAAATGTTGAACCGTGCTTACCTTCAATTTGAGGCTTATCAAAACCTACTCCACTTCTATTATCATTTTCACAGAAATAACAAAAATTAAATTTTTCAAATGATTCATTCGAAAACAATGTCAGATTATCATACATACCTTTCTGGATCATAGCTTGTAGCACAATCGCAACTTCATATGAATTAGAGAACAAGCCTGCATGACCTGATATACCTCCTAGCATAGCTGCACCCTCATCATGAACATAGCCATGTAATTTAGAATATCTAAAAAAATCATCTCTTTCACTAGGTACTATCTCGTCAAGACTTATTTTTTCATGAGGGTTAAACATTGTTCTTTTTAGACCTAATCTTTTAAATACCCTATCATTAGCAAGAACATTAAGTGGAATATTATACTTATCCTCAAACCAAAACTTTAAAAAATAAAAAGGTAGATCAGAATATTTATATTCAAGATCCTCTCTTAGCTCGCTATTAATAATTGATTTAAAAATCTTTTCTCTATAATTTGTCTTTAGAAACAAGTTTTCTGATACTGGTATAGAAAATGAAGATTTCGAATTTGATTTATAAAATCTAGATTTAGGCTTTTCTTTCCTATCTAGTGTCTCTTCATAAAATGGTATCCACGGCCTTAGCCTAGCATAATGAGATAGCATTTCTTTTAAGGGAATTTGACCTTTGTCTTTGAGTCTTTTATTTGGAAATAGCTCAGATAGTTTAGTATTTAATTTTAATTCACCTTTGTCATACTCTTGAAGAACTAGAGGCATAGTGGCAATGATTTTTGTTATTGATGAAAGATCAAAAACATGATCATTTTTCAGTTTGACTTTCTTTTCATAAGTGTGATATCCAAAACTTTTATTGTAGACAACTTTTCCATTTTTTGATACAAGCATTTGAATTGCAGGAGCTATCATTGAATCTATACTTCTTTCAGCAATAGAATCAAGAAATGATAGCTTCTTTGAATCAAGTCCCTCATAAACGGGGCGAGAGAAGCCCAGTATTTCTTTTTTATCAAAAGTTAACCCATGGTTAACTTTAAAAAAATTATTTGATACGGGGATCTTACCTTTAAATGATCTAATACCGAACATTAGGTCAGCAGAGATTTCCTGAGAGATCATATTATTCTGATATGATATAATTATTGACTCAAAATTATCAGTTGATTCAAAAGAATTAAGACTATATGGATTCAAAAATAAGTTCAAAATGACATTATTAGACTTACTGATATTATCTATTTTACCAACTATGTCGTCAGGTATTATATTTGAAGCATATGGACTTGAACTAGAACCATGATATGATATTATAATTGCGTCATAATCAGTTTTACTATAGATTGATGAGTAATCATCACTTTCAAATCTTTCAACATCAACATACAAATCCATTTTATTAGTTAGATACTCACTATTGTTATTTTTACCAAAGGACACATGTAAGTATTTTTTATTAGTTGATAATGGTAAAATCTCATCATTATTCTTTACAAGAGTAATTGCTGATTCCATAGCTTTTGAATATAAAAGCGAGTCTTTAGGTGTATTTACTTTTTTAAGAATATTTTTGGGTGTTATCTCTTTGTAATTATTTAGACCTGATTTTGCTTTAAGAGATAATATCTTCTTTACAGATTTAGATAGTCTAGCCTCAGATATTTTTCCTTTATTATATGAATCAGTAATTACTTTCACTCCTGAGGAGACACTGGTTGACATTAAAAGTATATCATTACCAACTTCAAAAGCTCTTAGATCAACATTTATATTAGGATCTTGAAGCACACCCTTCATATCTAGAGCATCAGTTACAGTTATTCCACTAAAATTATATTTCTCTCTTAATAATTTACTAACAGTTTTAGATGATAAAGAAGAAGGATAGTTTTTATCAATTGCCGGAACACTTAAGTGAGCTAACATAACAGATTCTGCTAGCCCATCATCAATAAGTTTCTTAAATGGAAATAATTCAACATTATTTAATCTATTCATGTTACCATTAATAACTGGGAGTGTTTTATGGGAATCTTTATCAGTATCTCCATGTCCGGGAAAATGCTTAATGGAAGTATAGACACCTACATCTTTATGTCCCTGAATGTAGGCCTTAGCTTTTTTATAAACATTATTAGGGTCCTCACCAAATGATCTGTTTCCAATAATTGGATTTTTTGAATTATTATTTACATCAACAGATGGGGAAAAATTAAAATGAACACCCAAGGCTTTATTTTGCTCTGCCATTCTTTTGGAAATTTCCCGTACAAGAGAATTATCCTGAATTGCTCCTAAAGTCATATTCCATGGATGAGCAAAAACATCTGATAGTCTTTGTGATGGTCCCCACTCAGCATCCATAGATATAAGCAATGGAGTTTTTGCAAGTGACTGAAATTTATTAAGCCAATCTATATGAGATTTTGTTGTCCCAATTGAAAATATTAAACCACCTATTTTATCTTCTACAACAAGTTTTTTTACTTCGTCAAAATCTGACTGTTCTGGTGAAACCCAGTTAACAAAAAGTTGTGACACCTTTTCTTCGGTTGTCAATGATGAATAGACACTATCTACCCATTTTTTCTCGGGAAGGTCTAAATCTTCGTATAGATTTTGTGAGAAAACAAAAGTTACATTAAAAATAATTATAAAAAAGTTTCTCAACATATTATATAAATTTAGAAAGCCATGAAGATCTAATATCTATTTCAAAATTATTTAAAAGCTCAGATTTAGAATTTATAGCTGTATTGAATATAATAGTTTCAGGAGAAAAGTCCCCATCTTTAATTTTATTTTTTAAATCACTTAGGCTTAATGATTCTACTTTATTATCTAATCTATAGTTAACTACTAACCTGTTCAATAAGTCAATTCCAATTGTGTTGGATATATCTTTTATTAGCTGAAGAGAAAAGTCAATTGAGCATCCACCAATTGGGTTGACACTTTCATTAACAGCAATTATAATAAATCTTTTATCAATTATTGAATATGAACATTCAAGATCTTTTCCGTGTGCCTGCCAATTATCAAGAAATGATATAGTTTTATCATTTATAATTCCTATTTCTGATTCATTAAAGTCTCTATTGGATTGGTATATCCAAATTCTAGAATCATCAGGCATGGTTTTAAAATCAACTATCATAAGTCTTCAGCTTTTTCAATCATTTGTGCTATGTCAACTACATCTACACTCTCCTGTTTAGATGTCATTCCGTCATTCATCATTGTATTACAGAAGGGACAACTGACAGCTACAATGTTTGCCTCAGTTTTAATAGCCTCTTCAGACCTTTTAATATTTATATCTTGGTTTCCTTTTTCAGGTTCTTTGAACATTTGTGCACCACCTGCACCACAACATAAGGATTTTGATTTACAGCTTTTCATCTCAACAAGCTCAGCATCTAATTTATCAATAACCTCCCTAGGAGCCTCATAAATACCATTTGCTCTTCCAAGATAACATGGATCATGATAAGTAATCTTTTTTCCTTTGTAATATCCTCCAGAGATTGAAATCTTTTTATCCTTAACAAGGTCATTTATAAAAGTAGTATGATGGATTACCTTATAGTTCCCTCCTAGTTCTGGATATTCATTTTTAATAGTGTTAAAACAATGGGGACATGTTGTTATTATTTTTTTTACATCGTATGAATTAAGAATCTCAATATTTGAGATTGCTTTCATCTGGAATAAAAACTCATTACCTGATCTTTTGGCTGGATCACCTGTGCATGACTCTTCCTTACCAAGAATAGCATATGATATATTTGCCTTATTAAGAATTTTTACAAAAGCTTTTGTTACCTTTTTTGATCTGTCATCAAAACTGCCAGCACACCCAATCCAAAAAAGATATTCTGGATTCTCACCTCTTGACTTTAACTCAGATAAAATAGGTACTTTCATTTTTTATTTTTTTGAATCCTCGTCATCAAAAACTTCTATGGTGACCTTCTTTTCAATTAAATCTGTAAATTTTCCATTGTATCTTGTTGCTTTTACAAGATGATTATCAATCCAATGATAATTTCCTCCTCGAGGCTTACCCATAAGTAAACTATGATATTTAAAACCATTATCCTTTAGCCACTTCTCTGTAACTTCTCTATGAGACTCAATTCTAGCAGTAAAGAAACATATAATGTGACCTTTATCATACCAGTTATTAATAGTATCAAGTGCATCAGGATAAAGCTTAGCTGTGACCATTCTTTCAGGTTCCTCATTTGGAACATCATCACAAATTGTTCCATCAATATCTATTAAATAGTTTTTAATCCCATCTGGTAAAATTGGACTTACTGTCTCTCCTTTTTCAATTTTTTGATGTAAATAATTTTCTACTTCTTCTTTTTTCATATTTAATTTTTAAGATTCTTGGATCCATAGTTCCCTGTCCTGTTGATTATAAGGCCATGGGGCTCCATTATTTTCAATGTTATTCATCATATTATTTAAATCCGGATGAGCGGATGATTCTTCCATTATCAAATATTGTCTCATATCCATAATAATTGATAATGGATCAATATTAATTGGACAAGCTTCGACACACGCATTACATGAAGTGCAAGCCCAAAGCTCTTCTTTAGTAATATAGTTATCTAAAAGCCTGTCACCATCATCAACAAATTTACCTTTATTAACTGATATGTTTTTTGATACCTTTTCGAGTCTGTCTCTTGTATCCATCATAATCTTTCGTGGAGATAATTTTTTTCCAGTAAGATTAGCAGGACACTCGCTAGTACATCTTCCACATTCAGTACAAGAGTATGCATTCATTAATTGAACCCAATTTAAATCAAGTACATCTGAGGCTCCGAATTTGTCAACATTTCCATTTGATTGAGATGCTTTCTCTGGGTAGAACATCAATAGAACTTCATTTTTAACTGATTCTAATATTCCAAACTTTCCTTTATTTTCGAGATTTGCATAATAAGTATTTGGAAATGCTAAAAGAATATGCAAGTGTTTAGAGTAATACAAATAGTTAAGAAAAAAGAAAATTCCGATAATATGTAGCCACCAAAAAACTCTTTCAAAAATATAGACAGTAGAAGTTTCAAATGAATCAAATAAAGGAACCATAAAAGAGGAAACAGGAAAGGATCCAGCCTTATAGTAGCCCTCATAATTTCTTTCTTGTAGAATTAGATCAGTTGCATTCATGGATAGAAATAATAACATTAGTACTATCTCAAAGTAGAGTATATTATCTGCATCAAACTTTGGCCATCCCTTCATTTCATTACTCAAAAATCTCTTTATTTTAAATATGTTTCTTCTAGTCCAAAATAAAATAACTGAAATTAAAACTAACAGTGCTAAAATTTCAAAAGAAGCAATTAAAAAGTTGTAAAAATTAGAATTAAAGTATTTAGAAAAAAATCTATGTGAACCTGTTACCCCATCGATTAATATCTCAAGAAGTTCAATATTAATTATAATAAACCCAATATAAACTATTACATGTAAAAATCCTGAAATTGGTTTAGTGACCATTTTGGATTGACCAAGGGCAATTCTAACCATATTAGAAAGTCTTTTTTTTGGATTATCGGTTCTATCAATTGGTTTACCAAGTTTTATAACAGTAATTAATTTTTTGATATTATACATAAAAAAACCAACTGATGTTATCAGTAGAAAACTAAATATTATGTTGGGTAAAATATCAATCATTTACTTTCTTCCAAAAACTGAGAAATGAACATATTTTTTTGGATTTGATTTTATATCAATAATTAAAGAGTTTAAACTCTCTATTGATGAATTAAGGTTATTGTAAACTTCATCTTCATTGATTAATTTACCAATTGTAGAATTATCTGATTCTAGCTTATTTACAATTGAACTAATGCCATCAACTGAAACTTCAAGGTTAGTAAGCAAGTCAGATAATCCAAAAGAATTTAATTCATCGGACACTTCAGATAGACTTGAACTAATCTTTTCAAAATTATCTATGGTATTATTAATTTGAGTATTCTTATCTGTCAAAGTTTTTTCAATAATAATTGAAGAGTTATTTATAGCCTTGATTGCAGATGTTAAAACATTAATAGACTCTTTAATTTCTTCTTGAGTTTGCCTATTTAAGACATTAGAGGCACCAGTGAAAATTGAGTCAACACTTGTAATTGTACTCTGCAGCTGTCTTGAAAGAGGCTCTATCTGCCTATTTATTAATTCTGTTAGTCCAGGTCTAACACTAGAATTAAGTGTATCTCCAGTCTTTACAATTGACTCTCTTTCAAAAATTGGATCTATTGAGATAGCAAGTCCACCTAAAACTCCAGTTTCATATATTGAGGCTGTACTTTTTGAAGAAAAATTCAATTTATCTTTAACCTTTAGAGTAACTAGTATTTTGGTTGAGTTGGCAAGAAAGTCTAATTCAGTTACGTTTCCAATAGATAAACCATTTATCATTACATTGGCTCCAACTAATAGACCATCTACCTCATCATAGACAGCATATATAGTTTTTTGTTTATCTAGTAGTGATGATCCTTTTAAAAAATTAAATCCAAAGATAAATAGAAGGATAGTTGATAAAACAAAAAATGCAGCTTTGATTTCTTTAGATAGTCTCAAGGTAGTTTAGGTTTAATAATGTAAAAATAAGAATAATTTAGTTAGTTAATTATTATATGTAATCTCAATTAAGTCTTTGAATCTTATTATTTTGATATGTTACTAAAAAAGATGAATTGAATCCATAATTCTTTGCAGTTCTTAAAGCCTTATTTGCTTCTTCTAAAGTTTTATGTTTTCCATATAAATATTTATAAATCTCTCCCTCCCTAACAACATCAACTTTTTTTAGCCCCTTAAAATTGTAAGGTTTTAACTCTAAAAGTTTATTGCTGGCGGCAATTTGAACTCTATAATAAACAATATCAGTATTTACATTATTGGTAAGGGATTTAGAAAGGTTATTAAAAAAATCATTTCTGTATTTAATTACAGCATTTGAGATAGCGTTTGCCATTTCTGACTGTCCTTTATTTGAATTCAGGTATGCTCCCTCTTTTTTGTTTGACAAGAAACCTAGTTCAATTAAGACACTTGGCATATAAGTATATTTTAATACAATAAATCCAGCCTGTTTGATATTTCTATTCTTCCTATTTAATGTATTAACAAACCCATTTTGAATATAAGAAGCAGCTGTTATACTTTGATCTAAATATTCCTCTTGCATTAAAGTAAGACCAATAACAGATTCAGGATTATTTGGATCAAAACCAGCATATGTGTTTTCATAATCCTCTTCATAAAAAATTACAGAGTTTTCTTTTTTTGCAACCTCAAAGTTTCTTTGATTTGCATGAAGTCCAAGGACAAAAGTCTCGGCACCATAAGCCTGTGAGTTATGAGCGTTACAATGGATTGATAGAAAAAGCTGGGCATCTGATTTATTTGCAATATTTGCTCTTTCAAGGAGATTTACAAATTGGTCCCTATCTCTAGTATATATAACATTTATTCCATTTTCTTGAAGTTTTTTTCCTAGTTTAAGAGAAGTTGCTAATGCAATGATTTTTTCGTAAAAACCATTACTTACTGCTCCTGGATCTTTTCCACCATGACCAGGATCAATTACAACTGTAAATGTATCACTAGGATTTTCAAATTCTTGACTTTGAAGATTGAATAAAGAGAATTGAAGTAGAACTACAATAAATAACCTATGTGAAATCATACTTATAAATAGATATAATTAAAATTATGATTAATTTTGAATAAGTTAAGTACCTTGTTGATAACTCAATTTTAAATCTTGAAAAAAAAATATTTTATTCTTTATATAGTTTTATTTTTTTCAGGATTAAACCTCCTTTACTCTCAGGCAGGTGTGACTGCCCAAGACTCAATTTCATTAGAAAACAAAGAAACTAAATCAGTTCTTCTTGATAATGTCAAATATGATGCTTCAGATTCTATTATAATAGATCAAAAGAATAATAAAATAACTCTTTATAACAATGCTAAGATTGTGTACGGAGACATTGAGCTTACATCTGGCCTTATTGTATTAGATTATAAGGAGAATATTGTAAATGCAGGAAGAATTGCTGATTCTAAAGGTAATCTTAGTCAATACCCTACCTTTACTCAAGGTGGAAACGTAGTTAACCCAGATTCAATTAAATATAATTTTGATAATCAGAAAGCTTTAATATGGAATTCGAAATCTGAGGAAAATGGAATGAATATTCTATCAAGCCTAACAAAAAAACAAAATGACTCAGTCTATTATCTAAAAGATGGCAAAGTCACAACGGGTGGTAACTTAATTGGTGATGACACTGAAGAAGCTGATTATTTTTTTAAAATCCGAAAAGGAAAACTCGTTCCAGGTGGAAATATTATCACTGGTTTTACAAATTTATTTGTTAAAAATGTTCCTACTCCAATTGGACTTCCATTTGCATATTTCCCATCACAACAAACAAAAGACTCAGGTTTTATAATACCAAATGTAAATGAGAGCAATCAAAGAGGTTACTCACTTCAAAATGGAGGGTATTATTTACCATTATCTGAATTTTTTGATTTAACAGTTCTCGGAGACTATTACACTAATGGTAGTTATGGTTTAAATGTTAGTTCCCAATATAAAAAAAGATACAGATCGAGTGGAAACTTTACAATTAGATATGAGAATTTAATTAGTGGTGAGCGTGGTCTTCCGGGCTATGGAAAATCGACTGTGTATAATGTTAGATGGAGTCATACAAAAGATCCTAAGTCATCTCCTAATTCATCTTTTTCTGCATCTGTAAACTTTGGAAGTAGTGATTATTTTAGACAGTCTGTGAATCAACTTAATACTGCTAATTTTTTAAATAATAATTTGAGTTCATCTGTTTCCTATTCTAAATCTTTTCCTGGTTCTGCTGGAGTAAGAGTATCATTGACAGCTAATATGTCTCAGAATACTCAATCACAAGAAGTAAATCTTACACTTCCAACTCTAACTGTTAGTTCTAATAGATTCTATCCATTTGAAAAAAAGGGGAGGTCAAAAAAAGGATTTTTTCAAAATATAAATATTCAATACTCCTCGAAGGCTGAAAACAGGGCAATTTTTGCTGATGATCTTTTATTAAAGAAAGGGATGTTTGACAATGCTAAATCTGCAGTTCAACACAATATTCCGTTCCAAACTAATTTTAAAATGTTTAAACACTTTAGCGTTAGTGTTGGTGGGCAGTATAGTGAAACATGGACAGGAAAGACAATCAAGTACAAAGATTTTAATGAAGGTGTTGGTGCAGTTAAAGATACAATAGGTGGCTTTGATCGATTTGGAGTTTATAATTATAATGCAAGTATTACAACAAAAGTTTATGGAATTATAAATTTTAAACCTAAAAATAAAGTGCAATCAATTAGACATACAATCTCCCCAAGTATATCCTACTCAAATAATCCAAGTTTTGAAGAATATTATGATACATATATTATAGATGCAAATGGAAATACAGCAGAGTACACAAGATTCCAAGGTGGCTTATATAACGCCCCTGGACGAAACTATTCAAGTAGTATTGGGCTAAGTATTAAAAATGTAATTGAGGCAAAAGTTAAACCTAAGGACTCAACAGAAACTGAACTCAGAAAGATTGATATTTTTAAAAACTTAAATATTTCTACAAGTTATAATTTAGCCGCTGAAGAATTTAATCTATCTCCAATTAGAGTAACTGGAAGTTTTGATTTGGCAACAGCTTTTACGGTTAATACAGGTGCAACATTTGATCCTTATGCACTAGATGAAAATAACAATAGAATTAATGTATTTAATTCAAAGAATGGAGGTGGACTCTTAAGATTGACAAGTGCAAATATTTCAACTCAATATTCAATTAATAATGACACTTTCAAAAGAGGGCAAACTCAAGATCAAATTGATGAGAACACTTCTGGAGGAGGTAGAAACGATGACTTATTTGGTGTGTCACAAAATTTTTCTGATTCTAGGCAGAACATGGAAGAAGAAGAAGAAGAAGAAGAAGAAATTGACCTAACTAATTATATATATAAAATGCCATGGTCTCTTAATCTTGCTTATTCTTTAACTTATAACAACTCAAGAGGTCAAAATGATTTTTCAACTAACTCATTAATGATATCCTCTAACCTTTCACTTACACCAAAATGGACAGTCGGTATTTCATCTGGATATGATTTCAAACAAAAAGGTTTTACCTATACACAGATTAGGTTTGACAGGGATCTTGACAGTTGGAAATTAGACTTCTCATGGGTACCATTTTCTGAAAGAGCATCATGGAACTTCTTTATTGGTATTAAATCTGGACTGTTGAGTGACCTTAAATATGAAAAAAGATCTGAACCAGACAGATCATTATAGATTATGAAAAAAATAATAAATACACCTAAATCACCAGCACCAATTGGACCATATAACCAGGCTATTCTTAAAGATAATATGCTATTTATATCAGGACAAATAGCTCTTGAACCTAATTCAATGAAACTCAATAATAATTCTATTGAAGATGAAACCAATCAAGTGATGATAAATTTAAAACATATATTAAAAGAAGCTAATATGGATTTTGGAAACGTTGTAAAAACATCTATTTTTCTCTCGGATATGAATCTATTTAAAAAAGTAAATGATATTTATGGAAAATATATTATAGAAGGAGAAGAACCTGCAAGAGAGACTATAGCTGTTAAAACATTACCTATGAGTGTAAATGTTGAAATATCTATGATAGCTATTCTGTAGTTAACTTAATATATTTCTTTTGTGATAGTCAACAAGACCAGTAATAGGCCTTTGGATAAATCTTCCTGTTTTTAAATTATACTTTTTTCCAATTCTAGTAATTTCATCTTTTAGATAATATGCAATTGAACCCACATAATGAATATCAACTTTACTAAAGTCATCATATTGGAGTATTTGATAGTCAATAAATCTTTCTAATCCCTTAAAAATAATTTCTTTGAAATATTCATTAGACTTATTATCAATTAAAAACTTTGCAAATCCAGCTAAATATGTATTTGGATTCTCTTCTCTGTAGAGTTTATTTTTGATAGTATTTGGAGATAAATCATAATTTTTTGAAAACTCTTCTCTTAAATACTTAGGCATTTTATTAAAGTAATATGCTCTTATTAAATATTTACCGTAGTAATTTCCACTTGCATAATCCATAAGAACATAACCTAGTGATTGAACTCTCTGAATAACATCTTTTCCATCATAGTATGAGCAGTTTGATCCAGTCCCAATAATATTAACAATTGACGGAGTTCCAATATCTACAGCAGAATAAACAGCTGCATATGTGTCTTCTTTTATATCAAATTCACTATTGATAAAAATTGATTTAAAGACTTTTAAAATTCTTTCTTGGGTTGAATCAACTCCACATCCAGCTCCATAAAAGAAAAGCTTATTAACAGATTTTCTGTTCTTGTAGATATCAAAATTATTTTTAATTCTCTCGTTTAATATCTCATTAGAGAGCATTTGAGGATTTAAACCTAAAGTTTGAGTCGAAAATATTTCTTCACCTTTATCGTTTAGGGCTATCCAATCTGTCTTTGTAGAACCACTATCAACAACTAGTATCATTGTTTATTATATTGAATAAATATGTTTAGATAAATCAAGTAGTTTATTAGAGTATCCACATTCATTATCATACCATGAAATTATTTTAAAAAAGTTGGCATTTAATTGCATTCCTGCATTAGCATCAAAAATTGATGTTCTTTTATCTCCTATAAAATCTTGAGATACGACAAGATCATCACAATAACCTAATATTCCATTTAATTCGTTATTTGAAGAATCTTTCATGACTTTTTTTATTTTTTCGTATGAGGTATTCTTTTCTAATCTAACTGTAAGATCAACAACTGATACATTTGCAGTTGGAATTCTAAATGCCATACCTGTAAGCTTACCTTCTAATGAAGGTATTACTTTTGTAACAGCTTTAGCAGCTCCAGTAGAACTAGGGATAATATTTAACAATGAACTCCTACCACCTCTAAAATCTTTTTTGGAAGGACCATCTACTGTAAATTGAGTTGCAGTTGCAGCATGAACAGTCGTCATTAAACCTTCCTCAATAATAAAGTTATCATTTAGTACTTTGGCAATTGGAGCAAGACAATTAGTTGTGCATGATGCATTGGATACAATTCTATCTGAAGATTTTGCTTCATTATGATTGACTCCCATAACGAACATAGGAGCATCTGGACTAGGAGCAGATATAACTACTTTCTTTGCTCCAGAGTTTAAGTGACTAGATGCTTTTTCAATTGAGGTAAAAATACCTGTACATTCAGCTACAATTTCTACATCCATGCCAGACCAATCAATATTATTTGGATCTCTCTCTGCAGTAATTTTAATAGGTTTTCCATTTATTATTAACTTGTTATCACTTACCTCTACAGATCCGTCAAAAGGACCATGAACAGAATCATACTTTAAAAGATAAGCTAGATGATCAATATCTAGCAAGTCATTTACTGAGATTACGTTGAAATCATCGTTATTAATAGCAGACCTAAAAACTAGTCTACCAATTCTACCAAAACCATTTATACCAATATTTATTGCCATTTTATATTTATTTTAAAAAATTAAATTGAAATTATATCACAGACTCTAACTAAGTCTTTGTCTAATTGTTGACCACCTTTTATAGCTTCCTCAATAGGTACAGTTACCATTTTATCATCTATTATTCCAACCATAACTTTACTTTTATTTGAGATAAGACAATCGACAGCATGAACACCCATCCTTGAGGCTAAGACTCTATCAAAACTACTTGGAGACCCTCCTCTTTGGATATGACCCAGGATTGATACTCTAATCTCATAATGGGGAAGATTTTTTTCTATGTGTGATGAAAAACTAAATACGTTATCACCTATCTTTTCACCTTCAGAAACTACAATTATACTTGAAGATTTACCAGATTTTTCGCTCTTTTTAAGGGAATCTAGTAACCTATCTAGTCCCATTCCTTGTTCAGGTATTAAAACTTCTTCAGCACCTGCACCAATCCCAGCATTAAGAGCAATATGTCCTGACCCTTTACCCATTACCTCAATAAAGAATAGCCTATTATGTGAACTTGCAGTATCTCTAATTTTATCAATTGCATTTACTGCAGTATTCAATGCTGTATCAAACCCTAGTGTACATCTTGTGCCAACTAAATCATTATCGATTGTTCCAGGAATACCAATAGTTTTTATTCCATGCTCCTCCTCAAGCAGAAGAGCACCCGTTAGCGAGCCATTCCCACCAATAACAACAAGTGAATCTATGTTATATTTATCTAATGTATTCTTAGCCTTTAACCTTCCCTCTTTAGTTCTAAATTCTAAGCATCTTGCAGATTTAAGAATTGTACCTCCTTTGTTAACTATATTATTAACTCCTCTAGCATTAAGTTTTACAAGATCATCTGAGATTAAACCTTCAAAGCCCTTGTAAACACCATAACACTCTATATTATTATAGACAGCTGATCTTACAACTGCTCTAACAGCAGCATTCATTCCAGGAGCATCACCTCCTGATGTAAGAACAGCAATTTTTTTGAGTTTTTCGGCCATCATTAAGTTGGACAAATTTAAATATAAAAATTTAGGATATTCAACAATAAAGACAAATTGTTAATTATTATTAGCAATAATTTTTGATAATAAACTCCTAAAAGTTTGAAAGTCTACCTGATAGGACAAACCTATTCCTTGAGTATAACCTAGCTCATCTCCAATATATCTAAATTCATTTTCTTTATTAAAGACTTTTGCTCTTAAACTTCCGTCTTCATTTAAGATAAAGTCAACTTGAACATCCCCAATAATTAGTGTCTCTTCTATTCCTCCTATTGGAACACCAATTTTTCCATTAAATAAAATTTTATCACTTATTTTTGTTGATAGTGTTACACCAAATCTATCCTCAGTCTTAATATCAAGTATTTCACTCTTATCTCCCTGAAGATAATTTAAACCCACCTCTAGTGGTCCCTGACTTCCGCCAAGTATATCGCTAAAAACTTCAGAAACCTTTTCATATATATTGTTAGTTACTCCCTCTATTGATACACTAACTTCATTTATAAAAATACCTTGAGTCAATAATGAAATAGCCTGAAGCTGCCTTACTTCTGGATCATTTAGTTTATAATTAATCTCAGACGTAACTGTACTACTCGTATTTGGGAAGAATATTTCGAAATCTGGGCTATCAGGTTTAGTCAGCTCGCCGGTTAATTTTATATCAACATCTGTTGGAATTTTTTTATTAAAGTTTGGGTTATCAAGGAGAAGAGCAGGATTTGCTCCACCAGGCACTTCATATGTTGCCTGAATATTCATTTGGGCTGAAAGTGGATCTCCATCCCAGGTAATTGTCCCACCTTTCTTTAATTGAAATTTTTTATCAATCAAGGCTAGATTTCTAAAATTATATATACCCTCATTAGTAGTATAATCTCCATAGATATTAAACTTCCCATCAGAATCAATTTCCATTAAAAGATCACCATTACCCTTTCCGCTTATATAGCTTCCAGTTTCTTGATCAATTGTAATTTCAACTTCAGCATTTTCATTAATTTGTAGGTTCATATTTAAGTCAAGTGTCTTGCTTATATTATCAGAAATGCTTTCTGAGTCTAAAGACTTCTGAGAATAAGAATTTAGATCTGTAAAAGTGATAAAAGAGAAATCATCAATTGTATAATTATTTGACTGAGGAATTGTAATACTTGTCCCAGATTTGGTAACGCCGTCTATATTAATTGAGACTTGATTAGTTGGACCGTTTATTTTTATATCCCCTCCCATGTAAGCTCTTCCGTAAAAGCCTTCAGTCTCATCGTATTCTTTGTTAAGTATATAAAGTCTTTCTGATTGAAAGTCGAGATCTAAATTCCAGTTTTTATAATCCTGGTGTGTAATTTTACCAACTAGTGATGTTGGAAGATTATTAGATTCTGTTCTAATACTAACATTATTAAACTCAAAATTTTGATTATATAAATCGATTTCTGAGTTTTCAGACAGGAGATATTCAATATTTAAATAGGGAATTGTAAACTTAGTTCCATTAAGGAATAATTTACCATTGTGTTGAATACTATTTGATTGCCCCCAGATGTTAACCTCACCTGAAATAGTACTTGATATATTTGACATTGTATTTGAGCCTACCTTTTCAATAAATGAAATATCTAGGTCTTGAATAAGAATGTCAATATCAATGTTTGGATCTTCATCAGTTACTATTATAGATCCTTCTCCTTTAACAGAGGTTAATTCTTCTTTAGACAAGTCAATATTAACCGCATAGGAATTATAGTCGGTGTTACCAAATATATTTATACTTAATTCTCCAAGATCATAATCTTTAATTTGAAGATTAGAAAGATTAGAGTCTAGTCTAAATGTTCTATTCTCTATACTTCTATTGATATTTATATCTGAGTTAATATTGCCAGAAATTGGATTTTTATTTATGTCAAAGAAGTTATTGACTAATACATTAGAAATTTTTATATCAAAATTTAAATCATCACTATCTCTATAATAACCATTTATTTTAAACCTTTCACCAAGAAAAGAGTCTATTTGAAATAAACCTTCACTCAATGATATTTCAAAATCAAATTCACTTTCTTGATTTATAATCTCTGTATTAAGGATTTTATTAAGTTCAGATAAATTTTCAAGCTTAAGCTCATCATTGGAGTTTTTAAAATATAGTTGATCTAATTTCAAAAATGAAATTATATTGTTTGGATTTATCAAGTTAATTTTGAGATTTGATTGAGTAGAAAATTCAATATTACCAGACATTTCTTCTCCCCTTATATCAGTTCTACTGTCGACTTCAAATGTTTTTTTTAAGATATTGCCTGAAAGACTGGACTCAATATTTATATTATCTGAGTATATTCCTATTCTTCCTTCTAAAAAATTATTTTGTATGTATGAATCAGTATTTAAGTTAAATTCATTATTGTTTTTAGTTAAATTAACATTGGAGATAATGTGATTTAATTCCTCGGAGCCTTTAATTGAAGTATTTAAATCTATATAACTAAGATCTAAAATTTCTAATATTTCATCATTCTCTCCTAGCTTAGAACTTATATCTATTTGATAATTAAAGCTATCATAAAGACTAACGGCACCGTTAAGATTAAGTTTAGTTTCTGAACTCTCTTTCTCGCTTAAATTAATAGTTAAATTTTTATTATTAATATTTAGATCTCCTTTTAAGAATGGTAAATTAAATTTTTCATTAATCTTATATTTATATGACAGATATTCTTCATTTATGTCTAGGTCATTTATTAAGGTGTTAATTTCAATGTCTTCAGATAAGACATCCAGAATATTGACCTCAGCATTAAACTCAAATAATTCGCTAGACAATGATAGACTGTTAATAGTTAATTCTTCTCTTGTTCCATAAAATTGTAGTTCTCCTGATATATTATCATTTATATTAAAATTACTTTGAAATGATTCAAATAAGATTGGGTTAATATTAAAATTTATACTTGAATTACTAATATTTTTTAATTTAAGACCGTCATCCAAGTTGACCGTAATATTTCCCTTTAAGAAACTCTCTTTATTATTTAAATGTAAATTATTTAAAGTAATACTAGACTTATTCAGATTTACTGATGAATAAAAGTCATCTATGGATAAATTGTTGTAAGACCCACTAAGACCTTCTATATTAAACTCCACTCCATCTATATTCTTATTAATCTCTCCTATAGAAGAGTTGTATATACTTATTTGATTTTGAATTGTATCATTAACGAATATCACATGAGAGTTAGTTATATTTAAATTATTAAAGAAAATATTATCAAATACCTCATTAATATTATTCATATTATAACCTTCTTCTAATTCTTTTTCCTCTTGGTTTATAAAGAGTTTTAAACCATTAATATTTAGAGAACTATCATATTGAAGATTTGATATTAAAGGGATATACTTTGTGCTTAACGATTCTAGTTGAACTAGAGTGTCAGAATTCTTATCAGAAAGTATGATCCCAGAAATTACAAGATCACCTTTTAAATTAAATTTAGAATCTGAAATTTCAATAGTATTGTCTGTATTAAGATTTACATATGATATTATATTTTTCCTAATGTAATCTTGAAATGATGTAGTATTAAAAATCAAAAAAAATGTGGATAATACAATTAGTAATAATCCAGAAATGATGAAAAATATTTTTTTTGAATTCTTAATGATATTTCTTGTTTAAATTTGTTTTACAAAGATAGTAATGTCAAACAAAGATATCTACATACTGGGAATTGAATCCTCATGTGATGATACTTCCGCAGCAATTTTAAAAAATGATAAAGTATTATCTAACATAATTGCTAACCAAGATATTCACAAAGACTATGGAGGTGTGGTACCGGAGCTTGCTTCTAGAGCTCATTTATCAAATATCATCCCAGTTGTTGAATCTGCTATAAGAGAAGCTAAAATTTCATTGAACCAAGTTTCTGCAATTTCATTTACTCGCGGACCAGGATTAATGGGATCACTAATTGTTGGGACAGAGTTTGCAAAGGCACTAGGTTTATCATTAAAGATACCTGTTATAGAGGTTAACCATATGCAAGCTCATTTATTGGTGCATTTTATAAATAATGGAAACGAACACCCTCATTTTCCATTTCTAGGAGTTACTATATCAGGTGGTCATACTCAGTTTATTCTTGTAAAGGATTATTTTAAAATGGAGATATTAGGGGAAACTCTGGATGATGCTATTGGAGAAGCATTTGACAAGTGTGGAAAGAAACTAGGACTTGGATACCCAGCTGGGCCATTGATAGATAAAATTGCAAAAGAGGGGGATGAAAAAAAATTTAAATTTCCCCTACCAAAAGTTGAAGGTGGTGATATAAGCTATTCAGGATCAAAAACTGCATTCATAAATTTCCTTCACAAAAATCAAATTAAAAACAACAACTTTATCAATGAAAACATTAATGATATTTGTGCATCAATCCAAAAGAATTTAATTGACAATTTAATGACTAAAGTTGAACTACTATCTAGAAATAATAATCTTAATACAATAGTCTTTGGAGGTGGTGTATCAGCTAATAGCTATCTAAAAGAAAGACTTAATAAGTATTCAAGAAAAAATAATTTAAAAATTTTTATACCTGAATTAGAATATTCAACTGATAATGCAGCAATGATTGGTATTGTAGGTTATCTAAAGTATAAAGAATCACTTGAATCTAACCTAAAATCAACCCCTTCTCCAAGACTAAGTTTCTAATGGATCTATTTTACTCAAATTATAAAGCAACAGATAGATTCATAGTCATGAATGAGATTGACAGCAAACATATATTGAAATCTTTTAGAAAAAATATTGGAGATAATATCAGGATAACAAATGGATTAGGTTGTGTTTGTAATGCTGAGATAATTGAAAAAGGAAAAAAAATAAAAGTTAAGATTAAAGGTATTGAAAAGTTTGAAACGCCTAATTTATCAATTCATATAGCTCTATCTCCTCTTAAAAATATTTCAAGATTTGAATGGTTTGTAGAAAAAGCAACTGAGTTAGGAATTAGTCAAATAACTCCTATAGTATGTGAACATTCAGAAAAAAAGAAAGTTAATACTGAGAGATTAGAAAGAATTTTAATTAGCTCCTTAAAACAATCTAACCAGTTCTTCAAACCTAAAATTAATTCGATAAATACTTTTGAGGATTTTATATTAAATAATAAAGATCAACTATTGATGGCAAATCTAAAAACATCTAATAAATTAAGTGAAAAGCTTTTTACTAAACCAAATATTTGTCTTATGATAGGTCCTGAGGGTGGTTTTTCTGACAGGGAAATTGATCTTGCAAAAGAACAAGATATAAAAGAGGTGACCCTAGGTAATAGCAGGTTAAGATCAGAGACAGCCGCAATTTATGGTATGTCTATAATAAGGTCAATAATTAATTAATAATTATTGTCACTATATTTCAGATTAGAATTCTGACTCTCAATTGACTCAATAAATTCAAGTTTTAATTTATCTATCAAATCTTTACAAGTTGGATTATCATTTATTGAGCTAACACCGTGTCCTGCTGACCAAATTGTTTTCCATGCTTTTGCCTCAGCCTCTGCCATATCTTTTCCAAAATCTATTTTTTTAGAATCATTCCATACTTCCTCAGTCACTCCCATTGCCTCTAGACTAGGCCTTAAGAAATTAGCGTGAACTCCAGATACTGCAGCTGTATAAACAATATCTTCAGCAGAAGAATTAATAATCATCTCTTTATAGCCTTCTTCAGCCATACTTTCTTTAGTATTAATAAACCTAGTACCCATGTATGCAATGTCTGCACCCATTTGAAGAGCAGATGCAATATCTCTACCATTTGATATAGCCCCTGATAGAATAATTGTTTTATTAAAGAAGCTTTTTATCAATGATATCATAGCCATGGGGTTTTTTAATCCAGCATGACCACCTGCTCCAGCAGTAACAAGCACTAATCCGTCAACGTTTGCTTCAGCTGCCTTTTCCGCATGTCTTTTTTTAATAATGTCATGGTATACTAATCCACCATAACTATGAATTGCATTTACAATGTCAGGGACAGCTCCTAATGACGTAATAATTAATGGGACTTTATGCTTAACACAAATATCCAAGTCTGCTTTGACTCTTATGTTTGAAGGGTGAACAATTAAGTTTACTCCAAATGGTGCAGGCTTTATACCTGTCTCATTCTCAAATTTTGAAAGCTCTTCCTTAATTTCAACTACCCACTCTTCAAATCCTTCTGAAGTCCTTTGATTAAGGGCAGGAAAAGTTCCAACTATTCCCTTTTTACAACATTCTATTACAAGTTTTGGACCTGAAATTAAGAATAGAGGCGCTGCAATCATTGGCATATTTAATTTATTATAAAAGTGTTTATCCATTTTTTCTTTTTTTACATGACCATTCAAAATCAAATTCAGAGACTAAGTCTCCTTTTTCATCATATCCCTTTGCTTTAAACCAAGCTTTGGAAGTAATATTTTTGATAGTCGAATTTATTAATTGTTTAGCTATTTCACCTTCATTACAAGTAAAAGTTATTTTACCTACTGCTTTTTTATGAAAGCTTGATTTATTACTTACAAGAAGCATTGAAATATTAGCTTTAGAGTCTTGAATAGATTTTGTAAGTAGCATACCAGTAGTTAACTCAGCAGCCATTCCTTGAACAGCCCAAAACATAGACTTATAAGGGTTTTGATTAATCCATTTAAACCTTACTTTAACTTCACATTTATTTTCATTGATTAGAGTAAGTCTTACGCCTGTTAACCAGGCAGCAGGCAGCTTTAAAAGCATCCATCTATTTATTTTACTTGGTGTATATCTCATTTATTCTGTTAAAATACTAAATCCAATATGAATATTACCAGTTTCTTTATCAACATATAACTCTCTATCTTCTTGAGTTCCATGACATGTATCTATTGAACAAAATAGAGATCCACCTGCTAGTCTTACTTGATCTGAGTTACCAGGCTCCGTAATATCCCAAACATTTCCAACAATATTTACATATTGTACAGAAGAAATTGGATACATATTATCTGACACGATTAATCTATCATCTGAAGATACTAATTCCCAATACTGCTCGTATGTTGGAAGTTGAACATTTGCCCATTTACAGTACTCAATTGCATCTTTGTAACTTACTTGTGTTACAGGTAGACTATCAATTGAGACATTGATACCATCTGGTTTCATCCAATTTGCGCCATTGACAACCTTATAATCATAAACATTTTCTTGAACAAAGGACCAACCATACACTTCTGCACTAGTTATATAACCAGTTTCATTAATAAAGTCTCTGAATTCCTTAACTGAAACAGTCTTAATATTATAATCTTTAGGTGACGAGCATGAAGCTAGAGCAATAAATAAAATTAGGAATATTTTTTTCATATCAATTATATATAAAGCTTTTATCTAATTCCTCCGAGTCTTTATATTTAATTCTAAGTTCTTTTAATTCTTGTGTTAAATTGTTAACAACATCCTTATAATTAGGATCATTATAAACATTATTCATTTCATTAGGATCATTTTTACGATCATATAATTCCCACTCATCAATATCATAATAAAAGTGAGTGAGTTTATAGTCTTTGTTAACTATTCCATAGTGTCTCTTTGCCATATGGACTGAAGGATACTCATAATAATGATAATAAACTGATTCTCTGTTCCATTTACTTGAATTTCCTTTTAATAATGGTATGAGACTCTCACCCTGCATATCTTTTGGCGCTTCAATCATCGCAGCCTCTAAAAAAGTTTGGGCAAAGTCAAGATTTTGAACCATTTCCTCATTTGTTGTTCCAGGTTTAATTTGATTAGGCCATTTGATCATCAGTGGGGTTTTGAAAGACTCTTCATAGATAAACCTCTTATCAAACCATCCATGTTCACCCAGGTAAAATCCTTGATCTGAAGTATAAACGACTATAGTATTTTTATCTAGCCCTGTTTCTTCCAGATAGTCTAAAACTCTTCCTACGTTGTCATCTACAGATGAGATGGTTGCCAAATAGTCTTGCATGTAACGTTGAAACTTCCATTGCATTTTTTCCTTATTGGTCATGTTTGGCCAATTAGCTTCAAAATCTTTACTAATCTTATCTAGAGTAACGTCATATTTTTTCTTTTGTTCCTCATTAGCTCTTCCATAACGGTTATTAAAAGAATTAGAGCTTGGCTCAAAAAAGGTTCCATCACCTCTAGCATAAACAATTTTTGGCTCTACATTTTCCATTTTTTCAAATACTGAGGGACGAACTTTACTGTCTTGCATGTATTGCATATGAGTAAGTAGATTCATCTCAGCAGTTTTTGCAGCAGTACCCCTATTAGAGTAGTCATCATAAAGAGTTTCTGGTTCAGGAAACTTTTTGTTATAAAATTCAGCAAACTTTTCTGGACTTGGCCACCATGCCCTATGAGGAGCTTTGTGAAGATAAAATGTCAAGAAAGGCTTATCATCATCTCTTTTATTTTTAAACCAGTCTAATGTTAAATCAGTGATTACATCTGTTACATATCCAGTAATAATTGTGTCCTTCTCTTTTCCTAAGAATCTAGGATTTATATAGTCTCCCTGACCGGGAAGAATTAGAAAATCATCTATACCTTTTGGATTATTTCCAAAGTGAAGTTTTCCAAACATAGCTGTTTGATATCCATTATTTTTAAATAATTGAGGAAAGGTCATTTGAGAATCGTCAAATTTTGCAATGTTATCTATTTTTCCATTAATATGACTGTGTTTACCAGTTAATATAACTGCTCTTGAAGGTGCACATATTGAATTTGTAACCGAGGCATTAGTAAACAACATTCCTTCTTCTGCAATTCTGTCGATGTTTGGAGTTTGAATTAACCTATCATCATATGCGCTTATTGCCTGATAAGCGTGATCATCAGACATAATAAATAATATATTCGGTTTTGTATTGGTTTCTGTATGACTATTACATCCTAAAATAAGAAAGGCAATACACAATAATTTTAAGGGATAATATTTCATTATTTAGTTTTTAAAGTTAGGGTTTATTGAAACTTTATTTGCATTTATTTTACTCTTCAAAGTATTTAATTTTTTTAACATAATTTACTCTAAAACTAGGTTTTTAATATTAGTAAATTCTTTACCTCTAATTTTTACAAAACCTTTAATCATTTCCTTTAACTTCTCATCCTCTATCTTTGAAAGATCATTTTTTTGTGAAGGATCATCCTTTAAGTTATATAATTTAAATTCCAATGAGTTCCCTAATTCAATATTAACATTTTTTGCAATTGATTGACCCTTATAGGGTGGAATCATTACCCAATCTCCCTTTCTGTATGCAGTTCTTGTAGAAGCCTCAAGAATCAACTCTTCCCTACCCTTACCTTTATTATTTAAAATCAAATCTAAAAAGTCTATTCCATCTTTTGATCTATAATCTAATCCGACTAATTTAGAAATTGAATTTAGAAGATCAATTTGTGATATCATTTCATTTGATATTCCCGGCTTTATTTTTCCTTTCCAATATGAAATAAACGGAACTCTTGTGCCAGCTTC
Source organism: uncultured Bacteroidota bacterium (assembly GCA_902593165.1). Lineage (GTDB taxonomy): Bacteria > Bacteroidota > Bacteroidia > Flavobacteriales > Flavobacteriaceae > Marisimplicoccus. The sequence continues at coordinate 43,282 of CACJHI010000004.1, read as the reverse complement.
AAAGAGACTATATTTTCCACCTCTTAATCCACCTTTAGGAGTATGATCTCCTAGTTTTTCTACAGCATCGTCATAATATCCATCATTTAATACAGGTCCATTGTCACTTGAGAAAATTATTAATGTATTATCTAATAAATTCTCTGACTCTAAAGTCTTATATAATTCTCCAATTGCCCAATCTGCTTCTATAATCACATCTCCTCTAGGCCCCATTCCTGATAGACCCTCAAATCTTGGGTGAGGTGTTCTCGGAACATGTGGTTGTTGAAGGGTATAAAATAGAAAGAATGGGTTTTTTTTATTTCGTTTAATATATTCTTTAGCCTTTTGCAGGAAGTGATCTGCCATATCAATATCACTCCAAAGAGCATTATTACCACCTTTCATATATCCAATTCTTGGGACTCCATTTATAATTGAACCATTATGACCATGATGCCATTTCATTGTTGTAAGCTCAGGATTTTTCAATCCAGTTGGCAAACCATAATCATCATGTTTTTTTTGATGGAAAAAATTTACTTCTATAGGGTCATTAGGGTCAAGATTAACAACATCTCCATTTTCAATATATACTGTTGGAACACGATCTTGAGTATCAGCCATTATATGTGAATAATCAAAACCTACTTCATTAGGACCAGGAGAGATTGTAGAATTATAATCAATTATACCAGATCCAGCGACTCCATCTCCAGAACCTAAACCAAGATGCCACTTTCCTACAATACCTGTACGATAATTTTTTCTTTTTAATAGTTTAGGTATAGTCATTTCAGTAGTATCAATTACTAAAGACCCACCAGTTATAACTCTTAAACCATCTTTTCTCCATGGATATTTACCAGTTAATAGAGCATATCTACTAGGGCTACAAGTTGCAGATGAAGCGTATCCAAAATTAAATCTAATCCCTTCATTAGCTAGCTTATCAATATTAGGTGTTTTTAATGTACCTTTTTGATATGCACTTACATCACCATAACCTAAATCATCTGTGTAAATTATTATAATATTGGGGTCATTATTAGAATTATTCTTATTTGACTCACATCCTAAAATAAATATGAGAATTGAAATAATAAAAGATTTAGCATAATTAAAGTTCATCATTAAAATATTTAATTACCAATTAGTGTTTATTCTACCTGATAGCTTTCCATCAATTATAAGTAAATTAATACTATCAACAAACTTTTGATCATACTTAATGTTTTTTTCAAACGGTATTGGAGCATTATTTGTCTCTCTCCATAAATTTAAGATGTTAAAAAGTTCTTTTGTCTTTTGGACATTTACTTTACTTAAATCATATGATTCTGATATATCATTTTCAATATTGTAAAGTTCTTTTTTATTATTTTCAAAATAGTGATGCAGCTTCCAATTGTCTTTAATTATAACCGAACCAGGTCTTGTTCTAAACAAAGGATCTGTTCCATTATCCTCTTGAACATTATATGCCTGAAGGTAAATAGGGAAATGGTAAAACAAAGCTCTTTTTTCAATATTTCTACCTTCAAAAATTGGATTTAAATCTACTCCATCTAGTTTTAGATCGTTGTTTTTATAGCCTACAATCTTTTGAATTGTAGGAAAAAAATCAAGATTGCTTACTCTTTCATAAGATTTACTTCCCTCTTTTATTTTCCCTCTCCATGAAAAAATTAAGGGTACTTTTATACCTCCTTCATAGTATGATCCTTTTCCAGCTCTAAGTGGTGATTGGCTAGATATAGCTCTAATACCACCGTTATCAGAGGTGAAAATAAAAAGAGTATTTTCGGATAAACCTAGTTTCTCAATTTCATTTATAATTTTTCCAATATTTTCATCAACTGACTGAATCATACCTGCATAATCTGCTCGATTATGATTTTCATTTCCATCTTTTAATAAATATTTTTTTTGAAGGTCTTTTTTTGATTGAATCGGAGTATGGACAGAATAAAATGGCACATATGCAAAAAAGGTTTCATTTTGATTATTATCTATAAAATTTACAACTTCATCTCCAATTCTGTCAGTGAGATACTCCCCTTTTGGTCCATCTGAAATATTTGGATTTTTATATGGAGAAAAATACCCTCCTTTAGGACCTCCAGTTTGATTGCCACCAAAATTAAAATCAAAACCTTGATCTTCAGGATGAAATCCCTCATTACCAAGATGCCATTTACCAAAATGAGCATTTAAGTACCCTTTATCTTTTAACATTTCAGGAATTAAAAAAAATTCTAAATCAAGATTTCTTTTATTTTTAATGGGTATCAATTTTCGAGTTTTGTCATTTCCTCTTTCTGAGCCAACTAGATCTTTATTATCAGCAACTGTATATATACCATGACTAGTTGAATATTTACCAGTAAACATTGTAGCCCTACTAGGTGTACAATTTGCTGCTGAAGCATATCCATTATAAAATGTCATTCCACTTTTTGAAAGATTATCAATATTTGGAGTTTCATAATACTTTGAACCCATAAAAGATAAATCTGTCCATCCTAAATCATCTACAAAAAATAAGATAATATTTGGATTCTTATTGTCAATTGATTCACAAGATATATTTAGGGTTAAAAAAAGAATTAATGCTGTTTTTTTCATATAAAGAATATTACCTAGTTATAATCTCTATTAATTCCTTTTCAGAAAGATCTACATTATCATTAATCTGAATCATCCAATTATCTAGTTGTGCTCTCAATTCTTCAATTTTACTTGAAAAAGCTTTATCTGTAATTAAATTATTTAGTTCAAATGGATCATTTTCTAGATCATAAAATTCCTCATTGCTTTTAGGGGACTTAAACCAAAGTTTTTGTTCTGGTGAGAGAAGGTTTAATTTATTTAAGTTAGTTAGATGTCTCATTAAATTCATTTGAGTTCTGTAATAATTGTCTATTGCATGGGGTTGATAAGTATCATAATTCCTAACATATTTATATTTTTTTGTTTTTACAGCTCGTTTTCTCTCAGTAATCTCATCAAACCTATCACTAGCACTAAATGAATACTTTCTTTTATTTTTTAATTCTTTTGAACCTAAAAATGCATTGCCCTGGAATGTTTCTGGAATTTCAACTCCAGCAATAGATAAGATTGTTGGCGCAAAGTCAATGAAACTTAATAAGTCATAATTTCTATCTTCTTTAGCTTTTTTGGAATATGGAAACTTTATTATCAATGGAACTTTTAATCCAGTTTCATATATTGCTCTTTTATGTCTTGGAAAAGGACCTCCATGATCACTGTAAAAAAAGATATAGCTATCGTCATATAGATCTTGTTCAATGAGCTTATCAATAATCTTCCCCATTTGTTTATCCATTTCAATTATATTAGAATAATTTACAGCCAACGAGTGTCTAACAATTGAATCATTTGGAAAAACTGGAGGAACAATAATACTATCTGGATTTACTTTAAGCTCTTGTTTATCCCTAATCCAGATTTGAGATTCATGAGTAACTCCAAAGTTAAAAACTGAAAAGAAAGGCTGGTTATTATTTCTGTTTTCCCAACTAGCTTCTCTACTAGATTCATCCCAAGCTTCATCTGTTAATTTAAAATTATAATCTTGTTTTGAATTATTAGTTGTATAATATCCGTTTTCCCTTAAGATTTGAGTAAATGGTTTAATCTGCTCAGCTAGTTTGGAGGAATAATATTGAAATTCTAATAAATATTCGCTCTCAGGCCTCACCTCTCTATTGTAATGATAAGCTCTTTGATGACCTGTTCCAATTGAGTTAGGATACATTCCTGTTATAATTGAGCTTCTAGCTGGTGCACATACAGGATAAGGAGAGCTCATACCCTCATATACCGTTCCATTTTCTAAAAGTTTATTAATGTTTGGTAACTCAATAGTATTATCGCCATAGTATGGAAAAAAATATTGCGATTGATCTTCAGCTACTATCCATATAATATTAGGTTTTGTATTACTCTCAACACTACAACCAATTGATGTTAATGAAAAAATTAAAATAAATAATTTTAAGAATATCCTTTTCATTCTATGGTTAATTTAAGTTAGCTCTTCTTTTAATATACTCAGTATATTCTGGACGTTTAATTAGATCGTTTAGAAATGGCTCATATCTTTCATCAGAAGGCCACCATTTTCTTCCATCCTCATTTATAAATTCTTCATTATAATCATTCCCATTAATACTTTCATTTACTGTTCTATTCCACTTTATAAATTCATCTTTCATTTCTTGAAAGACAATCGGGTAAGATGAACTTATATTTAAAGATTCTTTAGGATCATTTAGTAAGTCATATAATTCAAAATTATTTTTTTTAATGCTTGTTACTACTAGTTTAAAATTATTATCTATTAATGCACCCTTATCAAGATAACGGAATGGAATTTTATTTTTTCTTTTCTCAATCTTTGAATTAAATAAAGGAAAAAGACTTTCCCCATCAAATGGCATTAATATAGTAGAGTCAGGTAAGTTTAAAATATCAACTATTGTGGGAAAAATATCCATTGTTGAAGATGGATAGGTGCTAATTCTACTTTTAATTACTGATGGCCATTCAATTATACTAGGAACTCTAATACCGCCCTCCCAAATATCTCCTTTTTGACCCTTTAAACCTCCTACAGTCGAGGGTGATATATTCTGTTTTTTACCAAGACCTCCATTATCGCTATTAAACCATAAAAGGGTATTGTTGGATATACCTATTTCCTGAAGACCTTTTCTAAAATCTCCTAAACTATTATCAAATGCAACTAATTCTCCATAATGATTTTTACTTCTTTCATCTAAATTGTTAAAATCAATATTATCCTTATCATCTGCAATAAATGGAGAATGTGGTGATCCATCCCAAATAACAATAAAAAAGGGCATTTCTTTGTTTTTTTTCTCTTTTATAAAGGATAGAGCCTCATTAAATATAATCTCTGAGGAATTTCCATTAAAGTCAATAAAAACTCCATTTTCACTCATTAATGGATTTATATCAAAAAAATTAGTAACCGATAACCAATGGTCAAATCCAAAATTTTGAGGGCCATATTTATCATCTATTAAAATAGGAGCACCTGGTCCTCTTAATCCATTTAAATGCCATTTACCAAAATGTGCAGTTATATATCCATTATTTTTTAATGCTTGCGAAATTGTTTTTTCTTGAAGTCTAAGACGATAACCATGATCATACACACCAGTTCTATCATTACTTCTTCCTGTTAATACTGATGCTCTAGTTGGAGAACAAACTGGTGCACCAGCGTAGAATCTATCAAAACGTAATCCATTATTTGCCATCTCATCCAAGTTAGGGGTTTTTAAAAGAGGATGATTGTAATAACCTGTTTGACCCCAACCTTGATCATCTGTCATAATCAAAATAATATTAGGTTTTTGAATCATTTCTTTTTGAGAGCACCCAATAAGAATAAGGTTAAAGAAAACAATAAAAAGTCTGCTCATCTTCATAGTTGAGTATTAATCAAAAGAATCATTTATTCCATCAATATTTCCATCATTATCCCTATACTGAAGTAAATCTTCTGTTGCATTAAGGTTGTTTTGATGAGATTCAAGCACCTCATATATTTTTTTTAATATTTCAGGATTTTCATCAGCTATATTATATTTTTCGGAAGGGTCTATATCTAAATTATAAAGCAAAGGTTTTTCCATATATGTTTTTATATCAGGGTAAGGATAATTATAGACTCCTTTTGTAATAAAATGAGCTTTAAATTGACGATATCTTAGAGCGTATACCTCTCTCTCTCTATAGAAAATAACTTTTTCTCTATTAGATGGTTCAAGATTTAAAAGAGTGTTTTTAATACTTAACCCATCTATAATTCTATCATCAACTTGTCCTGAATTTGACATTTCTAGAATTGTTGGAAAGATATCCATTGTAGAGCCTAGATCATCTATTACAGATGATTTAATACCTCCACCCCAAAAAATCCCTGGAACTCTATGTCCTCCCTCCCAAGTACTTCCTTTTCCTTCTCTTAGAAGTCCTGCTGAACCAGATTGAGATTCAAATGGAAGCCAGGGTCCATTATCAGATGTGAAAATTACAATTGTGTTTCTGTCAAGATTATTTCTTTCTAACTCATCAATAATTCTTCCAATACCATGGTCAATTTCTTCTACAACATCTCCATATAGACCTCTTTTACTTTTACCAGTAAATTCATCTGAGGCATAAAGAGGAGTATGAGGAAGGTTGTGTGCTAAATACAAGAAAAAATTATTTTTTTTATTATCTCTAATAAATTCAACTGCTTTATCTGAATATCTTTTAGTAATTGTTGTTTGATCTGCTGGTCTCTCTATAATATTATTGTTTTCAATTAAAGGAACATTATAATTTGATGAATCTGGTCTCTTTTTTTCATATTGTTGCCAATATCTTGGTCCAGGACAGCAGGTAACTCCATTAATTGGATCCATATCATTCGAATATGGAATACCGAAATAATAATCAAATCCATGCTGAAGAGGAAGATATTCTTTTTTATGACCTAAATGCCATTTTCCAATAATAGCATTTTTATAACCATTTTCTTTAAGTTTCTCAGCAATTGTAATTTCAGAATCAGGAATTCCATACTGTGAATCAGGGAAAAAAACTCTAGTCTTAGATCCAATCATTCCGTTTCTAATTGGAAGCCTTCCAGTTAACAACGCAGCCCTACTAGGAGTACATACACTTGAAGCAGAATAAAATTGAGTCCATTTTTGCCCTTCATATGCCAATTTATCTAGAGTGGGAGTTTTAATTGTTGGATGTCCATATGAACCTAGATCTCCATATCCTAAATCATCAACAAAAATTACTATAAAATTTGGTCTACTTTCGTTATTTAAATTATTACAAGAGACTGTCATAAGGAATAAAGAAAATATTAAAAAAAAATTTTTCATAAATTATTTTTTTGGGCGAATCTTAATATAATCCCATCCTTTCCTATACCTAGGCTCAAATTGATTCCCTAACCCTTCAGGTTTAGTCCTAGCATTAGCTATACGTTCAGCAATAACATTTATTAATGAGTCTTTAACATCTTTATAATCAGCATTTTCTGCTAGATTATTCATTTCTTCACTATCTACATTGTGATCATAAAGTTCATAACCCATTGATCCATTTTCACCCCACTGAGTTAGCCTGTATCTATTTGTTTTTATAGAATATCCTTGAACGGGTATTCTATCTATATTTAATTCTGTAAGTGCACTTTCTCTAGATACTTTTGATGAGTCTTTTAAAACAGGTGCAAAACTCTTTCCTTGAACAAATTTTGGAGTTTCCATACCTACAAGATCCATTATTGTAGGATACATATCTATAAGCTCTATAGGCGCTTTCATGATTTTTTCATTTTTGTTTATTCCTGGACCAGAAACAATCAAGGGCACACGAGTTGAATGCTCAAATAGAGTTCTTTTTTGCCAATGTCCATATTCACCTAAATGATACCCATGATCAGAAGTAAAAACTACTATAGTATTTTTATCAAGTCCTGTCTCTTTAAGTTTATCTAATACTCTACCTATTTGAGCATCAACAAAAGAATTTGTAGCGTAATATGCCTTTTTAATTGTTTGAGCTAATTCATATTCAAGGTTTCTTTCTTCAGGTTTCTCGGTAACAGTAGCAGCAGCAGGCAAAGGAATCGTTTTATAATAATCTTCTGAAACTTTAGGGATTATCATTTCATTTTTATCAAAAAGATCAAAATATTTCTTTGGAGCAACGTAAGGAGTATGAGGTCTATATAGACCATAAGCTAGAAAGAAGTTTTCGCCACTTTTGGCAAATTTATCAAGAAACTCTATAGTTTCAGTTGCTCCTATACCATCAGTTTGTTCTTCATCAATTCCATCTGCTTCAAGCCAACTTAAAGTTCCACCAAACTTTCCTGGAATTAAAGATTTAACTTTGTACTCTTCTAATTTATCTCTTCCATAGGGATTAACTGTTTGATCCCATGTTCTATTATCATCATGACCTGATGTTCCAATTTGACCAGGATTATGATAATGAAATATTTTACCTATTCTTACTGAGTGATAATTTTCCTGTCTAAATCTTTCCCCAATAGTTATTACATCAGGTATAGTCTCTCTTAAATAAATTAGTAGTTTTTTTATTTTTGTTTGGTCTGGATAAAGGCCAGTCATAAATGAAGCTCTTGATTGAGCACATTGAGGATATTGATTGTGAGCATTCATAAATGTAACGCCTGACTCAGCTAGTTTATCAATATTTGGAGTTATTGCTTGATTATCTCCATAAGCACCAATTCGAGTATTTAAGTCATCTGCAACTATAAACAAAACATTTAATTTAGTGTCTTTAGATATTTCTAGCGAATTATCAGCACAACTTATTAGTAGAATTGAAATAATAAATACTTTGATTTTATTCATGATTAAAAAGGACCTTTATTATTATTTTCTGTAGCATTATTGGATGATCCTGGAAACTCACCTCTAATGCCATGATTTTTAGTTTTTACAAGATCTATAGATTTACCTAGATTATTTCTTGTTTCAATTGGTCCAGGAGTTCTCAAGTACCAATCTTTTGTAATTTCTTCTGGCTGTGAATCACCAGTTTCATTTTTCCATCTATTTAATATAACTCTCAAATTATTTATTTCTTCATTTAATTTATCATCATCTATTAAATTCTTTCTTTGAAATAAATCATTTTTCAAAACATAAAACTCCTCTTCTAATCTAGGACTATCAAATATTTCACCTTGAACTTCTGTTATTTCTCCAAGCTTATTTTTTTCCAATAGACTTGCATATGTAGAGCTGTTTATTGCATCTAATGGACCTGCCTGAGGAAATTCATTTCTATTATTCTGGATTAACATATAATCTTCATTTTTAACCATTCTTTGATGGGATTCATAGTCATGCCAATTATGTTCAGCAAAGACATAATTCCTAAACTTTTCATCAGGATTTTTAAGAAGTTTTCTAAAACTCTTTCCTTGAAAATTTTCTTTAATATCAATACCAGCATAATCTAGAATTGTAGGAGCAATATCGATTACACTTACTAAGCTTTCTGTCTTACCTAATATCTTTTCATCATTATATACAAATATAAATGGTGTTTTAACCCCTTGATCGTTCAACCTTGTCTTACTATGAGGAAATGGTCTTCCATTATCAGACATAATCATTAGAATTGTATTATCATATACATTTTGGTCTTTTAATTTTGAAATTACTTCTCCAATAAAGTAATCAAATCTTTTAATCTCATCATAATAGTGAGCTAGATCCTGTCTTGTCTGTAAGTCATCAATTAAATAATCAGGTACGATAATGTCATCTAATTTGTGTGTGCCTGAAAAATCATTTTCAGCCCAATCCCTATGTGGATCATGAGCTGCAGCCCAGATAAAAAATGGTTTATCTTTTGGTCTGTCTGTTAAAATATTAACCCATTGATCCTCTCCACCAAAGCCTACCAAATCTATACCCTCATGAATAACATCAAATCCAGGTCTGGCATAATCACCAATATGCCACTTTCCTGAAGATACAGTATAATAACCAGAGGAGTTTAACTCTTCAGCAAATGTTTTCATTCCCATTGGAGGTTGAGTATGAAGCTCAGGTGCACCATGATTGTGTGGATACCTCCCCGTCATTATAGAGTTTCTACTAGGACTACATGAGCTAGTAGTTAAATACATATTATTAAAAATTAATCCTTCTTTAGCAAGGTTATCAATATTTGGTGTGCTAACAAATTCATTTCCATAAGCACCAATATCGTCCCAGCTTATATCATCAGCTATGAAGATTATAAAATTTGGTCTTTGTACTTCTCTTTCTATAGATGAATTACATGATATTATAAATAGAAACAGTATTAATATTGAAGTTATTTTTTTTTTCATTTTTTTTATTTATTATCTAAAACTGGTATTTTAAATTTATCCATTTTTGGTTTTGTATGTGCCTCTTTCATAAAATCTTCCATTCTAGATACAATTTCAGGGTACTTAAATGCTATATCATTTAATTCTTTTGGATCTTCATCTAAGTTATAAAGTTGCAGTTTTGAAGGGCCCTTAAATAAATTCTTTTTAATCCCTTTCCAGTTATTAATTCTAATTGCCTGTTGGCCACCATAAGCAGGGAACTCCCAATATAGATAATCGTGTTTATCTTGTTTTTTATCTATAAGTGTAGGGTAATAACTTATACCGTCTATTGAATAAGGAAGTTCTTTATTAATGATATCAGATACTGTTGCATAATAGTCGTAGAAGGTACTTGGATGTTCTGAATAAGTTCCGGGTTTAATTTTTTTAGGCCAAGTTGCAATTGTAGGAACCCTTATCCCTCCTTCATTAACACTGCCTTTGACAGTGTTTTTGGAGTTTACAAAAGGTCCTGCACTATTAAAGAAATTAATATCAACGTGTTCTACATGTGTTGGACCATTGTCACTTGAAAAAATAATAAATGTATTATCATATTTCCCAATTTCTTTAAGCTTTGCAACTATTTCTCCAACTTGTTCATCTAAATAAGAAATCATTGCTGCGTATGTAGCTTTAGGATATTGATTTGGATAATAAGAATTCCCTACATAAGGTTCTTCTTTACCAAATTTTTCGCGGTAGTAATCTACCCACTTCTTTGGAGCTTGAAGAGGTAAATGAGGAATTGGAGAAGCATAATAGAGAAAAAAATTATTGTCTTTATTGGACTCTATAAAACTCAAAGCTTCACTATGCATCAAAGTTGGGGCATAATCATTTTGATTATATAGATTGTAACTATTAGTATCATATGGATCCAATCCTTCTTTAAGTTGACCTTTATTAACTATCTGATTATCTAGGATGTGTCTTTCTTTATTTCTCCATAGATGACTAGGATAAAGAGTGTGAGCTTGTCTTTGACAATTATATCCATAAAAAAAGTCAAATCCTTTATTATTAGGAATACTATTAGTATTGGGAGCACCTAGACCCCACTTTCCAACCATACCAGTTTTATACCCATTAGACTTTAAAAATTCTGCAACAGTTATTATTGAATCTGGCATCGGTCGTTGACCCTCTAGATCTGAATTTTCAAACATAGCTTGAAAACTCCATACATCTCCTCTTTCTCTCCATTCATCATTCCCTCTGATTGGATTATTTCCAGAATGAAGGCCAGTTAAAAGTACTGCTCGTGCAGGAGCACAAACAGGGGAACCTGTGTAATGGTCTTTAAGAATCATTCCTTCTTTGGCTAATTGATCAATATTAGGTGTTTCAATGAATTTTTGTCCAAGAATACCCAACTCCCCATATCCTAAATCATCAGCTAAAATGAATACAAAATTTGGTCTTAAATCATCTTTTTTTGTTTCACATGAAGAAAAAATGAATAAGAAAAAGATTGTAAATAATATATGTTTTATTTTCATAGAGTTGAATATAAAAAAAGATTGCTTAATGCGAATGCACTAAACAATCTTTTCAATTACTAAACTTACATACTATCTGTAACCATTATTTGTTGGATCTGTATTCAACAAATTAGGATTATTCTGAATTTCCTCTAAAGGAATTGGTAATAAATGATGACGAGGAGCATAGTTTACTTTACGAGCATTATGCTGTTTAAAAACTGTAGTATTTTGAATTCTCTCAGCTAATAATCCCCATCTAATTAAATCTCTTTTTCTTTGATGCTCTCCCATAAGTTCAAAAAACCTTTCTTCTTGAAGAGCTTCTCTAAAACTTGTTTGATTAAGACCACTAAGAGGGTTATCTGGCTCAAATGCTCTTTCTCTAACTTTATTTATGTATTGATAAGCTTCACCAGGACCTCCAAGTTCATTTTGAGCCTCTGCAGCCATTAAATATACATCCGCAAGTCTAAGTAATATAAAGTTTTCATGTCTATTACCTCTATATGAAGCTTCAAGATTAGGTTGCCAAAGTTTTTTGAAATATTTATGTTTCAATTCAAACCCTTCATAATGAGTTATAATTGTTACATCATACCTTAGATCACCATCTTGCCATCTTGATCTTTTAGCGGCATCTGGAAAAGGACTATAAGCACCAAAACCATTGAACTCATCTCCATTAGCAGCTAATGCAGCATTAAATGCTGCTTTTTCTCCCTTGTTTTTAGGCTCATCTCTTCCTCTAGGTGTCATTTCCTCAACAAATCCTCCTGAATTTCTTGCATAATCTGCTGCAGACATAACTCCTTCACCAGATAAACCAGCAAAATCAATCCAAGCTATCATTTCTTTATTTTGTGGATCACCGATCATCATTCTTGATCTTCCATAAACATCCTCAAAATTATCCATCAGCGCATGCGGAGAACCGTTAATAATTTGGTTGGCAGTTGCAACCGTTTCAGCCCATTCTCTATCGTATAGATGAATTTTTGTCTTAAACCCTAAAGCAGCCCATTTTGTAAATCTACCATAATCAACACCACTCCATTCACTAGGAAGTAGAGAAGCAGCTCTTTCAAGATCAGCCTTAAGATCTGTTCTAATCGTAGCAACTGGGGTTCTTTCAATACTTCCAAGCACCTCTGAACTAGGTAAATCTCTGAAATAAGGAACATCACCCCACATAACTGTTAATTCCCAATAGATTAAGGCTCTAATAGTTAAAAGTTGACCAATTGCTTGATCTCTAAATGTTCTAGAGAGTTTATCATTTCCTTCAATATTTTCCAGAGCTGAGTTAGCATCTCTAATGGTTTGGTACCATACACGCCATGTATTACCATAACCTCCAACTCCTTCTTCATAAAGATAGTTGTGATATGTACCAGCTACATTTCCTCTTGAAGGACCTCCTTCATCAGATCCATAATGAGACATTGAAGCATATTGTCTGTTTCTATGACCATTGCTAGAAATCAAACCCATCATGACACCGTTAACAGCTAATGCTGCTTCAGCATCATTATTATAAAATGTTGCTGGAGACAGTGCATCTCTTAGATCTTCTTCAAGAAATGCTTCGTCATCACATGAAATAGGTAATACGATTAAACCCATCATGAGTAAAATGTGTAAAAAGTTAAATTTTCTTGTTTTCATTTTTTTGGTTTTATATTTTAAAATTTAATATTTAATCCTAAGGATACACTTGAAGAGTAAGGATATGATGAATCTGAAACACCTCTGTTTAATTGATTTCCATACTGACTTACTTCAGGGTCACCCCATTTATAATCACTTATTAAAAGTAGATTTTGTGCACTTACATAGATTGATGCATCTCTCACAAATGGAGGGTTATCTAAATCATATGTTAGTGTAACATTTTTTAATCTAAAGAATGATGCATCTTGAAAAGAAGTTTCATTAGTTGTAACATATGTACCGAAAGCTGTACCTGCTCTAGGTATGTCAGACATATAATTTTCTTCCGTCCATCTATCTTTTAGCTCCGGTAGAAGGTTTAAATATGCTCCTCTTGCATAATAACTTTCTGCAACAGAACCATTAAACATTGTATTTCCAATTGAGAAATGAGCAAAAGTATCAAGAGTCCATTTTTTGTAAGAAAAAACATTTCTTATACCACCAAACAGATCTGGTTCTGGACTTCCCTGATAAACATAATCTAAATCATTCCATGTTCCATCACCATTTTGGTCCTCAAGTCTTGGTCCACCAAGAAATGATCTACCAAATCTTCCATCAGTATCAATATCATTTCTTGTTTTGTATGTCCCAAGATTATTTGCACCCCAAAAACTAGGGATTGGATAACCAGGCACAAGCCTAATTGGAGTACCATTACCTGAAGCAACAACATCATCAAGAGCAATATAATCTTGACCATCACCAAGAGAAATTAATTCACTTTTATTTTGAGATAATGAAAGTGAAGTTGACCACACAAAATTTTCTTTTTCTATATTAACTGATGATATAGATAATTCAAATCCTTTATTCTCAATTTCTCCAATATTCTCAAGTCTTGTATTACCTGCTGTATATGGTAAAGGTTTTTCCAAAAGAAGATCTTCAGTTCTTTTTTCATAGTAATCAAACTCAAGACTATATCTATTGTTTGCAAATCCTATTTCTAAACCAACATCCGACTGATAAGTTTTTTCCCATTCCAGTCCTTGACTAGGAATAGAGCTAAGAAGTACAGTGTTTAATCTTCCATCATTTAAAAACATTGGAAAATCGCTATATCTAGCAAATGAGTTGTATGGAGGCACTCCTTGCTCACCAACAATTCCATAACTTGCTCTTAATTTAAGATTACTTATTACATCTTGGTTCTGCATAAAGTCTTCTTCACTAACTATCCACGCTGCACCTATTGATGGGAAAGTAGCATACTTGTTTCCTGTTTCAAAAACTGAGGATCCGTCTCGCCTTGCAACTAGAGTAAGAAAGTATCTATCCATATAACCATAATTAATCCTACTAAGGATTGATGTATATGTTCTCTGTCCATAATTAGATCCAATTAAATTAGACTCAGGATCTGCACCAAGAGATAAATTATTAAATGTAAGTACATCATTAGGATATCCTTCACCTGTTGCCATAGTCATAGTAGAAGTTGTTTTTTGTCTAGTATATCCGGCAAGAATTTTCAGAGAATGGTCACCATCCTCAAATGAATAGGTTGCTGTATTTTCAAAAAGATAATTCCTGTTTTGATTGTGTCTAACTCTGGCAATTCCACCTGAATTTGCGACACTTCTTGGAGGAATGTATGTAGGGAGATAGTAATTGTTTTTATTCCAACCCATATTAATTCCAAGTGAACTTTTTAGTGTAAGACCAGGAATTAAGTCATACTCAATATATGCATTACTGTTAAGATTTGTAATAAAACTATGGTCTATTCTATCTGTAACATCTGCAACTGGATTTCTTTGTGGAATTCCACTTATAGGGTTAATTCCAGTATACGTTTTACCATCATCTTCATAGATTTGCCAATAAGGAATTGTCTGATAATAAACATTTGACCAGTTTAACTTTTGATTTTCTTGCTTTCTATCCACTAAACTGAATCTTATACCAGTCCTAAGCTTATCATTTACCTTTGTATCTAAATTAAGTCTAAGTCCATTTCTTAAAAGACCCGAACCTTTAACTACTCCTTTTTGATCAAATCTACTTATAGAGACGAAATAATTAGTTTTCTCTGAATTACCAGAAATATTTAGATCTGTGTTATTTATTTGTCCATCACGTAAAATAGCACTGTTCCAATCTGTATCTCTTCTGTCGTCATATGGAAATACAAAATTAGGATCATTTGCACCATATCCGTCTTCACCAGGAATTAAACTAAGACCTTCACTCCAATATTCTTTCCAAAGAGCAACATCTCCTAGTTCAGGCATAGCTTTAACTTCGTCAAATGAAGTATAATGGTTCAAACTAACTTCAACACTCCCTTCTGGTGTTGAAAGTCCACTTTTTGTTTGTATTAATATAACTCCAGCTGCTCCTCTTGTACCGTAAATAGCAAGTGAACTAGCATCTTTTAAAATTTCAATTGATTGAATATCATTTACATTAATATTATTAAGATCAAAATCTGTCCCAACAATTACATCATCAATTACATAAAGAGGACCATTATTTCCGCTAATTGAACTAATACCTCTAATTGATATTGTAGCTCTCGAACCAGGTTCTCCATTATTGCTTATAACACTTACACCTGCTGCTTTACCTTGAAGTATATTAGAGACATTGGATGCAGGTTGGTTTGTCAGTTCATCACCTGATACTTGTGATATCGAAGACACCAACTCTCTTTTAAGAGTTGAACCATATCCTGTTAAGACAATTTCATCTAGAGCAGATCTAGATGCAACAAGAGAAACTTGAATATTATCTGAATTACTTACAGATATTGTCTGTGATGTAAAACCTATATATGAAATTTCTAGAATAACATCTTCATCTGAAATATCCAATGAAAAATTACCATCAAAATCAGATGTAGTTCCATTAGAAGTTCCTGATTCAATAATAGATGCTCCCGGAAGAGGGATTCCATTTGAGTCTGTTATTCTTCCTGTTACAGTAGCTTGAATTATATCTACAGTTGTATTATTTGATAAATCCTTTTCTTTAAGAATTATTTTATCATCTACGATTTCATAATTGATTTCATTATTAAAAATTATTTCTAATAAATTATCAATATTCTCCTCGGTTACATCGACAGATACAACTTTATTAAAATCGTAAGCACTTAAAGAATAAATAAATTTATATTCTGAAATTGCTTCAATTTCATCTATGACTTGAACCAAGGTTGAATTATTCATCTTCAAGGTAATATCTTGAGCAGAAGAATAAATTATATTGGTTGAAATCAATGTGAGAATAATGAAAACAGAGTTCCTTAGTCTATCAATAAAAGATATACTATTTCTATTTTGATTGTTATTCATATAATTGGGTTTTTAATTTAATTTTAGTTTATGATTATTTTATTGTTAAATATTTGAAAATCAATGTTATATATTTTATTAAAGTAGCCTAATACATCTTCAATCTTTTCTTCCTCAACATTTATACTTGCATTAAATAATTGATTGGATATTTTACTATTATTAATAATTGTTATGTTATAAAGTCTTTGAAGCTTTTGAATAATCTGATCAAAAGTTTCATTTCTAAATATTACATCTCCATCTACCCAAGAGGTATAAATCTTAGAGTTAACCTTTGATTTTGAAATTTTAAATATCTCTTTATCAATAGAGGCTTTGTATCCGGGAGAAAGCATGTTTATATCGGTGGTGTTCTCATTAGATATTCCAAGAGACCCTTCAACTAAAACTATATCTGAAGAGAAATCTTCTGAAAAGTTTTTGAAATTAAATTTGGTTCCATAAACAGAGGCTATAATTTGATTTGAGCGAACTTCAAAGATGGAATTGGCAGCTTTTTTTACATTAAAAAATGCTTCACCTTCAATATATACAGATCTAGTTTGATTTGGTAAAAATGAAACTGGATATTCCATTATAGTACCTGAGTTTAGGTAAACTTCCGTACCATCAGATAATTGAAGATTAAACCTTTTGCCATAAGGAACATTTATAGTATGAACCTCAACTTCTTCTGTTTCAACTCCGATATTTTCCTCATATACAATGCGATTAGATTCCTTGAATGAATTCTTAGATATCTCAATAGAATCTATTTTTTCGATTAGAAAAATTTCGCCTTTTTCATTCTCAATAAAAATTTCATCTTCGTCTGGAATTATTACCTCTGCAGTTTCTGATGAATTTATTTGATTTAGTGTGTAAAGATGGCTTAAATAAAAAACCGTTACACAAACTGCAGCATATTTTAGTGATTTAATTAAATATTTCTTTCTCTTTTCTCTTTTTTGATCTTTCTTAATTTTATTTTTAATAATATCTATTATTTCGTCTTTATCCATTCTATTCATAACGTAAATTGAAAAAAAATTAATTTTTATATAGAGCTTAAATAAACTAAGATTCTTAGAATCTTTTAAGTAGGTTAATAATGATTTTAAGTCTTCAGTTTTAGTATTTTGATTTATATACTTAATAATTAAGTTCTCAAAATTCTTATCTATTTTTAAGCTCATTAATATATATACATATCAAAAAAGACAAACCCCTAAAATTTTTTATTAAATTGATTAATATATTTTGAAAATAAACACTAAAAATTTAGTTCAATTACTTAAAAAAGCTGATGAAGATGCTTTTTCATACTTAGTTGATAAATATCATCAAAGACTTTTTGCATATGCTATAAGTTTATCCGGCGACTACTCAATGGCAAAAGATATTGTTCAAGAAGTATTTATAAAGACATATGAATTTAGAAAAAAATTAGACCCTAATTATTCTATAGATGGTTTTTTATATAGGTCTGTATACAATCAGTTTATTAACTCCTACCATAAAAATAAATCACTATTGAAAATCCATGATGAATATGTTAAATATTTAAATCAAATTATTAGCGAATCGTCTGAATCTGATTTTGATAGATTAATTAAATTAATTGATAGATCAATAAATAAACTACCTAAAAAGTGTAAAGAGATTTTTAAATTAAGTAAAACCGAAGGGCTAACAAATCATGAAATTGCAACTTTATTAAATATTTCAGTAAAAACAGTTGAAGCTCAAATTACAATTGCTTTTAAAAAAATTAAAGCAGATGTTGTATAATTAGTAGTTACAACAATCTAATGGAGAAAGAATAACACCTGGTTCTTTATTCAAAAATTTATTATCAGTAATGTTAATTTCTTTAAAAAGTTTTTCTTTTATCAGAAGTTGATCTTTAGTTAAATTTTCATCTAAAAGTGGTTGTTTCTCATAAATATCATTTTCAATATCAAAAAAACTTCCATCATTATAGAGTTTATATTTTACAGTTTGAGAAAAATAGTTTTTATCTCGATTTTGACCCCATAATGGGTTATAAAAAATTGATACTATTTCTCTATCATTAATAACATTATCAGAAAAAATATCCATCATACTTGTACCATCACTTTCATCAGGAACTCCTAGGATATCTGAAAATGTAGAATAGAAGTCAGCGAAAGTTATTAAATCTGAATTTGTTGAATTATTTTTAATTTTTGAGGGCCAACTGACTACCATAGGAACATTAACCCCTGTATTATTTGTTAGGCCTTTACCACCTGGAATAACATCATTGATAGTCTTTGATGTTATTTGCTTAGGAGTCCCATTATCACCAACAAAGATTAGTAGTGTATTTTCAAAAACACCTTGTTGTTTTAGTTCATTTATAATTTTCCCAACAATTTTATCCATATAATTTACCATATCAATGAAATATCTAGTGTCTGGAGTTGATCTAGTTTCTAAAGATGACCATTCTGGTGAATCTGGAGTTGGAACAAAAGGATCATGAACAAGTAGCATTGGGTAATAAATAAAAAAGGGATTATCCTTATTTCTTTTTATAAATTCAACAGCATAATCAGATACAATATCAGGGCCATATGAGTTTTCATTTCTCGGTAAAAAATTACCATTTTGCTCTATAAGAGGATTAGCAAACCTCTCTCCATTTTGCTTCGGTTTAGTTAATTGCCATAAAGAATATTCATCAAAACCAAATTCATAAGGTCTAGAATTATCACTAGCAATTTTTCTATCAACATCGCCAATTCTTAGACCATTTAATTGCCATTTCCCAACAATAGCTGTTTTATATCCATTCTCTTTAAATAGGTTACCAAAAGTTTTCTGGTTTGAATTTAAATAAGTAAAATGATCATAATTCCTAAAGTTATATTTACCTGTCATTATTTTTACTCTTGAAGGGGTACATAGAGGCTGCGATAATGTATTTGTAAAATTTATCCCATTTAAAGCTAATGAATCTAGAAATGGAGTATTATATGATGTACTACCATTAATACTCAGACCTTCATAACCAATATCATCTGCCATTATTAGAATAACATTTGGCATTTGATTTTTATCATCAATCGATTGACATGCTGTAAAAAAAGTAAAAAATAAAAGTGGGATTATATGGATAAATAATTTCGTGTTTCTCATTACTTTAAATACAAGTATCAAAACAAGAACCCTTAATTTTAAATAATTAAAAATAGTGATCGCGATAGGATTCGAACCTATGACCGTCTGCTTAGAAGGCAGATGCTCTATCCAGCTGAGCTACGCGACCATTATGCGGAGAGACTGGGATTCGAACCCAGGCAACGTTTACACGTTGACAGATTAGCAATCTGCTCCATTACCACTCTGGCACCTCTCCAAAAGAGTTTACAAATTTAGATAAAAAAATGACCTGAAAAAGAATTATTTAATCTTGTTGTTCCAAAAGATTTTTCATCTCCATATAACCAGAGTTATCACCAATTGTACCGTATATATTCATTAGTGTCCTAATAGCCTCAATGTTATTATTTATAGAGATTAAATCCTTTAAAATTGGAACGCACTCCTTGTAGAGATTTTCTCTTAATTCTTTTAACTCATCATATTTTAAATTATCAGCTCTAGAGGTACCCAAGCTATTCATCTCATTGACGATTTCTTGTTCTCCATCTAAAATTAAAGCAACCAAGTTGAGATAACTATTTTCATTACTAGGATCTAACTCAATTGATTTTTCGTAATATGAAATTGCTACATCCTTTTCACCAAGCTCACCACTAACCACTCCCAAATTATAGTAAAGAACAGGATTGTTTGGCTCTTTTTCAATCGCTTCTGACATTGCAACTTTAAAAGCTTCTTTATTATCTAATTCAAAATAAATATTAGCAGCAGTTATAATAAGTCCTACATCATCTGGATTTGATGATCTAGCAGCTTCAATAGCAGCTAGAGCCTTATCATTTTGACCAAGCTCTTTATATATGAGAGCAATGTTTTTAACAATTTCAGGGAATTTTGATTCTGTTTCTTCTTCTCTTGGATTTGAGTAGTCCTTTGACTTTTGTAATAGTTTGAATTCAGTTTCAGAATTAATTTCGATTTCATTTCCAGAACTTACTTCTGTTATGTAAAACTTAGTCTCAACTCCTTCATACTTAATATCTCTTAGTTCTTCATAATATTCAAGTGCTACAGAATAATCTTGAGAATTAACTGCTGAAGAAGCAGCATAATAAAGATACTCTTGGTTAACATCCTTTTTTAAATCGTAAACCATTTTAAGTTTTTTAGCTGCAGAGAGATAATTCTCTGTCTCATTGTCACCAACGGCACTAGTTATTATAGCAGTTTCAAGTTTGTTGATCTCAGGATTTAAAAGTTGATCTGAAGTGCCTAGATTTCTTGACATGTCAAATGCCTTCATAGCTAGATCAAAATCTCCCATAGCTGAATGTATTTTACCATACAGAAGCATAACTTGAGATTTGATTTTATCATCACTAGAATCAAAGACTTCTTTTGAGGATTCTAGTAGGTCAATTGCCGAAGCGTATTCTCCTGAAACAAAAAACTTATTGGCATTTCTAAGCTCTTTTTTCTGTGAATAAGAAAAAGATACTGTAAATAGTAAAATATAAATTATTAGTTTTTTCATTTTTTTATTGTTTATACTGCGTCTCCTGTAAATTCAATATCGTTGATATCTTCAATATCATTATCATCTTTCATTACTTTAGCAACTGCAGCAATACTATCGCCATCTTTTAAACTTATAACCTTTACTCCTTGCGTTGCTCTTCCCATGACTCTAAGGTCTTCTACTTGCATTCTAATAGCAATTCCAGACTTATTAATAATCATTAGATCGTCACTATCAGAGACACTTTTTAAAGTTACTAATTTACCAGTTTTTTCTGTAATAGATATAGTTTTTACTCCTTTACCACCTCTATTAGTTAGTCTATAATCTTCGAGTGAAGAACGTTTTCCATATCCGTTTTCAGAAACGACTAGAATATTTGCATCCATGTCATTTACAGATATCATTCCTACAACCTCATCTTTATTATCTTTTAGTCTTATTCCTCTAACACCTGATGCATTTCTACCCATAGGTCTAGTTTTCCCTTCCTCAAATCGAATAGCTTTTCCAGATTTTACAGCAAGCATAATTTGACTATTACCATTAGTCAGTTTCGCTTCTAATAATTCATCGTCTTCTTTAATTGTAATTGCATTTATACCATTAGATCTTGGCCTTGAATATTGCTCAAGTGATGTCTTTTTGACTTGACCCATTTTTGTAGCCATAATTACGTAATGATTATTTACATATTCTTCATCCTTTAAATCTTGAGTACATATAAATGCTTTTACTCTGTCATCTTGTTCTATGTTAATAAGATTTTGAATGGCTCTTCCTTTTGAATTCTTAGAACCTTCTGGTATTTCAAAAACTCTCATCCAGAAACATTTACCTTTTTGGGTAAAGAATAACATATACTGATGGTTTGTACCAACAAATAAGTCTTCTAGAAAGTCTTCATCTCTAGTTTTTGTTGCCTTCTGACCCACTCCTCCTCTATGTTGGGTTTTATACTCTGTTAATGGAGTTCTTTTGATATAACCTGCATGAGATATTGTAATAACTACTTTTTCATCAGGAATTATATCTTCTACTCTAAAGTCTCCTCCAGCATATTCAATTTCTGATCTTCTCTCGTCACCATATTTTTCTTTGATATCTGCAAGTTCCTCTTTAATAAGATTCATTCTTTTTGGCTTACTATCTAAAAGATCTTTATATCCTTTAATAGTTTTCTGTAGCTCATCATATTCTTCTCTTAATTTATTTTGTTCAAGTCCAGTAAGCTGTCTTAATCTCATCTCAATTATAGCCTTTGCTTGAATTTCTGATAGCTTATATTTTTTTTCAAGTTTTTGTCTAGCCTCTTCTGCGTTTGAGGATTTTTTAATTAGATCTATAACATCATCAATATTATCACTAGCAATAATTAGTCCTTCAAGTATGTGAGCTCTTTGTTCTGCCTTTTTAAGCTCAAAGTTTGTTCTTTTTACGACAACATCATGTCTGTGGTCAACAAAATGACGGATTAAATCCTTAAGGTTAAGAAGTTCTGGCCTTCCATTTACTAGAGCTACGTTGTTTACGCTAAAAGAGGATTGTAAAGGGGTATACTTATAGAGTTTATTTAAAACTATATTTGGAATTGCGTCTCTTTTTAGAACATAAACAATTCTCATACCTTTTCTATCAGATTCATCCCTTATAGTTGATATTCCCTCTATTTTACCATCATTAACAAGGTCAGCTGTTTTTTTTATCATATCTGCCTTATTTACCTGGTAAGGAATCTCTGAAACAATTATGCACTCTCTATCACTTACATTCTCAATGATAGCTTTACCTCTCATTACAACTCTTCCTTTTCCAGTGTGAAAAGCCTCTTTAACACCATCATATCCATAGATTGTACCACCAGTTGGGAAATCAGGGGCTTTTACATATTGAATAAGCTCATCAATTGTAATATCATTATTATCTATATACTGCATTATTCCATCTATAACTTCTGATAAGTTATGAGGAGGCATATTGGTAGCCATACCAACTGCAATTCCTGAAGCTCCATTTATTATTAATGCTGGAACTCTTGTAGGTAATACAGTAGGTTCCATTATGGTATCATCAAAGTTCAATTGGAAATCAACAGTCTCTTTGTCAATATCTGATAGCAACTCCTCTGATATCTTTTGCATTCTTGCTTCAGTATATCTCATAGCTGCAGGACTGTCTCCATCGACTGATCCAAAGTTACCCTGTCCATCAACTAGATTATATCTTAAACTCCATTCTTGAGCCATTCTAACCATTGTATCATATACAGAACTATCACCATGAGGGTGATACTTACCCATTACATCTCCAACAATTCTAGCAGATTTCTTATAGGAAGATGAAGATCTTACACCCATTTCATTCATTCCAAACAAGACTCTTCTATGAACAGGTTTGAGCCCATCTCTAACATCAGGCAATGCTCTTGAAACAATTACAGACATCGAATAATCGATGTATGCAGACTTCATTTCATCTTCTATTTTTATAGGGATTAATTTTTCTTTTTCCATAACAGTATATTAATGCTAAAATAATTAATCGGGTACTATTTTGAACTCTTTAATTGATATAAAAACATATAATTTATTAACATTATTAATTGAAAAGTTTTATCATGAAATAAGCAATTAGTATAAGCATTTTCTTTGTTAATTTATATTAATGATATATTTTAGTCAACTAAATAATAAATGATGGATGATAATTTTTCTTCAAGAGTAAAAGATGTTATTTCTTTCAGTAAGGAAGAGGCTTTAAGGCTTGGTCACAAACAGATTGGAACCGAACACTTACTTCTTGGTATGCTAAGAGATGGTGGAGGTAAAGCTATCTCAATATTAAATTCAATTGAGATTAATCTTGATGAATTAAGAAAAAAAATTGAAATTTTAAATCCTGCAATCATTGATAGTGCATCGATTGGCTTAAATGAAAAAAAGAATCTACATTTAACAAGACAAGCAGAAAGAGCACTAAAAACAACTTTTTTAGAAGCAAAATTATTTCAAAGTACAAATATTAATACCGCACATTTGCTTCTTTGTATTCTTCGAAATGATAATGATCCTATTACAAAGGTTTTATTGAAAATGGATATAACATATGACAACGTTAAAGAAAAGTTCAAATCTATGATTAACGATTCAGGATCTGATGATATAATTGAATATCCTACCTCTTCTGCATTTCCAGATGAAAAAGATGATTCTGAGGAATCTAAAAACCCTTTCTCTTCTAAACAAAAGACTAAGTCATCATCTAATACTAAAACTCCTGTTCTAGATAACTTCGGTAGAGATATGACCGCATTAGCTGAGTCTAATAAGTTAGATCCAGTCATTGGAAGAGAAAAAGAAATTCAAAGAGTCTCTCAAATTTTAAGTAGAAGAAAAAAGAATAATCCTCTTTTAATTGGTGAACCAGGTGTTGGAAAATCCGCAATTGCTGAAGGTTTAGCCTTAAGAATAATTCAAAAAAAGGTGTCAAGAATTTTATACGGTAAAAGAGTTATTACTCTTGACCTAGCAAGTCTTGTAGCTGGAACTAAATACAGAGGTCAATTTGAAGAGAGAATGAAAGCTGTAATGAATGAGCTTGAAAAGAATAGGAATATAATTTTATTTATCGATGAAATTCATACAATTGTTGGAGCTGGTGGTGCTACTGGCAGTCTTGATGCATCAAATATGTTCAAACCTGCTCTTGCAAGAGGAGAAATTCAATGTATAGGAGCCACTACTTTAAATGAATATAGTCAGCATATTGAAAAAGATGGAGCACTTGAAAGAAGATTTCAAAAAATACTTGTAGAAGAGACTAATAAAGATGAGACAATTGAAATCTTAAGAAATATTAAAGACAGATATGAGTCACACCATAATGTTAATTATACTGATGAGGCATTAGTTGCGTGTGTTGAATTAAGCCAAAGGTATATAACAGACAGGTTCTTACCAGATAAAGCAATAGATGCTCTTGATGAGGCCGGTTCTCGTGCTCACATAAACAACATGGATGTGCCTGAAGAAGTGATCCTAATGGAAAAACAGCTTGAAGACGTTAGAGAATTAAAGAATTCAGTTGTTAAGAAACAAAAGTATGAAGAAGCAGCTAAGCTTCGTGATGATGAGAAAAGAGTTGAAAAAAAGCTTATTGAAGCTCAAAATAAATGGCACGAAGACTCAAAACTTAATAGGGTTACAGTTGACGAAAATGAAATTGCTGATGTTGTGTCCATGATGACAAATATCCCAGTTAATAAGATTGTTTCAACTGAAAAAAATAAATTATCAAAACTTGAAAAAATTATAAAGGACAAAATTATTGGTCAAGACGAGGCTGTTTCTAAAGTTGTGAAGTCAATTCAAAGAAATAGGGCTGGCCTTAATTCACCAAATAGACCAATTGGATCATTTATATTTTTAGGTCAAACTGGTGTTGGTAAAACCCAATTAGCTAAAGTGTTAGCGTCTGAGATTTTTGAATCAGAAGAAAATCTAATTAGAATAGATATGAGTGAATACATGGAGAAGTTTTCTGTATCTAGGCTAATTGGAGCACCTCCAGGATATGTTGGATATGAAGAGGGAGGTCAGTTAACTGAAAGAGTAAAAAGAAGACCATACTCTGTTGTTTTATTTGATGAAATTGAAAAGGGACATCCCGACATATATAGTATGTTACTTCAAATATTAGATGACGGGTTCCTTACCGATAGTGTTGGCAGAAAAATAAATTTTCAAAATACAATTATTATAATGACATCAAATATAGGTGTAAAACAGATTAATGACTTTGGAATTGGTGTAGGTTTTGAGACTAAATCATCGATTGATCAAAGCTCTCAAACTGAACAAAAAGTTATTCAAAGAGCATTAAAAAATACTTTTGCACCAGAGTTTTTAAACAGAATTGATGATTGTATAATATTTAATTCACTATCCATAAAAGATATAAATAAAATAGTATCCATTGAAATTGATAAACTCAAAGAAAGAGTCAGTGGTATAGGATATGATTTATCTATCTCAGTAAAAGCAAAAGCTTTTATATGTGATAAAGGATTTGATAAGAAAAATGGTGCAAGACCCCTAAACAGAATGATACAGAAATACATTGAAGACTTAATTGCAGAAAACCTTGTTGCTGATAAGATCAAGCAAGGTGATAAGCTATATGTTGATCATAAATCTGAATCAGAGGTTCTAACATTATTAATTAATAAAAAAGAGATAGCTTCTTGAAAGTCCTAAAGTTTGGCGGTACATCAGTCGCTAATTCAGAATCAATATCTAAAGTAATATCAATTTTGAAAAATAATCAAGATGATAATATCTTGATTGTTGTTTCTGCACTTGGGGGGATAACTAATCTTCTTCAAGAATGTCTCATCCTTAAGGGAAAATCAACTGATAACGTTTTAAAAAATATAGAGGATAGACACCTTGAAGTAATTAATAATCTATCAAATCTTGATGGTCAAAGTTCTCTAAAAAGTTTTTTAAAAGAGAAATTAAATCAGCTTGAAGAAATTCTTGATGCTATCTCAACAATTGACGAGGTAACAGAAAAGACCATCTCTAAGGTATTAACTCTCGGAGAAATTCTATCAAGTAATATTATTTTTGAAATTCTTAAGCAAAAAGAATTTGATATTTCATATATAAGTTCGCAAGAATTAATTTATACTAAAATGTTAAATAACAATGAAATATTAGACTCTGATAAGACATCAATAAACATAAAGAACAAATTTGACCTTGTAGACTCAAGAGTAATGATCGCTCCAGGATATATTTGCTCAAATGGTTCAAATGAAATTTCAAATCTTGGAAGAGGAGGCTCAGACTATAGTGCATCAATCTTTGCAAAGTATTGTAATGCAAAATGTTTAGAAATATGGACCGATGTTAGTGGAGTTTTTAGCGCAAACCCTAAAATTGTTGAAAAAGCCTCCCCAATAGAATTTTTATCATACAAAGAAGCAATGGAATTATCATTTTTTGGTGCTAAAGTGATATATTTCCCTACTCTTCAGCCATTGATTGAAGAGAATATTCCTGTATACATTAAAAATACATTTGATCAAGATGCAAATGGAACTTGCATTTCGAACTCTACTAAACTTGATGAGGATGAAATAGTAAAAGGTATTAGTCATATTGAAGATATTTCCATAATTAACTTTGAGGGATCAGGTATGGTTGGTGTTCCTGGTTTTTCTAAAAGATTTTTTGAGTCATTGTCATCAAAGCAAATTAATGTTGTAATGATTACTCAAGCATCCTCTGAGTTTTCTATATGTATTGCTGTAAATTCAAATGATGCTTCTCTAGCAAAAGAAGTAATAGACAATGAGTTTGAATTTGAAATATCTCAGAAAAGAATAAATGAATCTCAGATTGAATCAAACCTATCCAATATTGCTATTGTTGGTGATAAGATGAAGAGCAAGAAAGGTATTAGTGGTAAACTATTTAATGCTTTGGGTCATAATAATATTAATATTAGAGCTATTGCTCAAGGAGCTTCTGAAAGAAATATTTCAATCATAATTGATAAAGAAAATACTAAAAAAGCACTAAATGCTTTACATGAAACTTTTTTTGAAGAAAATCTCAAAGACATTCACATATTTATAACTGGAGTTGGAAATGTTGGAGGATTTCTGATTGAACAAATCAGGAATCAAAAAGAGTTTATTGCAAAAAACCTAAAAATAAATCTTAAAGTTCTTGGCATTTCTAATTCAAGAAAAATGATTATCTCTGACTCAGAAATTGATTTAAAAAATTGGTCTAAGAATCTTGACAAATCTAAAATAATTGCAAATTCTACTGATTTTCAAAGTAAAATTCTTGAGCTAAATTTAAGAAATAGCTTATTTATTGACAACACTGCAAGTGATTTAATACCAAATACATACAGTGAATACTTAAATAATGGAATAGGCATAATAACTTGTAATAAAATAGCTAATTCTGGAACGCTTTCTAATTATCAGAATTTAAAAACATTATCAAGGAATAATAACTGTTCATTTCTCTATGAAACTAATGTTGGAGCTGCACTTCCTGTTATAAGCACATTAAATAATTTAATAAATTCAGGTGATAAAATAATTAAAATTGAAGCAGTGCTTTCTGGAACATTAAATTATATTTTTAATAGTTTTAATGAAATTGACACTTTCCACAAAATTGTATCTAAAGCAGTTGATCTTGGTTATACTGAACCAGACCCTAAAATTGATTTATGTGGTGTAGATGTATCTAGAAAAATATTAATATTAGCAAGAGAAAGTGGATATAAATTAGAAATCGAGGATGTTGACAAGAACCACTTTCTTCCAGATGATTCCATTAAAGCTGAATCTAAAGAAGACTTCTTATTATCTCTAGAAAAGAACAAAGAACATTTTAATTCTATTCTTAAAAAAGCTCAAGAGAATAATTCCAGATTGAAATTTGTAGCTAAGCTAAACAAGGGTAAAGCTAGTGTTGGATTAGAATCAGTAAGTACTGAACACCCATTTTATAATTTAGTAGGATCCGACAACATCACAGTATTTTATACAGAAAGATATAAAGATTCACCATTAGTTGTTAAAGGTGCTGGTGCAGGTGGAGAGTTTACTGCTTCTGGTGTTTTTGCTGATATTATTAAAGCTAGTCAAGGAAATGGATAGTATAAAAGTTTTTTCTCCTGGAAGTATTACAAATTTATCATGTGGATATGATATTCTTGGATTATGTCTTGAAAACCGAGGAGATGAAATAACAGTCTCAAAAACTAGTTCAAAAGGAATTATCATAAGCATTATTGGAGGATATGATTTAACTAATGATATAAATGAGAATGTAGCAGGTATTGCAGCTCAAGCTATGCTAGAAGAGATTAAAATTAATAATGGATTTAAAATTGAGATAAAAAAAGGTATTAAGCCTGGAAGTGGTATTGGTAGTTCTGCAGCTAGTTCGGCAGGCGCTGTTTTTGCAATAAATCAACTTCTTGACTCACATTTTAGTCAGTTAGATTTGATCAGATTCTCAATGGAAGGTGAAAAGTTTGTCAGTGGATCTTATCATGCAGATAATGTCGCTCCAATAATTTTAGGTGGAATTTCTCTTGTTAGATCTACAGATGATATTGATGTGGTAAAGCTTCCTTGTCCAAAAGACTTAGAAGTAGTTATAGTTAGGCCAAATATTGAAATTAAAACTTCAGACTCAAGAAAAGTTGTAAAGAAAAAAGTAAAGATTGAAAAAATGGTAAAACAGTCTGCTAATCTTGGCTCCTTTGTAAGTAGTCTTTACACAGAAGATTTTAGTCTAATGTCAAGAGCAGTTATAGATGAAGTTATAGAGCCTGATAGGGCGCTCCTAATACCTGAGTTTAATACAGTGAAAGAAATATCTAAGGAGAATGGATGTATTGCAGTTGGAATATCAGGGTCTGGTCCATCAATTTTTTCTTTATCAAATAACCGTGTTTCTTCTAATAGAATATTAGATAGTATATCAAACCATTATAAAAAATTAGGAATTGATTATGATGGATTTATATCTAAAATTAATAGTCAAGGAATTAAAATTCTTGATACAAAGTGAAATATATTAGCTTAAATCACAACTCCTCTCCTACTTCATTTATGAAGGCTGTTATAAATGGGTTGGCACCTGATAAGGGTCTATATTATCCTCAAGAGAACATAACACTTTCTAAAAAATTTATTGAATCTATCAAAGACATGGATGACGTGGAGATTTGTTATGAAGTTATAAATAGGTATATAGGTGATGAAATTTCAAAATCTAACTTGATTGATATAATAGATAAGACAATTTCGTTTAAAATACCATTAAAGAAGATTGATAATTCTATTTATTCACTTGAATTATTCCATGGTCCAACATTAGCTTTTAAAGATATTGGCGCTAAATTTATGGCTCAATGTCTTGACTATTTTAAAAGTAATTATAGTTCAAAAAAGATAACTGTATTAGTTGCTACGTCTGGTGATACTGGAGGAGCCGTAGCAAGAGGGTTTCTAGGCACAAAAGATATTGAGGTCTGTATTTTATATCCTAAAGGGAAGATTAGCAAAGTTCAAGAGCAACAGATAACAACAAATGGAAATTATGTTAAGGCAATTGAGGTTGAAGGAGATTTTGATAAATGTCAATCTATGGTAAAGAAGGCTTTTAATGATGAAGAAATTAATAGAAAGATTGCTTTGACATCTGCAAATTCGATAAATGTTGCTAGGTGGTTACCTCAAATGTTTTATTTTTTTTTAGCATACAAAAAAATTAAAAATAAAAAAGAAATCTTGTTTTCAGTCCCAAGTGGAAACTTTGGAAACATTTGTGCTGGAATATTAAGTAAGTCAATGGGACTACCCATTAATCATTTTATAGCATCTACGAATATTAACGACACAATTCCAAGATATATAAAAGATGGTATTTTTGAACCTCACCCAACAAAAAGGACAATTTCAAATGCAATGGATGTATCTGAACCAAGTAACTTTATTAGGATTCAAAAAATATATAATAATGATTTACAAAAATTGAGAAAGAATATATCAGGCTTTCGTTTTGATGACAAGTCAACAAAAGAAGCAATGAGATCATTATTTACCACACATAATTATTTAACAGACCCACATTCTGCAGTTGGATATTTAGGCTTAAAAGAATATATGGCTATAAATAATATTGAGAATGTAAATGGAATTTTCATTTCAACAGCACATAGTATAAAATTTAAAGATGTTGTAGAGAATGCAATAGATACAAATGTTGACTATCCAAAGTCAATCAAAGATATTATGGTTAAAGAGAAGAAATCTTCATCAATTGAGAACTACTCTGAGTTAAAAGAGTACTTATTACAGAGAAATTAAATTAATGAAAAAGACAGTTCTTTTTGATAGGCATAAAGAATTAAATGCAAAAATTGTTGAATTTGCTGGATATATGATGCCAATAAGCTATACTTCAGTCAATGAAGAGCATCTTCACGTGAGAAATAGTGTAGGAATATTTGATGTTTCTCATATGGGCGAGTTTGAAATTTCAGGGATAAATTCAACTGAATTTATTCAAAGGTTATGCTCAAATGACATATCAAATATTGAGATTGGGAAAGCTCAATATAATTGTATGATTAATGAATCAGGTGGAATAATAGATGATTTGATTGTGTATAGACTAGAAACAAAAAAATATCTTTTAGTAGTAAATGCATCAAACATATCAAAGAACTGGCAGTGGATAGTTGATAAAAACAATAAGTTTAATTGCTCAATATCGAACTTATCTGATGATATTTCACTTCTTGCAATACAAGGTCCTAAAGCAGAATTATTTTGTCAAAATTTCACTAGCAAAAATCTATCATCACTAAAAAATTATTCTTTCATAAATGGTGATTTTGCTGGATGTGAAGATATCATTATTTCTAAAACTGGGTATACAGGTTCTGGCGGCTGTGAGATATATATTCCAAATAATAAAGCTTTAAAAATTTGGGATACTTTATTTTTGAATAAAGAATATGAGTTAAAACCTATTGGACTTGCTGCAAGAGATACGCTAAGAATTGAAATGGGTTATTGCTTATATGGTAATGATATTAATGAGGAAACTTCTCCACTAGAAGCTAATTTAAGATGGATTACTAAAGTTGAAACAAATTTTATAGGAAGCAATATTATTGAGACAGAAATTCAGAAAGGAGTAAAAAGAAAGCTAGTTGGTTTTAAATTACTTGAAAAATCTATTCCTAGAAATGGATATGAAATTTATAGCATAGAAAAAAAAATAATTGGTAAGGTAACATCAGGAACATTTTCACCAATTTTAAAGATTGGAATTGGTTTAGCATATATTGACAATGAATATCTGGAAGAAAAAATTATTTATGTTAAAATAAGAGAGAACTTTGTTAAGGCAGAGATATCTAAACCTCCATTTATATAGTAATATGGGAAGAGCATTTGAATTTAGAAAAGCAAGAAAAATGAAGCGATGGTCTAATATGTCTAAGACCTTCACAAGGATTGGTAGAGAGATAATTATTGCAGTTAAAGAGTCTGGCCCAGACCCTTCTTCAAATTCAAGGTTAAGAGCTATAATTCAAAATGCTAAGGCAGCAAATATGCCTAAAGATAACATTGAAAGAGCTATAAAAAAGGCTTCTGAAAAAAGCTCTGAAAATTTTAAAGAAGTACTTCTAGAAGGATATGCACCTCATGGCATAGCTATTCTAGTAGAGGCTGCTACAGATAATAATAACAGAACTGTTGCTAATATCAGAAGTTACTTTAATAAGTGTGATGGAAGCTTAGCAACTTCAGGATCAGTTGATTTTTTATTTGATCATTTATGTTTCTTCCAAATAAAAGATCAAGGTATTGATATTGAAGAGCTTGAGCTAGATCTTATAGATTTTGGTGTTATTGAATTGAGTAAATTAGAAAATGAGATCAGTATTACAGCTAGGTTTGAAGATTTTGGATCAATTCAAAAAGAATTAGAAAGAAGACAACTTGAAATTTCTTCTAGTGAGTTTGAAAGGGAGGCAAAAATTAACAAAACCTTACCTGAGGATGAAAGATTAAAGGTAGAGAGGCTGATTAATATGATTGATGAAGACGAAGATGTTCAAAATGTCTATCACGATATGAAGACTATTGATTAAAGTCTATTTCTTAAAACAACATTACTAACTTTTTTTTCAAGCTCAAAAAAATCTTTATTTATATCCCCTGTGGGGTAAAATTTATCATTGATTACAACCTCTTTTTTCATGTAGTCAAATGAAACCATCAGAATAGGTAGATTTGCATTTAATGCAATATAATAGAAACCTGATTTCCAGTTTTTAACTCTTTTTCTTGTGCCTTCCGGAGCTATTGCGAGTATTTGAATTTCATTTTTATCAAATAAATTTACAACTTCATCAACAATATTTGAGTTTTTACTTCTATCTACAGGAATTCCTCCCAAAAACTTAAAGAAGAAAGATGTAACTGGATTAAACAACTCTTTTTTACCAATAAATTTTATTTTTAAACCTGAATATGTTCTTATTAAAACTGCAATGACTAAGTCAAAATAACTTGAATGAGGAACTACAGCAATTACATATCTTTCATTTAAGGGAAGCGAGCCAATGACCTTCCAACAAATTATTTTTTCTAAAATAAATTTTGATAAAACTCTAATCATCTGATAACATATATTCTTCAGCCTCTAATAGATCTTCTGGAGTATCTATAGATATTCCATGGAAGTCGGTATTTATCATTCTTATTTTTTTTGAGTTCTCAATTATTCTAATACCTTCAAGATTTTCAATAATTTCAAGATTTGACCTGTCTAATCTGGAGAATTCAATTAAAGCATTTTTTAAAAATGCATAAACACCAACATGACGATTATAATCATTAATTTTTTTTGACCCATGTGGGATAGGCAATCTTGAAAAATATATAGCATCAGAGTGACTATCAACTATAACTTTTACATTGTTTGGATTGTTTATCTCATCGAAGGATTCAAATTTTGTCATAAGTGAAGCCATATTGACTTTTGGGTCATCAAAGGATTTAATAAGTTTTTTTAAAGCGATTTTATTGATAAATGGTTCATCTCCTTGAAGATTAACAATAATATCACAGTTAATATCAATTGCTGCCTCAGCAATTCTATCTGTACCTGATTGATGATTATTAATAGATTTAAATGTCCTACCCCCAACTGATTTAATTAGTTCAAGTATTTCATTATTACCACTTACAACATATACCTCGTCAAAAAGACCAGTATCTATTGCAGCATTAAAGGTCTTAATAATAATAGGTACTCCACCTATTTCTTTAATTAATTTATTAGGAAACCTTTTAGATTCAAGTCTTGCAGGGATTAAGGCTATAGTTTTCATATGTAAATATTTTTCTAATATAATTCATTTATATATTGTTTAACGAAAAAAAAAAAATTGTAGATTTGTTTAAATCAAAAAAATACCAAAGATGAATAAAAAACGTGCATTAGAATTATTTTTATGGGCTCTATCAATATTTTTTGCCTCTCAAATATACAGTTCTATCAATGGACCAATAAAATTTAATCAAGTTAAAAACGATAGGTATACGCAGGTAATTGACAGACTTAAGGATATAAGGACTGCTCAAATTGCCCATAAAGATGTCAATGGCTTTTATGCAGACAATTTTGATAGTTTAGTTAATTTTATTGATAACGGTATTTTCACAGTAATTGAAAAAAGAGATTCATCTTATTTAGAATACAATAGGACCTACAGAATTGATATGCTAAAAGAAGTTGAAATTGTTGACACATTAGGATTTGTTCCAGTCAAAGATTCTTTATTTGGAGATAACGAATCATACAAAATGATGGCTAAAGTCCCAATTGAAGGCACTGACTCAGAGTTCTCAATAAAAGCTGATATAATTGATAAAAATGGATACCAGGTACCTGTTTTTGAAGTGAAAGTGAAAAAAGATGTTGTTTTGTTTGACCAAAATAAAGATTTACTAGATCAAGAAAATAAAGTTATCTCTGTAGATGGAGTTAATGGACCCGAGATTATTTTAGGATCAATGAGTGATGTGAGCACTAGCGGAAATTGGCCTACAATTTTTGATGCAAAAAACAGAAATTAAGATTAGTAAAGCATCTATTTATCAGTTTGAATCATTCTTTCATTTAAACTTCTTGAATGAGAGCATATCATCATCTTATACTGATAAAGTCAAATTGCCTGAAATTTCAAAAAATATTAAAAACTTATCTGTGGACTCAGTTGAGGTTATACATTTTAATTCAGCTCCATCAATAATACCAGTTAAATTTTACGAAAGAGATTTTAAGATCAAGTATTTAGAAACTAATACAGACTCTATTAATAATATTGGCGAGGATGTATCTGCTGATCAAAAAATTACTGTTGTATATTCAAAAAATAAAGACTTATCAAAGATTTTAGATATAGATAAACAGACAATTACCCATTTAAATCATTTTACTCAGCTATACGATTATTTAAATGGAGTCGTTAATAACCCTGATGGATTATCATTTTTTATAAAATTAAGTAGTGGATCTTTTGAAATCATGATATTTAATAAAAATGAGTTTGTGTTTTTTAACACATTTGATATAGTTGATGAAAATGAGTTCTTGTATTATACATTCTTTGTCCTAAAAAACTTCCAAAGCTCAATTAAAAAAGATAAAATTATATTTATAGGTAAACATGAAATCTTTGATAAATTTTACAATCTAGCATCCAAATATTCAAGGATTGACTTTATTGAAGATGATGCTCATTCCATACTAAATTTTGAGGAAAAATTTTTTTCAGTAATAAATGCGAATAATATCAGGTACTAAAAAAAGCATATTAATTAGGGCTCCAAAAGATCTTCCAAGCAGACCCACTACTGATAAAGTAAAAGAATCTCTTTTTAATATATTATCAAACAAGTTTAAAATTGATGAACTTAAAGTTTTAGACTTATTTGCAGGCACAGGGAATATATCATATGAGTTCTCTTCAAGAGGTTGTAAGAAAATATTTTCAGTTGATAATAACTTTAAGTGTATAAAGTTTATCAGAGATACCGCATTAAAACATGGATTTGATATTGTCACTAGGAAAAATAATTCTAAAGATTTTTTATTAAATACTAACGAAAATTTTGATATCATTTTTTTGGATCCGCCCTATAACTACTCAATGGATCAATACCTTGATCTAATAAATGTTATTAAACAAAGAAATCTTCTATTTGAAAATGGGGAAATAATTATTGAACATGGCTCAAATATTTCTTTAATAGAAAAGAATAATAAAATTGATGAAAGGAAATATGGAAGTTCTATTTTAAGCTTTATAAAAAAAGCAAGCCTATAAGCCGGATTCTGTCTAGTCTTATCATTTATCTAGATGTAATATTACTATTACATTCATACCGCCTACCCTTCTACATAAAACGAGCAGTTTTAAAGTGTAGATATACTTGGCGTTTCACCATGTAGAGTTTACAAGATTCCACTACAGCATTACCTGTACATACTTTCTGTTGCACTATTCCTATCCATTACAGATGACGGGTGTTACCCGCTACATTGCTCTTCGGTGTCCGGACTTTCCTCTGAAAAATCAGCGATAAGAAGGCTTGCAAAGCAAATATAAGATTTGTTGATAATTTTATTAAAAAAAATACTTCAATTGAAGATTAAATTTTCTCAATCTTTATATTTGTTTAAATGATTAATTCAACTTCATCTGCTTCAGAATATAGGCCTAAAAACTTTAATGATATGATTGGTCAAGATGCTATTGTGAAGACATTAAACAATGCAATCAAGAATGATAACATCCCTCAAGCTCTACTTTTTTGTGGGCCTAGAGGAGTCGGTAAAACATCATGTGCTAGAATTCTTGCAAAGACGATAAACAATTTAGAGGATGACTTTGAGTATAATATTTTTGAATTAGATGCTGCTTCAAATAATTCAGTAGAGGATATAAGAAATATAACCGATCAAATTAGAATCCCTCCACAAACTGGAAAATATAAAGTTTATATAATAGATGAAGTTCATATGCTGTCTAATCAAGCATTTAATGCATTTCTAAAATCATTAGAGGAACCACCCGAACATGTTGTTTTTATCCTCGCAACCACAGAAAAAAATAAAATTTTACCTACAATTCTATCAAGATGTCAGATATATGATTTTAAAAAGGTTGATAATGAATCTATTAAAAAACTATTATCAAAAATATGTAAAGAAAAAAAGGTCAAATATGAAGATGGTACCCTATCATTAATTGCTGAAAGATCTGATGGATCAATTAGAGATTCTTTATCGATTTTTGACAGATTAGTTAGTTTCACTGATTCAAATCTTACTATTGGTGAAGTAACATCAAATCTGAATGTTTTAGATTTTAATACATATTTCAAAATATCAGAATTGATTAATAACAAAGATATTCCTGGAATTCTTAATCTATATAATGATATATACATTAAAGGATTTGATGATTTAAATTTTTTGAATGGACTATCAAAGCATTTAAGAGAGTTACTTATCTTCAGTCTAAATTCATCCGATAAACTCTCAGATTACAAAAACGAGTTAAGTAAAAGATATTTGGACCATTCGAAAGATATATCAAATAACGATCTAATATCTATGATAGAAATCATTAATGATACTTTAATCAATTATCAAAAAGTTAATGACAAAAGAATACATCTTGAACTCTGTTTAATGAAATTAGCATCTTTAGATAGCATTAAAAAAAAAAGTCTTTAATTAAGACTACTGAATCAATAAACAGCAATCAAGATATATTACCTGACATTGAAGTTATTGAATCCAAAGATTCTGAGAAATTATTTAACCAACCTATAAAAAACGACGTTTCATCTTTATCTATAGCAAGTCTAAGTTTTAAGAAGTCTATTGAAGATGAAACTAATGATATAGATTTAGAGCTCCCAAACGATGATTTTACTGAGAATGATTTTCAAATAGCGTGGAAGAAGTTCTGTGAGTCTGAAAGAGAAAAAGGTAACAAAAATATTCTATCATTGTTAAATATGAATCTACCAACTATGAATGATAATATGATTATTATCAATACAGTCAATAAGATGAATTTTAAAGAGATGAAGGAATATAAGAGTGAAATACAAACATTTATATCAAAAGAACTTAATAATTATTCTTTAACTATAGATATAAGATTATCTGAGGAAACAGATAAAAAGACATTCTTAGATAGTAAGGAAAAACTTAAAATTATTCAAAATAGCAACAACAGTATAAACTCTTTAATTGAAGAATTCAAGTTAAGGATCTAATTTACAGCCATTTTTCTCATAAAAGATTTCTTTAACCATCCCATCAACTAGGCCTACCTTTGGAATAAACATTTTATTAGAACTTACTGACTCCATAGTCAAAATAAATATTTTTAATGCTGGTATTATTACGTCAGCTCTATCAGGATTTAGATTATACTTAATCATTCTTTCTTTGTAGCTATATAGTTGTAAGTTGTTAAGTAGATCTTTTACAGAAAGATATGAAATCGGTTTACCAGTTTTGGTGCCTGTCATTGTCTGTATTTTATTAATATTTCCTCCTGTTGCAAATAACTTGACTTTATCATTTTGGTCAATATTTGATTTTAACCATTTTTCTATCTCATTTATGGTTGAGGGATTTAT
Organism: uncultured Bacteroidota bacterium; assembly: GCA_902593165.1. Taxonomy (GTDB): domain Bacteria; phylum Bacteroidota; class Bacteroidia; order Flavobacteriales; family Flavobacteriaceae; genus Marisimplicoccus. The sequence continues at coordinate 4,896 of CACJHI010000004.1, read as the reverse complement.
TGTATTATTTAAAAGCCTAACCGTACCTATTTTAAATGACTTAGATTTCTTATCTACGCCTTTTCTTAAAATAGAATATTCGGTACTACCCCCTCCAACGTCAACATATAGATAAGTCTTATTAAATTCTAATTTAGATAATAGATTACCTTTGGCTATAATTTTAGCTTCTTTTAGACCATTAATTAAATTGATTTTTAAACCAGATGTTTCTTCAACCTCTGAAATTACATTTAAGGAGTTTGTTGACTCTCTTAGAGCTGAGGTGGCATATATTTGATATTCATCAACGTTGTGGACTCTCATCATATATTTAAATGAGATAAGTGCTTCAGAAAGCGTTTTAATCTTTTTGTCTGAGATTATACCATCTCTAAAAGAGTCTTCTCCTAGTCTTAGAGGCAATCTTAGGTAAGAATTTTTTTGAAATATTTCTTGATTCCCTGATTGAATCACATAGCAGATTAGCATTCTAACAGCATTGGATCCAATATCAATAGCAGCAATCTTTTTCAACTATTCTAAGATATTATTAAAATAATCATAAGTGTCCCATTGTGACCTTATTTTTTTATCTGAATTATCAACAAATTTATTTTGAGGTTCATTATTAATCAATCTAGTTTTTATATTATCCTCATCACTTATTTTAAGTGTTTCTAGTACTTGATTTTTAAGATCTTCTTGATATATTGGACATGCGACTTCAACTCTTTTTTCAATATTCCTTGTCATTAAGTCAGCTGAGGAGATGTATACTTTTTTATCACCTCCATTCTCAAAGACATAAACTCTTGAGTGCTCAAGATATTTATCAACAACACTTTTAACCTCAATATTTTCACTGAGACCCAATTTATTTGGAATTAGACAACATATTCCTCTGACTAATAATTTAACCTTAACCCCTGATCTACTGGCCTCATATAGTTTATCAACAAATTTATAACTTGTAAAGCTATTTAACTTTAAAATAATTCCTCCTTTAAGGCCTTTTTTAACGTTAGTTATTTCGTTATCAATCAAGTCAAATAATTTTCTTGATGTATGGTGAGGTGAAACAATCAAGTGTTTATAATCAAGTATTTTATAATTAGATTGGAGGAAATCAAATACTTTATTTATTTCTTTTAATATTTTTTGATTAGATGTGAATAGAGTGAAGTCAGAATAAACTTTTGCTGTAGACTCATTAAAATTTCCAGTGCTAATAAAACCATAATATTTATTTTTTTTGCTTTTAAACCTTTCAATTAAACAGATCTTTGAGTGAACTTTTAGTCCTTTAACTCCATAAATTAGATCTACACCAGCAGCTTTTAACTCTTGAGAAACCTTTATATTATTTTCTTCGTCAAATCTAGCTTGTAGTTCTATCTGGACTAAAACTTTTTTTCCATTTTTAGCTGCATTTATCAAACAACTTATCACATTAGATTTCTTTGATAGCCTATACAATGTTATTTTAATAGATTTTACAGTAGGATCAATGGCTGACTGTCTTAAAATTGATATTAAATATGAAAATGAATGGTATGGGGTATACATTAGGTAATCTCTATCCAGAAGTTGATCCAAAAGGTTTGACTCAATTTTAAAGTTATTAATATCTAAGGCTTTATCTTTTGGATATAAAAGGTCTGTTCTTCCTAGATCAGGAAAGTTCATATAATCACTTCTATGATGATATTTACCTCCTGGTATTAGACTATCATGAGAAGTAATTTTAATTTTTTTAATAAGATAATTTAATGTTCTTTCAGGAATAGATTCATCATAGACTAGTCTTACTGGATTGCTTATTTTTCTTTGATCTACATACTGTTGAATTTTTTTTATGTAGCTTTTTGATAAATCCATATCATCAATATCTAGCTCTGCATCTCTTGTAATCTTCAACATATGCGCTTCTATACTAGAGTAATTAAAAAAGCTAAATAAGATGTCCAAATTATATCTAATTATATCATCAATAAACATTATATATTGCTTATTATCTTTTTTAGGGAGGACTACGAACCTACTAATATTTCTAGGGATTTCTACTAAAGCATATATATCATCAGCATTTTTTAATCTAAGATTTGTAATTAGAAAAGCTTTATTATCATTAAAATCATGATACTTATTATTTGAGAGCATGACTGTAACTAGTGATGGACTAATTCTTCTAATAAAGTAATCTTTTAGGAATTCTTTGTGTGAATCTGGAACATTATTTTCATCTAGAAATACTATATCTTCTTTACTTAGTGATTTTTCAATTGAATTAAGTATTAAAGAACTTTCAGACTGAAGATTTATAACTTTTGAAGTTATTTTATCGAGTAACTCTTTCGCGGCTATATTATCCTTGTTATTTTTATTTGAGGCTCTAGCATCAGCAATTCTCTTGATTGTTGCATATCTAACTTGAAAGAATTCATCAAGATTATTTGAAAATATACCAATAAATCTTAGCCTCTCTAATATTGGAACATCTTCATTAGATGCCTCTTGTAGTACCCTTGCATTAAAATCTAACCAGCTTAACTCTCTATTTATGTATTTAGATTCCAATTTTTAAATTATTTAAATAAGATATTGGTTTCAAATTTATAATATCCGACCAATTATCAGATTCAAATTTTAATGAAAACCATCTTGCAGTTGGTAAATTTAAAATTTTATTTTCAGAAAAATAATTTGATATCTCAGTAAATGCAGGGTTATGACCAACTAATACAACTTCTGAGTAGTTATTATTAATAGTCTCTATGAAGTCAAATACCTTGTTATGGTCAAAAGTGTATAGTTCATCACAAATTTTAATTTTATTTAAATTAATTGATAAAGTTCTTGATAATAAAACAGAAGTATATAAGGCTCTATTTGCAGAACTAGTAAATATTATTTCAGATGAAATAAAATGGTCCTTTGATAAATTAGAAATTTTTTTAATTTTTTCAATACCAATGTCACTTAAAGGCCTATTAATATCTTCTAGATTATTTTCCCATGAAGATTTAGAATGCCTTAAAAAAGTAATTACCTTCATCTAAGGTGATAAAATTTGAATATCCCATAAATCATCTGTTAAACAACAAATAATTCTATTATGAAGTCTATTTTCCCTTCCTTGCCAAAACTCAATTTCTTTAATAGACAACTCTATACCTCCCCAGTTATCAGGTCTTTTCAAATCTGAGCCTTTATTTTCATTTAAAAATTTATTATACCTATCTAATAACTCTTGATGACTTTCAATTACTTGGCTTTGATTTGATACAATTGCAGCAGCTTGACTATTAAAGGGTCTTGAGCTAAAATATAAATCCGAGTAATTTTTATCTGACTTTTTTGCTGTTCCTTTAAAAATAACTTGTCTCTCTAAAGAAGGCCAATAAAATGAAGCACATAAATTAGGGTTATTTGATATTGCTCTTCCTTTATTACTATCATAGTTTGTAAAGAAGACTAGACTTCTGTCTTTAATCTCTTTTAAAAGAACAACTCTGGATGATGGCACGTTATCCTCAACAGTTGAAATTGTCATTGCATTAGGCTCAATTATTCCATCTGATCCTTCTGCATCTTTAAACCATTTTTTAAAGAATTCAATGGGGTCATCACCTACATCATTAATACTTAATGAGTCTTTATCATAAAATTTTCTATAGTTAAATAGTTTCATTGTTCGCTTATTGAAAAATTCATCTTCGATGCTAGTAAATAAATAACAGCCATCCTTATGGCTACACCATTTTCTACTTGATCTAAAATAATTGAATTATTTGATTCTACAATTTCAGAAGTAATTTCTACACCTCTATTAATTGGTCCAGGGTGAAGAATTAAGATATCTTTTTTTATATTATTTATTTTTGTAGTGTCAAGTCCATATAACATTGAATATTCTCTATCATTTGGAAAATAGGATTTTTCCATTCTTTCCTTTTGAACTCTTAAAACATTAACTGCATCACACCACTTCAAGGCTTTTATTATATCTGTCTCAATCGAGACATTAAGACTTTCAATTTCTCTAGGTATTAAACTTAAAGGACATGATATTTTAATATTTGCTCCTAAAAGATTAAGTGCATATATATTTGATAGAGCAACTCGAGAATGAAGTATATCTCCAACAATTAGTATGTTTTTACCTTTTAAATCACCTAAATTTTCAGTTAATGAAAAACAATCTAATAAGGCCTGAGTTGGATGTTCATGGGCACCATCTCCTGCATTTATAATACACGAATCAGTATTTTTAGATAATAGTAATGGCGATCCAGGATTTGGGTGCCTTAAAACAATCATATCTACTTTCATAGCTAGTATGTTATTAACTGTATCAGTTAAAGATTCTCCTTTCTTAACTGACGAAGATGAACTTGAAAAGTTTACAACATCTGCTCCTAATCTTTTCTGTGCTAATTCAAAAGATATTTTGGTTCTAGTGCTATTTTCAAAAAATAAATTAGCAATTGTAATATCTCTAAGAGTAGGCACTTTCTTTATTGGCCTATTAATTACCTCTTTAAAGTGTATAGCAGTCTTAAATATTAGGTTTATATCTGACTTTTTTAGAGATTTAATACCTAAAAGATGATCTACACTTAATTTATCCATTAGTTCTCAATATATATTATATTATCCTTGGAATTTTTACCCCACACAACATTAACTCTATCTCCTTTAAAAGTATCAATTTTTGCTCCACAGTAATTAGCTTCAATTGGTATTTCTCTTTTATATCTTCTATCAATTAATACTAATAACTCAATTGAATTAGGCCTTCCATATGAGTCCATAGATGACATAGCAGCTTTAATGCTCCTGCCCGTAAAGAGAACATCATCTATCAAGACAACGTTTTTATTTTCAACTGAAAAATTTATTTGGGTTGAACTT
>CACJHI010000003.1 GCA_902593165.1 uncultured Bacteroidota bacterium | reverse complement strand
ATATACCCTATGATAAATGACTTAAAACAAATGAGTGATTTGGAGTATATAGAATATGAAAATAAAATGTCAAATAATTCTATTTCATTTGATGTTTCAATTTTACCGGTTGATTTTTCTCAGACAAAGACTATATTTAATCAAGGACTCGAAATTTTGAAAGATTACTGCAAAATAATGAACAGGATTGGCTCTAAAGGTTTTTGCAGATGGATAATGCCAACTAATAATGATTTAACTTATTTAAAAAATTTTGAGTTGCATAGAAATAGGCTCAAAGAGTGTGCAAAAATAATTGGAGATAATGGAATGAAACTTGGACTAGAATTTGTAGGACCAAAAACATTAATGTCAAGAGATCAATTTTCTTTTATTAGAACCATTACCGAACTTAGAGAATTAATTACTGAAATTGATGAAAAGAATGTTGGATATCAACTTGATACTTTTCATTTATACTGTGCAAATCATTCAATTGAGGATTTAAAATTTTTAGAAAAAGATGACATAGTTATGTGTCAATTAAATGATGCTGTTCTTGGGAGATCTAGAGATGAACAATTAGATCTTGAAAGAGAATTACCTGGAAAAACTGGATTGATTGATACAGCTCCATTTTTAAATTTTTTAAATAATATTGGTTATGAGGGAACTGTAAGTGCAGAACCGTTCAATAAAGAGTTAAATAAGATGAACAATGAAGATGCAGCAAAAGCTACTTATAATGCGATAAAGAGTAGTTTTGAAAATGCTGGAATTTTTTAGGTTAGCTATTTAAATTTTAAATCACTTAAATTTTCGTTAATCCATTCCTCATCAATACTACTATCGTCAATAATTGTATACCATAGTTTATCTTTAGATGTTACATATTTTTTTAAATTAAGAAGAGAATCTCTTAAGTCTTCTCTTCTTATATTCATAGAGCTTGGGTGGTATATCAGACCTGATTCATCCATCATTTCTGTAATAAATAAAGAATCATTTTTTTGAAGCCTGCTCAACAAATATATTCCTAGTCCTATAATATTTCCATGAATAAATGGTCGCTTAAGTCTTTCCTCAAGTTCATAGAAAAGATAATGTTCCGAGCCCTCTTCAATTCTAAAGTGATCAATTGGAAGACAAATAGTATTTAATGAAATATATGCCTCAACAATAGACCTTAATCCATTATCATTATTTTCTTTAATATTTCCAATATTATTATAAATAAAGTCAAGGATTTTCCCCCCATCATCAATAGCTTGCTGACTGTAAGGGTACTCTGACCTACCTTTAGAATTAGCATGTTTCCAATCAAATGAAGCAGTATGAATAGAAAAAAGATCTCCTACACCGGCAATATTTAGCTCTTTAGGGGCAGACCTCAATAAATCGTAATCAATTATAAGCGGATTAGGTGATGCTATTCCAAGATACTCTACATCATGATTAACTCTAACACCAGCAGCAGGAGTGGTAAAAGCATCTACACTTAAAATTGTTGGAATTGACACTAACTTTTTATTTAATTTCCATGAAATATATTTAGCTACATCAATAGCCATACCACCTCCTATACCTACTATTGTATCAAATTCTGGAAGATCTTTTATTTGATTCTCTATCCACTCCTTCTCTACAGAAGTTACATTAATTACTTTCTCTGGTGAGTCAATAACAGAAGTTGAAATATCTCAATGGCTAGTAAAAGACGGAGACATTGTCAATAAGGATCAGACCATAGCAGAAATAGATTCTGATAAAGCTACACTTGATCTTCCAGCTGAAGCATCTGGTAAAATAACCTTAAAAGCTGAAGAGGGTGATTCAATGTCCGTAGGTGATATTGTATGTTTAATTGACACATCAGAAGCATCTAATGCTAAAGCATCAAATTCTGAGTCACCTCAACAAAGTATTAAAGACGAAAAAAAGATTGAACAGAATAAGATTGATGAGATAAGTATTACTCCTCTAGCTAGAAATATTGCATCAGATAAAGGGATTGATATTAATGAAATAAATTCTAAAGGAGATAAAATAACAAAAGATGATGTCTTAAAAGTAGTTCCAGCAATGGGTTCTTCAAATCATGAAGGTAGAAGCGAAAACAGAGAAAAGCTATCAATGTTGAGAAGAAAAGTTTCAGAGAGACTAGTTTCTGTGAAAAATGAAACAGCTATGCTGACTACTTTTAATGAAGCTGATTTATCTAATATATTTAATCTTAGAAAAAAGTATAAAGAAGCCTTTTCCCAAAAACATGGAGTTAGTCTTGGTTTCATGAGTTTCTTTACTAAAGCTGTTACAAGAGCTCTTGAACTTTATCCAGATGTAAATTCTATGATTGATGGAAATGAAAAGATTTCTTACAACTATTCTGATATAAGTATTGCAGTCTCTGGTCCTAAAGGACTAATGACTCCAGTCTTAAGAAATGCTCAAGATCTATCTTTTGCTGCTGTTGAACAAGAAATAAAAAGACTTGCGGATAATGTAAGAGACAAGTCAATAACAGTTGATGATTTAACTGGTGGTACCTTTACAATTTCAAATGGGGGTGTTTTTGGCTCAATGCTTTCTACTCCAATTATTAATCCACCTCAATCAGGTATTTTAGGAATGCATAATATTATTCAAAGACCAATTGCCGTTGACGGAAAAGTTGAAATAAGACCAATGATGTATTTGGCTTTATCTTATGATCATAGAATAATTGATGGTAATCAATCAGTTGGTTTTTTAATTGCTGTTAAAGAGGGGGTAGAAGATCCAGAAAATATTTTAATGGATGGAAAAGTAGTAAAATCTTTAGGCCTTAATTGATTTGATTGATACTCATACCCATTTATACTTAGATCATTTTAGAGATGACATTGATGATGTAATCCAAAGAGCAATATCAGTTGGAGTTGAAAAGTTTTATTTACCATCAATAAGCTCAAAATATAATGAGAGTATGCATGATTTGGAGAGTAAGTTTCCAAATAGAGTATTTTGTATGATTGGCCTCCATCCTTGCTATGTTGATAAAAACTTTGAACAAGAAATTGAATTTGTAAAAGAACATATTAAATCAAATAATTATAAAGCAATTGGAGAAATTGGTATAGATCTATTCCATGAAAAGAAGTATTTTAAAGAACAAATGATTGCATTTGAAGAGCAAATTAAATTGGCTCTTGAGCATGACCTGCCAATAGTAATTCATTCTAGAGAGTCTTTTGATGAAATATTTGAAGTATTAAAAAAATATAAATCAGACAAACTAAGAGGGATTTTTCATTGTTTTACTGGAAATGAAGATCAGGCAAGAAAAATAATTGATTTAAATTTTTTTCTTGGTATTGGTGGAGTAGTAACATTTAAAAATGGAAAAATTTCAGAATTTTTAAGTTCAATCCCACTAAATAGAATTGTATTGGAAACGGATTCTCCATATTTAGCACCTGCACCTTTCAGGGGAAAAAGGAATGAAAGTTCTTATTTGTCTATAATAGCTAGTAAGCTATCAGAAATATATAATTTAGATGTTTCTGAAATTTCAAAAATTACTCAACAAAATTCAAATGAAATTTTTGACAATTAAATATGTTAATTAGAGAGGTGGCCGAGTGGTTTAAGGCGCACGCTTGGAAAGCGTGTATTCTAGAAATGGAATCGAGGGTTCGAATCCCTTCCTCTCTGCTAATTCATTTTTAACTTCTCTTAACCTCCCGTATGATGACAAACCGCTAAAAAGGATTTTTCATTAATAACCTTATGGATAAATGAAGTACAGTTTGGATTATATTTATCACATTCAATCTGTACTATACCAGAACCTCTTTTTATCCCAAAATCTTTGAGATTTAGTTGAAGAAGACGGTCATTTTTGTTTGTTTTTATATTGAAACATTTTTCAAATTCATTTTTAGAATCAATTACCCTCATTCTAAATTCTAATGAGGAGTTTTTCAAACCCCATATAGAAACAAAAGACTCACAAAATTCATCAACCTTGTAATGCATGAATTTTAAACCTTGAGAGGGGCTATCAGGTGTGTATGGGTGAGAATGAACTCCGTCACATCTTGTTTTATTGACTATGTATTGGATATTAACAAACCCTCCATAAACATTTTGTTCGTTATTTTTAGTTGGTTTAACTATAATATAACCTCCTTTTAAATCTTCAATATTATAAATGTTAGAAATCTGAATTCCATTCGAAATATCAATTATAACTCTTTTGTTTAATCCATCTTTATAATTTGAATTAAACAAGGTAAATTCAACTTCTTGATTATCCATAATATATTCGCCAAAAAACAATTGACAATCAATGCCGCTTATATCTGGCAATGAAATTAACTGTTCTGATTTTATTGAATCATTCTTACTTAGTAAAGTTCTTTTAATAGGGGCTGCGTGGTGCCATACACTACTCGGAAAATCTGCCTGTCCTGGTGTTTTATTTCTTTCTAATTGTATTGTGTAACCATATTTGTCTTTCTTTACCAAAGATAAATCACCCTCCAGATTCTCATATAAAGCTCTTGATTTAAAGCTGAAATTATAAAAGTATAATTCTCCACTAAAATTTCCTTTAGGGTAAAATCTCCTTTCTGCCAAAAGAGGTTTATCATCCCTAATTATAAAAGGTTGTAGTGGCATACTATGAACTGTAGAAAGGTCATTACCATAAATTCCCCAGAATCGAAGATGACCCTGGTGACCTGCATGATTATTCATTATCCTAGGGTGATAAATTTCTAAAATACAACTCACACCTTCAGTCTCTCCAAAAACTTCATTTAAATTGACAACACCATTGAAACGACTAGGAAACTTAATTACAGAAACTTTTTTCACCACATCATTTTCGTCAATAAGACTTAACTGACCAATTAAAGTTTTTCTTAATCCATAGTTTATTGAGAAAAAATGGTAAAAGTAAATTGACGTCTCAGATTTTAAATAAGGAATATATCCAGTCACTGAATTTATCTTATCCCTAACTGTTTCATCAAGATAATTATTTTTTAAAATCTCAAAATCTTTTTTGTTTTCAAGAAATATACTATCGCAAATAGGAGTAAGCGCAGTTTTATCTGTTGGTATAGTATAATATGAACGAAGTTTTTTTTTCTGGAAAAAGAGAGCTCTATTTACAATCTTTTTATTCTCAACTGATAAATTTTGATAATAATTTATACCAGCCCTTGCCATTCTTCTTATTCCAGTACCTATCATACATAAAAAATTTAAAAGTTAGTTACTTAAATACCTTATTTACAAATATATAAATTTTTAATATCCTAGATAATAGATGATATATTAACTCTAGTAAGTTTTCTTATGTTTTTATTAGCTCTACTTTAAGTAAAAGTTTTATAAATGTAAGTCAGAATTAGAGATAATCTACTTAGAAGGTTATAAGTTGAAATCAACCCCCTCCTCTATGCAATTTTTTTTATCTTTATTCGCTAAAAATTCAATATGAAAATCACTAACATATTTAAATCAAAATTCAAATTATTTCTAACTCTCATTGCACTTGTAACATTTACTACATTCATTTTAAGTTGTAGTTTTTACAATGAAAATAATTTATGGGTCTCTCTGGAACCACTTCCTCTTGATCCAGATATTGAGGCTCAAATTGATGAGATACTTCCTAAACTTTCTCTAGAACAAAAGGTAGGTCAAGTAATTCAGGGTGATAGTGATTCAGTAACTCCAGAAGATGTTAAAAAATATAGATTAGGATCTGTATTAAGTGGAGGAAATTCTGCCCCTGGTCCTTTAAATTATGCTGAAACAAGTGCCTGGTTGGAACTTGCTGATAAATATTACAATGCGTCAATAGATGATGAGGGGGTTGAAATAGCTATACCAATTATATGGGGAATTGACGCTGTTCACGGACATGCAAACTTAAAGGGTGCAATAATCTTTCCTCACAATGTTGGATTAGGTGCTACAAATAATCCTGAGTTAATTGAAAAAATTGCTCAAATTACTGCTCATGAATTAACTGTCTCAGGACATGATTGGACTTTTGCTCCAACATTGGCAGTTCCTCAAGATCTTAGATGGGGTAGAAGTTATGAGGGGTTTTCTGAAGATCCTGAGATTGTAAAATCTTATGGAGATAGAATTGTAGTTGGTCTGCAAGGTGAATTTGGTTCTGATGAGTTTATGGGCAGTGGTAAAGTAATTTCTAGTGCAAAACATTTTTTGGCAGATGGAGCTACAGAAAATGGAGTTGATCAGGGCGATGCTTTGATAAGTGAAAAAGAATTAAGTGAAGTTCATGCAGCAGGATATTACAGTTCAATACCTGCTGGTGTTCAAACTGTCATGGCATCTTTTTCAAGCTGGAATGGAAGAAAGTTACATGGAGACAAAGAACTATTAACAGATGTCTTAAAGGAAAAAATGGGTTTCAATGGATTTGTTGTTGGTGATTGGAATGGTCATGGTCAAGTCCCAGGATGTGTAAATACTGATTGTCCTCAATCACTAAATGCTGGGTTGGACATGTATATGGCTCCAGATAGTTGGAAAGGACTTTATGAAAGTACATTACAACATGCTAAAGACGGAACTATTTCAATTGAAAGATTGGATGATGCTGTTAGAAGAATTTTGAGGGTAAAACTATCATCTGGAATTTTTCAAAAAGGGCCACCAAGTTCTAGGCCTAATTCAGGTGATGAGAGTCTTTTAGGTTTACCAGAGCATCGAGAAGTTGCTAGACAAGCTGTTAGAGAATCTATGGTTCTACTTAAGAATAATAATAATGTTTTGCCAATTGATCCTTCAAAAAAGGTATTAGTTATAGGTGATGGTGCAGCGAGTATTTCAAAAGCTAGTGGTGGTTGGACTCTTTCATGGCAGGGAAATAATCATACAAATGATGAATTTCCTAATGGACAATCTATTTTAAGTGGTATTGAAGAAATTGTAAGTAATGCAGGAGGAGAAGTAATTTTTTCAGAAAAAGGCGAGACTTCAGAGTCGGCGGATATTGTAATTGCAATTTATGGAGAAGATCCTTATGCAGAATTCCAAGGAGATAGAGAGAATCTTGATTTCATGCCAAAAGGGTTTGATACTAATATGCTGTTGAAATTTAAAAATATGGACATACCAGTTGTATCTGTGTTTTTATCTGGTCGTCCTATGTGGACTAATCCGGAGATTAATAATTCAGATTCATTTATAGCTGCATGGTTGCCAGGAAGTGAAGGAGGTGGTATTGGAGATATGCTTTTCCAAACAGATAATTCGTTTGACTTTAAAGGAAAATTATCTTTTACATGGCCATCATCTGCTTTAGTTTCAGAAAAAAAAGAGACATTGTTTAATCTTGGGTATGGTCTAACATATGAAAGCAATGACCAGCTTGCTTTATTATCTGAGAATTCAGGACTTGACAATTCTGATATTGCTTCAACAGGAATTTATTTCAGCAAAGGAGCCTCTGTGCCTCCTTGGGACTTATGGTTAATTTCAGGAGAACTTGAGAAACAAATTGCGAGTTTTCCAACATCTGTAGGGGGGCTAATAGTTAGTAAGACTGATCATTTAGCTCAAGAAGATGCATTAAGAATCAATTGGACACAAGGAGATGAGACTCGATATCAACCTTCAAATGAAGGTGACTATTTTAGAATTTCTTCCATTGAACCTGATAATATGACAAGACAATCTAATGGAGCTATGAAGCTTGCATTTTTTGCAAAGTCATATTCAGGATCAATAGAAACAATCAAAATTGGTCAGTGTGATAACGATAGCGAATGTGACAAAACTCTAGAATTAGAGGTTAGTAACGATTGGAAAGAATATATGATTAGTTTAAAAGATTTTGAAAATCTTGGATTAGATATGACTAATATTACTTCTGCTTTTTTAGTTAAAGCCATGGCGGGAGCTGATATTGGTCTAAGCAACATTCGTTTAGAATAAGATTTAAATCACTAATTAATTTTCTTAACTTGAATAAAAACCAAAAAAATGTATAATTCAAAAATAGCTGGATTAGGTAAATATCTTCCTAATAACGTTGTAACCAATGATGATCTTTCAAAAATTATGGATACAACTGATGAATGGATCACAGAAAGAACAGGGATTAAGGAGAGAAGACACATAAAAAAAGGTGATGGTAATACAACTGCTACAATGGGAGTCAAAGCTGCAAAAATTGCAATTGAAAGAGCCGGAATTGATAAAAATGATATTGATTTAATTCTTTTTGCAACTCTTAGTCCAGATTATTATTTTCCTGGAAGTGGAGTACTAGTTCAGGAACTGTTAGAAATACCTACATGTCCAGCAATGGATATTAGAAATCAATGTTCTGGTTTTATATATGCTATTTCTACTGCAGATCAATTTGTAAAATCTGGTATGTATAAAAATGTATTAGTTATTGGTTCCGAGAATCATTCTGGTGGACTAGATATGACAACAAGAGGTAGAGGAGTTTCCGTAATTTTTGGAGATGGTGCTGGTGCTGCAGTTATTTCTCGTGAGGATGACCTTACAAAGGGTATTCTATCCTCTCATCTACATTCTGAAGGTAAACATGCAGAGGAATTATCTTTAATTGGCCCTAGCACTAACAGATGGGTCCCTGAGATTATTGATGCTAATGATCCAGAGGACATTTCATACTATCCTTATATGAATGGTCAATTAGTTTTTAAAAATGCTGTAGTTAGATTTTCAGAAGTAATTATGGAAGGTTTAAACCATAATAATTTGAGTCCAGATAAAATTGATATGTTGATTCCTCACCAAGCTAATCTGAGAATTTCTCAGTTTGTTCAAAAGAAATTTGGTCTTTCTGAAGATCAGGTTTATAACAATATTCAAAAATATGGAAATACTACTGCAGGTTCAATTCCAATTGCACTTACTGAGGCTTGGGAAGATTCAAAAATAAATGAAGGAGATATTGTAGTGTTGGCAGCATTTGGTTCTGGGTTTACTTGGGGTAGTACTATTATTAGGTGGTAATTTTAAATTAAAATTATGGATTTTTGGACATTACTGGATACATGGTGGTTTAGGATTATTACCCTGCCAATTGATTTTGTAATCTTTTATTATGTTTCTAAATGGGCACTAAAAAAGTTCCCGTCACTAAAAGAAACCCTGTTTTATAATCAAGAGCAATGGGAGGATGCAGAGAAGTATGAGAAAAAAATAATTAGTTGGTTTAAAAGGCTCTTTGTCAAAGAAAAAAAAGGGGGGCCTTTTTTATAGTTGAACTTATTTGAAATTTAATATTATGTCTGTAAAAAAAATTCTTTTAGTCTTAGCATTAGTTCTATTATACTTTGGACTTAATTATGCTTTCTTGTCTAATAATAGTTATGATTCTATGAAAGATTATATTGAATCAACAAAGAATGAGTTTAGTTATGAGATTGAAGATATTATTTATGAAGACGAATGGACAGGATTTCACATTAAGATGATCTCAGGAGAGTGGCTAGATAAGAAAAAGGTAGAAGATGTTGAATGGTCACATTATGTTGATATAGTTATTCCTAATGATACTGAAACTGATACTGGGATAATGTTTATTGATGGTGGAGTTACAGATGAAACATATTTTAGACTCGATTCTATATCTGTGGGTTATGCTTTGAAGACAAAATCTATAATTGTAAACATCCATAATATTCCTGCTCAACCAATAAATTTCCTTGCCTCTGATCAAGAAAAATTTTATGAAGATGATCTAATTGCTTATGCTTGGAGTCAATTTTTAGAGAGAGGTGCAAAAAAAGAGGACATTGAATGGTTGCCAAGATTGCCTATGACTAGAGCTGTTGTTAGATCTATGGATTTAGCACAAGAAATAGCTTTGCAAAATAATAAAGAATTAAGTGACTTTGTAGTCTCGGGTGCATCTAAAAGAGGATGGACTGCATGGACTACTGCAGCAGTTGATGATAGAATTGTTGGGGTTGTTCCGATGGTAATAGATATGCTTAATCTAGTTCCTTCTTTTGAAAATCACTACAGAAGTTATGGTGAGTTCTCTCCTGCAGTTCAGGAGTATGTAAACTATAATATTCCTGATTGGATGGGAACAGAGGAATTTAAGGTGCTTATGAGCTATGTTGAACCGTATTCTTTTTTAGAGAAATTTACCATGCCCAAATATATTATTAATGCTGGATCTGATGAGTTTTTTTCTACAGATTCCTGGAGATTTTATTATGAAGAACTTCCTGAGAATAAATTGATAAGATATGTTCCCAATGCTAATCACTCTCTTAGTGGAGAATATTTGAGCAATGATTTAGTTAGTTTCTTCCATAGGATAGTTAATAATATCGATTTACCGGATCTTAATTGGGAATTAATAGATGACAACCTAGAAGTTTTTCTGGATTATGATGGCGAATACTCAGTTTCAATTTGGAGAGCATTTAATGAAGAAGGAAGAGATTTTAGACTCTGGCAAGAAGGGGAGCTTTGGAAGGAATCTAAAATTGATGTAAATGAGGATAATATTTACAATATAAAATTTGATAATCAATCTAATGGCTATCAAGCAATTATGGTTGAATTTAATCTTGATCAAGACTCACAATTTCCACTTAAAATTTCAACGGGTCCCTATGTAATACCTGATTCATATCCACATGAAAAATATCAACCATTGAAGTAGAATAAAAGGTTATAATCAAAACAAAATTATCACAAAAAAAAAAATTTGAATCGTATAATAATTTTTATATCTTTCGATTCTCAATTATTGAAAATATTAAAAAAATGAAAAAAATATTATTTGCATTAATCCTTTCTGTAATCGTAGGTTCAACTACAACAAATTACACATATGCCGCGACTACTATTAATAGTATAGTTACTATTCAGGATTCACAAGATGAACCAATGATGGAAAGTTCTGAAGCATCTGCTGGTTTCACACAAGAATTAAAGAAACGTTTTATTGAAGGTGGCCCAGGTTTCATGGGAATTGTCCTTATATGTTTAATTTTAGGATTAGCAATCTCAATTGAAAGAATTATCTATCTTAACTTATCTACTACAAATTCAAATAAACTTACAGATGATGTTGAAGAAGCACTGAAATCAGGAGGCGTTGAAGCTGCAAAAGAAGTCTGTAGAAACACCAAGGGACCTGTTGCATCAATTTTTTATCAAGGTCTTGATAGAGCAAAAGATGGAGTTGAAAGTGCAGAAAAAGCTGTTATATCATATGGTGGAGTTCAGATGGGACAACTTGAAAAAAATGTTTCATGGATTTCTCTATTTATTGCATTAGCTCCAATGCTTGGTTTCATGGGTACAGTAATTGGTATGATTAACGCTTTTGATAGAATAGAAGCTGCTGGTGATATGCAACCTTCTCTTGTAGCAGGTGGTATTAAAATAGCTCTTTTAACAACAGTTTTTGGACTTATAGTTGCAATTATACTTCAAGTATTTTATAACTATATAGTTGCGAAAATTGATTCAATTGTAAATGATATGGAAGATGCCTCAATTACATTGATTGATATTCTTTCTGCTCAAAAAAAATAACTCATTATGAATCTAGAAAAATTAACTAGAATTGGGTGTATTGCCCTCGGAGTACTTGGTTTAATTTTCTTAGCAATTGTTTTTGCTAGTGGAGATGACTCTATTAAGATGGCTGCAGCATCTGGTAATTATGGTGTTATAACACCAATAATCTTACTTAGCCAAATAACTCTACTTATTGCAGTTATTGTCACTCTAATTTTTTCACTTAGAGCAATTGCTAAAGATAAATCAAAGATGAAAAACGCACTTAAATCTGCGGGTTTATTTCTTATCGTTGTTGTTGTTGCATTTGTTCTTTCTAGTGGAGTTGAAACTCCAATGAGAGACGGTAAGGTTCTTTCTGCAATGGGCTCAAGATTAGTTGGAACTGGAATTAGGGTATTCTTTATCTTATCTGTAATTGCTGTTGGTTTAATGGTTTTTCCAGGAACAAAAAAAATATTTAAAAAGTAAAAGCTATGGCTAAAAGAAAAGCTCCAGAAGTCAATGCAGGATCAATGGCGGACATTGCCTTTTTACTTTTGATTTTCTTTTTGGTAACTACAACTATTGAGACTGATAGTGGTATTAATAGGAAGCTTCCACCAATGGAAGATCAAATTGATCCACCTATTATTAGAGAAAAAAATATTTTCACAGTTGTTGTTAATAAGAATAATCAACTTCTAGTTGAAGAATCTTTAACTGATATTAAGGACCTTAGAGGTCTAGCTATGGATTTTCTTGATAATGGTGGAGGTTCAGGCGAAGAAGCATGTGATTATTGTCAAGGTGATAGAGACCCAAGGTCATCAGACAATCCTGACAAAGCAATTATTTCATTAAAGAATGACAGGGAAACTGAATATAAAGTTTATATAGCTGTTCAAAATGAACTAGTAGCAGCTTACAATGAACTAAGAAATAGGGAGTTTGCAAGATTAAATCCTAACCTTGGGATTTCATATGTTGAGGCTGATCTAATCTATAGTGATCCCAGAACATCATCTGATGATAAAGCTAGTTTAAAGGAAAAATTAGATGTAGTAAAACTATTATATCCTCAAAAGTTATCTGAGGCTGAACCAAGTAAAGTAAATTAAAAAATGGCAAAATTTAATAAAAAGAAAAGTGGAGACCTCCCTGCTATATCAACGGCATCATTACCTGATATCGTTTTTATGCTATTATTCTTTTTTATGGTAGCTACTGTTATGCGTGACAGCACATTGATGGTCCAAAATACTCTCCCTGCTGCTGATCAAGTTCAAAAATTAGACAAGAAGGATAGAGTAATTTACATATATGCTGGAAAACCATCTAGTAGATATGTAGACACTTATGGTACCCAAGCAAGAATTCAATTAAATGATAAATTTGGATCAGTTGAAGAGGTTGGTGCATTTGTGCTTGCTGAGAGAGCTGCTAAGCGAGAAGAACTTCAAAATGTTCTAACAACTGCTTTAAAAGTTGATAGTGATACAAAGATGGGTATTATCAGTGATATAAAGCAAGAGCTTCGTAAAGTCAATGCTCTTAAGCTAAACTACACAACTAGGGTTGGAGACTACACTCAAAACTTTAACTAGAAAAAAGTCTTACTTACTTTTTTCCTTATTATTTTTTATTCAATCGACCTTTTCACAATCTGATAAAATAAAAGAGTCTTACAGAGAGGATCAGTTCTATTTAGGTTCAAGTTATTTTATTCAAACAGAATCTTTAGACAACTTTAAACAGAATGGTTTCTCAGGTAATTTTCAATTTGGATTTATTAGAGACTTACCTATTAATAATAGCTCTACAAAAGCTTTTGGTATTGGTCTAGGATATGAAAGAAATTTTTTTACATCTAATATTCAGCCATCTGAAATTAATGGTAATATTGATTATGGAATAGTTGTTAGCAGGTTCCTTGAATCTAAAAATAAAATTTCTTTTTCTTCAATTGTTCTTCCAATAGAATATAGATGGAGAAAATCTTCAATTGATGAATATAGGTTTTGGAGAATTTATTCAGGATTAAAACTCAAGAAAAATTTTCCATTATATTCGAATCCTTCATATGGATCTGAAATTACAATTGATGAAATAGAAGATTGGACAACTTCTATTTATATTAATGCTGGTTATAATACTTGGAATATTTCTTTGGAATATGACTTAAACCCAATATTAAAAAATAAAAAGACTACAGATGGTAATAATTTAAATATTAGTTTTTTTAGACTAGGTCTAGTTTTCTACTTATTATAGCTCTTTCCTTAGCCTTGCAACAGGTAGATCAAGTTGCTCTCTATATTTAGAAACTGTTCTTCTTGCAACTTTATACCCTTTCTCAGATAACCCTTTTGATAATTCAATGTCTGATAGAGGCTTAGCTTTGTCTTCATCATCTATAATTTGTTTCAATGTCTTCTTTATCTCAATAGTTGAAATTTCATCTCCATCTTTATTCTTCATTCCCTCGGAAAAATAACTCTTCAATAATTTAATTCCATAGGGAGTATCAATATACTTGCTGTTAGCAACTCTTGAAATTGTAGATATATCCATATTAATTTTTTCAGCTATATCTTTAAGAATCATTGGTTTTAAATCAGACTCTTCACCTGATAGAAAGTAGTCGTTTTGAAATGTTACAATTGCGTCTACTGTTTGAAATAATGTTTGATACCTCTGCTCAACAGCCTCAATAAACCATTTGGCTGAGTCAAGCTTTTGTTTTAAAAATTGCATGGCTTGATTTTGTGACTTAGATTTATTAGGATCATTTTTATATCCCTCTAATATATTTTTGTATGAGTTTGAAAGCCTTAACTCGGGTGAATTTCTCTTATTTAATTCAACAATAAGCTCTCCGTCTTCAATTTTTAAAATGAAATCAGGGATTATTGTATTATTAGAGAATTCGCTACTAATAGATCCTCCAGGTTTAGGATTTAACTTTGAAATTTCATCAATTGATGCTTTTAAGTCATCATCAGACAAATTTAACTTTTCAGAGAGCTTCGAGAATTTCTTTTTTGAGAATAATTCAAACTCAGACTCAATTATTTTAATGGAGTTTAATATTGACTCTTTCTGATTAGTTTTTTTACTAAGTTGAATTAATAGACATTCTTGTAATGATCTTGCTCCAACTCCAGGTGGATCTAGATCTTGAATTTTTTTCAAGACAGATATAACATCATCTCTAGTCGTTATAATATTTTGGGTAAAGGCTAAGTCATCAACTATATCCTCAATTTCTCTTCTTAGATAGCCACTCTCATCAATACTACCAATCAGGAATTCACATAATGGTTTTTCTCTATCATTTAAAATCAAGTTTCGAGATTGATTATCTAAATATTGATGAAAACTTGGTGATGATTTTGTTTGAAAACTATTATTTTCTTCATTTGTTGAGTAAAAATTTTGACTCAAGTCATCATTTTCGTCAGAGAGATAGTCATCAACATTAATATCTTCACTTTGAGTCTCTGAATCAAAATCACTAGAATCAGTATCTAATGATTCGTTCCCATGCTCAAGTGCTGGATTCTCCTCAATTTCATTCTTAACCTTTTGTTCTAATTCAGCTGTGGTCAGTTGTATCAGCTTCATAAGCTGAATTTGCTGCGGCGAAAGCTTTTGAGATAACTTTAATTGTAGTTTTTGATTAAGCATATTATGCATGAATACTTAAACAAAAGTAAGAAAAGAATTAATTCTTATTAAAATGAAGCATTTTTTGGTGTTCGAGGATATGGTATTACATCCCTGATGTTTTGCATTCCAGTACAAAACATTATTAGCCTTTCAAATCCAAGACCAAAACCACTATGTGGAACTGTTCCATATTTTCTCAGGTCAAGATACCACCATAACTCATTTTCATCAATTCCCATTTCACTAATTCGTTTTTGAAGAATATCTAGTCTTTCTTCTCTTTGAGAACCTCCAATAATTTCTCCAATTCCTGGAAATAAAACATCCATTGCTCTAACTGTTTTTTCATCATCATTAAGTCTCATGTAAAATGCCTTTATTTTTGATGGATAATCGTATATAATTACTGGTGATTTAAAGTGCTTCTCTACAAGAAATCTTTCATGTTCACTTTGAAAATCACAACCCCATTCACTTATTAAATAATTGAACTTTTTCTTTTTATTGTAGTTTGAGTTTTTAAGAATTTCAAAAGCATCAGAATATGAAATTCTTGTAAATTCATTATTAATGGTAAAATTGATTTTCTCTATGAGGTTTAGCTCATCTCTTTCATTTTTTGGTTTTTGGCTTTGTTCTTTTGTAAGTCTTTCATCAAGAAATTTTAAATCTTCTTTACATGAATTCATTATATATTTAAGGACATATTTTAGAAACGATTCAGCTAAATCCATATTATCATTTAAATCATAAAATGCCATTTCAGGTTCAATCATCCAAAATTCTGATGCATGTCTTGAGGTATTAGAATTTTCAGCTCTAAATGTTGGGCCAAAAGTATAAACATCACCAAGACCTAAAGCATATGTTTCAGCTTCTAATTGACCTGATACTGTCAAGCTAGTTTTCTTTCCAAAAAAATCTTCAGAATAGTCAACTTCTTTTTTTTCTTTTTGACTATTATTTAAAGTTGTTACCTGAAACATTTCCCCGGCACCCTCAGCATCACTAGATGTAATAATCGGTGTATGTACATAGTTGAACCCTTTTTCATTAAAAAATTGGTGGACTCCAAAAGCAAGTTTTGATCTAATCCTCATCACAGCACTAAATGTCGAGGTCCTTATCCTCAAGTGGGCTTGTTCTCTTAAAAATTCGAAACTATGCTTCTTAGGTTGAATAGGATATTTGTCTGGGTCAGACTCTCCAAGAATTTCTATATCTATAATTTCAATTTCAAAAGATTGGCCTTTTCCTATGCTTTCAATTAATGTTCCTTGAATTTTTAATGAGGAACCAACATTGATTTTCTTAATTATTTTATTGTCTATGTTAGAATCAGTAATAACGCATTGAATATTCTGAATAGTTGAGCCATCATTTAATTCAATGAAACGATTTCCTCTAAATGCTCTTACCCAGCCAGCTACAATAATCTTACTATTGTAGTTAGGTGAGCTATATATGTCTTTTATCTTTATTAAGTCCATATGCTATAAAGTCAGAATATCTTTCTCTTTGAGAGTGAACATTTCATCAACTTTTTTAATGTACTTATCAGTTAAATCCTGAGAATCTATTTCAAGATTAGACTTTAAATCTTCTGATATATCAAGCGCTTTAATTTTGTTATTAGCATCTTTTCTTGAGTTCCGGATACTAACCTTAGCTGATTCAGATTCTGATTTTGCTAGTTTTGTAAGTTCAACTCTTCTCTCTTCTGTTAAAGGAGGAATATTGATCAATAATGATTCACCATTATTAACAGGATTTAGCCCTAAACTAGAATTAATGATACTTTTCTCAATTTCATCAAGCATATCTTTCTCCCATGGTTGAATGGATATTGTTTGTGCATTTGGAGTACTTACTGAAGCAACCTGATTTAATGGAGTCATATTCCCATAATATTCAACCGATACACCTTTTAACATAATTGGATTTGCTTTTCCCGCTCTAATTTTTGCTAATTCTGTTTCCAGGTGACTTATAGCTGACATCATATTTAATTCTGCACTGTCAATTATTTCTTGATTATTCTCCATAATTTAAGTTATTTAGATACTTTGGTCCCAATTTTTTCACCCATCACAACTTTTGTTAAATTACCTTTAGTATTCATGTCAAATACAATAATTGGTAGTTCATTTTCTTTGCTTAAAGTAAATGCAGTTGTATCCATTATTTTTAAACCTTTTTTTATAGTTTCTTCAAACGAAATATTATCAAATTTAATAGCTTCTTTATTTTTTTCGGGATCTTCATTATATATTCCATCAACCCTAGTACCTTTAAGAATAACTTCTGCATTGATCTCAATTGCTCTCAGAACTGCAGCGGAATCAGTAGTAAAATATGGGTTACCAGTTCCTGATGCAAAAATTACAACACGACCCTTTTCTAGATGCCTGGTTGCTTTTCTTTTAATAAATGGCTCAGCTATAGATTCCATCTTTATGGCTGACTGGAGTCTTGTAGGAATTTCCATATTTTCAAGCGCATTTTGAAGTGCAAGACCATTAATAACTGTAGCTAACATTCCCATATAATCAGCTTGAACTCTATCAATCCCATCTTCTGATCCAGTTAAACCACGAAAGATATTACCACCACCAATTACAATTGCAATTTCGACGCCTTGTTCATGAATTTGCTTAATCTCTTTTGCATAAACCACAAGTCTATCATTATCAATTCCATATGAATTCTTTCCAAGAAGAGCCTCTCCGCTAAGTTTTAAAAGTATACGATTATATTTCATTTCACAGGGATAACACAAATATAATATTAAGTTTTAACATCTATTTAATATCTATCGCATTAAGAACACAAAAATCACCAATTTTAGTTCGCCTTAATTCGTATAAATAAGAACCTGAATTTAATCTTTTGCCAAAGTCATTCGCAATAGATCTTATGTAAGTTCCTTTTGAGCATTCAATTTTAAAGTCAACATATGGAGATGTGAAATCTACTATTTCAAAATTATGAATATCAATTTCTCTTTCATCTATGTCTATCTCTTTATTCTCTCTTGCATATTCGTACAATCTCTTTCCATCCTTTTTGATTGCTGAGAACATGGGAGGTCTCTGCAAATTTCTTCCAATAAAGTCATTTGCCAAATTTTTTAAATCATCGTAAGTAATATGCTCATATTTGAATTTTTTATTAACTGGTGTTTCTGCATCATAAGATAGCGTAGATTCTCCAAGTTTAAATTTTCCAGTATATGTCTTTGATAAGTTTTGATATTCAGAAATACTTTTAGTTTGTTTCCCTATACATATAATTAGCAACCCAGTAGCTAAAGGATCAAGTGTTCCTGCATGTCCAACCTTGATTTTTCTCACCTTAAATTTAAGTTGAAGTGATTTGCGAATATACTTAACGACATCAAATGAAGTCCATCTAAGAGGCTTATCTACAAGAATTATTTTACCTTCCTTTATATCGTTAATAGAAAAATTATCTAAACTATATTCCTCCATTATTTTTTATCCTTATAAAGGATTGAGAATATACACAATATAAAACCTGACACTACCATTAAAGGAGCAAGTCTAATACGTCTGAAATTATATATTTCATTATTAAAAATATTAGGATCGGTTGACTCTCCCCCAGACATTAATACAAAACCAATACCTATTATAAAAATTGAAAGAACAAGAAATCTATATCTCCTTTTGTTAAATAAATAATCTTTTTCAGCCATAACTTTATCTTACATATTTTAATTTTAAATATCTCTGTGTAACTAAAAATGAACTAACAAATGAAGTAAATAATCCAAAAGTTACAATAAAACTTATTAGCAGGAATGTGTCACTTATTTTTGTGAAAAAGTTAATTTCCTCTATTTGAAGATTAAGCTGATAGACTAGTATATACAATATTAAAATAGAAGTTATTGAAGAGAATAAGCTTATTTTAAGATACTGGATTATAAAGGGTCTTCTTATAAATTTGCTTGTAGCACCTACAAGTTGCATTGTCTTTATGATATCTCTTTTAGAATAAATAGAAATTTTGATTGAATTATTTATTAAAATAAAGCTAGTTACAAAAAATACAATACTAATTATCAAAATCCATAATCCAATTTTTTCAAAATTTTTAGTAAGGGCATCAACAAGTGGTTTGTCATATTCAATTTCCTCAATAAATTCAAAATTATTGAGATTTTCAATAAAACTTTCAATAAAATAAATATCAATTTTATCACCTTTAAGTTGAACTGAAACTGCATCTAAAAGCGGGTTATATCCAAGAAAACCAACAAATTCTTCTCCAATTTCTGATGAAAAAATCTTCGCAGCGTCTTCTTTTGATAAATAGTTAATATCCTTTACATCTTCATTTAATCTAAGCAACTTTATTAGTTGTTTATTCTCAGACTCTCTTGTGTCATTTTTTAGATAGATATTGATTGTAACATTTTCTTTAAAATAATTTTCAATTGAAGAGGAGTTAAGATAAATAAAACCTATTAACGATAAAGTAAATAATACAACTGTATTTATAAGGAAAATAGAAATTAAATTACTTCGTACCTTACTAACTTCAGAATTGATTCTTTTTTTTGTTTCCAAACTTTTATAAAAGTAATAAACTAATAATAAATTAATTTTTATGTTAATTAAATTAGTTCTTCCTTTGTATAAATTTGCTTAAGGTGAGATATAATTTTCTAGAAATAGAAAAGAAATGGCAAGAAATTTGGAAGACTAATGAGACTTACAAAGTCAGTTTTTCTACAAAGCCTAAATTCTATGTATTAGATATGTTTCCATATCCATCAGGTGCTGGTCTTCATGTTGGTCACCCCCTTGGTTATATTGCAAGTGATATATATTCCAGATTTAAAAGACATAAGGGATATAATGTCCTACATCCTCAAGGATATGATTCATTTGGTCTCCCTGCGGAACAATATGCAATAAGAACTGGTCAACATCCACGTAAGACTACATCTGATAATATAAACATGTATAGAAGCCAGCTAGATAGAATTGGATTCTCTTTCGATTGGTCTAGAGAAATAAGAACTTCTGATCCAAAATATTATAAATGGACTCAATGGATATTTATTTTAATGTTCAACTCATTTTATTGTACAAAGGATAAAAAGGCAAAGAGTATAAATACTCTTATAAGTATGTTTGAACAAGATGGTGACAAAGACTTTAAAGAGGATCTTTTAGAGCATGGATATTCATTTACAAGTTCAGAGTGGAAAAACTTTGATGAAAAAATTAAGTCGGGTATACTAATGAACTTTAGATTGGCATACTTGACCGATGGAGATGTAAATTGGTGTGAGGAGCTAGGAACCGTTTTAGCAAATGACGAAATTATAAATGGAGTAAGTGAAAGAGGAGGTTATCCAGTAACTAAAAAAAAGGTCAAACATTGGTGTCTAAGAATTAGTAAATATTCTGATAGACTTTTAAATGATTTAGATAAAATTGATTGGCCAGATCCACTAAAAGAAATGCAAAGAAATTGGATTGGAAAATCTAAAGGTGTATCTGTAACTTTTAATGTTGAAAATTCAAATAAAAAAATTGAGGTCTTTACTACAAGACCAGACACAATATTTGGAGTCTCTTTTCTTACTATTGCACCGGAATATAAAGAAATAAATGATTTATCATCATTAAATCATAAATCAGAAATTGATAATTACATTGAAGAAGTCTCAAAGAAATCAGAGAGAGAAAGATTGTCTGATGTAAAAACTGTTTCAGGAGTATTTTCAGGTTCTTACGCAACTCATCCTTTCACAGGAAATAAAATACCTATATGGATTTCAGACTATGTTATTGCTAGTTATGGAACGGGAGCAGTAATGGGTGTTCCTGCTGGAGATCAAAGAGATTTTGACTTTGCTAAAAAATTTAAGATTGATATTCCAAATATTTTTGAAAATATAGATATCTCGAAAACAGCTTTTTCTGATAAATCAGGTTTTAAACTTATTAATTCAGAATTTCTGAATGGATTAGACTATGAAAAATCTTTAGAATTAATAATTGATGAAATTGAGAAAAAAGGAATTGGTAAATCTAAAATTCAATTTAAGTTAAGAGACGCTACATTTAGTAGACAAAGATATTGGGGTGAGCCTATACCTATATATTATAAGGATGGAATTCCAAGTAATATTGAGTTAGACTATTTGCCATTAAAATTACCTGAAGTAGATAATTTTCTTCCCACAAAAAATGGAGATTCCCCATTAGGAAATTCCTCTTCATGGGCTTGGAATGAGAAGACAAAAAGAGTTACATCAAACGATGAAATAAATGATAAAGATACTTTTCCATTAGAATTAAATACTATGCCAGGTTGGGCAGGAAGTTCTTGGTACTTCTATAGATATATGGACCCAACAAATGAAAAAGAATTTATTTCAAAAGAATCACAAAAATACTGGTCGGATATAGATGTTTACTTTGGGGGAAGTGAGCATGCTACAGGGCATCTTTTATATTCAAGATTTTATCAAAAATTTCTATATGATTTGGAATATTTAAATAAGGATGAATATTCTAAAAAATTAATTAATCAAGGGATGATTCTGGGTAACTCTGCATTTATATTCAGAGAATCAGGATCAAATAAATATATTTCAAGTAATCTTATATCAGATAATGAAGTTGATAAAGTTAGAATTGATATAAAGTATGTTAAAGATGATAACAAAGTAGACTATAACCTATTAAAACTTGAAGATTCTGATTTTAAAAATTCAACATTTAAATTAGAAAACGATTCTTTCTATTGTGTTAGGGAACAAGAAAAAATGTCGAAGTCTAAGTTTAATGTTGTTAATCCCGATGAAATTTGTGATCAATATGGAGCTGATACGCTTAGAATGTATGAAATGTTCCTCGGTCCAATTGAACAATCTAAACCTTGGGATACTAGGGGAATATCAGGAGTTCATTCATTTTTGAAAAAGTTTTGGAGTCTGTTCTATAAAGATGGATTATTCAATGTATCAGAAGAGGAGCCTTCAAGAGAATCTTTAAAGTCACTTCACAAAGCAATAAAAAAAATTACTGAGGATATAGAGAAATTAAGTCTTAATACATGCATAAGCTCATTTATGATTTGTGTAAATGAACTTAGCTCAATGAGTTGTAACAATCGAGAAATTTTAAAGGAGTTATTAATTCTTATCTCTCCCTTTGCACCTCATTTTGCTGAGGAGTTATGGAGTCAATTAGGTCATAATGAGTCAATAGTTGATCAGGTTTATCCAGAATATAATGAAAAGTATTTGGTCGAAACTGAAAAATTATACCCAGTCTCATTTAATGGTAAAACTAGGTTTACAATAAATCTTCCATTAGATCTCTCTAATAAAGAAATTGAAGATGCTGTATTATCATTTGAAAAGACAAAATCTATTTTAAATAATTTAAAGCCGAAAAAAATTATAGTTGTTCCAGGTAAAATTATAAATATTGTTTTATGATTGAACCAATCTTTGAAATTATAGGTTTATCAGCAGCATTTCTTACTACTTCTGCTTTTATTCCGCAAGTTTATAAAATCTACAAAGAAAAAAATGCAGACGGTATTTCACTCACAATGTATGTTATATTATTTATCGGTGTTTTACTCTGGCTCATATATGGAATTTTGATAGGGAGTTTGTCAATAATTATTGCAAATGGAATTACCGCACTCTTACAGTTAAGTATAATAATATTTAAGTTAAAAAATTGATAAAATTTTTCAGTTATTTAGCTTATTACATAACTTTATAAAAAATTTGATTTATGTTTTATACTGGTGATCTAAACTATTGGTTGATAATACTTCCTATATTTGCTCTTAGTTGGTATGTTCAATATCAACTAAAATTAAAATTTAAAAAATTCTCAAAGCAGACACTTTCAGCTAATCTTTCCGGAAAAGAAATTGCAGAAAAAATGTTAAGTGATCATGGTATTTATGATGTAAAAGTTATAAGTGTTAGGGGACAACTTTCAGACCATTACAATCCCCAAAAGAAAACTGTCAATCTTAGTGAGGGTGTTTACAATCAAAGAAATGCGGCAGCTGCAGCTGTTGCTGCACATGAATGTGGTCATGCAGTTCAGCATGCAAAAGGATATGAGTGGTTAAAAATGAGATCAATTTTAGTACCTATGGTTGGCGTAACTTCAAACCTAGGGATTTATTTACTTTTAGGAGGAATATTTTTAACGCAAAGCTCTCCAGCCTTAGGTGAAAGTTTACTTACATTAGGGATCTTTGGTTTTGCTTCTGGTACTTTATTTAGCCTTGTTACACTTCCTGTAGAGTTTGATGCTAGTAAAAGAGCAATATATTGGCTTGAAAGAAAAAGAATCGTAAATCAAAGAGAACTTGTTCAATCAAAAGAAGCCTTAAATTGGGCAGCAGGTACTTATGTTGTAGCGGCTCTAGCTTCAATTGCTAACCTTGTATATCTATGGATGAGGTTTGGCAGAAGGAATTAACCTTTTATATATTTATCTATAGCCATTGCCATGGATGGTGAAACCTCTGTTGGTGCTTTGATATCTATTCTAAGATTTTTAGCCTTTGCTGCTTCTTCAGTCGTATTTCCATATACAGCTATTAGAGTCTTATTTTGTTCAAAATCAGGAAAGTTTTTAAATAAAGACTCAATGCCTAATGGACTAAAAAAGACGAGTATATCGTAATATACATCTCTTAGATCAGATAAGTCACTAACAACTGTTTTGTATAGTTGAGCTCTCTCCCACGAAATTTCAAAAGAGTCTAATGTCTTTATAATATCTGGATTCAAACTACCAGATGTAGGCGCAAGAAATTTCTCTTTATTAAATTTCGTAAATGTTGCTTCAAGATCTTTAAAGTTGTTATTGCCAACATATATTTTTCTTTTTCGATAAACTACATATTTCTGCAAATAATACGCAACAGCTTCTGACTGACAGAAATACTTAGTTTGATCAGGGACTTTAAATCTCATTTCCTCAGTAATTCTGAAGAAGTGATCAACAGAGTTTCTACTTGTAAGGATGACATTATGAAATTTTGAAAAGTCAACCCTTTGAGCTCTTACTTCTTTAGCTGTAAGCCCTTCAACATGAATAAATTTTCTAAAATCTATTTTCAATTTATGTTTTCTAATTAACGATGAATAAGGAGAATTATCGTTAGTAGGTTCTGGCTGAGATATTAAAATCGTTTTAATACTCATGAAGAAATGTTAAGGTTTAAAAATTTGAATACAACCATATCCACGGGGCTAGCTTGAACGTACAAAGATACAAAATAAAATACATAACTTCTTTAAGATCAAATTTTAAAAAATGGCTCAAATAATTTTTAGTCTGAAAAATAATATGTAATCCTAACAGTATGAAAAAAGTATTTTTCAGATAATTAAAATCATAAAAGGAATTTAAATTATAAATGATAAAATTAAATAACATCAATACTGCAATCATAATATTTATAATATAGTTTTTGTAGAATATAAACTTAAGTTTAGAGCCTATAAACATTCCTAAAATATATCTGATTATTAGAAATCTTAGAAATAGAGTAACTAGAATTAGTATATTAAAATTTAGTAATCTTATAAACAGCTCATTGCTCATTCCATCAAACTTTATGCTTCCTTGTAGATACCATGCACCAAAATATGTCATGACTGCTCCATTAATAAGTAAAAAGAAGAATATATAGAAATAATGGAAATAATTAATTACTGAAGTTCCTGAGCCTGAAATTCCAAGGTCATCTGAACTATATGGAACTAAAATATTACGAAAATGATATCTAAAACTTCTAAATAAATAAACTAATTTTACTCTTTGGAATATTTGAAAAAAATAAAATACTAATAATACAATTAGAACAAATAGAGTGGTTAAATCTTGATTTCGAATCATATTGATTTTCAAATAAATAACAAAACTATGGAATAACTTCTAAATAAATGAAAGACAATAGTTTAATTATCATACCGACCTATAATGAAGCTGAAAATATTGTAAATGTTATCAATAAAATTTTTTCTATTAATGACAACAACTCTGTATTGGTAGTTGATGACAATTCTCCAGACGGTACATCAAATATTGTCAAGAATCTTCAAAATGATAACATAGATAAACTATTCTTGATTACAAGAGATAAGAAAGATGGTTTAGGCTCAGCATATAAAGAGGGATTTAAATGGGCACTTGAAAATAAATATTCCTATATTTTTGAGATGGATGCTGATCTTTCTCATGATCCAAATGAAATAAAAAATTTAAAGAAACTTCTGATTAATAATGAATGTGATGTAGCTATTGGTTCACGATATCTAAAAGGTGTAAGTGTTATTAACTGGCCTTTATCTAGAATCTTCCTTTCATACTTTGCAAATATTTATGTCAGGATTATTACTTCTATGCCAGTTAAAGATTCAACCTCAGGCTTTGTTGGTTATTCAAATGAAGCATTATCTTCACTTAACATTAATAAAATAAAGTTTAATGGATATGCTTTTCAAATAGAAATGAAATTCAAGCTTTGGAAAAAAAATTTCAAACTTATGGAACACCAGATAATATTTGTTAATCGGGAACATGGAAAGTCTAAAATGAATAAGAGCATTATATTTGAGGCAATAATTGGTGTTATTAAATTAAAACTGGATTCAATAGTTAAAAAAGATGAATAAACTCCTGATCAAGGATATTGTAATAATAAATGAAGGTATAAGAGCTGCTAGTGATATATACATTGAGGGTGAGTTTATTAAAAAAATAGGTATTAATATTAAGTCAGATAATGACGTTAAAACTATTGATGGAAAAGGATATATAGCTATTCCTGGAATGATTGATGATCAAGTACATTTTAGACAGCCAGGATTGACACACAAAGGTGACATAAGTTCTGAGTCCAAAGCTGCAATTGCTGGTGGTGTAACATCATATTTTGAAATGCCAAACACATTTCCAAACACGACTTCTATAAAAGAGTTTGAAAATAAGATTAAGATTGCCTCAGATAATTCATTTGCAAATTTTTCATTTATGTTTGGAGGAACAAATGATAATATAAATGAAATAAGAAAAATAGATAAAAAACAAGTTGCTGGAATTAAACTTTTTTTGGGTTCCTCAACTGGAAAGATGTTAATAGACAACAAGGTTTCTATCGAGAATATCTTCAATAGTACATCATTACCCATATCAGCTCATTGTGAAGATGAACAAACTATAAAGGACAATACTGAACATTATACAAGGCTTTATGGTGAAGATATACCCATATCAGCTCATCCGGAGATTAGAAATGAAGATGCATGTTATAAAAGCTCAAATTTTGCTGTAAATCTTGCTAAAAAAACAGGTGCAAGATTAAATGTCTTTCATATTTCAACAGCTATTGAACTAGATCTATTTGATAGTGAAGTTGATCTTAATGATAAAAAAATAACTTCTGAAGTATGTGCTCATCATCTTTGGTTTACAGATGATGACTATGATAGGCTAGGTTCAAAAATTAAATGGAATCCAGCAATAAAATCAAAGAATGATAGAGATGCACTCTGGCAAGCTATAAATGATAATAAAATTGATATTATTGCTTCAGATCATGCTCCTCACACAATAGAGGAAAAAAATAATAAATATTTAAATTGTCCATCGGGAGGGCCAATGGTTCAACATACAATTCTGTCTCTTCTGCAAAACTGCGAAAAATATGGAGTTTCAATTGAAAAAATTGTAGAAAAAATAGCTCATAATCCAGCAAAAATATTTAAGGTGAATAAAAGAGGATTTTTAAGGGAAGGATACTATGCTGATATCGTTTTGATCGATTCCAATACTCCAACTCTTGTTACGAAAGAGTCTTTGCTTTATAAGTGTGGCTGGTCACCATTTGAAGGCCAAAAGTTTGATAACTCTATTCATAAAACAATATTAAATGGAAATATTGTTTATGAAAATGGTAAGGTAAATACAATACCTTATGGAAAAAAAATAACCTTTAACAGATGAAAAGATATTTAATAATACTTATTTTCATATTTGCATGTTCATCTAATACTCCAGAAAATTTAATTAGTGAGGAAAAAATGGAAAGTATTATTTTTGATATCATGATTCTTAATGCATCAAGTAGCTATGACCTAAAAATTGATAATAACATGATAAGTGATGAATTAATTTTTAGAAAGCATAATATTGATAGTGCACAATTCTATGAAAGTGAACTTTATTATTCTCGAAATCCTAGAGTTCATTTTAATATTTATTCAAATGTTAAGAGAAAGATTCAAAAATCAATTGATAGTTTAAAAAATATTAAATAATGAAAGAATTTATAGATGAACTTAAGTGGAGAGGCATGTTACATGATGTAATACCTGGAACTGAAGAATATTTATCTAAAAATAAAACGATTGGATATATAGGATTTGACCCTACATCTGATTCACTACACATTGGAAGCCTTGTGCCCATTTTTATTTTAAGACATTTTCAAAATGCAGGACATACTCCAGTAGTCCTTCTGGGAGGAGCAACTGGAATGATTGGTGATCCATCTGGAAAATCTGATGAGAGAAATCTGTTAGATAAAAAGATTTTAAAGTATAATGAAAAGAAATTAAAGCTTCAATTTGAAAAATTTCTTGATTTTAAATCCAAAAAAAATAACAGAGCTATTCTTGTAAATAATTATGATTGGATGAGTAAGTTCTCTATTATTGACTTTTCTAGAGATATTGGGAAGCACATAACTGTAAACTACATGATGGCGAAAGAATCTGTAAAAAAAAGAATCTCTAAGGACACATCACAAGGTATGTCATTTACTGAATTCACATACCAACTTATTCAAGGATATGATTTCCTACATCTATTCAAGGATATGAATTGTATGCTTCAAATGGGTGGAAGTGATCAATGGGGAAATATAACTACTGGGAGTGAACTTATTAGAAGGAAAGAAAATAAAAAAGCATATGCAATGACTTGTCCTTTAATAAAGAAATCTGATGGGTCTAAGTTTGGAAAGTCTGAAGGTGGAAATATTTGGTTAGATAAAAACAAAACTTCAGTTTATAAGTTCTATCAATACTGGTTAAATATATCAGATGAAGATGCTTTAAGCTATATTAAGGTATTTACATTCTTATCAGAAAGTCAAGTTGGAGAATTAATATTAGAGCATAATAAAGATAAAGCTAGAAGATTACTTCAAAATAAAATTGCAAATACAGTTACATCTATGGTTCATGGGCAAAAGGATTTAGAAAATGCAATTAGTGCTTCAAAAGTTCTTTTTGGAAAATCTAGCAAAGAAGATCTTGAGTCTCTTGATGAAAATACTTTTAATGAAATCTTTGATGGGGTTCCTAGTAATATTCTATCCATAAAAAAATTAAAACAAGAAATAGAAATTGAAAATCTTCTTGCAACTGAAACTAATTTTCTAAAATCTATTAGTGAGGCAAGAAGGGCACTGAAAGAAAATTCCATTTCAATTAATAAGAAAAAAATCTCTGGAAATACAAAAATCACTAAAGATGATTTGATAAATGGAAAGTATATACTTCTTCAAAGAGGTAAAAAGAATTACTATTTAGTAATTGTTAATTAATTGTTCCC
Organism: uncultured Bacteroidota bacterium; assembly: GCA_902593165.1. Lineage (GTDB taxonomy): Bacteria > Bacteroidota > Bacteroidia > Flavobacteriales > Flavobacteriaceae > Marisimplicoccus. The sequence goes on along the minus strand of CACJHI010000003.1, from coordinate 60,228 downwards.
TCAACATTAAATTTTATTTTGATTACAATCATTAATGTATTATTTACTAAATTGATAATATAACTATGAATAAGTCTGAGATAAAAATACTTTGTGTTGATGATGAGCCAGATATTTTAGAAATTCTAAAGTATAATTTGTCTAATGAGGGATATCAGATATCAACTGCTAAAGATGGTAAAATTGCTGTTAAAAAGGCAAAGGAGGCTCATCCAAATCTTATTATAATGGATATAATGATGCCAAATATGGACGGTATTGAAGCATGTGAAATTCTTAGGTCAGATGAAAGCTTTAATGATACTTTAATCATGTTTTTAACTGCTAGAGGTGAAGATTATTCATATGTTGCAGCTTATGAGGCAGGAGCAGATGATTATGTAACAAAACCAGTCAAACCCAAGATTTTATTATCTAAGGTGAAAGGACTTTTAAGAAGATCAAAAAAATACTCTAATAAAGAAGTTGATGAAATTGAATTTGGTGATCTTAGAATTAATAAAGAAAAATATAAAGTTTATACATCTAATAAATCAATTAGCTTACCAAGAAAAGAGTTTGAACTTCTTCATTTACTTGCTTCTAAACCTGATAAGGTATTTAAGAGAGAGAAAATCATGGAAAAAGTATGGGGAGAACAAGTTGTTGTTGGAGATAGAACTATAGATGTGCATATTAGAAAATTAAGAAAGAAAATAGGAGATAAATATTTTAAGACTGTTAAAGGAGTTGGGTATAAATTTATTATTGAAGAATGAATCTTCCTTTTAAAATTCAACCTAGTCCTCAAGCTTTTAGAGCATCACTCTTAATACATATAATAACTATTATATTGTTTATCTCTTTATTTGGAGACTTCTCTTTAAATCATTTAGGATATTTTGCTTTAACTTTTACAATTGTTAGTGTAGTATTGGAAAACTTTTTAATTAGTTATAAGAGAAAAGAAGAACAGAGAAGCTCAGAAATTAACATTTTAAAGGATCAAGAAAATTATCGAAGAGAATTTTTAGGAAATGTTTCACATGAATTAAAAACACCATTATTTACAATCCAGGGATATATATTGACGCTTCTTGAAGGAGCTATGAAAGACAAGAAAGTTAGAAGTAAATATTTGAATAGAACAGCAAAGGGTGTAGATCGAATAATATCTATTGTAAAGGATCTAGACTTAATAACCCAATTTGAGTCAGGTATTAAAACAGTAGATAAATCTAATTTCAATATTTACGAATTAATAGATAATGTCTATGACTTGATGGAATTTGAATCAGAAAAAAATAATACTAAGCTCAGAATTAGAAATGAAAGAAATAACTCTGTAATGGTTTATGCTGATAAAGAGAGAATCCTTCAGGTTCTAACTAATCTAGTTGTAAATTCAATTAAATATGGAAAAGAAAATGGATATACTGAAATTGCAGTAGATGAATATGAAAAAGACAGAATAATAGTTAGGGTAATTGATAATGGAGAGGGGATTGAAGAAGAACATTTACCTCGCCTATTTGAAAGGTTTTATAGAATTGATAAAACTAGATCAAGAAAAAAGGGTGGCTCAGGACTTGGACTATCAATTGTTAAGCATATAATAGAGGCTCATCAAGAGCAGATTTTTGTCAAAAGTAAAGTTGGCATAGGAACTGAGTTTTCTTTTACTCTTTTAAAACCATAAAATATCCTTTACTATTTTTCTATATGAGTAAAAACGATTTTTTTCAAAGAGTTTATAAAGTAGTCAGAACTATTCCTGTTGGTAGAGTAACTACATATGGTTTAATTGCAAAAAAATTGGGTTCTGCATCTAGTGCAAGAACTGTAGGGTGGGCTCTAAATGCTTGTCATAATGATTCATCAATTCCAGCTCACAGAGTTGTAAATAGAAACGGATTATTATCAGGAAAACACCATTTTAAAGGTTTCGATCTAATGAAACAGTTACTTGAAAATGAAGGAATTGAGGTTAATGATGACAAAGTTGTTGACTTTAATATTAAACTTTGGAATCCAAAATAATTATATAAATTTTAAGAATTAAATTTATTACTTACATGTATATTTGTAATGTAAATTATCTATGGATTTAACAAAGCAAAATATAACAAAAACACTTGAAAAAGTTAATATGACTGGTTCCTCAGATAACATAGTTTCTTCTGGAATTCTAAAAAATGTTCAAGTATTTGGAGACCAAGTAGACATTGATATAGTTGTATCAAATCCTGCTTTGCAGGCAAGAAAAAAACTTGAGGTAGATATTATGAAAATTATTCATGATGATATATATGAGAAAGCAAAAATTAATGTAAATACCAAAGTTGAATCACCTAAAGTTGACAAAGAAGATGGAAATGAGATTGATTCTCCAGAACGTCCAAAAATATCTTCACAAGCAAAAAAAATAAAAGGAGTTGATTCGATTATAGCAATATCCTCTGCTAAAGGAGGTGTTGGTAAATCGACTGTAACAATTAATTTGGCTGCTGCACTTGCCAAAAAAGGATGTAAAGTAGGGATATTAGATGCAGATATTTATGGACCATCTGTTCCCACAATGATGGATGTTGAGGGTTACATTCCAAAATCAGTTAAAATAAATGATCAATCAAAGATTGAACCAGTTGAGAGTTACAACGTGAAAATTATGTCCATCGGTTTCTTTACAAAACTTGATCAAGCAGTTGTATGGAGAGGACCAATGGCATCAAAAGCTCTTAATCAAATGATTTTTGATACTAACTGGGGTGAATTAGACTTTCTATTTTTAGATTTACCTCCTGGTACAGGTGATATCCACTTAAGTTTAGTTCAATCTTTACCAATTACAGGGTCAATTATTGTGAGTACACCACAAAATGTAGCACTTGCTGATGCTAGAAGAGGTATTAAAATGTTTCAACAAGAGAGTATTTCTGTTCCAATCTTAGGTTTAATTGAAAACATGGCATATTTTAAAACTGAAGATTCTGAAACAAAACACTACATATTTGGTGAAGCTGGGGTAAAGTATTTGTCAAAAGATTTGAATATAAATTTTTTAGGAGAAATACCAATATTTAAGAGTTTAAGAGAGGCTTCTGACTTTGGAAGACCTGGTTCACTTCAAGAATCTAGTGATGTTTCAAACATTTTTGATGATATCTCAAAAAATGTTGTTGAACAATTATTAATAAGAAATAAAGAGTTACCCCCTACAAAGATTGTTGAAATTACTAACTTAGTGGGGTGTTCTGCAATTAAAAAGCAATGAGTAAACTAGAAAATAAAATATTAGATGCGCTAGATGAGATTAGACCATTTCTTATTAAAGATGGTGGTGATATTTCTCTAGAGTCTGTTAAAAACTCAACTGTAAAAGTTAAACTACACGGAGCTTGTGCAGACTGTAAAGTCAACCAGATGACTCTTAAAAATGGAGTAGAAACTACTATCAAGAAATACGCTCCAGAGATCAAAGAAGTTAAATCTGTATTGCCTCTTTCAGGATGATAAAAACAGATATATTGATAATAGGTGGAGGTCCTACGGGACTTTTTACTGTTTTTGAAGCAGGTCTTTTAAAAATGAAATGTCATATACTTGACTCTTTAGCTCAGCCAGGTGGACAATGTATTGAATTATATCCAAAAAAACCTATATATGATATTCCAGGCTACCCTGAAATTATAGCTGGAGACTTAATTGAAAACCTTCTAGAACAAATTAAGCCTTTTGATCCCTCATATACACTTGGTGAAACTGCATTGAACCTCGATAGGCATGATGATGGTTCTTTTAAAGTTACTACTGATAAAGGGACTGAAATTTCAGCTAAAATAATTGCAATAGCAGGAGGACTTGGGACTTTTACTCCAAGAAAACCAAATATCTCAAATATAACTGATTATGAGGATAAAGGAATTCTATATATGATCAAAGATCCAAATGAGTTCAATGACAAAACGGTAGTTATCGCTGGTGGAGGAGATTCCGCTTTGGACTGGTCTATTCATCTTTCAGAAATTGCAAAAAAAGTTATACTCATTCATAGAAGAAATGAATTTAGAGGTGCAAATGACTCTGTAGCTTCAGTTCAAAAACTAAAAGATCAAGGAAAAATTGATGTAATTACTCCTGCTCAGGTTTCAAAACTTAATGGAAATAATAAGCTTGAGTCAATTATTGTAGACATCGACGGAAATGAAAATGAAATTGAGACTGACTATTTCATCCCATTATTTGGTTTAGTTCCTAAGCTAGGGCCTATAAAAGATTGGGGTTTAAAAATTGAAAATAATGCTATAAAAGTTAACAACAGTCTAGACTATCAAACAAATATTGATGGTATTTATGCTATTGGAGATGTTAATACATATCCTGGAAAGCTTAAGTTAATATTAAGTGGATTTCATGAAGCAGCAGTAATGTGTCATAGTGCATATTCAAAATTAAATCCAGGTAAGAAAAATACACTTAAGTACACAACAGTTAGTGGGATTCAAGGTTTTGATGGTTCTAAAAAAGAAGCAAAAAAATCACAGATAAGTAAAATCGATTAAATTTTATTTATAAAATTATTGAACGGATCTTTATACTCTATACCGTTATTAGTTCTTAAAATTGATAACTTATTATAACTCTCAAGACCCCACAAAATAAATTCAATAAAGAATAACTTATCATCTTTATTCAATTCAGGGATAAACTCTTCAATTAGCTTTTTTGCATCGTCAACTTGATTAAGTAAATCCTCATATTCTTTATTTTTTAGGTTGTCATTAATTACAAGTTGCTTGCTAGAGAACCATTTTAAGATTGAGTCATATGGTGTTATATCATCAGGTTTAGTCAATTTTTCAATCTTTGGGAAGTATTTATTAAATATTGATTTTACAGCAGATGAAATTAGATTATAAGATACTTGTTCTGCACCCTCTTCTTCTCCCTCATAGACTAGTTCTACTTTTCCATTTATTGAGGAAATAACTGAGCTGAAATCAGACATTCTTATTGATGTATTTTCTTCATTATTAATTATCATTCGTCTTTCAGCAGATGAAACTAAGTTTTGTAAACTAGTTATACTCATTCTTGCACTTACTCCACTTTTTCTATCAACAAGATCACTTTCTCTTGCTTCAAAAGATATTTGCTCAATTATATCTCTAGCAACTTCTGGAATATGAATTTTTAAGCCTAAATCAGACTTAATCTTTGATTCTTGTTTAGTAATTTTTTTTGCAACTTCTATTGATTCTGGATAATGAGTCAATATTTGAGAGCCAACTCTGTCTTTCAAGGGAGTTACAATTGTGCCTCTGTTAGTATAGTCTTCTGGATTTGAAGTAAAAATAAATTGAATATCTAGAGGAAGTCTAACTTTAAAGCCTCTGATTTGAATTTCTTTTTCCTCTAGAATCGAAAAAAGTGAAACTTGAATTCTTGGTTGTAAATCCGGTAATTCATTAAGTACAAAAATACATCTGTGAGCTCTTGGTATTAATCCAAAGTGAATAACTTCTTCGTTAGAATAGGATAATTTAAGATTTGTTGCTTTTATTGGATCAATATCACCAATTAAATCAGATACTGTTACATCTGGAGTTGCAAGTTTCTCATAAAATCTTTCATTTCTATGGAGCCAATCGATTTGAGTTTTGTCTCCATCAGATTTAATCTTTTCTATAGAGCTTTTAAAAATTGGTTTGAGTGGATCATCATTAGTTTCTGACCCTTTAATTATTGGGATCCATTCATCTAAAAGATTTACACAAGTCCTTGCCAGTTTGGTTTTAGCTTGACCTCTTAGACCAAGAAGGTTAATACTGTGATTTGAAAGGAATGCTCTTTCCACACTTGGAATTACAGTCTCTTCATATCCAATTAGATCAGAAAATACATTAACCCCTTTTGAGAGGTTATCCCTTAAATTATCGGTAATCTCCTGATTTAAAGATTTATAACTGTAATCTGATGATTTTAATTCACCAAGGGTTTTGATTTTAGGTTTATTCATTATCTTAATTTTTGTCTTCTGTTTTTATCATAATCTTCAAATACCATTTCACTTAAACCATCTAGACCAGTATAAAAAGCCTTCCCATTATTTACTTCTGAGAATTTTTTTACAAATGTTTGCAAGTAGGGATCACTAGCAATCATAAATGTTGTAATAGGTATATTATTTTTTTTTGCAATCCTAGCCCTATTGTAACACTGATCGAGAATGAAATTGTCTAGACCAGCGCTATTTTTATAAAATCCATCTTTTGTAAACATACAACTGGGCTTACCATCAGTTATCATAAAGATTTGTTTATTATTATTCTTCTTTCTTCTTAAAATATCAAATGCTAGGTCAAGCCCTGCAACAGTATTTGTATGATACGGTCCTACTTTTAAATAGGGCAGATCTTTAATACTAATTGGTTTTGCTTCATCTCCAAAAGATAAAATATCAATGGTGTCTTTTGGAAATTTAGTTTTTATGTATTCAACTAAAGCCATGGCAACTTTTTTTGCTGGAGTAATTCTGTCCTCGCCATAAAGAATCATACTGTGACTAATATCAATCATTAACACAGTACTCATCTGAGAATTGTGGTTTGAGTCCCATACTACAATATCTTCTTTCTTAAGTGTTAAATCTTCTTCGCCAGATGAGATTATAGCATTTCTTAAACTCTCAGTCAATAATATTCTGTCAAGAGGATCTCCATATTCAAAACCTTTTATATTAAGATTATCATCAGATCCTGATGAAGAAAACTTTGTTCTATGATTTCCTTTTTTTGTCTTTTTCAGTTTACCAAATAGATGCTTCAGGACATGTTTTCTTAGAAGCCTTTCTGTTTTGGAGCTAATTTTAGTTTTCTCTTCTCCACTTTGTACTTGTTTAGTAATATATCCTTTATTTAAAAGATCATTAATAAAGTCATCAATTGTATAATTCTCATCTGTTAATTGATATTCTTTATCTAATTCTCTTAGCCAATCGATAGCCTCGTCAAAGTCTCCAGAGGTATGTATAATAAGTTCCTTAAAAATATTAAATAGTTTCTCGAAAGGAGAAAGATTAGGTTCCTTGTAATTAGTGAACTTAAATGCAGATTTTTTCAATTTATCTAAGAAATTAATTTCAATTCAAATTAAACAAATAAAATTTATCTTAGAGTTTAACTTTACTATATTTAAATGATTTTTAACAATATTTAAATGATTGAAAAGGATTTTGTCAATATTGATAATTTCTTGTCTGAAGGAATTGTAAAATGGAATTCACCTAGTAATATTGCATTAGTTAAATATTGGGGAAAAAAAGATAATCAAATACCTCAGAATCCATCAATTAGTTTTACTCTGTCTAAGTCCTTCACAACAACTTCTGTGGAATTTAAACCTAAAAAAAATAAAGCCAATTCTATTGGTTTTGAATTTGATGGTATTAAAGATCATGAGTTTGGTCAAAAAATTAAATTATTCATGACTGACATTGAAAAATATTTTAGCTTTTTAAAAAATCATGATATTAATATAAAATCAGAAAATAATTTTCCTCATAGTAGTGGAATTGCTTCATCCGCATCATCAATGTCTGCATTAGCATCATGTCTAGTTGATATTGAAAAGTTAAATTCCAATCAACAAGACGACTCATATTATTTAAAAAAGAAATCATTTATAGCTAGGCTTGGTTCAGGAAGTGCATCTAGAAGTATAGAGGGGCCAGTCACTATTTGGGGTGAGTCAAATTCTTATCCCGGAAGTTCCAATTTATTTGCAATTAACATCTCAGAAGATATTGATCAGATATTCCAAGAATATCAAAATACAATTCTTGTAATTGATCCAGGAGTTAAGAAAATATCAAGTTCAATTGGACATAAGTTAATGAATCAAAATCCATTTTCGAAGATAAGGTTCAGTGAGGCGAAAAAAAATATTGCTAGACTTAAAGATGTCTTAAAGTCTGGACATTTAGATGAGTTTATAAACATAACAGAGTCAGAGGCTTTAATGATTCACTCTTTAATGTTATCATCAAGTCCATACTTTATTTTAATGAAACCAAATACATTAGAAGTTATTCAAAGAATCTTAGAATATAGAAGAGAAACTAAAAATCCCGTTTGTTTTACACTTGATGCTGGCTCAAATGTTCATCTGCTTTATCCTAATAATATTAAAAGTGAAGTAAAAAAGTTTATTGAAGATGAGTTATTAAAATTCTGTAAATCTAAGATGTGTATATATGATAGTCTTGGCAGTGGTTCAGCAAAAATTATATAATGGATAGTATCTCTTTTAACTCAAAAATCTTATTATTTGGTGAGTATGGTATTATGCATGATTCAAACGCTTTATCTATTCCTTACAAAAAATTTAATGGATCTCTTTCTAAATCAGATCATCTATCAGAAGATCAAAAAATATCAAATAGAAATATAGAATCTTTATATGAGTATATTATTCAAGAAGAGTATCTAAATAATATAATTAACTCAGATAATTTAAAAAAAGAAATTGATTCAGGTCTATATTTTGATAGCAATATTCCAATTGGAAGTGGGCTTGGAAGTAGTGGAGCTCTAGTTTCTTCAGTTATATCAAGATATTCTAAAGTTGATCTAAAATCATTTTCTAATTCAGAATTAAAAAAAATTATGTCATTAGTTGAATCAAAATTTCATGGGAATTCCTCTGGGTTTGATCCTGCTGTATCATACTTTAATAAACCAACGCTATATTCAAATAAAAAAATAAAACCCATTGACAAAATAGCTTTTAAAGATTTTAAAGTATATATAATAGACAGTCAAATAGTATCATCAACAAAAAAAATGATTAAGACATTTGAAGATAAAATGAGTGATAGTGAATTTAGACTTTTCTTTAATAGTAAGTTTATTAATAATAATAATCAATGTATTGAGCACATAATAAACTCTTCTGAATTGTTTAGAAACTCAGTTAAAGAACTATCAAAAGATACATTTTATAATTTTCAGGAAATGATCCCTGAAAAAATAAAACATAAATGGAAAGAAGGGATAAAAAATGATTCATATTACATGAAACTTTGTGGTTCTGGAGGAGGAGGTTTCTTTCTAGCATATGATTTTGATAATCAAATAAATTCAAGTTTTTCTGAATTCAAGTTTTATCAGATATAACCGATATGGGTAAAGTCATAATTTTATTTGGTGTAAGTGGTTCTGGTAAATCTTTAATTGGAAAAAAACTTTCTTTAGATTTAAAATTCGAATTTATCGAGGGAGATGATTTACACTCAAATGAAAATATTGAAAAAATGAATAATAACATTCCATTAAATGATAATGATAGAGAGTTATGGATTAAAGATATTTTTGTCGAGATAAATAGACTAAAGAACAAAAACGTTGTAGTTGCTTGTTCTGCTTTAAAAGAGGCCTACAGACAAGCACTGATAAATGGCGTTCATGGAGATATAGATTGGTTCTGTCTTAAAGGAACATTTGATTTAATAAAAAAGAGACTTGACAGCAGAGAAGATCATTTTTTTAAGTCTGATTTACTTGATTCTCAGTTTAATATAATTGAATATCCTGATTATTGTAAATTTATTGATATCACTGAAAGTCCTGATATTATTGTTGAAAAAATTAAATCTGAATTATAAATGACTGATTTTGGAATAATTGGAGTAGGTAGAATAGGGACAAGCTTGGCAAGAAATATGTCATCAAATGGTATTAAAGTTTCTCTATATGATAAAAGCTTTGATACATCTACAGATATTAAAACTCATTATTCAGAATTAGAATCCTCTTTAATATTTAATGATATAAATAAATTCATCAGTTCTATCTCATCGCCCAGAAAAGTTTTAGTCCTTGTTCCATCTGGTCCCTCGTTAGATGAAGTAATTTCTCTCTGTGTTAAAAACCTTGATTCAAATGACATATTAATTGATGCAGGTAATACTAATCCAACTGTAAGTTTTAAAAATCATCAAAAAATTAATTCAAAAAACTTATTATATCTCGGCATGGGTATTTCTGGGGGAGTTGAAGGAGTTCTTAAAGGCCCTTCAATAATGATAGGTGGAGATTTAAAGGCATTCAAAGAAGTAAAAAATATTTTTTCTAAAATAACATCTAACACAATTAATAACACAAAAAGCTTTGAATTATTTGGAGATTCTAACCAAGGTCATTTTGTTAAAATGGTTCATAATGGCATAGAATATGTTGAGATGCAACTTATATCATCAATATATTACCTTATGATTAAATCTAATAAATACGAATATGATGATATTGCAAAAATTTTTAAAAAATGGAGTAAATCGGATTTAAATAGTTATTTACTTGAAATATCGTCTACCAAACTTTTGGAAAAAAGAGATGGTAACTTTTTATTAGATATAATTGATGATAAAGCTGATGATAACGGGACTGGTAGGTGGATGTTAAAATACGGAGTTGATCTTGGATGCTCATTGAGTATGCTAAATGCTGCTCTAGATTCTAGGTTTATTTCAAAAAATAATAATGTAAGATTAAAGTTCAGTAATTCAATAAAAAAAGACATTAATGAATATGACATCAACATTAGCTCATTAGCTGATGCATATAGTTTTTGTAGACTAATAAACTATGTTCAAGCATTTTTATTAATTGATTCTGCAAATCAAAATTATGGATGGGATATTAGTATTTCAAAGGCTTTGAATGTTTGGTCAAATGGAAGCATTATAAAATCAGATCTAATTAATACTTTATACAAAGATTATTCAGTTGATAATATCCTTGATGATAAAAAAATATTCAAAATTCTTAATAAACTTAAACCTAGACTGATTGATGTTTTGAATCTGTCATTAAAAAATGATGTATCTCTTCCATGTTTTAGTGAAGCATTGAGTTATATAAATCAAATCTCTAGCTTATCTCTTAGTACAAAATTAATTCAGGCTCAACGAAACCAATTTGGATCTCACAAAATAAATATTAATTAATCTGGTATTAATTTTATTTTGATATAATATAAATTGTAGAGGCGCCATAAAGTTTTTTTCTTGTTTCAACTTTTTCAAAACCTGTTCTGTAAAGCATCTCTATGAATTTATTTTTTGGAGGAAATTTTTTTGTAGAATCTAATAAGTAAAGGTATGCTTTTGTTTTTCCCGAAAAAATAAAAGCAATTAATGGAATGTATATACTAGTTATTATGGTATACATGAACCTAATTATCAAGTTTTCTGGGATTGAAGTTTCAAGTATTATTAACTTTCCATCTTTCTTTAAAACTCTATAACTTTCACTTAAACCTTTTTTTAAATTGCTAAAGTTCCTAACTCCATACCCAATTGATACAATATCAAAGTGATTATCTTCGAAAACTAAATTCTCAGCTTCACATGTTTTAAGAACTATATTATCAATTTTTAATTCGTCAATTTTTTTACGTGCTATTTTAAGCATATTGCCAGATACATCAACCCCTTCGATCTTTGAGCCTTTAATTTTGCTAAGGTTTATTGCAATATCCCCAGTGCCAGTAGCAACATCAAGAATTTTCTTAGGAGATGAATATTTTGCAATTTCAGCTATTTCTTTTTTCCATTTAGAATGATTTTTAAAAGTCATTAAATCATTCATAAAATCATATTCACTAGATATAGATTCAAAGATGTTTTTTATATGTAAAAAATTTGAGGATTTATTATTATTCATTTTATCTTATTGATTTAATAAATGAATCTATTGAATCGACACCATTTTCATGAAGATTTTTTATAAATGCAGATCCAATTATTGCCCCTTTAGAATAATTTACTGTAACATTAAATGTTTCTTTATTTCCAACTCCAAAACCAATTATTCTTGGTGTATGTAAGTTCATTTTTTCAATTCTTTCAAAATAATTTATTTGCTCAGAGCTAAAAGAATTTTTTGAGCCTGTAATACTAGAAGAACTTACCATATAAATAAACCCTTTAGAAATTGAGTCGATTTTTCTAATCCTATCATCAGAAGTCTGTGGAGCTATTAAAAACATATTATAAAGTTTATTCTTTTCAAATATTGACTTGTAATTTTCTAAATAATAATCAATTGGCAAATCAGGTATAATTAATCCATCAATTCCAATCTCATTACACTTTTTGCAAAATTTTTCAACACCATATTGAAGGATAGGATTAAAATACCCCATTATAATTAATGGAATGGAAACCTTATCTCTTATATCTTTTAATTGATTAAACAGTATGTCTGTATTCATCCCATTATTTATAGCACTCATAGAGCTATCTTGAATTGTGGGACCATCTGCAAGGGGATCACTAAATGGAAGGCCTATTTCAATCATATCAACACCTGATTCTTGAAGCTTAATTATGATATCTGCAGTATCATTAAGATTAGGGAATCCTGCAGTAAAGTATATTGATAATAACTTTCCTTCTTCTCTTAATTTCTTATCTATTCTATTCATTATAAATTAAAATAATCAATGTATGTGTTTAAATCCTTGTCGCCCCTTCCAGAAAAGTTAACAACTATTATTTCATTAGGTTTAAAATCTAAATACTTAAATGCAGCAAAAGCATGGGCAGTTTCTATTGCAGGGATGATACCCTCAAGTTTAGAAACTTCTAGCCCTGCAAGCATAGCATCACTATCTGTTATTGACATAAAATCGGCTCTTTTGCTTTCAAGTAAATGAGCATGAAGAGGGCCTACACCTGGATAATCCAAGCCAGCAGAAATGGAGTAAGGTTCAATTATTTGTCCATCTTTAGTCTGCATTAATAATGTTTTACTTCCATGAATAATACCAGTTTTTCCAAGAACTGATGTTGCAGCACTTTTTCCAGATTTAACACCTTCTCCAGCTGCTTCAACGGAAATAATTTTTACTTTTTCATCTTCTAAATAATGATAATATAATCCAGCAGCATTGCTTCCACCTCCTATATTAGCTATTAAATAGTCAGGACTTTCAGTTCCCTCTTTTTCATATAATTGTGACTTAATCTCTTCTGAAACTATAGATTGAAACTTAGCAACCATATCTGGATAAGGATGAGGGCCTACAACTGAACCAATTATGTAGTGAGTAGTTATAGGGTTATTGATCCAATCTCTAATTGCTTCATTGGTGGCATCTTTAAGTGTCTTACTTCCTGATTCAGCAGCAACAATACTTGCACCTAACATTTTCATTCTAGCAACATTTGGAGCCTGCCTTTTGATATCAACAGCACCCATATATATAACACATTCAATTCCTGCTAATGCACAAACTGTTGCAGTTGCAACTCCATGTTGACCCGCTCCTGTTTCAGCAATAATTCTTTTTTTTCCTAATCTTTTAGCAAGTAAAATTTGACCAACTGTATTATTTATTTTGTGTGCACCTGTATGACACAAGTCTTCTCGTTTAAAGTAAATTTTACATTTATATTTTTCTGACATTCTTTCAGCAAAATACAATGGAGTAGGTCTCCCTACATAATCCTTTAAGAGCTTATTATAATCCTCTTGGAAACTCGGATCATTAATAATCTCATTATAATTTTTTTCTAATTCGTCAAGGTTTGGAAATAGCATTTCAGGTACAAAAGCACCTCCATAATTTCCATAAAACCCCTTTTTATCAACTGTATATTTCATTTTTTATTATTTCTATGAAAGTTTTTAATTCATCAATTTTCTTTAAATAGTTGTCATCCTCAAATCTACTATTAACATCTATACCATAAATAGGAAGATCCATTTGAAATAGCTCAATTAGTGATTCAATAGAATGAAGCCCTATTCCACCACTAATAAAGAAATCCTTTTTTAGGTCATATTTTTTTAAATTTTTCCAATTAAATGACTTGCCGGTTCCACCAGGAAGTTCTGATTTTGAGTCAAATAAAAATAAATCACAATAATTTTCATAGTTCCTCAAAATGCTAAAATCAAAATTATCATCTACTCTAAACGACTTAATGACCTGTGTCCCTGTATCTAAAATCTTTCTACAAAATTTTGGTGATTCATCACCGTGTAATTGAACACAAGCTAAATTATGCTCATTAATTTTATTAATTATATTTTCAGTGTCTGAATTAAAAAAGACACCAGTTTTTTTAATCTCTTTATTAAGGCTTGGGGTTAAACTCTTCACGTATCTAACTGATTTTTCCCAAAAAATATGACCAATATAGTCTGGATTTAATTCAGCTACTTGGCTTATGTTCTCATTATTAAATAGTCCACAAATTTTAAATTTCATTTTCAACCTCTTTAATAAAATTATAAGCTGACACAAATGGATCATCTGTTCTCATAAAGTTTTCACCAATTAAAAATCCTTGATAACCAACTTCTCTTAGCTTTAAGATTGATTCAACTTCACTAATGCCACTTTCAGATATTTTTACAAAACTATTAGGAATCTTATTATATAGATCAACACTATTTTGTAAATCAATTTCTAATGTGTCAAGATTTCTGTTATTAACTCCAATAATATCAATATTCTCCCCAGATATTTTTTCTAATTCCTCAGCATCATGAATCTCAAAAAGTACTTCAAGGCCTATATTTTTTGCTAATGAACTATAATTTTTAATCTCTTCTTTTGATAATATTGATGCTATTAATAAAATTGCATCTGATCCAATTGACTTCGCCTCGATTATTTGATACTCACTAATAATGAATTCTTTCCTTAAAATAGGTATACTTGTAATGTCTCTTATTTCAAGAATATCTTGAATATCACCATCAAAATATTGTTTATTAGTCAATATTGATAGTCCAGCAGCTCCAGCTTTTTGGTATCCCTTTACAACCTCAGATATATTAGATTTATAATTAATATTATTATTTGATGGAGATCTTCTTTTAAATTCACATATTATCCCTCCAGAACTATTAAGAATTGAATCTTTTAGAGAGATACATTGTCTAGAAAATAGACTAGTACTCTCAAGTTCTTTTATAGAACTATTTGAGGATAATTTGTCCACCTCCAATTTCTTATCTCTAACAATCTTATCAAGAATTTTCATTTCATAATATTTATGAGATTATTAAAACATTTTAAAGCTTTTCCGCTTTTAATAGATTCTTTTGCTTCTTCAAAAGCATCTAAAATTGAAATTTTCTTTGAGATTGCAATTGCTAAAGATGCATTTGCGCAAACCACATTCTCTTGATGATTTGATCCATCTCCATTTAAAACATTCATAAAAATCTTCGATGATGATTTTATATCAATTCCCCCTTTAATATCCATAGGGTTAATATTCTTTAAATTAAAATCTTCAGATTCTAAAATAAATTCACTTTTTCTAGAGTAAACCTTAGTATTGCCAGTTAAAGATATTTCATCATAACCATCCAATGAATGAATAATATTATAATTGATGTCTGTAAGCTGATATAAATAATTATAAATCCTAGCTAATTCAAGATTATATACTCCTACAATCTGCTTTTTTGGTATAGATGGGTTAACCATTGGTCCCAGCATATTAAAAAAAGTTTTTAATCCTAGTTCCTTTCTAACTGGTGCAACATTCTTCATTGCAGGGTGAAAAAGAGGGGCATGTAAAAAGCATATATTTGCTTTATCAACCGCTTCCTTAATTTTATTAGAATCATTATTAAAATTTAGACCTAGACTTTCTAAAACATTACTTGATCCACAGCTTGAAGAAACTCCATAGTTTCCATGTTTTGCTACTTTAACTCCTGAACCAGCTGTTACAAATGAAGCCAACGTTGAAATATTAAAAGTATCTTTTTCGTCTCCACCCGTTCCACATAAATCAATTGGGTCGAACTCTTCAAGATCAATTTTAAGAGATAGTTCAATTAAAGCTTTTCTAAACCCATTTAGCTCCTCAATAGTTATATTTCTGATCATAAAAACTGTCAAAAAAGATGATATTTCACTTGTATTAAGTTTACCCTCAGAAATTTCAATAATTATATTTCTTGACTCGTCTTCTGTTAATGTTTCATATTGTGTCAATCTGTTTAATACTTTTTTCATAGGCTATTTATCCAATTCTTTAATATTATTTTTCCTTTTGGTGTCAAAACTGATTCAGGATGGAACTGAACACCTCTAACATTATAATCTTTGTGTTTAATTGACATTATTTCTCCATTCTCATCAATAGAAGTTACTTTAAAGTCATTGGGAATTGGTTTGTCAACTATCCACGAATGATATCTTCCAACTTCTAGTTCGGATTCAATATTATTAAAGATTAAATCTGAATCAGTAACTCTTATTTTAGACGAAACTCCATGATAAACTTTCTTTAAATTTCTTAAGGTTCCCCCAAAAGCTTCAGCAATAGCTTGTTGACCTAAACAGACTCCAAGAATGTTTTTTTTATCGTAATACATTTTTATTACATCTAATATCTTACCTGCTTCAGATGGGATCCCCGGACCTGGTGAAATAAGAACAGCATCATACTTTTTAATTTCATCAAGTTCAAACATATCATTTCTTTTAACTGTTATTTCACACCCGAGTTCCTCTACATAATATAAAAGGTTATATGTAAACGAATCATAGTTATCTATTAGAAAAATCTTTTTCATTTTATCTTTTCAGCCTCTTCCAAAGCTTTATCTAATGCACCTAGTTTATTTTTTACTTCTTCTAATTCTTTTTCAGGAATCGAATCAATCACAATTCCTGCTCCTGCCTGATAATTCAATACATTATTTTTACTAAAAAATGATCTTATAATAATTGCATGATTAAAATTCCCGTTAAAATCTATATATCCAATTGCTCCACCGTAAAAGTTCCTATTTACTTTTTCATATTTTTCGATAAGTTCAAGAGCCCTATGTTTTGGTGCTCCAGATAATGTACCAGCAGGAAAAGTATCCTCAACAACTTGAAAAGACTTTATGTTTTCCTTGAGTATTGAGGTAACTTTAGACACAAGGTGAATTACATGAGAATAAAACTGAACCTCTCTATTTTTCTCAATCTTTACATTGTTACCGCTTCTACTTAGATCATTTCTAGCTAAGTCAACTAACATAATATGTTCAGAGTTTTCTTTTGGGTCTTCTGCTAACTCTTTTGCTGTTTTTTGATCTTCCTCATCATTACCAGTTCTTTTAAATGTTCCTGCAATGGGATGAATTTCTGATTTCCCATCTTTAATAATAATTTGAGCCTCTGGTGAGCTACCAAAAATTTTAAAATCGCCATAATCAAAAAAGAAGAGATAAGGTGAGGGGTTTATTGATCTAAGTGCTCTATATACATTAAATTCATCACCACTAAATTTTTGTTTGAATCTTCTTGATAAAACCAATTGAAAAACATCTCCTCTTTTACAATGATCCTTAGCTCTTTTGACATAATCAATATATTCATCATCTGTAATTGGTGATTCAGATTTCCCTGATTTCTTAAAGTTAAAAACTGAATAACTTTTATTATTAAGAATAGACTCTACGTAGTCTATATTATGAGATTCTTTGACAGAATTACAAAAGATATGTGCCTCATGATTGTACTGGCTAATTGCTATTATATTCTGGTATAGACCATAATAAATATCTGGAATATCAAAGTCATCTTTATTTTCAATTTTAACTGAGTCAAAATATTTAACTGATTCATGACTCATATATCCAAAAAGTCCATTATTCAAAAATTTGAACTCAGAATTTGTTGTATCAAACTTTTCAAGATAATTATGTATTACAGTTGAAATTTTTTCATCCTTAGCTAACATTCTAGATTCATCTTCCCCTTCAGGATAAGAACAGTGAACTTCACTGTTTTTTATTTTTATAAATCCAATTTGATTGAAACAAATGAATGAGTAATTATTATTCGCTAACATGTAATCACTATTTTCTAGCAATAGACTATTAGGAAAAATATCTCTAATCTTTAAATATACCTCTACAGGAGTAATTGTATCTGCAAAGATTTTTTTATGATAATTATTTAGTTTTATTCTTTTCATAGCAAAAAAAAAGCCTGTCGTGAGACAAGCTATTATACAACAGTTTTATTCACGATTAATCAGATTTCGCAATTCCACCACCAGTATTTCTTAATTAATTTCATTAGGCAAATATAAAATAAAAACAAAATAAACCTACAGAAACAAAACCTATAATTATAAATATTGCTGTAGATATAAGTTTTAGATGCTTTTTCGTACCCTCGGCCATGTCCATTGTTTCAAGCTGAGGTTCATTTACATCTTTGAGTTCATTTATAGATAGAAAAGTTGCCGCAACAACTGCTCCAGTACAAACTAAACCCATTATAAAAATAAATGTATCTCCCATTTTATTTGTTTAGCATTTGTTTAAAATAACAACCAAAAGAAAGAATTGAAGGAACCCATAATCCAACAAATAGTCCTTCATCTTTATAACCATAAAACCATAAAGAAACTGATAAGACAAAAGAGATAAATGCAGCACCAATTAAAAAGATATCAGATTTTTGAAAATATTTCATAGATAAATATATTTAAGCCCAAAATACATAATTAGAATTAAACTAAAAAAAGTATAAGTCAAGTTTTTTTTAAAATACTATTTGATTTTCTTATTTTACCAAAAAAAACAACATGATCAATCTTACTTCAGATGAACTAATTGAAATATTGGAAAAAGATAAAAATTCATGCCTATTGGATGTTAGAACAGATGATGAATTTGGAGAGTCACATATCCCTAATTCTAAACTTTTAAATATTAGGGATCCTCAATTATTTATGGATGGTATTCAACAGCTTGATAAAGCTAAAAATTATTATGTTTATTGTCACTCTGGAGTAAGAAGTGTTCAGGCATGTCAAATCATGAAGTCTTTTGGATTTGAAAATCTTTATAATTTGTTAGGTGGAATTTCTGAATGGACTGGTCCAAAAATATAAATTAATCAAACATTTTATTTTTATTTCTCAATTATTACTCATCTCCTGGGATTTATTTTATATTTGACCCTTAGAGATTTTGATTTACAAACTATGGCTTTACAAGAAAAATTAGGAATAGATGAGAGAATTAATGAAGCATTTCAACCAATATCTAATTTCTGGGAGGGATTAATCCTTCATGAATTTTTTGGAACAGGGATACCAACAATAATTTTCTTATTGGTAGGTGGTGCTGCATTCTTTACACTTTACTTTGGATTTATTAATATTCGTGGATTTGGACTTTCCTTAAGAACAGTTATGGGAAGATATGATGCATTAGATGAAAAAAGGAAAGGGAGTGGAGAAGTCAGTCACTTTCAAGCTCTAGCTACGGCAGTATCTGGTACTGTGGGTAATGGTAATATTGCTGGTGTTGCAATGGCTATTGCTATAGGTGGTCCTGGTGCTACCTTCTGGATGATTTTATGTGGACTTCTTGGTATGTCATCAAAATTTGTTGAATGTACACTTGGGGTCAAATACAGAGATGTTGGAGAGGATGGAACAGTTTATGGGGGGCCTATGTATTACCTCTCGAAGGGATTAAAGGAGAGAGGTTTTGAAAAGTTTGGTAAAGTTTTAGCAGTAATTTTTGCAGTTTTATGTATTGGTGCTTCATTTGGAGGTGGTAATGCAGCTCAGTCTAATCAAGCTGCACTTCAGATGGTTGACTTATTCGGTTTAACAGGCGGTTCAGCTAGAACTATTGTAGGTATTATAATGATGGTTGTAGTGGGAATTATAATAATTGGGGGTATAAAAAGAATTGCATCAGTAACTGAAAAAATAGTTCCATTTATGGCAGGAATGTATGTCCTCGCATGTCTTTATATTATTTTTTCAAATTTATCTTTTGTAGATGATGCATTTGCAATGATAATAAATGGCGCATTTGCTCCAACTGCTGCAGTGGGTGGTTTCATTGGAGTTCTAATCCAAGGATTTAGAAGAGGTGCCTTTTCAAATGAGGCAGGTGCAGGTTCAGCTTCAATTGCTCACTCTGCTGTTATAACAAGTTATCCAGCTTCTGAAGGTCTAGTTGCTTTATTAGAACCATTCATTGATACTGTTGTAATATGTACTATGACTGCTCTTGTTATTATAATTTTTAACGGAGATAATACATTATTTACTTATGGTAATTTAGTTGAAGGATCCTCCGCTGTAATGGTGAATGGTCAACAACTTGAGGGTGCAGGTCTAACATCGGCAGCATTTGCAGAATATATTTCTTTTTCAGGACCTTTTCTTGCAATAGCAGTTGTATTATTTGCTCTATCAACAATGATTTCATGGTCATACTACGGTCTTCAATCTTGGATGTATGTATTCGGAAAGGGTAAAATATCAGATCTTACTTATAAGTTACTCTTTTTAGTTTTTATTGTTATAGGAGCCGCAGGTGATATGTCATCAGTATGGGCATTTTCAGATGCTATGATTTTAGCTCTTGTTTTTCCAAATATGATTGGGTTATTTATTCTGTTCCCTAAAGTTAAGGAGGAACTTTCTAAGTATGTTAATGCAATTAATAGCAGAAATTAATAAGCTTATTAAATACAATTATTTATATTTGCGTTCGAAAAATAAATTTTAGATGTTAATTATACCAATTAAAGACGGCGAGAATATTGACAAAGCTTTAAAGAGATTTAAGCGTAAGTTTGATAAAACAGGTGTTATGAGGTCTCTTAGAGATAGAAAACAGTTTGTTAAGCCATCTATAGTTCACAGAACTAAGATCAAAAAAGCTCAATACATTCAGAGGCTTAAGGATCAAGAAAATCTATAATATCCCTCACTTTTTTTTCGATAACATTGTAACTTAGATGTGACATGTTAATTGAAAAGTTTATTGATTATCTACAAATAGAAAAAAACTATTCCTCAAATACATTGTCTGCGTACAAAAAAGATTTAATAGAATTTAAAAATTTTATTAATGAAAACTTTGATAAATATCCTATTGAACATGCTGAATATAAGGCTATAAGATCATGGATAGTCGAGTTAGTGAACAAAAATTTATCAAATAGATCAATAAATAGAAAAGTTTCTAGTCTAAAATCTTTTTACAAATTCTTAGTTAAGACTGATACAATAGCTTCTTCACCACTTTTAGCTCATAGTCCACTAAAACAGTCAAAAAAAATTCAGGTTCCTTTTTCAAAGGAAGAAATAAATTCCTTATTAGATAGTGATTCATTTAAAAATGATTTTAGAGGAGTCCTGCAAAAAACGATTATTACATTCTTTTATTTTACAGGAGTTAGGAGAATAGAACTTATCAATATTAAAGAATCTGATATTAATATGGATTCCTCAACTATAAGAATTATGGGAAAAAGAAGCAAGGAAAGAATTATTCCAATGTTGCCAAAATTAAAAAAATCAATAATCGATTATCTTTATTTAAGATCACAAGAATTTAATAAAAAAAATCTTGAATATCTTTTTGTTTCAAGGTCTGGTAGAAAACTTTCAGAGAAATATGTTTACAGAACAGTTAATGAATATTTTAAGCTGGTTTCCCCAAAAGTTAAAAAGGCTCCACATGTATTAAGACATAGCTTTGCAACTCATTTAATTAATGAAGGTGCTGATATAAATTCAGTAAAAGAATTATTAGGTCATTCAAGTTTATCAGCAACACAAGTGTATAGTCATACCAGTATGGAAAGAATAAAAGAAGTCTTTAAAAACTCACATCCAAGAGCAAAATAATATTTAAAAATTTATTTCTTTTTACTTTGTTTGAGCGGAAAAAAGCTTTTATTTTGCACTCAGTTTTTTATAACAAGCCGATGTAGCTCAGCTGGCTAGAGCAGCTGATTTGTAATCAGCAGGTCGTGGGTTCGAGTCCCTCCATCGGCTCTTTGAAATCTTGAAATTGGGGAGATACTCAAGCGGTCAACGAGAGCAGTCTGTAAAACTGTTGGCTACGCCTTCGTAGGTTCGAATCCTGCTCTCCCCACATCTTAATGCGGGAGTAGCTCAGTTGGTAGAGCGTCAGCCTTCCAAGCTGAATGTCGCGAGTTCGACCCTCGTCTCCCGCTCAAAAAACTTCAATTCTAATGGTTACATTATTTAAAACATCTAAGACTCACTTGTATTATCTCTCACTGTTATTAATTTTAGCTTCCTGTCAATCAAACAATGAGACTGGAACTAATGCAATTCAAAAATTTCAAAAACAACTCATTGAAGATGAAACTACTGGCTCTAATGTTGCAATGGTTTTCAAGGATGATAAAGTTGTTTATAAGAAAATCATCAATTCGGGTAAAGAAGGAGATAAAAATATAGACGATAATACAATATTCCCTGTATGGTCCATGTCAAAGCCGATAACAATAGTTGCAATGATGACTTTGTTTGAAGATGGTTTAATAGACTTTAATGATGATGTTTCAGATTATATCCCAAGCTTTAAAAATATCAAATGTAAAGGAAAGGTTGATGAGATATATGACTGTAATAATTCTTTAAAAATTATACATTTAATGACACATAGATCAGGGTATAAATATTACAATTGGAAAATATACAGACTTCAGCCTGGGGAGGCTATGGGTAGGTTCATTTCTCATGAGAAGTATGATAATTTAAAAGATTTTGTTGAAGATGTATCTAAAGAGCCCTTAGAGTATGAGCCAGGTTCAAGGTATGTATATGGAATAAATCAAGCTATTTTAGGTAGAATTGTTGAAGTTGTAACTAAAAAAAGTTTTTATGAATATTTGAAGGAAAGGATATTTGACCCGCTTAATATGGTCAATACAAAATTTTACTTGACTGCTGAAGAAAGAGAAAGATTCCAACCTTTATTCTTAAACTCTCAGTCAATAAAAGAATTTACAAATTCTTATGATGAGCTTCATTATCAGATTGATAATCATGCTTATTTTGGTGGAGAGGGCTTAGTGTCAACTCTTGAAGATTATGCAAAATTCTGTAAAATGTTACTAAACGATGGAGAGTTAAATGGAAACAGGATAATCTCACAATCTAGTATTGATTTGATGACAGAAAAACATTCTGAAGGTACTGATGGCTTTTATAATGCATTCTCTTTGTTTGTCCTTGAAGATCCAGAGGAAGATGGTAGAAACTCATCTAAAGGAATTTATGGGTGGTCAGGATATCATAATACACATTTTTGGATTGATAATGAAAAAAATCTTTTTGGTCTATTCATGACAAGGGCTAGAGAATATAGTCAGGACATTCAAAATGATTTTAGAGAGGCAGTATATTCTATTTATTAATATCTTACTATAAAGTTGCCGATATAGCTCAGGGGTAGAGCGTTTCCTTGGTAAGGAAAAGGTCACGAGTTCAAATCTCGTTATTGGCTCATTTTTTTATATTTAAGTATGAGCAAGCTTACAAAATGGTCTTTAACTGCTGCACTAGCAGGTTTCCTTTTTGGATTTGATACAGTTGTTATCTCAGGAGCAGATCAAAAACTACAGGAGCTGTGGAATTCTTCTGATATTTTTCACGGTTCTGTTGTAATGGCTATGGCATTATGGGGAACAGTTTTTGGAGCTATTTTTGGAGGAATTCCAACTAGGAAGTTTGGAAGAAAAACCACTTTAATTTGGATTGGTATATTCTATTCTATATCTGCAATTGGCTCAGCTTTTGCAAATGATTCAATTACTTTTGCAGTATTCAGGTTTATAGGTGGAGTAGGTGTTGGAGTTTCTGGTATTGCAGCTCCAGCATATATTTCAGAAATTGCTCCTGCAAAAAATAGAGGAAGATTAGTTGGACTCTACCAGTTTAATCTTGTTACTGGAATTTTAATTGCATTTCTTTCAAATTACGTTCTTAGTGGAATTGGTGAAAATGATTGGAGGTATATGATGGGAGTTGAAGCTATACCTGCTATATTTTATACTATTCTTGTTTTTTCTATTCCAAAAAGTCCAAGGTGGCTTTATCTAAATAACCAAGAAGGTCAAGCAGAAAAAATTATTAGAGATGCATATTCTAAGGATGATGCAGATGAATTAATAAGTGAAATATTAAAAGATAAAAAGTCAAGTGTTAAATCAGAATCAATATTTCAAAAAAAATACAGCTTTATTCTAACTCTTGCATTTCTAGTCGCAGCTTTCAACCAATTCTCTGGGATAAATGCATTTTTATATTATGCCCCCAGAATATTTGAAGAGGGAGGTCTAGGCCAAAGTGCAGCACTATTAAACAGTATTGGGATCGGTTTGACTAACGTAATATTCACATTAGTAGGAATTGGCTTAATTGATAAACTTGGAAGAAAAGTACTTATGTACATTGGCTCAATAGGTTATATAATATCACTAACCCTAATAAGTCTATCTTTTATTTTAGATTGGGGTGGAATAGCACTTCCTATTTTTCTATTTTTATTTATAGCATCACACGCAATTGGACAGGGGGCTATAATCTGGGTATATATTTCTGAGATCTTTCCGAATCATATTAGGAGCTATGGTCAGTCATTTGGAATTTCAACTCATTGGGTTTTAGCTGCTATTATACCATCATTTGTGCCTTTCCTATTTGGATGGATAGGTCCTGGAATCGTATTTGCATTTTTTGCTTTTATGATGGTTCTTCAATTACTTTTTACCCATTTTATAATGCCAGAGACAAAAGGTGTATCTCTTGAAGAATTAAGTAAAAAATTAATTAGAAATTAATTTGGATCTGAGTTAGAATACTCAAAGCTAGGATCACAATTTGTAAAGTTTGGTATCTTGGACTCAGTCATTGAAATAGCATTTAAAATAAACTCAGCACATTGTGTTACACCATCAACATTCCAACCGCTGAGATCTTGATTAAAGTCTTCTGTGTCTTTTAGAAATCCCCTCATATCATCAACATTACTTATTACCCATCCACTTATGTCTTGATTAAATCTATCAGCTCTTCTAAAGGTCTGTCTCATTGTTGTAACTTTACCTGTATCCCATCCACTTATATCTTGATTAAACGATGAAGCACCTTGGAATGCATTATACATATTTACAACATTTGATGTATCCCAATTACTGATATCTTGATTAAAATTACCGTTTGCAAAAATTCTAGACATAGATGTATTGCTTGATGTATCCCAATTACCAATACCAGCTCCTAATGTATTTGCATTTTGACCCTTTTTTCTAAACATAGAATTCAAATCAGTTATACCGGATGTACAAACTAAAGCTAAATTTTCACCAGCATTTCTCTTATCAATTAGAGTAGATCTATCAACCTTGGTATATTGAACTCCATTTACAGTACCAACAGCTCCAACTGAAGCATTTGGACATAAAATTGTTACTCCATTTGGATGTAAATAAAACATGAGTTCCTCAAAGTTTGCAGTAATTGTTGTGTTGCTAGTTATGTTAAAAGTGTAAGTCGAATTAGTACTAAGCTCATTGCCTGAACTATCAGTCCAATTTACAAATGTATAACCAGTGTTAGGATTTGCTATTACACTGATACTTGTACCATCATTGTATGTCCCTCCTGAAGATGAGACGGATCCATTTCCATCGGCATTAACTGTTAATTGATATTGAGCAGTAGATCCACTTCCTCCTCCACCTCCTCCTCCACCAACTCCTCCAGTTGGAGGTTGGATTGGAGTTGATGTTTGTGTGCCTTGTTCTACATCAAAGTTAATGGTCTCCGATAATTCTCCACAACCACCTTGATTCACAGTGGAGACAGTGAATGATTGAGGACCACTTTCATTTATTATTCCTTCAATCTTGTATGTTGTTCCACTAATTGAATATGTTAGACCCTCTGGAAGTCCTGAGAAACTTAGACCTTCTGCAGACCCCCCATATGATATTTCAATGGGTTGTATTTGATTTCCTGTTACCGCAGATCTATATAAATCACCTGATACTTCAATTGAAGGACTATTAGGACTTCTTGCAAGTACTATTCTCTCAATTTTTTCACACTGATCACTTTCAAATTTTAGATCAAATGCATAAAGATCTTTAATACCAGAAAAAACAAATCCATCAACTGAAACAGTACCGTTTACATTTACTATAGAAATACCATTTGGTATTGAATCTTGAATAAATGAAACAGAGTAAATTGCATCATCATATAATAATTTTACTGGACTAATCCTTTGACCTGTACAAAACATTTGTTCATTAGCCATATCAGAGCTTGATAATTCAATCAAGGGACAGGATATTGAATTGATCTCATTTACAAGGTTGTCTAATTGAGCTTGAAGTTCATTTCTGCTGTTCACAATACTCAAATATTCATCATATAGATTACTATTTTCTAATTCAGACTGTTCATAATCATTTGTCATGTT
Source organism: uncultured Bacteroidota bacterium (assembly GCA_902593165.1). GTDB lineage: Bacteria > Bacteroidota > Bacteroidia > Flavobacteriales > Flavobacteriaceae > Marisimplicoccus. The sequence goes on along the minus strand of CACJHI010000003.1, from coordinate 33,931 downwards.
ATTTAATTCTTCCTCAAGTTCATCTATTGTATTTTGAAGAGATATAATTTTATTGGATAAATCATTATTGTTAGATGAAAGATTTGTTACATCATTTGTAAGATTATTAACTTCATTAGTCAGCTTACTAATTTGTTCTTGTAATCTAGAAGTTTGGGCTATTAACTCCTCATTTCTTTTTTCTAATTCATTTATCTCATCCTTATTACATGAGTTTATAAATATTAGAGAAACTAAAGCTATACAGGATAAAAACTTTTTCATAATAAACCGTTACTTACCAAAACATTGCATATAAAAATGCTGTGATAAGTAGTACACTAAATGCTCCAATATTAAATGTCTTATTTGTTGCAAATAATTTTTTTGTAAGATTTATACCTTTTGGGTCATCTTGATTTCCATCCAGATAACTTATAAGTGCTATTATAGCAAGAGTAACAATACATGTGTAACCCATTTGATGCATAAATGGTAATTCAACAAAAATTGAAGCATCACTCCACGCTTTAGGCGCAACTTTAAAGTACATAGCTATAGGGATTGATAATATGGCTCCCCATATGGCACCATTATTTGTGGCCTTTTTATAAAATAGACCCATTAAAAACACTGCTAAGATCCCTGGGCTTACAACTCCAGTATACTCTTGAATAAATATAAATACTTGCCCAAGACTTCCTAACTGAGGTGCAATTATTATTGCAATAATTAAAGCTACAACTGCAGTAATCCTTCCAACTGATACCATTTTAGCATCCGAAGCATTTTTATTGAAATGAGACTTATATATATCCATTGTAAAAATCGTAGATGTAGAGTTTAACATTGAAGCTAATGAAGAAACAATTGCAGCAGCAAGTGCAGCAAGAATTAAGCCTTTTACACCAACAGGAATAAAATTTTTAATTAACCAAGGTGCAGCATTATCGTTTGCAAAATTTCCTGCAGCGCCTATAAAGCCTGGGTCAACAGATGCAGTTGTGAGCATACCTGTGTCATCTATATTCATTACATATGCTATAATACCTGGTAAAACAACGATAACTGGGATTATTAATTTTAGGAAAGCTGCAAAAACAATACCTTTCTGACCCTCGGCGAGACTTTTTGCTGCTAGTGTTCTTTGAATTATATATTGATTAAACCCCCAATAATATAGATTAGCTACCCACATACCTCCAATTAATACTGCAAGTCCTGGAAGATCCCACCAGGCATCACCGCCATTTGGTTTTATAATTTCTCCTTGAGACAATATCATTGAAAATCTTTCTGGTGCTTTTTCATACACATACTTCATACCGTCAATAAAGCTTCCTGAATCTGTTACGTTAGCAAGAGCAAAATATGTCATTAAAAGACCTCCAAAAATTAAAATAACTACTTGAATGACATCTGTCCAAGCAACGGAGGCTAGTCCTCCCCAGAGGGAATATGCAGCAGCAAATAACCCAAGTCCAATAATGCTATTTAATAGAATAGATCCATCACCAACACCAATAATAGTGTCAAGAGCCTTTCCTCCTAAAAATAATACTGTTGTTAAATTTACGAATACAAAAAGTGCAATCCAGAAAATAGCAAGTATTGTTTTTAGGTTAGTGCTATATCTTTTCTCAATAAATTCTGGGATTGTATAAAGACCTTTTTCAATAAAAATTGGAAGGAAATATTTACCTACAACTAAAAGAGTAATTGCAGCCATCCATTCATAAGATGCAATAGCTAAACCAAGAGCAAATCCTGATCCCGACATACCAATAAATTGTTCAGCAGAAATATTTGCAGCAATTAAGGAGGCTCCAACTGCCCACCATGGAAGAGATTTGCTAGCTAGAAAATAATCTTCAGCATTTTTTTGCTTTCCTTTTTTATCTCGTGAGACCCATAAACCTATTCCTAATATAGTTATAGCATAAAGCCCAAAGATTAGATAATCTAATAATTCAAAAGTCCCACTCATTTAGATAAAAGTTTAAATTAAAAAGTTTTGTTGATTTTGTTTAGTTATTGTATAAAATTAGAATTTTTGTTTAATTTAAAAAATTAAAGTCCAAGAGTTTATCGATGAACCAAAAAAATCAAAAAAATAGTATAGTGATAAAGGTTGCAAAAAGAATTATAATTAGTTTCTTTATTGTTATTATTATCGTGGTATTACTTTTTTATTTGATAGGATTACTATGATAAAACATAAATAACTAAATATGAATATTAAAGAATTAAATTCAAATGAAATAATGCCAGGTTTCCATGGAAGGATAATACACGGCTCTGAATTCACTTGGGTGTATTGGGAGATTGATAAGGGGGCTAGCCTTCCAGAGCATAATCATGTAAATGAACAATTAATGCACGTTATTGAGGGTGAATTTGAATTCACAATAGATGGTAAAAAGAATATTTGTAGTAAGGGATCTACATTTCTTATACCATCAAACGTCCCTCATTCAGGAAGAGCTATTAGTGAGTGTATATTAATGGATGTTTTTAGTCCAAAAAGAGATGACTTGGGATGAAAATAGATTTAACAGGAAAAAATGCTTTAATAGGAGGAAGCAGTAAAGGGATTGGACTAGGTATTGCAACTGAACTGGCAAATTCTGGAGCAAGAGTTTGTCTTATGGCAAGAAATGAAACTAAACTAAAAGAAATTGTTGGCCAACTTCCCAACTCTGAAAGTCATAGTTATTTAGTTGTGGATTTTTCAAAATTTGAGGAGTATAAAATTAAGATAGAAAAATATATTAAAAATAATCAAGTAGATATTTTAGTAAATAATACGCAGGGTCCTTCAGCTGGAAATTCATTATCGAAAAATATTGATTCTTATCAAGAAGCATTTGATTTATTATTTAAAAGTGTCGTGCATACTACATCATTAGTTATTCCACATATGCAAAAAAATAAATGGGGTAGAATAATTAATGTTACCTCAGTATCTGTGAAGGAACCTCTTAATTATCTTGTGCTATCAAATAGTATAAGGTCTGCAGTCGTTGCTTGGGCGAAAAGCTTATCAGTTGACATAGGTAAAGATGGAATCACTATTAACTCAATCTTAACTGGATATTTTGACACTGAGAGAATTAAAGAACTAAATAAAGAGAAATCAAAATCCTTAAATATATCTGAGGACGAAGTCTTAGAGAAGATGAAGTCTTTAGTACCACTAAATAGACTAGGAAAAACTGAGGAATATGGATATCTAGTATCTTTTCTTAGTTCTGATAAGGCATCTTATATTAATGGAGCTTCAATTCCAATTGATGGGGGTCTTCTAAAATCATATTAAATATCGTCATACCTGCCAGGGGCCAATAAACCACTTACTAAGCTAAAAACAGAATGAGGTATAATTTTTAATAAGAATACAATTATTTTCCACGTTTTAGTTGGAACAGATACTTTTTTCCCCTTTAACATTGCATCAACTCCTTCCTTTGCAATTCTCTTTGCACTTTTCTTTAAAAAACTAGGTACACTGTCCATTTCCTCCTGAACACCGCTTGCTGTGTGAAAGTTTGTAACTGTATAACCTGGGCAGACCGCAGTTGATGTAATCCCGTATTTGTTGTAAAAATTTAAGGATTCGCTAAATCTGTTCATAAAAGTTTTTACTGGACCATAAAGAGATTGAAGAGAGGAGGCCGGAGCAAATGCAGCTACGGAAGAGACAATCATTATCTTTCCACCACCATTTGATATCATATCATTAATATACTTTTTTGTAAGAGCAATAACAGAAGTTCCCAATACTCTTAAACATTTCTCTTCATCTTCCATCGAATTAATATGGAATGCGTTTGGTAATGCATATCCAGCATTATTGATAAGAATTTCAATGTTATATTGTTTTTGATTAGTAAACTGATAAATTTCCTCAGGGGAGTTAATTAAAGTCAGATCAGAAGAAAAGTAATCACATTTAATATTATACTCTTTAATTAATTCTCTAGATGTTTTACTTAAGTTTTCTTTTGTTCTTGCAACTAATATTAAATTATATCCTCTTACAGCAAGATCTCTAGAAATCTCTAGTCCTATCCCTGATGTTGCGCCTGTAACTAAAGCATAAGAATTTTTCATAGAAGCAAATCTAACTAATTAGTTTAAATTTACGCTCGAAATGAAAATTGATATTAGAAATTTATCTGAAGATCAAATAATTGATTTCTTTAAAGAAAAAGGTTTTGACTCATATAGGGGAAAGCAAGTCTACGAATGGATATGGAAAAAATCTTCTCATTCCTTTGATGAGATGACCAATCTTTCAAAAGAGCTTAGATTCATGCTAGATTCTCATTTTGTAATTAACCATATTGAGGTCGATAAGATTCAAAAAAGTTCAGATGGAACTATTAAAAATGCGGTAAAACTTTTCGATGATTATACTGTAGAATCAGTTTTAATTCCAACAGATGATAGAACTACTGCATGTGTTTCCTCACAGGTTGGATGTAGTCTTGATTGCAATTTTTGTGCTACTTCAAAATTAAAAAGAATGAGAAACCTTAATCCTGATGAAATTTATGATCAGGTTGTAACAATAAATAATCAGAGTTTAAAGTATTTCAATAGATCTCTTTCAAATATTGTATTTATGGGAATGGGTGAACCTCTTATGAATTATAATAATCTCATAAAATCAATAGAAAAAATATCATCAGATAAAGGACTTAACATATCTCAAAAGAGGATTGTAGTTTCTACTTCTGGTATTCCAAAAATGATAAAAAAGTTAGCTGACGAAAATCTCAGAGTTAATCTGGCTCTTTCTCTGCATTCAGCCATTGAAGAAACTAGAAATCTTATAATGCCATTCTCTAAAAAGTTTTCATTAGAAGAGATTAAAGACTCTCTAACATATTGGTATTCTAAAACAAAGAGAAGGATAACCTTTGAGTATATAGTCTGGAAAGATATTAATGATAGTATTGAGCATATTTCAGCATTAATTAAATATTGTAAATCAATTCCATCCAAAGTAAATCTAATAGAGTATAACTCAATCGGTGATGAAAATTTTAAATCAGCTAGTGAAAACATGATTAACCTTTACAAAGATCTTCTTGAAAAGAATAATATTACTGTTACTGTAAGAAGATCTAGAGGAAAAGACATCGATGCTGCATGTGGTCAGCTTGCCAATAAGTAGATGCTTATTTCTTCTTACTTTTTGAAGCCAGGATTAAAGCATTGTAAGCATTCACAATTTTACCTGTTTTTGATAATGATTTAAAATCTGTTTGTCCATCCTTACCAGGTATTTTGACATTTAGATTTACATCTACACCACTTTCTAAAATAATCTCTTTCAATTTAGATGCAGATAGCTTAGGGAAATATGACAGTAAAATTGATGCTACACCAGTTAGTGATGGGGCTGCCATGGAAGTTCCACTTTGATATGCATACTCATTATCTGGCATCAATGAATATACTCTGTTGCCTGGGGCAAATATGTCTACATTTTTAAGACCATAATTTGAAAAAACAGCAATAATATTTTCATTAAATTCAATTGAACTAGCTCCAACATTAATAAAGTTATCTGAGAATTCATCTTTGCCTAGATACTGATCATTTGGATAATTTTCATTTTGTATTTCATCTAAATCTTTTGCATCATTTCCAGCAGCATGAACAATTAAAACATCATTTTTAGCAGCATATTTAATAGCGTCAATAACCCACTCAGGATTAGTTGAGAATGACTTTCCAAAGCTCATGTTAATTATTTTTGCTCCATTATCTACAGCATATCTTATTCCAAGAGCAATGTCCTTATCATATTCGTCTCCGTTAGGTACAGCTCTAATTGCCATGATTTCAACATTATTATTTATTCCCTTATTTCCAATCGAATTATTTCTTATACCACCAATAATACCGGATACATGTGTACCATGGCTTTCTGAGTTTTTAGAATGAAGGACTTTTGAGTTGCCATAATCAATATCATTTATATCATAAATATCATCACCCACAACTGCCCTTCCGTTAAATTCTACATTATAATGGTAATTTATTTGATCAGAGAAATACTCAACACCCTCTTCAAGATAATCAAGGTCAAGATCTCTTGAATTATAAAATGAAATTAATTCTTTGGACTTTTGAATCAATGAATCCTTAGAATTTATTTTTAATATGTCCGACTGAACGAAATCATCTTTTCCTAGGTAATCAGAAATAATTTTAGTTGCATCTTTATAGTCTTCTATAATTTTTTTATAAAAATCTAACGATTGTTTAGACTCTTTAACTTTTTTTTCTACCGTACTAATTGCAGACTTAAAATTTCTGTAATTAGTTAAATCATCCCTAATAATTCTTGACATCTCAAGAGTTTCATTATATGAGTCTCCAAGGAAATTCCATCCATTCACATCATCTACATATCCATTTTTATCATCATCAATCCCGTTATTTGGAATTTCATCTTTATTTACCCAGATTACTTCGCTAAGATCTTCATGATTAATATCAATCCCAGCATCAATTACTGCTACTACAACTTTTTTCCCCTTTAGGCCCTTTAGAAGTTCAGTGTGTGCTCTTTCAATACTCATACCTGGAATCGAATCTTTTTCAAGATCAAGATTATGCCAATTCTTTTTTTGCTTTTCATCAAATTCTGCTTTGATGTTAAGAGAAGAAGCAGTAAGGTAGTCGTTAGTAAATTTTACTGAACTACAGGAATAAATTAAAATCGTAAATAATAGTAAGGATATTTTTTTCATTTTATGAATTGGTATGGTTAAGTCTATGTTTAAGCTTAGAAAGTTTTAACTTCCTCCACCATGTTTTATTTTCTTCATTTTGAGACTCTGCTCTGTGAATTTTTTTGTTAAGCTTATTAATCTTTTTTTGAAGGTATGACTTGTCCATTTTTTTCATATCTAAAAGATACAAAATAGAATCAAGATATTAACGTGATTTTCTGTTATCAATAAAACTTTTCACGAATACGATCATTGCAATTGAACAGGTTGAAATCATTAGCACAACTCTAATCAAACCAATTCCACCTCTGTCAAAAACTCCAGGTAATACTTGGATAACTAATGCAAGTAAAATCAATAAAGTAAATAGAACAACTAAGTGAGCAGATAATTTAACAAGTTTCTCATTAGTAAGCATTGTCCCTAGAACAAGTAAAATAAATCCAAAAGCAGCAGGAATAAGAGCAGTGAATGAATTAGTGTCTATATACCCCCAAGCCGACATAGATATAAGTGCTATTGAGTTGATTAAATTAAATTTTTGAATGCTTTTAATTTCCATTTTTATAATTATTGATTGGTCCAAATATATTATATCTCACAATAGCTGTAAAATCATTTAACAGATTTTTTTGAGGAGAAGGCTATTATTAGGCAACTAGCAAGCATTACTGATGCTGGCATAGATTTAATAAGTTCATCTCCAACATGAATATGCATATAAACTGCAACAAGCATCATGATTGCAATCCCTGATGAAGCAAAAAAGCTTAATTTTTTAAAGTATAAACTTAATAGTAGCATAACTGCAAGTGAAACCTTAACAATGCCAATAATTAGAAAATAATCATCTAATCCGTAAACTTCAAATTCTTCAAGAAGGTTTGTGGCATCACCTCCTCTATAGGATGTTGATCTGTTAGATCTAAAAAGCCAAACATTAATTACTGTTAGTCCTACAACTACTGATAAGATTTTAGATATTAATTTCATATTCTTTTTTTAACTATATGAATTTAGTAATAATTTTTTTGATGCTTTTATTGCTTCTATTGGATCCATTGTAAAAGCTTGAGCTTCAACTCCAATAAAACCTGAATAACCAGAATCTTTAACAATTTGAAGCATTTTCTTGTAATCAATATCTACATCATTGCCATTTGAATCAAATCCATGGGTTTTTGCACTTACTCCTTTAGCAAATTTCATCAACTTTTCAATTCCATCATACATGTCAAATCTTTCTGCACAAGTATCGTATAGTGTGGGAGGTCTAGTTGAATCTTTTATACCACCCTGAGTAAATAATTTTGATATCTCCTCAGATTTTTTTGGATCTTGTTTTATGCAAAAATTACCGAAGTCTGGGAGAGTGCCAACATTTTCGTGATTAACATTATCAATTACATTTACAAGGTAATCTGCATTTGATGAAAAACCACCATGGTTTTCAACTATAACATTAATATTTAACGGTTTTGCATATTCGCACAACTTGCTTAAGTTTTCAATTGAATTTTGAGTCCATTGAGGAAGATTATCATCAGAACCTCTTAAATTAACTCTCACAGAATGACAATTCATCTCACTTGCGCAATCAATCCATGGATAGTATGGATCCAAATTGTCCACTTTACTTCCAAGGTCTGGTCCAATGTCAATCATTATTAAAATATTCTCCATTCCATAGTCCTCTGCTCTTTTGTTTAAATCCATAGCTAATTTTTTCATGCTTTCTAATGTAATTTCTTTTTTCTTTCCAAAAAGTCCGCCAGCATATGACCCTTGAAGGTATTCTAGGCCTTGGAATCCTAGTTCGTTTGAAATTTTTGCAAAATTCATAGGATCTAGTTTTCCTGAAATTTCAAGACGAAAAAGTGAAAATTGAGCTAATGACAATTTATATGGAAAATCACTTGATTTGAGGAATGGATTTGTCAAACTAATTGAGCTTAGTCCAAGAGATGAAATAAAAATATTATTTATAAACTTTCTTCTTTTCAAAGTATTGTATTTACTTATAAACTTAGTGAAAATTATATTTTTTTAACCTTAAGCAAAAAAAAAATACAAATCAGTTATTTTATAAGAAAAAAATTATAAATTTGCAGCTCGTAAAAAAACAAGAAAAAAATACTGTTATGGCTAAAGAAAATTTTGATAGATCGAAACCCCACTTAAACATTGGTACTATCGGTCACGTTGATCACGGAAAAACTACTCTTACAGCTGCAATTACTAAAGTACTAGCAGACGCTGGATTCTCAGAAGCTAGAAGCTTTGATTCAATTGATAATGCACCTGAAGAAAAAGAACGTGGTATTACAATTAACACATCTCATGTTGAATATCAAACAGCTAACCGTCACTACGCTCACGTAGATTGTCCTGGTCACGCTGATTATGTTAAGAACATGGTTACTGGTGCTGCTCAAATGGATGGTGCAATATTAGTTGTTGCTGCAACTGATGGACCAATGCCACAGACTAGAGAGCACATACTATTAGGAAGACAAGTTGGTATACCTAGAATTGTTGCTTTTTTAAATAAAGCTGATATGGTAGATGATGCTGAACTTTTAGAATTAGTTGAAATGGAAGTTAGAGATCTTTTATCTTTTTATGATTATGATGGAGATAATACTCCTGTAGTTCTTGGTTCTGCTCTTGGAGCTCTTAATGGTGAACAAAAATGGGTTGATAGTGTTCTAAAACTTATGGAAGGTGTAGATAGCTACATTGAGCTTCCAAAAAGAGAAGTTGATAAAGACTTTCTTATGCCTGTAGAAGATGTATTCTCAATAACTGGAAGAGGAACAGTTGCAACTGGTAGAATTGAAACTGGTATAGCAAATTCTGGTGATGAAGTAGATATTATTGGTATGGGAGCTGAAAAGCTCAAGTCAACAATAACAGGTATTGAGATGTTCAGAAAAATTCTTGATAAGGGAGAGGCTGGTGATAATGCTGGTATCCTTTTAAGAGGTATTGAAAAAACTGATATTTCAAGAGGTATGGTTATTTGTAAGCCAGGCTCTGTTACTCCTCATGCTAAATTTAAGGCTGAGGTGTATATCTTGAAAAAAGAAGAAGGTGGTCGTCATACTCCATTCCACAACAATTATCGCCCTCAGTTCTATGTTAGAACTACAGATGTTACAGGTAATATTGTGCTTCCAAGTGGTGTAGAGATGGTGATGCCGGGTGATAACTTAACTATTGAGGTTGAGTTAATATCACCTATTGCTCTAAATGTTGGTCTAAGATTTGCAATCCGTGAAGGTGGTAGAACCGTCGGTGCAGGTCAGGTGACTGAACTTTTAGACTAAAAAACAAAGTTTAATTAACTCTAAGGGTGTCTTGCATTTTTTGCTTGATACCTTTTGTGTAAAATATAAACGGGTTTAGCTCAGTTGGTAGAGCACTGGTCTCCAAAACCAGGTGTCGGGAGTTCGAGTCTCTCAACCCGTGCACAAATAAAGATGATGTCGATTATAAACTTTATAAAGGAATCTGTAACAGAACTGAGGGATAACGTTAAATGGACCCCCCGTTCAGAATTGTTAAACCTATCTGCTTTAGTGATAGTTTTTTCAGTGATTTTCTCATTGGTAATATGGGGAGCTGATTCAATTCTCTCTAGAGTAGTTAAACTTTATTTCAATTTAATAGGATAGATGGTGGAAGTAGCAGAAAAAAAATGGTATGTAATAAGAGTCGTGACTGGTCAAGAAGTTAAGATAAAGGACTATATAATGACTGAAGTTTCCAGAGTTTCTCTTGACAAACAAATTGAAGAAATGCTAGTTCCTACTGAGAAAGTAGTTCAAATTAGAAAAGGGAAAAAGATTTCAAAGGAAAAAACTTATTTTCCTGGATATATAATGATGAAGGCAGATATTTCTGGAGAAATTTTACATGTAATTAAATCAGTCTCTAATGTTCTAGGTTTCCTAGGAGAGACTAAAGGTGGTGAGCCAATTCCACTTAGACAGTCGGAAGTCAATAGAATGTTAGGAAAAGTTGATGAATTAGCTATTTCAGGTGAACAAATTAATATTCCATTTACTATCGGTGAAAGTGTAAAAGTTATTGACGGTCCTTTTAATGGATTTACGGGATCAATTGACAATGTTAACGAAGAGAAAAGAAAACTTGAAGTAATGGTTAAAATATTTGGAAGAAAAACTCCACTAGAATTAAGTTACATGCAAGTTGAAAAATTATAATTATGGCAAAGGAAGTAGATAAAGTACTAAAATTACAGATAAGAGGAGGAGCAGCTAACCCATCTCCACCTGTAGGACCTGCACTTGGTGCAGCAGGGGTTAATATAATGGAATTTTGTAAACAATTTAATTCTAGAAGTCAAGATAAGCCAGGTAAAGTTTTACCTGTTGTTATAAGTGTTTTCAAGGATAAAAGTTTTGATTTTATTATTAAAACACCGCCTGCAGCTGTTCAATTATTAGAAGCAGCAAAAAAGAAAAAAGGTTCAGGTGAGCCAAATAGAGAAAAGGTTGCTACTGTTTCATGGGACCAAGTAAAAAAAATAGCTGAAGACAAGATGGTTGACTTAAATGCATTTACTGTAGAATCTGCAATGCTAATGGTGGCGGGTACAGCTAGATCAATGGGTATTAAAGTAAACGGAGGAGAACCTCCAGTTAAATAATTATGGCAAAATTAACTAAAAATAGAAAGATTTCAATTGAAAAGGTAGACTCTGAAAAGGCTTACAGTGTTGAAGAAGCTTCTTCTCTTGTAAAAGAAATTACTACTACGAAATTTGATTCTTCTGTAGACTTAGCTGTTAGACTTGGTGTTGATCCAAAAAAAGCAAATGAAATGGTCAGAGGTGTAGTAGCACTTCCTCATGGGACTGGTAAATCACTTAAGCTTTTAGCGCTTGTAACTCCTGACAAAGAAGATGAAGCAAAAAAAGCAGGTGCTGATCTCGTTGGATTAGATGACTATATTGAAAAAATTAAAAAAGGTTGGGTAGATGTTGATGTTATTGTAACAATGCCAAGTGTTATGGGTAAACTAGGTCCATTAGGTAAAGTTTTAGGTCCTAGAGGTTTGATGCCAAATCCAAAGACTGGAACTGTAACTATGGACATTGCAAAAGCAGTTACTGATATCAAAGGAGGTAAGATTGATTTTAAAGTAGATAAAACTGGGATTATCCATGCATCTGTTGGTAAAGTTTCTTTTACCGCTGATAAGATTAAAGATAATGCTAACGAACTCATTAAGACAATCATTAAGCTCAAACCATCAGGATCTAAGGGTACATATATTAAAAGTATTTCTATGTCAAGTACAATGAGTCCTGGTATTGCTATCGAATCAAAATTTGAATAATTATTAAAGATGAATAAAGAAGAAAAAGTTAAAGTTGTAGAGGAGTTAAAAGGCCAACTTAATGATTATAAGTCAATTTATCTGACTGATATAGCAGGTCTTGATTCTGTTGAAACAAGTAAGCTTCGAAGAGAGTGTTTTAATTCTAATGTAAAGCTCTCAGTTGTTAAGAATACTTTTCTTGAAAGAGCTATGAGTGAATCTGAAGGTGATTTTGGTGAACTTAAAGATTTATTAAAAGGTAACACAACGATAATGCTTTCAGATGTTGGAAATAGTCCTGCAAAAGTTATCAAGAAATTTAGAAAGGACGGTGACAAGCCTATATTAAAAGGTGCATTTGTTGATGAGGCGATTTATATCGGGGATGAACACATAGATGCACTATTTAAATTAAAATCAAAAGAAGAAGTTATTGGAGAGATTATTTCAATCCTTCAATCCCCAGCTAAAAATGTTATTTCTGCATTAAAATCTAGTAGCGGAAAAATTGCTGGACTTGTAAAGACACTAAGTGAAAAACCTGTAGAGGAGGCAAAAGTAGAGGAGGTAAAAGCTGAAAAGCCGGCTGCAGAAAAATCAAAGGCTGAAGAGCCAGCTGCAGAGGACGCAAAAGCTGAAGATGAAAAAAATAACGCAGAGGAACAAACCTCTGAGGATGAGTCAAAAGATGAATCTGAATAAAAGTTAAGTATAATAATAATTAATAATTAAAAACTCTAATAATGGCAGATCTAAAAAAAGTCGCGGAACAGTTAGTTGGTTTAACGGTAAAAGAAGTTAACGAATTAGCTGATATTCTTAAAGATGAATATGGTATCGAACCTGCAGCAGCAGCAGCAGTAGCGGTAGCAGCAGGTCCTGGTGCTGGTGGAGATGACGCAGCTGAAGCAAAATCAGAATTTGATGTTGTTTTAAAATCAGCTGGAGGCTCAAAACTTGCAGTAGTTAAATTGGTCAAGGAGTTAACTGGATTAGGGCTTAAAGAAGCTAAAGATCTAGTTGATAATACTCCTAGCTCAATTAAGGAAGCAGTATCAAAAGACGATGCTGAAGGACTAAAGAAATCACTTGAAGAAGCTGGAGCTGAGGTTGAACTTAAGTAAGTTAAAATAACTTCATTTTTTAGGCTTTTAGAAATTTTATCTAAAGGCCTATGCTTGTTTGAATAAAACTCTAAAATATGACTAATAATAAATTGAGAACAAATTTTTCTAATACCAAAACTGTAAATGTTGAAACTGATTTTTTAGATATTCAGATTAAATCATTTAAAGATTTCTTCCAACTCGAGACAAAGTCTGATGAAAGAGTAGAAGAGGGTTTATTTAACACATTTAAAGAAAACTTTCCCATAACTGATGCAAGAAATCAGTTTGTGCTGGAGTTTTTAGATTATTTTGTTGATCCACCTAGGTACTCAATGCATGAGTGTATTCAAAGAGGTTTAAGTTATTCTGTTCCTTTAAAAGCACGGTTAAAACTTTATTGTACTGATGTAGAACATGAAGATTTTGAAACAATAGTACAAGATGTTTTTTTAGGGTCTATTCCTTATATGACTCCAAGTGGAACTTTTATTATTAATGGTGCTGAAAGAGTTGTAGTCTCTCAACTTCATAGATCTCCAGGTGTATTTTTTGGACAGTCTTTCCATGCTAATGGAACTAAGCTTTACTCTGCAAGGGTGATACCTTTTAAAGGTTCATGGATTGAGTTTGCTACTGATATTAATAATGTAATGTATGCATATATTGATAGAAAGAAAAAATTGCCTGTTACTACATTATTTAGGGCTATTGGATATCAGGGTGACAAGGAGATATTAGAAATTTTTGATCTAGCTGAAGAAATTAAAGTAACAAAAGCTGGATTAAAGAAAGCACTTAACAGAAAATTAGCTGCTAGAGTTCTAAGAACTTGGCATGAAGATTTCGTTGATGAAGATACTGGAGAAGTTATCTCAATTGAAAGAAATGAAATTATAATTGACAGAGATACCGTTATAGAAAAAGATCACATTGAGCAGATACTTGACGCAGATGTTAAGACTATATTGATTCATAAAGAAGATGCTCAAAATTCAGATTATGCTATTATTTATAATACTCTTCAAAAGGATCAAACAAACACAGAGAAAGAAGCAGTTGAATATATCTATAGGCAATTGAGAAATGCAGAGCCACCTGATGAAGAAACTGCTAGAGGTATAATTGATAAATTATTCTTCTCTGATCAAAGATATAATCTTGGAGAAGTAGGAAGATACAGAATGAATAAGAAGTTAAATCTTGATGTTGATATGGAAGAGAGAACTTTAACTAGATTAGACATTACTACAATTATTAAATATCTTATAGAGTTAATAAACTCAAAAGCAGAAATCGATGATATTGATCACCTCTCAAATAGAAGAGTTAGAACGGTAGGTGAACAACTTTCATCTCAATTTGGTGTTGGGCTTGCAAGAATGGCAAGAACTATTAGAGAGAGAATGAATGTTAGAGACAATGAAGTGTTTACACCTATTGATCTGATTAATGCAAAAACTTTATCTTCTGTAATTAATACTTTTTTTGGAACAAATCAACTTTCTCAGTTTATGGATCAAACAAATCCACTTGCTGAGATTACTCATAAAAGAAGACTTTCTGCTCTTGGTCCTGGAGGATTATCTAGGGAAAGAGCAGGATTTGAGGTAAGAGATGTTCATTATACACATTATGGAAGACTATGTCCAATTGAAACTCCTGAAGGTCCAAATATTGGTCTTATTTCATCTTTATCAGTATATGCAAGAGTTAATAACCTTGGATTTATTGAGACACCATACAGACAAGTAAAAAACGGTAAGATTGATCTTAAAAATATAACTTATTTATCTGCAGAAGAAGAAGAGAATAAGTTAATTGCACAAGCTAATATTAACTATGATAATTCTGGTAAAATAAAAGCTGAAAAAGTTATTGCAAGAGATCAGGCAGACTTTCCCGTTGTGACACCAGACAATATCAATTATACTGATGTGGCTCCTAATCAAATTGCATCAATATCTGCTTCATTAATTCCTTTCTTAGAACATGATGATGCTAACCGTGCATTAATGGGGTCAAATATGATGCGTCAAGCCGTGCCTCTTTTAAAACCTGAGTCCCCAATAGTTGGGACAGGACTTGAGAAATCAGTAGCTACTGATTCTAGAGTGTTAATAAATGCTGAAAGAGATGGTGTAGTTGATTATGTTGATGCTAATAAAATTGTAATTAAATACAAACTCTCAAATAATGAAAAGTTATTAAGCTTTGATGATGATACTAAGGTTTATGATCTTATTAAATTTCAAAAAACAAATCAAGGCTCATGTATAAATTTAAGACCAATTGTAAGCAAAGGTGATCAAGTAGTAAAAGGTCAAGTCCTTTGTGAAGGTTATGCAACCCAAAAAGGTGAGCTTGCTCTTGGAAGAAATCTTAAAGTTGCCTTTATGCCTTGGAAAGGTTACAACTTCGAGGATGCTATTGTTATATCAGAGAAAGTTGTAAGAGAGGATATCTTTACTTCAATTCATATAGACGAATATTCTCTGGATGTAAGAGATACTAAGCTAGGTACAGAAGAGCTTACTGATGATATTCCAAATGTTAGTGAAGAAGCCACTAAAGAACTTGATGAAAATGGTATGATTAGAGTAGGTGCTGATGTTACACCTGGTGACATTCTTATTGGTAAAATAACTCCTAAAGGTGAATCAGATCCAACACCAGAAGAAAAATTACTAAGAGCAATATTTGGAGATAAGGCAGGAGACGTTAAAGATGCTTCATTAAAAGCACCTCCATCGCTCAACGGAATTGTTATTGACAAGAAATTATTTGTTAGATCATTCAAAGATAAAAGAAGAAGGTCTCAAGATAAAGTTGATTTAGAGTTGTTAGAAACTAAATATGATAAAATTCTTGAGGATTTAAGGCTTAAACTTGTTAATAAACTTTCATCTGTTGTTAATGGAAAGACTTGTCAAGGTGTATTCAACGATCTTGGTGATGAAGTGCTAGTAAAAGGAAAGAAATTCTCTAATAAGATGTTAGCAAATGTTGAAGACTATACACATCTTACAAAGGGAGTTTGGACAACATCTGATGATTTAAACACTACGATATCTACTCTTCTTCACAATTACAGAATACAAGAAAATGATATTCAAGGTTCTCTTAGAAGAGAAAAATTTACAATTAGTGTAGGAGATGAACTACCTCCTGGAATCAAAAAACTTGCTAAGGTCTATATTGCAAAGAAAAGAAAACTTAAAGTTGGTGATAAGATGGCTGGTAGACACGGGAATAAGGGTATTGTTGCAAGAATTGTTAGACAAGAAGATATGCCTTTCCTTGAAGATGGAACGCCAGTAGATATTGTTTTAAATCCACTAGGTGTACCTTCTAGGATGAATATTGGTCAAATCTATGAAACTGTTCTTGGATGGGCAGGAAAGGAACTTGGCAGAAAGTTTTCGACACCAATTTTTGATGGAGCTACACTTGATGAAATAAATGAGCTTACTGATGAAGCAGGAGTACCTCGATTTGGTCACACTTATCTTTATGATGGTGGTACTGGGGAAAAATTTGATCAAGCTGCTACTGTAGGGGTTATTTATATGTTAAAACTTGGACATATGGTTGATGATAAAATGCACTCTAGATCTATTGGTCCATACAGTTTAATAACTCAGCAACCTCTTGGAGGGAAAGCTCAGTTTGGTGGTCAAAGATTTGGTGAGATGGAGGTTTGGGCTCTTGAAGCATATGGAGCATCAAGTGCACTTCAAGAAATTTTAACTATAAAATCAGATGATGTTATAGGTAGGGCAAAAGCTTATGAATCAATTGTGAAAGGTGAAAACCTCCCTGAAGCTGGGCTCCCGGAATCATTCAATGTATTAATGCATGAATTAAAAGGTCTTGGTTTAGACATTAGATTAGAGGAAAAATAAATTACAAAATAAAAAATGGCAAAAAATAACGAGTTATTGACACAAAAGAAGTTTAATACGATTTCAATCGGTCTATCTTCTCCCGAAGTTATCCTTGGTAATTCTAGAGGAGAGGTTCTTAAACCTGAGACAATAAATTATAGAACACATAAACCTGAAAGAGATGGTTTGTTCTGTGAGAGAATCTTTGGGCCTGTCAAAGATTATGAATGTGCATGTGGTAAATACAAAAGAATTAGATATAAAGGTATAGTATGTGATCGATGTGGTGTTGAGGTAACTGAAAAGAAAGTGAGAAGAGATAGAGTAGGTCATATTAATTTGGTTGTACCAGTTGCTCATATCTGGTATTTTAAATCTTTACCTAATAAAATCGGATATCTTTTAGGACTTCCTTCTAAGAAACTTGACATGATCATCTATTATGAAAGATATGTTGTTATTCAACCAGGTGAAGCAAAGAACGCTGAGGGTGAGCCAGTTAATAAAATGGACTTTTTAACAGAGGAAGAATATCTAACAATTATGGAGTCTCTCCCTGCTGATAATCAGTTTTTAGAAGATGCTGATGAAAGGAAATTTATTGCAAAAATGGGTGCTGAATGTCTGATTGAATTACTTTCACGAATTGATTTAGAGGAACTTTCATATGAGCTAAGACACAAAGCAAATAATGAGACTTCAAAACAAAGAAAAACAGAAGCTTTAAAAAGACTTCAGGTTGTTGAATCATTTAGAGAGGGAAATGAAAGAAAGGAAAACCTTCCAGAATGGATGGTAGTTAAGGTAATCCCTGTTATTCCACCTGAATTAAGACCTCTAGTTCCACTAGATGGAGGAAGGTTTGCTACTTCTGATCTTAATGATCTTTATAGAAGAGTAATTATTAGAAATAACAGATTAAAGAGATTAGTTGAAATTAAGGCTCCTGAAGTAATATTAAGAAATGAAAAAAGGATGCTTCAAGAGTCTGTAGATTCTTTATTTGATAATACAAGAAAATCTTCAGCAGTTAAGACAGAATCTAATAGACCATTAAAATCATTGTCTGACTCATTAAAAGGAAAACAAGGACGTTTTAGACAAAACCTTCTTGGAAAGAGAGTGGACTATTCGGCTAGATCAGTAATTGTTGTTGGTCCAGAATTAAAATTATACGAATGTGGTTTGCCTAAAGATATGGCAGCAGAATTATACAAACCTTTCATAATTAGAAAACTTATTGAAAGGGGAATAGTAAAAACAGTTAAATCTGCTAAAAAAATTATAGATCGAAGAGAACCTGTTGTATGGGATATATTAGAGAATGTGTTAAAAGGTCACCCTGTTTTACTTAATAGAGCTCCTACTCTTCATAGACTTGGTATACAGGCATTTCAACCAAAACTTATTGAAGGAAAAGCTATTCAATTACACCCATTAACATGTACTGCTTTCAATGCTGACTTTGATGGTGATCAAATGGCTGTTCACCTTCCATTGGGTCCAGAAGCTATACTAGAGGCTCAGCTTCTAATGCTTGGTTCACATAACATATTGAATCCAGCAAATGGTTCCCCTATTACAGTTCCATCTCAGGATATGGTTTTAGGTCTTTATTATATGACAAAATCAAGAAAATCTTCTGAATCACATAAATTAAAAGGTGAAGGACTCACTTTCTATTCTCCAGAAGAGGTAAATATGGCATATAATGAAAAAATTGTTGATTTAAATGCTATAATTAAATGTAAGATTAAGACAACTGAATCTGATGATTCTTATGAAATTATAGAGACTACACCAGGAAGAATTTTCTTTAATGAAGTTGTTCCAGAAAAAGCAGGTTTCTTTAATGAAGTTCTTACAAAGAAAAATCTTAGAGAAATTATTGGACAAATTCTACATGTAACATCTGTACCTGAAACAGCAGAATTTCTAGATAAAATTAAGGACCTTGGATACACATTTGCATTTAGAGGTGGACTGTCGTTTAGTTTAGGGGATATTATTATACCTGAACAGAAACAACATCTTATAGACGATGCAAACACTCAGGTTGATGGAATTATTGGTAACTATAATATGGGTCTTATAACCAATAATGAAAGATATAATCAGGTTATTGATGTTTGGACATCTGCTAATGCTACACTTACCGAGCTTGCTATGAAACAAATTAGTGAGGATCAGCAAGGATTTAATTCAGTTTATATGATGCTTGATTCAGGAGCCAGAGGTTCAAAAGAACAAATAAGACAGTTAACTGGGATGAGGGGATTAATGGCAAAACCAAAAAAATCAAATATTGGTGGAGGTGAAATTATCGAAAATCCTATTTTATCCAATTTTAAAGAGGGTCTATCTATTTTAGAATACTTTATCTCTACTCACGGTGCTAGAAAAGGTTTAGCTGATACTGCACTGAAAACTGCTGATGCTGGATACTTAACTAGAAGACTTGTTGATGTATCTCAGGATGTAATTGTTAACGAATTTGATTGTGGTACACTAAGAGGAATTGAGGTTACTGCTCTTAAAAAGAACGAAGAGATTGTAGAGACATTAGGTGAAAGAATTCTTGGAAGAGTTGCACTTAATGATATAATTGATCCTTCTACTAATGAACTGATAATAGAAGGTGGTAAATTAATAGAAGAAGACACTGTAAGTAAAATTGAAAATACTCTTATTACATCTGTTGAAGTTAGATCTGCATTAACATGTGAGACTAAAAAGGGAATTTGTGCTAGTTGTTATGGAAGGAATCTTGCAACTGGAAAACCTGTTCAGATTGGTGAAGCAGTAGGTGTTGTAGCAGCTCAATCTATCGGTGAGCCAGGAACTCAATTAACTTTAAGAACTTTCCACGTAGGAGGTGTTGCTGGAAATATTTCTGAAGAGAATTCTTTAATATCAAGATTTGATGGTGTTGCTGAAATTGATGACTTAAAAGTCGTCAAGACTAAAGATAACGAAGGTAATTCCTCTAATATTGTTATATCTAGAACTACAGAAATCAAGATTTTAGACTCTAAAACAAAAAATGTTTTAAGTACTAATAACATACCTTATGGTTCATATCTTAACATAAAAAATGGGCAAAAGTTATCGAAAGGTGATATCGTGTGTCAGTGGGATCCATTCAATGGTGTGATTGTTTCTGAATTTTCAGGAAAAATTGTTTATGAAAATATTGAAGTTGGTAAAACTTATCAAGTTGAAATTGACGAGCAAACTGGATTCAAAGAAAAAGTTATTACTGATTCAAGAGATAAAAAATTAATTCCTACA
Organism: uncultured Bacteroidota bacterium; assembly: GCA_902593165.1. Lineage (GTDB taxonomy): Bacteria > Bacteroidota > Bacteroidia > Flavobacteriales > Flavobacteriaceae > Marisimplicoccus. Next base: position 13,567 of record CACJHI010000003.1, on the reverse strand, counting down.
CTTCTTATTCAAGATAAAAAAGGTGTAACCTTGAGATCATATAACCTACCTGTTGGTGCTCATATTATGGTTGATGAAGATGAATCAATTGAAAAGGGTAAAATTCTAGTTAAAATTCCAAGAAAGTCAGCTAAATCAGGTGATATTACTGGTGGTTTACCTAGAGTTACTGAATTATTTGAAGCAAGAAACCCATCTAACCCAGCTGTAGTTTCTGAAATTGATGGAGTTGTATCTTTTGGAAAGATTAAAAGAGGTAATAGAGAAATCATTGTTGAATCTAAGTTTGGTGATATTAAAAAATATTTAGTTAAGCTATCAAATCAGATTCTTGTTCAAGAAAATGACTTTATTAAAGCAGGTATGCCTTTATCAGATGGATCAATTACTCCTAATGATATCCTTAATATTAAAGGACCTTCTGCTGTTCAACAATATCTTGTTAATGAAGTCCAAGAGGTCTACAGACTTCAAGGTGTTAAAATTAATGATAAGCATTTTGAGGTTGTAGTTAGACAAATGATGAGAAAAGTTAAGATTATTGATACTGGAGATACTCTATTTCTAGAAGATCAACTTACATATAAAGACGAGTTTATTGCTCAAAATGATAAATTATATGGTATGAAAGTTGTTGAAGATTCTGGTGACAGTGAAAATCTAAAAGTTGGACAGCTTGTTTCTGCTAGGCACTTGAGAGATGAGAACTCAATGTTAAAAAGGGATGATAAAAAGCTAGTTGATGCAAGAGATGCAAAACCTGCAACTGCTTCAACTCAACTTCAGGGTATCACAAGAGCATCTCTTCAAACAAAATCATTTATTTCAGCAGCATCTTTCCAGGAAACTACGAAAGTGTTAAATGAGGCTGCAGTTAATGGAAAAAATGATATGCTAGAAGGTTTAAAAGAGAATGTAATTGTTGGTCATAAAATTCCTGCAGGTACAGGAATGAGAAAATACGACGATATAATTGTTGGCCCTAAAGATGAGTATAATAGCTTACTAATCAATAAAGAGGAAGAAGAGCTAAATTATTAATTTAACTCAATGTCAGAAGATAAGGTAATTCTTGTTGATAAAAATGACAATCAAGTTGGATTAATGCCAAAGCTTGAAGCTCATGAGAAGGGTGTTTTACATAGAGCCTTTTCAATTTTTATTTTTAATTCTAAATATGAGCTTTTACTTCAAAAAAGAGCTTCTTCAAAATATCACTCAGGCGGTTTATGGACAAATACATGTTGTAGTCACCCAAGAGAAGGTGAAGAGACATTAGATGCAGCTAATAGAAGACTTGATGAAGAGATGGGTATAAAAACAAGTTTAAGAAAAGTCTATGACTTTATTTATAAAGCTGAACTTGATAATCAATTAACCGAGCACGAATTTGATCATGTATTTTATGGTGTCTGTGATAATGACCCTATATTGAATAAAGATGAAGCTGAAGATTTCAAATGGGTTGATATGGAAACATTAAATAATGATATTATGAAGAATGAAGATAATTATACAGTTTGGTTTAAAATAGCTTTTGAGTATTTTTATAATTATTTAAAAAAATGAAAGTAACTGTAAGTAGAAAAGCTCACTTTAATGCAGCTCATAAATTGTTCAGACCTGATTGGAATGACACGAAAAACAAAGAAGTCTTTGGTAAATGTGCTAATGAAAATTATCATGGCCATAATTACGAGTTAATAGTTAGTTTAACAGGTGAGATTAATCAAGAAACAGGATATGTATATGATCTTGGTAAACTTAAAAATATTATCAAAGTGGAAGTTGAAGATTATCTGGATCATAAAAACTTGAATCTAGATATTGATGACTTCAAATCATCAAATCCTTCTGCTGAGAATATTGCAGTTTTAATTTATAATAGACTTATCCCTCATTTTGATGATAATTATAAATTAAAAATTACTCTATACGAAACACCTAGAAACTTTGTAGAGTATAGTGGTTAATCAATTGTAATTTCTTTTAAAATTTTTCCGTATTTAGAATCTTGTATACTCTCTGGTAGAGTATCATATACTTTACGAAGTAAATCAACATTTGCATCAGGTATTTGACTTACAGCTATATAGGGTGATATTTCATTTGCTGAATTAGTTATTGAAAAGTTCAAAGTATATAAATATTTTTTTCTTATCAAGTTCTCCAATTCGGAATTAACAGAATCTATTCTTGTTTGATTATTTTCAATTTGTGCATTATAAAATATTTCTAGTAAATCTAGATTTTGCATATTATACTTTCTTATTATTGAGTTGTATTCATTTAGAAGATCACTGTTTTCTGATCCAGAAATTTCAAAACTAGAATCAAAAGTTGATAGTCTTGTATTGATTTGTATATCCCCTTTATTTCCAAAGAAAGTAATAATATCATTTAATGAATCACCATCTTGTTTGTCTAGATATAGATAATAAATATCAGGTTCAATTATGTCTGTGCTTAACTTATAGTTTCCATCACCCCTAAGATTTATTGAGTCTAAATTAACCAAAAGAGAATCTTTTTGAGCTTGAAGGTATAAAGTTCCCTTCATTAATCCGTCGACATTTCCCGATACTGTCATTCTATCTTTATTTGAGCTACACCCAACAACTAATATGCTTGACAAGATTAAAAGTGTTTTTTTCATATTATATATTTATCCAGTATGTAAGTTTTAAATTTATTGATCTAAGTTGAGGTGTGATTTTATCACTTGTATAATAATTATCATTATATACCAAATATAAGTCAGATAATGGAGCAAACCTCCATTGAAACCTTGAATTAATCCCTAAATTTTCTGATTGATTCGAATATTGTACATATGTTGTCCAATATAATTGTTTTGTAAATGTAAGTTCAAATTTTGGACTTATAAGCCAAATATTTCTGGTTGTGTATGGCTTAGGCAGTTCAATAGAGTCATAATTAAATCTTAACGACATATTAAAAATGGGCTGCCTTCTATAAGATAATCTACTTTGAAGTGAAAATTTAGTTCCATTATAAAATGATCCATATGAAATCTCTGAATTTGAAGTAAAAAGATTTCTGCTAGGAGATTTATATGAAATTGAATAGTCTGTAAAATCATAATATCTGTTTGCTGGAAGAGGAATAGCTCCATCTGTTCTGGTAGGGTCAAATGGGAAAAATAAATAATCTTTTCGCTGTCTTCTTTCAAAATTTAGCTCAGCTTGATTTAAATAATTTATATCTATTGACGTTTGATTGTATGTCAGTTCTTGTTTATTTTGAAAAAGAGGTCTAAATACGAAAGAAGTGAAATGGCCAATTTCAATATTTAAAATTTTTTGATTATTTGGATAGATTCTATACTTATATGTTGGTTCAAACTTATAAACACCATACCTTCTAAAATAACCAAGATCTGATCTATGATTATCACCAACATATGCAGAATAGAAGTTTATAAAATGATTTCTTGAATTTCTTGTAATCCTTAATGAGGTATTTAAGCTTTTTTTGTTATCACTCTTATCCGGTAAAATGGATTTATGAATAAATGCCTTTCCGCTCCAACTTCCATCATTGTTAGCGAGGTTATATTCAGCACCAATGACTCTATTATATCTTTTAGAATCATCAACAAAATCATATTTTTTTGTATTCTCTCTGTTTAATAGAAAAAATGAAAAGTTTGATCTTGAAAAAACTTTTTTATTAAAAGTTAAAAGAGTATTATTATTTTGAGGTATTTCGTTTTCAATATCTTCAGTAGTAAGAACATTTAGTAGACCAATTCTTGTTGAACTATTAATCTTTCCACTCAATCTAACCCCAGCCAAAATTTTATTTTCAACTGTTTCATCGTCCTTATTCTTTGCGACTCCTATCCTTCTGGAAAAAAATGCTTGAGATTCTCTTGTTCCAAAATTTGAAAATAAATCAGAGTTTTGAGTAAAAAACTGTCTTTTCTCAGGCAACCTAGTCTCCCACTTAGTTATATTTACAATCTGATCATCGACTTCAACTTGAGAGAAATCAGGATTTATTGTTGCATCAATATTAAGTGAATTACCAATTGGAATTTTAAGATCCAAGCCATAATCAAAATCTTTTGATAAAAAGTCTTTATCAAAATTTTTACTTTGAATAGCATTGATATATGGTATTATAGTAACTGGTTTTTTAGAATTACCTAATGGTTCTTCAAAATTAAATTCACCCATATATGCAAGATTACCAATACTCTGATTTTGCGGAATATTAACCCATGTTGAGTGTTCTAATGATTGAGTATCACTTCTATACATATTAAATCTCCATTTTTTTGTTCCATTCATAAAATAGAGTTGATTAAACGGAATTTTGATTTCTGTTAAATAATAGTCATCGTATAATTTTGATTCCACGTACCAAATTGCATCCCATGAAGAATTTCTATCAGTCCTATAGTCTCGATTTCCTCCAGAAACTAAAACATCACCTTTGAGACCAAGATGATTTGTCTGAAACTGGAATGCGTTTGTAGCATCACTAAATGTATCAAAGATTAATTGAACATAGTCTGCGCTTGCTGTACTAAAGTCTCTTTTTAAAGAGTAAACAGTAAATTCTTTTTCTTTTGTAAATGATTTAACAAGAAAGTATAGGTTTTCATCATCAAAAACTGCTTTAAATTCAGTCTGTTTTATTGCTTTTACGTTGTCTGAAGGTCTCCATTGCCAAAAATCATTTCCAATATTTGCTTTTTCCCAAACTTTTTCTGATTCAACCCCGTCAATTGTTATATCATCACTTGTATATTTTACAGTATAATCTTGTGCAGATAAAATCTTGCAAATAGTAATCAACAATAAGGTAATGTGATTTTTCAATTAGTTTTTTAAGATCTAAAATTAATATTTTACAGCTAAATAAGATAATACTTATTAGAGTATTATATTTGATTTAAATTAATCTAAAAATTTTGAGATTTTTAATTGTTATTATTCTTAGTATCCTCTCAACTATAAATTGGGGATCGACTGGCCACAGAGTTATTGCAGAAGTTGCAAGTAATTATTTAACAGATAATGCTAGATTACAAATTGATAATATACTTAATGGAGAGACTTTAGTTAATGCTTCAACATATGCTGATGATATAAAATCTGATAGTAGGTATGACATGTACTATGATTGGCATTTTTTAAATATGGAATTGGATGATGAATATGAAGACATTACTCCTTCAGTGAGGGGAGATGTTTTTATTGCTATAAATAAATGTATAGATATCTTAGAGAGTGACTCAGTATCTGATACAGATAAATCATTCTATCTAAAATTACTTGTCCATTTTGTTGGTGATCTTCATCAGCCACTTCATATTGGAAGGTATGAGGATAGAGGTGCCAATAGAATATATGTAAAATGGTTTGGAAGAAATTCAAATCTTCATCGGGTATGGGACTCTGAAATGATTAATAGTCATAATATGAGCTACAGTGAACTGGCATTAAATCTTCCAAATCCAGACTTCCTTTTATTTACAGAAGAAGCTAATGATTTTAAAAGAGGTGATGTCCTGAATTGGGTAGATGAGATTCATGAATATACTAACAAGATATATGCTGATGTATCTATTGATGATAAACTAGGTTATGAATACCAATACAAAAATTTTGGAGCTGTAAAAGATCTTCTATTAATTGGCGGAATTAGACTAGCTAAAATCCTAAATTATTTATTTGATTAGATCTATACTTCTGTTTATAAATTCAGTTAGTTCCTTACCAGTTAGAGTATTTTGAGAAAGTTTAGCAAGATCTACAGACTGTTTTATTAGACTATTTCTTTTTTTCTCAGTCCTTGTATTTAATATTTTACTCACTAATTCATGGTTAGTATTTACAATTAAAGAGAACATGTCTGGCATACTTCCCATTCCTCCACCACCCGTCTGTTGCATTTCCTTCATTCTTCTCATAAACTCTGGTTGAGCAAGCATAAAAGGTAAAGACTTACTGTCTAAAGGCTCAAGTTGAACTGTATATTTATCATCAGAAACTGCATTCTCAATCATTGGTTTTAACTTTTCTTTTTCTTCATCTGACAATTTTGAGATTATTTGATCATCCTTTTTAATAAGATTTTCTAACGTATCAGAATCAACTCTTGAGAACTTGAGTTTTTCTTTTTTAGATTCAAGTTTCTGAATCAGATGGGGTATGATAGGTGAATCTAACAATAATACTTCATAGCCTTTTTCCTTTGCAGATTCAATGTAGGTGTACTGTTCATCTTTATTCTGAGCATATAAAATGATTAGGTTTCCATCTTTATCAGTCTGTAAATCTTTGGTTTTATCCTCTAACTCCTGATATGTGTAATACTTTTCATCAACTGAAGGATATAAATTAAAGGTTTCAGCCTTATCATAAAATTTATCTTCTGTAAGCATTCCATATTCAATAACAACTTTGATATCATTCCATTTGCTTTCAAGATTTTCCCTTTCATTTTTGAATATTGAGCTTAACTTGTCTGCAACTTTTCTTGTAATATAATTGGTTATTTTCTTTACTGATGTATCTGATTGAAGATAACTTCTAGATACGTTAAGAGGAATATCTGGGGAATCTATAACTCCTTTTAATAATCCTAAAAACTCGGGTACAATTCCTTCTACGTTATCAGTAACAAAAACCTGATTCTGATAAAGCTGAATTCTATCTTTTTGAAGATTAAGATCATTAGATATTTTCGGAAAATATAATATACCTGTTAGATTAAATGGATAATCAACATTAAGATGAATATGAAATAATGGTTCTTCAAATTGGAATGGATATAACTCTCTGTAAAATTGTTTATAATCTTCATCTTTTAACTCAGATGGGGGTCTTGTCCATGCTGGATTTGGGTTATTAATGATATTATCAACAGTTTTCTTTTCATCTTTTTCTTCATCTTTTCCTGGAACAGTTTCTTCCTTAGTTCCAAATTTAATTGGATGTGGCATAAACTTGTTATACTTATTAAGAAGCTCTGTAATCTTACTTTCTTCAAGATAATCTTTTGAATCTTTTGAGACATGAAGAATAACTTCAGTACCCCTGTCTTTCTTATCACTCTTTTTCAAGCTATATTCAGGTGAACCATCACATATCCAGTGTGCTGCAGGGTCATCTTTGAAGGATTTAGTAATTATTTCAACTTTATCAGCAACCATAAATGAAGAATAAAAACCTAGACCAAAATGACCAATTATTCCAGTATCATTTGAAGTTTCTTTATATTTTTCTAGAAATTCTTCAGCTCCTGAAAAAGCAACATCGTTGATATATTTTTTTACTTCATCAGAAGTCATTCCAACTCCATTGTCAATAATATGAAGCGTTTTCTTCTTTTTATCTACCTTAACTTCAACTCCAAGATCCCCGATTTCCCCTTTAACTTCTCCAATACTAGATAAATGCTGAATTTTTGTTAGAGCATCTGTAGCATTTGAAATAAGCTCTCTCAAAAAAATTTCTTGATCACTATATAAAAACTTTTTTATCAGTGGAAATATATTCTCAACAGAAACATTAATTTTTCCTTTAGCCATAATAATTTTTAATTAAGTTATTGCAAAAAAAATACCAATCAATAAATATGACAAATTGACATTATTTTCTAATCAAATAAAGCCCAATGAAGTTTATTAATCCATTGAATGGCAGAAGTTCATAACCTATTGTGTAACCTCCAATTAGTTCTGCAGGAATATTTCCAATCAATATTATTAGAATTATATTAATTATTACTACAAAATAGACCTTGTTGTCGTCTATTTTATAATTTGTAAATATTCCAAAAGCAAATAGACCAAGAAGTGGTCCATATGTATACTGAGCAACAGTTAGGAGACTATCAATAACATTTTTATCTAGGTAATATCTGAAAAAGATTACTACTGCAATAAGTAAAGCACTCATTAATACATGTACATATTTTCTAGTTCTTTTTGAACTGGATTTATTACTATCTATTTTTAATATGTCTACACAAAAAGATGTAGTTAGAGAGGTTAATGCACTATCAGCACTACTATATGCTGCAGCTATCAGGCCAAGTATAAAAGTTATACCTAAAAACCCACCAAGTCCAGATCTTAATGCAATTTCAGGGAATAGAAGATCAGTTCTAGGACTATTATCAACTAATGGAATATTTATACCATTCTGATTAGAATATATATATAATAGCGCTCCTAGAACTATAAATAGGAATGTAACAGCTGTCAAAATAAAGCTAAAAACAATCATATTCTTCTTTGCTTCTTTAATGTTCTTACAAGTAAGATTTTTTTGCATCATATCTTGATCAAGACCTGTCATACAAATTGTTATGAAAGCCCCTCCAATAATTGACTTTAAAAAGTAACTTCTTTCCATAATACTATCTGTCACAAATATTTTATTAAATTCTTGGAATTCACTTGAAGTAACAAACTCTGCAAATGTCCAACCAATATCTTTATTTATGTAGTGAATTGACAGAACAACTGCAAGTATCATTAAAGTTGTCTGTATAGTATCCGTCCAAACTATTGTTTTTATTCCTCCTCTTCTTGTATATAACCATATTAATAGAATTGATATAATTACAGTTATTTCATAAGGTATTCCAAAATCGTCCAGAACAAATTCTTGAAGAACAATTGCAACTAGATATAATCTAAAAGAAGCACCTAAAACTCTTGATATTAAAAATGAAATTGATCCAACTAAATGAGATTTTTTTCCGAATCTGTCATATAAATATTCATATATAGATGTTAACCCAAGATTATAATAAATTGGTAACAAAAGGTTGGCAACTATTAAATATCCAATTAAGTAACCTATTACAACTTGAAAGTATGTAAATTGAGATTCACCAACCCATCCAGGTACTGAAATAAAAGTTACTCCTGAAAGGGAAGCTCCAACCATTCCAAATGCAACAACAGCCCAATTTGAGCTTCTCTTTGCGTTAAAAAATGTTTCATTATTATCCTCTTTACCTGTAAAATAAGAAATAGCAGTTAGTATCAAAAAATAAGATACAATTGCAACCAAAATAATTTGTGGAGATAACATTTTTATAAATATACAAAAGAACTTACAACGAATATCTCTAAATTAGCTTAATGGAATTTCCATCAAAACTACTTGAAAATTTAGTATACAATATTTCTCAATTATCCGGAATTGGAAAACGATCTGCACTGAGAATTGCATTAGAAATTTTGAGAAAACCAAAAGAATACTCCAGAGATTTGTCTGAAAGTATTTTTGACTTTAAGACACAAATAAAACATTGTTCTGAATGTCATAATATTTCAGATAAAGATATTTGCGACATATGCTCTAATTCTTCAAGAGATCAATCAATAATATGCGTAGTTGAAGATATTAGAGATGTGATAGCAATAGAAAACACTAACCTTTATAATGGTCTATATCATGTTTTGGGTGGAGTCATATCTCCAATTGAAGGCATAGGACCCGAGGACTTACATATAACAAGTCTTGAAAAAAAGATTATTGATAAAAAAATTAATGAAGTAATTTTTGCCTTGAGCGCAACTATAGAAGCAGATACAACTAGTTTTTACTTATTTAAAATATTAAATAAACTTGATGTTAAAGTTTCAGTTCTAGCAAGAGGAATTCCTGTTGGAGATCAATTAGAATATACTGATGAAGTCACATTAGCAAGGAGTATTCAGAACAGACGTCCATATGAAAGTAATATTTCAAATCAGTAATAATTTAATATTGTAAATTTGCAAATACTATTCTAATGGGAAAATATCTATTAAAACTTCCAAAGATGGGAGAAAGTATTGCTGAAGCAACTATAACCAAATGGTTAAAAGATGTAGGTGATACTGTTGAAATTGATGAGTCTTTAGTTGAAATCGCTACAGACAAAGTAGACTCGGATGTCCCCTCTGAATACAAAGGAAAACTTATTAAAAAAAACTTTGAGGTAGATGATATAGTTAAAGTTGGAGAGGTTATAGCTGAGATTGAAACAGAAATGATTGATAATGACCAACCAATAATTAAACCAAAAGAGACAAAAAAAGAAATTATTCAAGTAGAGAGTGATGAGGAACCATCAGATGAAATTGAATTAGGTGACATTCCATCACTAGAATTATTAGATAAAGAAAATCCAATTGATAGTCTCAAAGATGAGACTAAGACTGATAAGTTCTATTCACCATTAGTAAAAAATATTGCAAAAAAAGAAAAAATTAGCAATCAAGAACTTGATTCAATAGTGGGTAGTGGAAAAGATGGGAGAGTTACTAAGCAGGATATATTATCCTATGTTAGCTCTAGATCTAATATTGTAGATGATAATATTTCACCTGAAATAAATTCTTCAAGAGAGGATCAAATTTTAGAACTTGATAGAATGGGTAAGATTATTTTTGACCATATGTCAAATAGTAAAAAGATCTCTGCTCATGTTCAATCTTTTGTTGAAGTTGATGTAACTAATTTATGGGATTGGAGAGAAAAATATAAAAAATCATTTTTTGAGAATGAGGGTCAGAAACTTACATTTACGCCACTTTTTATCGATGCAGTTGTAAAATCACTAAAAGATTATCCAATTTTAAATAGTTCTATAGTTGATGAAAAAATCATAATCAAAAAATCTATAAATATTGGTATGGCCACAGCTGTAGAAAATGGAAACTTGATTGTGCCAGTAATAAAGAATGCAGATCACCTGAATTTAAAAGGTCTAACATTAGCTGTTAATGATTTATCAGGTAGAGCTAGATCTAACTCACTAAAACCTGAGGAAATTTCTGATGGAACATATACTGTGACAAATGTTGGAAATTTTGGTTCAATAATGGGAACACCAATCATTAACCAACCTCAAGTTGGAATTCTAGCTATAGGTGTAATAAGGAAGTTACCATCTGTAATTGAAACAGATAAAGGAGATTTCATTGGTATTAGAAAGAAACTTATTCTATCTCATACTTACGATCATAGAATTATAAATGGTTCAGTTGGTGGCAGCTTTGTTAAAAGGGTTGCTGAATATCTTGAAGAATGGGATATGAACCAAACAATTTAGTATGAGAGTCAAGCTAGATAGACCAATTTGCTTTTTCGATCTTGAAACAACTGGTGCTAAGGTTGGTAAAGATAGGATTGTTGAAATTGCCATTCTGAGGGTAGATATTAATAATCAAGAGTCTCAAAAGGTATGGAGAATTAATCCTGAAATGGATATCTCTTTTCAGGCAACACAAGTGCACGGAATTTCAAATCAGATGGTAGAGAAAGAACCAAATTTTGCTCATTATTCAAATGAAATTTATCAATTTATTAAGGGTTGTGATCTGGCTGGATTCAACGCAATCAAGTTTGACATTCCAATCTTAGTTGAAGAGTTAATTAGAGCAGATATTGATTTTGATTTTTCTCGAATTAGAATGATAGATAGTCAAGTAATTTATCATAAAAAGGAACCTAGAAACCTTTCAGCAGCTTTAAAATTTTACTGTAATAAAGACTTAGAGAATGCCCACTCTGCTCTTGATGATACAATTGCAACATATGAAGTATTTAAAGCACAATTAGACAGATATGATGATTTAGAACCAAATATGGATTTTTTGAGTGAATACACTAAAAGAAATAATAACCTTGATTTTGCAGGTAAAATTAGAATTGATTCGGATAATGATGCAATATTTGCCTTTGGAAAATATGCTGGTCAAAAGGTTACAGATGTGTTTAAATCTGATAAAGGTTATTATTCTTGGATAATGAAAGGAGATTTTCCTGAATATACCAAGAAGATTTTTACAAAATTAAAATTAAGTTTAATCAACGAGTAGTAAGGTGAAAATTATTTGTATAGGTAGAAATTACAGTGATCATATAAAGGAATTGTCAAATCAAAAGCCTAAAAAACCTGTAGTTTTTTTAAAACCAGATTCTGCAGTAATTGCAAAAAATCAAAACTTTATTATTCCTTCTTTTTCAGATGATATTCATCATGAAGTTGAATTAGTTGTTAAAATAAATAAGGTGGGGAAACATATAGATAATTCTTTTTCTCATAAGTATTATGACGAGATAGGACTAGGAATTGATTTCACAGCAAGGGACATTCAAAATAACTTAAAAGAGAAAGGTCATCCCTGGGAAAAGTCAAAAGCTTTTGATAACTCTTGTATGGTAGGCAAATTTGTAAATAAAAATAATTTAGAGGATTTATCATCTATAAAATTTAGTCTAAAAAAAAATAATGAATTAGTTCAGTCAGGTTGTTCATCTGACATGTTATGGAAAATAGATGAACTAATATCTTATGTCTCTCAATACTTTACCCTGAAAATAGGGGATCTAATTTTTACAGGAACACCATCTGGAGTTTCGAGAGTGGAGAGTGGTGATATCCTAGAGGGATTTATATCTGCAGATAAAATGTTTACACTTAAAGTAAAATAAAATGATTGATAAGGTATTTGATTATTTAAAGTCTAATAATAAAACAATTTCTTTTGCTGAAAGTTGTACTGGTGGAAATTTATCATCATCTATATCTAAAATTCCAGGTGCATCAAAAATCTTTATTGGTTCAATTGTTTCTTATACTAGATATTCCAAAAAAAATATTCTTCAAATCAGTGAAAGTGAATTGGATAATTATTCTACAGTAAGTCAAGAAATTACTGTTAAAATGGCTGAGAGTGTAAAAGAAAAATTTAACACTGATTATTCAATAGCAATTACTGGTAATGCTGGGCCCTCTGTTGACTCACCTGAAACAAATCTAGGTGACTGCTTTATTGCTATTTTATCTAATAATGAGATTTTCTGTCAGAAATTTCATTTTAATTGCAATAGAGAGGAATTTATTCTTGAAGCAACAAATAGCTCTTTTCAGCTTTTTTTCGATAAAATTATTAAGCAATAAAATTATTTTTTTATTAAACTTAAATACATTAGTTTTGCACGTTACAAAAAATTAGTGCGTTATGTCTAAGACTTGTGAAATTACTGGGAAAAAAGTCATGTTTGGAAACAATGTTTCTAAGTCATTGAATAGGACAAAAAGAAGATTTGATGTAAATCTTATTAAGAAACGTTTCTTCATTCCTGAAGAGAATAAATGGGTTACTCTTAAGGTTTCAGCATCTGCTTTGAAAACTATTAATAAAAAAGGTATTTCGGAAGTATTAAAAGAAGCTAGAAAACAAGGTTTAATTAAGTAAAATGGCAAAAAAAGGTAATAGAGTTCAAGTAATTTTGGAGTGTACTGAGCATAAAGACTCTGGTAAGCCAGGTACTTCTAGATATATAACAACTAAGAATAAAAAAAATTCTCCAGATAGATTAGAAATTAAGAAATTCAATCCTATTCTGAAGAAAATGACTGTTCACAAAGAAATAAAATAAGATGGCAAAAAAAGCTGTTGCTAGTTTACAAACTGGCTCAAAAAAACTTGCAAAAGCAATCAGAATGATAAAAAAAGATGGTTCTGATAGTTATTCATTTGAGGAAAGAATTCTTCCACAAGATCTTGTTAATGACT
>CACJHI010000002.1 GCA_902593165.1 uncultured Bacteroidota bacterium | reverse complement strand
AAGAACTTGAACAAGAGTTAAAAACAAAAAATAATCCTGATAATACTAGTATTAATGTTTTTTTCATAATTATTTAGAGCTCCTTTCTTATCTTTAAAATATGGATGATAAAGAAAAAGAAGAATACCCAGGTGAATTTAAGGATAATGTAATTAAGATTATCCTATTACTTCCAACAATTGTTTTTGCAGGATTATATTTTTTTTATGATGATAATCAATTATACTTATGGCTATTCCTTGGGTTAGGATTACTTGAACTTATAATATTTCAATTTATTAGAAAGAAAAAGAAATAAATTAATTTTAAACAAAAATCAAATACTATGAAAAGAAAAGTAAATGCAATTTGGATAGGAGATGGGGCTGATGGAAATGGTGTTCTCTCAGCTCAAAGTGGAGCTTTTGAGAAAATGCCATATAGTTTTAAAACAAGATTTGAGAATGATGAAGGAAAACTTGGTACAAATCCAGAGGAATTAATTGCTGCAGCTCATGCAGGATGCTTTAATATGAAATTAAGTTTTGTTTTAAATGAGGCAGGTTATAGTCCAGAAGAACTGAATACAGACGCAGTATTAACTTTTGAAGATGGAAAAATAATTTCTATAGAACTTAATCTTAGTGCAAAGGTATCTGGAGTATCTAAAGAAGAATTTGAAGAATTAGCTGAGGATGCAAAAAAGAACTGTCCAATTTCAGGAGTACTTAATTGTGATATAATCTTAAATCCAACTCTTACTTAAAAAGTTAATAATTTTTTAAATTCCATCTAATCCTTATTATTTAATACACTTTACCCTAATTTTGGATTAATGAGAATGTTAAGACGCATAAATTATTTAATTGGACGTAATAAGGTCATCCAAAAACTATCATATTCTAAAACATATATGTTTTACTCAATGAAAATGATGTATTACAAGTTTGGGTGGTTAATTAAATTTGCTAAAAAATTTCTTATTAAATAATCATCTAATATCAGCACCTAGTTTATCCCACCAACATATGACTTGATTATTGGATTCATTGGTTGAATCTTCTCTCTGAATGCATCATTAATATCCCCAAGTACTGTAAGCTTTTCTATTTCAAATAGCTCCCTAAATCTAATATTAATGGGAGATCCAATAACTTTATTTCCAAGTTCTTCCCATACATCTGAGTTTTTAAATACCTCAATCAGAGTAGCGGTATTATTTTCTTCGTTTAAGAACCATTCAAACTTAATTATACCATCATCGTTTAAGCTATAAAAAAGAGGACATTGTTCTTCTCTTATGTAATGTCTTACAGTTTCAATATTATCCTTAAATGAAACATCGATAACAACCGTTACAACATCACTTTTTTTATTTAATTCTTTTTTCATACTCCTAATTTAAAGTATAATTTTCTATATTGAAAACATGAAAAAAGACAAAGAGCCTTTCCTTATATATGCAAGTCCTGCGATTCTTGCAATAGCAATTATGGGTTTTCTTTTACACTTTGAGGTAGACTATTTAGATATTGGCTTTACTGCAATAGGATTGTGGGGAGTTGTTGGAATATGGAACCTTGAAAGGAATAAGAAAAAGTAAATGGAAAAAATTTATTTTACAATTGAAGAAATGATCGATTCAATTCGAAATATTTCTGAACAATTAACTAGATCAAATTTTGACCCTGAAGTAATAATTAGCGTAAATAGGGGAGGATGTATTCCAGGTATCTACCTTTCTCACTATATAAATAAAACACATGAAGTTATTAATATTGAGTTACGAGATTCCAATAAAGAGCCAGATTTAAATAGTATTAAAGAAAAAATAAGACAATTCAGTTCAGTATTAATAATTGATGATATAAATGATTCTGGAAAGACTATTGGTGTTATAAAAGATTTGAGTAAAAACTTAACAACCAAAATACATTTTGCTGTATTGATTAATAAATCACAGAGCTTATCAAAGGTTGAGTATTATGGAAAAGAAGTTAACTCAAAAGTTAATGATTATTGGTATGTTTTTCCATGGGAAAATTGGTGGAAATTAAATGAAAAATAGAAGATTATTACAGTTTCTTGTTTTACTTCATATTGTAATAATAACAATATCTAATTTCCTTGTATCAATACCAATTGATATTATGGGAATAAAGCTCACATGGGCAGCTTTTAGCTTTCCCTTAGTAATTGTTGCTACTGATTTGACTGTTAGGCTTGTTGGTAAGTCAATAGCAACTAAAACTATCTCATTTGCATTTCCATTTGCAATTATTTCATCTTTTTTAATTATATATTTTGAGCAAGAACTATTTTCAATAGCTCTAAGGATAAGCCTTGCAAGCTCAATTGCATATGCACTAAGTATTCTTATTGATATAAATGCTTTTCAATATTTTAGAGATAAATATTCATATTGGTGGGTTGCACCCGCGCTTTCTACATTTGTATCGAATATTATTGATACATATTCTTTCTTTTTTAGCGCCTTTTATAACTCTGAAGATCTATATATGGCAGACAATTGGTTTGAGATAGCAACAAATCAACTTATTATCAAAATTATTATTGGAATTATCCTCTTTTTACCTGTTTATGGGGTATTACTAAACTACCTTAAAAAGCAAATTCTCATTAAAAAAAAATAATTAAATTTAGGTTTATGAAAAAACCATTATTTGCATTAATTGCCATTTTTGCATGCACTTTTTCTTATGCCCAAGTTGACCAAAGCTCTTCTGGTTATTCAGTTGAAACAATTGGAAAAATTTCAACATTATATAAATATATCGAGTTGACAAAACAAGTTATAAACGATGAAAATATTTATAATTTAAAATATCAAAATTTAGAATTTCCCCAGATGAAAGATATGGCAAATGTTAGGTTTATAGCTACAGATCAAGAATTAGATGATCTTTATAATGAGATTTTAATGGGTTCTAAAATGAAAAGGAATGATCCCATTAAATATATTGACTTAGACAGAGGAAAGCTAGGTCTTTCAAGATTAACCTCAGGACAGATTAAAATATTATATACTGCAAATGGTTCTAGTGAAGTTAAATGGACCTGGTTAACAAAGGGGCAATTAAAGAAAGTTTTTGATAAATAACTTTAACGCTTAATCTCTAGAAATGAAGTTAAGTTTATTTTTACTCTCAACCTTTTTAATCCAATCTGATGTAGATATAAACTGTCTAAATTGTTCAGACACCAATTCTTTTTCAATTCTTGTTATAACAGAGACTGAGGGTTGGGTTCATGAATCCATTGGATCAGGTCTAAACCTAATAGAAGATATTGGTAATAAAAATAATTTTAATGTTTATTACTCTGATGATTCAAGTGTAATTACTTATGATAACCTCAAGAATATCAATTCAATAGTTTTCCTCAATACAACTGGAAATATTCTTTCTAATAAAGAGCAGAATGTAATGGAAGAATTTATAAGAAGTGGTAGAGGATTTCTTGGAGTTCATTCAGCTGCAGATACCGAGTATGATTGGGATTGGTACGGAAATCTTGTTGGCGCATATTTTAGAAGTCATCCAGATGTTATGCCTGCTAAAATTATAACAATAGAAAATAAAATAACGAATCATTTAGATTCAGAGTGGAAGATTGAAGATGAGTGGTATAACCTCAACTATACAAATGAAAATATTAAAATATTGTTGAATTTAGACGAATCCTCTTATGAAGGGGGAGATCATCCCGATTATCACCCTATAACATGGTATCATGAATATGATGGTGGAAGATCTTTTTATACTGGTCTTGGACATACAAATGAGGTCTATAAAGATAATAGGTTCATTAAATTATTAGAGAAAGGAATCCTATATGTATCAAAAGTTAAATTTTAATTGTACTTTAAAAAAAACTCAATTATGAAAAACATTTTAATATTACTCTTTACTTTTATTTCTTTAAACATGTATTCTCAGGTAGAGATGGGTTTTGCAGTTGCACATGATGTAGAGAACGATATCTCTAAATTAGGCTTGGGTACTAGCTATAAGTTATTTCCAAAAGTCTCATTAGGACTTGGAGTCATGATTACTCCATTTGAAATAGATAATGATTATGAGATCATGTACAATGTAAAATATAATTTAGGTAGACTAAATGTTGTAGGTGGCTTTATGAAAGAAATGAACCCCAAGATGGATTCAGAACCTTACTTTGGGATTGATTATAAACTTTTTAAAAATAGAAAACTCAAAGTCTTTTACAATCAATCAGATATGATGAAGACTATTGGTATAAAGACTCCTATTTTAGAGTTTAGTAAAAAAAGAGACTAATCATTAGATTATTTCAGTAGAGAAGAAATAGGTTCTATTATGAATATTTTTTAATTTAGAATTTAATCTTAAATCCAATTAAAATGAAAAAAATAATACTTACTCTATCCTTTGCATTGATAGGAACATTCGTGACTTATTCACAAGATTTATCTTCTCCTCAAGGTGGGGGAGTTCTTAATATAGAATCTGTTACTCCAGGTGATGGTTATTCTAAGATGAGATTTAAAGGAGACATTACTGGTTATGGTAAAGTTTTTGTTTCAATGAAACTTATATCTGGAGATAATTCTAAAACAAGTGGAACTCTAGATGGTCAGGCAAGAACAATTCTTAATGACGGGACACTTTTATCATCACCTTTAAATGGAAGTTGGAAAAGAGATGGTGCATTAATTAAATTCTATTTTATTGATGATGTTAGTAATGGTGCAATGAATTTTGTAATGTGGGATGTCGATATTCTCGGAGAAACTGCAGATGTCAAATATTATGAACTACACTCCGGCAATTAATATTAAACTAAATAGACTTAAAAGCCCTTATTAAGGGCTTTTTTGTTTTGATTATGTATCAAAAGATCTAATGGGTAAAAAAATATCTTATTACAATAACTTTTCAAAGTCAAAATTTTCAAATCTTTCTATACAAGAAAGGTTTGAACTTATATATAATGAAAACTACTGGGAAAGTGACGAAAGTAGATCAGGCATAGGTTCAGAAATTGAAAATACCAAAGAGGCTTTAAAAGCATTAGAATATATCATTAAAGAATATAGAATAAAATCAATTATAGATGTCCCATGTGGTGATTTTAACTGGATGTCAAAAATGGACTTGAAAAATATAAATTATAGAGGTTATGATATTGTTAGATCAGTTATAAAAGATAACAACAAAAAATTTAAAAAATCTAATATCAGCTTTTTTCACTCTGACATAACAGATTCAAAATTAGATAAGGCTGATTTGATGATTGTTAGAGATTGCCTTGTTCATTTTTCTATTGAAGACATAAAAAAATCAATATTTAGAATTAAACAATCTAGATCAAAATACCTTGTGAGCACTTCTTTTGTTAATGTAGAAAAGAATATTGATATATATACAGCAGATTGGAGGCCAATTAATCTTGAAAAGGAGCCATTTAATTTTCCAAAACCTTTGGTAACTATTAATGAAAAGTGTCAGGAAATGGATGGAATATATGTCGATAAATCCTTGTGCTTATGGGAAATCAATAAATTGCCAAATTTAAATTAATAATTAAGTTGTAAATTAATTTAATGCAAGTAATACCAAAAAACACAGTTAGTTTTTTAAAGGAACTTAAGTTAAATAACAATAGAGACTGGTTCAACCATAATAAAGACCAGTTTAAAGCTATTCAATTTGATATAAAAACTTTTGCACAAGAGGTGAAAGACACTCTTAACCTTAAAGATGATATTGAAAAATTAAAAATTTTTAGAATATATAGAGATTTAAGGTTTTCAAAAGATAAGACCCCATTTAAAAAAAACATTGGTATGGCTTTTCATAGATCAAAACCTGAGCTTAGAGGTGGTTATTATCTTGAAATATCTGCAGATGAAAGTTTTGTGGCGGTAGGTTTTTGGAATCCAAATAAAGAAGATTTACTAAGAATTAGAAAAGAGATAGAAATAGATGGTGAAGAATTTAAGAGCATAATAAATCAAAAAAAAATTAAAGATATCTGGGGAGAAATAAAAGGAGAGGAAGTTAAAACATCACCTAAAGGCTTCAATAAAGATCATGAGCATATAGACATGATTAAAAAAAAGCAGTTTGTATTTATCAAAAAATTAAAAGAAGATGATATCCTTGATAATAACTTTCAGAAAGAACTAGTTAATTATTTTGAGTCAATTAGACCCTTTTTTGATTACATGTCGGAAGTACTTACGACAAATTTAAATGGGGAGTCTATTATATAATTATTTATATATATTTAGAATATCATTAATGCAAATACAACAAGTATGTTAAAAATATTGACACGATTAAGAAATTACCTTATTTCAGGCCTTCTTTTTTGGATCCCTTTAATTCTTACAGTTATTGTAATTAAGTTCTTCTTAGAGTTTATAAATAGTCTTGTTCCGCAAGAATATTTACCAGAAGCTATTTTTAATTTGAATACAAGCATACCAGGTTCTGGAATTATCCTGTTATTCATAATTATACTTATAACAGGTGTATTGGTTACTAATATATTAGGACGAAGATTAGTAGCGCTTTGGGAAAAACTACTTAATAGAATTCCAGGTTTTCGAAACATATACAACATACTAAAAAAAGTTTCTGATACAGTATTAAATACTTCATCTCAAAGTTTTAAAAAGGCATATTTAATTCAATATCCAAATAAGGGGATTTGGGTAATTGCATTTCAATCCGGAGATTATAGAGGTCAGGCTGAATCTGTTATTGGTGAAGAAATTATAAATCTTTTTGTACCAACTACTCCTAATCCAACTTCAGGTTTTTTTGTCTTAATACCCAAAAAAGATGCATTAGAACTTGATATTAGTGTTGAAGAGGCATTCAAATTAGTTATCTCAGCAGGAGTTGTGACACCTAATTCGGTTAAAACTAAACCATAATTAATGGAGGTTTAATCTATTTCTTTTTAAGTTTGAAATATATATTAATAATCCCGAAACAAAACCATAGAAAATTAAATCCCCACCATAAAATAAAAAACCAATCATTTTTTGTTGTTCCGTTCCAATTTAACCATTCAAAGACAACACCCTCTATAAATAAGTCAAAAGAAAATAGGACAAAAAAACCAAATACCCATAATGGAATAAATACGTAAATTTTTTGATTTATAAAATTTTGGATAATTTTCATAAATCTAATATAGAAAATTCAAGCCATCTCTTTTCTATCATTAAAGTTAAACTATATAAGTATATTTAAAAATGAAATTTTTTGAAAGCTTAATAAAAAAAGCCCTCTTTTATTTTATACTATTTACTGGATTAGTACTATCATCAATGATATTTGATAGTTTTATTGATACAACTGATGATAGTGGATATCTTATAGCAGTAGGTATATGCTGTTTGGTTTTTTTTGTATTAGAATACTTAATTCCTAAAATAAAGAATTAGATATCTTCTCAATCAATTTTTTTACTAATTGAATCTAATAGTTTAATCATAGTTTACCTCACTTTAGATTAAATAAATAATTAAGTCTCCCTAATATTATGTAAAGCTATTGGTAATTAGATTTATTACGTATCCTGAACAAAAGATTCCTATACCATATGCTATATATCTCAATATAGCAGGAATATAGTTAAGTTTCTTTTTGGCATATTCTTCAGCTGCAAACAGATTATACATGCTGCCAAAAAAGACAAGTAAAATACTCAATGTTCCAATTATTTTCCAAAAGTATTCCATGCTATAAAGTTAGAGTTATTTGTTGAAATCGAAAGTTAATTAGGTTTTGTAAATTAGTCATATGAAAAAAATACTCACACTTTTTATTGTTTTTACTATTTACAGCTGCCAACAATTAGATAAAGAGCTTATTGTGCTTGATAATTCAGATTCAGACGAAATCACTTTTATTATAGAACTTAATACAAAAGAAAATTCAAAAGAAGAAGTAAAGGACTTCACTCAATATTTGTCAGACTTCATAGTTGAGCGAGAACCTTCAACTGTATACGGTTATTATATGTCTGAAGATGGCAAGAAAGTTACTTTAATTGAGAGATATAATAATAGTGAAGATGGGATTCAGCATGGCATTGATTTTATAAATGGACCAAACTTTGATAAATTTTTTGAAATGTTTGAAATTGAATCGTTTATTACTATTGGAAATGCAACAGATGAGTTTAAAGAATTTGCTTCTGAAAATGGATTTATTATAGAGTATAGAGAGTCAATTGGTGGCTATGTTAGAAGATAGTTATATAAATGAAGACACTACAAAAAATTGCAATATTTGGAATTATTGTTCAGGTTGGTGGAATTATTTATGGTATAATAAATAACGCAGAAGATGTACTTATAATGTCTCTGATCTTCTTATTTGTTACTTGCATACCATTATTTGATAAAAAGAAAAGTAAATAATTCAATGAATAAAGAAAAGCTCATAAAACTTGTAAGTATTGTTTCTGGTTCAATATTGATTGGTGTTATTATACTATTTTTAATTGATAAAGACTGGTCAAATGCTCTTTTTTTCTCAATGGTACTACTAGCACTATGGATATTCCCAGCATATTTGAATAAGAAATAATGTACGGTAGATTTAATTAATATGGACGCAACAACGATTATCACACAAATCTTTTTACCAATCTCTTTAGCAATTATTATGTTTGGTATGGGGCTAACTCTTGTAGTTAGTGATTTTGGTAGACTTTTTGCTTATCCAAAGGAAGTTCTTATCGGTTTATTTAATCAGCTGGTCTTTCTCCCTTTAATTGGATTTCTAATTATCCTTTTGTTTGATCTGAATTCATCTATGGCTATTGGAATTATGATACTCTCTCTGTGTCCTGGTGGTCCCACAAGTAATCTTATTACACAAGTTGCTAGAGGAAATATCGGTCTATCTGTTACTTTAACTGCCCTAGCAAGCTTAATAACTGTTTTTACGATTCCGATCATTTTGTCAGAGGCTATTTCTTATTTTACCGGAGAGACAGATGTTGTTATCGAACTTCCTATACTTCAAACAATGCTTCAAATTTTATTAATAACAGTAATCCCTGTTTCAATAGGCATGGTAATTCGTAAAAAAAATGAAGCCTTTGCCTTAAGAATGGAAAGGCCTATGAGAATAGCCTCAACTGTTCTGTTTATTATAATTTTCTTACTTGTCATGATTGCTAACAAAGATTTAATTGTTGAGGCAATGAAAGAAGTTGGATTGGCAACATTACTTCTGAATTTGTCAACAATGGCTTTAGGATATATGACTGCTAAGGTTTTTGGCATAAAAGGGAAAAGTCAAATTTCAATTACAATTGAAAGTGGAATTCAAAACGGAACATTAGCTTTTGTTATTGCTACTACTATATTAAATAATGTCGAAATGGGTCTTCCAACTGGCGCATATTCAATATGGATGTTTATTACCGGGGGAATTCTTATGTGGCGATTAGGTAGTTCAAAATTATAGGTATGTTGGATTTTATAATTGATTTAGTTACGCAGATGATAATTGATAAAATATCTAGAAAAACCTGGATTTATATTTTATTAGGACTAGGACTGTTTATTGTCATTTGGTTAATTTTTTTCTGACGAGTAAATAAAACGAACCCACAATAATAATTACTGCAAGAATACGCTCTAAAAGACTAAGATCAAAGTAATATCCTACTCCTATAATAACTCCTATTAATATAGAACTTATGATATTATATGTTTTTTCTTTCATAAAATAAAAGTAATAATTACTTCCCAATACAGAACTTAGAAAAGATAGATCCGAGTATATCCTGATCTATATCAATTTTTCCTGTAATAATTGACATGTTGATTATAGCATCATTAAGGTCAATACTAAGTAAATCACCAGATAATCCATCTTTTAATCCACTTTTCACAGAATCAATTGCTTTTAAAGAATTATTTAGAGCCTCTAAGTGCCTAGAATTTGAGATAATTATATTGCCTTGGGAAGATAGATTGAGATTCTTTGATATCATTTCCTTTAATTCTGATACAAGGTCACTGTTAAGAGCAGAAATACGATGAAAAGTGATATTATTTTGATTAATTAATGACTTTATATTTTCTTTATAACTATCTGTATTAGAATATTTTAATAAATCTATTTTATTTTCAACAAGATATATCTGTAAATCATCTCTTTCATAGGATTTGACTTCCTTTATTAGGTCTTTTTCTGTAATATCTGACCTATCAAATAGATAAATTAATATTCTAGAGGTACCAATCTTACTTTTTGCTTTTTCAACACCTATAGATTCAATCTTATCTGAAGTTTCTCTTATACCTGCAGTATCAATAAATCTGAATTTGATACCATTAATTGTCGTTATATCTTCTATTGCATCCCTTGTTGTTCCTGGGATATCCGATACTATAGCTTTGTCTTCATTAACTATGGCATTTAAAAGTGATGACTTACCAGCATTAGGCTTTCCTGCTATTGTTACTGTGACACCTTCTTTAATTACATTACCATATGAGAAAGACTCAATAAGACTAGATAATTTACTCTCTAATTCAATCAGGAGTGATTTTAAGTCACTTCTATCAGCAAATTCAACATCTTCCTCAGAGAAATCTAGTTCTAACTCAATCAATGACTTAAAATGTATTAGTTTCTCTCTTAAAACCTCTATTTCATCAGAGTATCCACCTCTCATCTGCTCCATAGCAATTCTATGTGCCTCTTTTGATTCTGATGCAATTAAATCACTTACTGCCTCTGCTTGTGATAAATCCTTCTTATTGTTTAGATATGCTCTGAGTGTAAATTCACCTGGGTTTGCAAGTCTTACACCAGAATTTGTAAATAGTGAAATAATCCTTTGTTGTATGTAGTTAGATCCATGACATGAGATTTCAATTATATTTTCACCAGTGTAGGAGTGAGGGGCCTTGTATACACTTACTACTACCTCATCTATTACCTCATCACCTTCAACTAAATCACCATAGCTTATTGAATATCCATCACTCTGTTCTAATTTCTTTCCTGATTTAGATTTAAAGAATATATCAGTTTTACTAATTGCCTCTTCACCTGATAACCTAATAATAGCAATTGCCCCTGAGCCAGGAGGAGATGATAGAGCTATAATAGTTCCCTCATTATACATTATTATATCTCTTTAGTGAAAGTAGCTCTGTTTTTATGTTGATTATTTTCATAATTTTTCCAGAGTTGCTGTATTGCAGTGTTTTCAATAAGTTCAGGATTCGTCTCAACCTCTGTTATTCCAAACTTATTATAAAACTTCTGAAGTTCGTTAAATAGTATGGCAATCACACCTTTATTTTGAAAGTCAGGCCTAACACCAATTAAGTAAAGCGATCCTTTGTGGTTAAAGTTTTTAGCATGCAAGAGTCGAAGTTTACCAATTAAATCAACATTTCCATTTATTTTTTTAAGTGCATTCGAGAAAGAAGGCATTGTTATAGCAAACGCAACCAGTTCATCATTCTCATCAGTAACACATTTAATAAAACCAGGATTAATATATTTTAAGAATCTTTTTTTATAATGATCAATTTGATAATCTTGAATTGGAACAAATGTTTGAAGCTTATCATAAGTCTTACCAAGTAGATAGAACATTTGGTCTACATAAGGAACTATTTGTTCTGTCTTAGTAAAGTTCAACTTCTTTAGCTTATACCTTTTTAAGATAAGGTCAGAGAACTTCTTAACTTTTTCAGGAGAATCCTCATAATTAGCAATTTTAAGCTCATATTCAACCCACTCAGCTAGTTTCTTATATCCATGTTGTTTCATATGATCTTTATAATAAGAATGATTATAAAGGGTAATCATAGTGTTCTTCTTTTCAAAACCTTTAATTAACATACCTGCCTTGTCCATGTTTGAAAATCCAACAGGTCCTTCAATAAATTCAAGATTATTTTCAACTCCAATCTTTGTAACCTGATCAAGAAGTGCTTTAGATACATCTTTGTTGTCTATAAAGTCAAACCAACCAAATCTAACTTTCTTCTTTTTTAGATCATTTACCTCAACCCAGTTAATTAGGGCAGCAATTCTTCCTACTATTTCTCCATTTATTAAGGCTAAAAAATAATGAGCGACTGCATTCCTAAATACAGGATTTGTTTTCTTGTCTAATACTTCTAATTCTTCTTTAGTTATAGGAGCTACCCAATACTTTGAATCCTTATAAAGTTTATGTGGAAACATGACAAATTCTTTTAATTCATCACTACTTTCGACTTTCTTTATGGTAATATTTGAATTGGTCTTCATTTAAAAATACAAGTTACCAATAAATAGTTATTTTTCAAGATTTCACTAAATTTGGTAAACCCACAAAATATGAAGGTTTTAATAATATTTCTTGCTATTTATCTATCTGTCAGGTATTTTATTCCTTCAATATTAAGAATGCTATTTGCTGATTTTTTCAAAACAGCTGAAAAAAAATCAAATTTTGATAATACCTCAAAAAAAAATAAGGGGAAAACGAATGAAAAATACGGTGAATATATAGACTATGAAGATATCGATTAATAGAGTTCGACTTAGAAAATCTTTGATACATCTATATACTGTTGTTGGTTTTATTGCTGTTTCATTAATTTTTTACTCTCCATTGCTTGATGGCAAGAAGTTATTTCAATCTGATATAAATCAATATGAGGGTATGTCAAGGGAAATTCAGGAAAATAGAGATAACTTCTCTAAAGAAATTTATTGGATTGATAATGCTTTTGGAGGGATGCCTACTTTTCAGCTAGGTGCAAAATACGCTTATGATATTCTGTCTCCTTTCCATCTTTTGTTTAGATTTATTCCAAGACCTGCTCATACTCTTTTCCTCTACCTATTAACAATGTACATTTTATTAATGGTGTTAAAAATACCTTGGAGAATAGCAGTCCTCGGTTCTATAGCGTTTGCTTTCTCTACATATCTACTTATAATACTTCAAGTTGGACATAATACAAAGGCTCTTGCCATATCTTACATTCCTCTTGTAGTCGCTGGATTAGTTCTATTAAGGCAGAATAAAATTCTTCCTGGATTCTTAGTAAGTCTAATCGCTATATCATTGCAAATAAGAGCTAACCACTATCAAATGACCTACTATATGTTGATATTATTAGGTGTTTACTTTATTGTATATCTAGTTGATTCATATCGAAAGAAAGACTTAAAAGAATATCTCAAATACATTGGAGTTTTTGCTTTAGCTGGTATTTTATCATTAGGTCTAAATGCGCCAAATATTCTATCAACATATGATTATTCAAAATATTCTACTAGATCTCAAAGTGAGCTTACTTTAAATCCAGATGGAACTGAAAAGGAAAGAACTTCAGGCCTAGACTATGATTATATTACACAATACAGCTATGGGGTTTTTGAAAGTCTAAACCTTTTAGCTCCTAGAATTCAAGGAGGTGCCTCATCAGAAGATCTTGGTGATAAATCTAACCTTTACAAATTTTTAATTGATAATAATGTCCCAAAACCTCAAGCTGATTCATTTATTAAGTCAGTTCCTACCTATTGGGGGAATCAGCCAATACTTGAGGCACCTGCATATATTGGAGCCTCTGTTGTTTTTCTATTTATTTTGGCTCTTTTTGTAGTTAAAGGACCTTTCAAGTGGTGGCTATTAATTTCATTTATATTATCGTTATTCCTTTCTTGGGGAAAAAACTTTCCACTGCTTACTAATCTATTTATAGATTATTTCCCTTTTTACAATAAATTTAGAGCTGTATCATCAATTCAGATAATACTTGAATTTGCAGTTCCTTTATTATCTGTAATAGGTCTTCATAAGTTCCTGGCAGATGCTAACCTTAAGAATATTAAAAGGTCTTTTACAGTTTATGCAACACCATTGATAATCATTTTGTTGACTAGTGGCTCTTTGTCATTCTCGGGTTTATATGATGATTATTATTCTAATGGGTATGGTCAAGAAATATTTAATCAAATATTAGAAGAAAGGAGAATTATTTTTAATCAAGATGTCTTAAGAGCACTAATAATTGGACTTGTGGTTTTTCTAACTTTAAGATTCTCAAAGTTAATTGGAAGAAATTTCACATTTGTAATTGTCTTTGTAATTGTCTTTATTGACCTATTTACTATAAACAATAGATACATAGATAAAGATCTTTTTATAGATAAATCAATAAATACATATCAATTATCAGAGATAGATAGTGAGATACTTAATGATAGTTTAGACTTTAGAGTCTTTGACCTATCAGCTGGAATATCAAATGCTAGTACCTCTTATTTTCATAATTCTATAAATGGGTATCATGCTGCAAAACTTAGAAGGTTCCAAGAATATTATGACTACTTATCAGTTCATGATAATCAAAAGTTATTTAACTCTTTAAATGTTAAATATTTAATTGGTAAAAATGAAAATAATCAAGATCAATTATATCAAAACCCCGATGCATACGGAAATGCTTGGGCAATTGATTCAATTATATTGGCAGATACTCATGATGAGCTTTTGGATAGATTAAAAGATACAGATTTAAGAAGAGTAGGGTTGGTCTTAAATGAATCTATACCCGCAGAAATTTCACTTAAATATAATTCATCAGATCTAATAAAAATTGAGAAAATAAAGAATTCATCTTCACATTTAACCTATCAGTTTGAATCACTTTCAGACCAACTTATAGTCTTTTCTGAGATATATTATCCTTCAGGTTGGGAAGTGTATGTTGATGGAGTTGAATCTAGCTATTTTGACATTAATTATCTGCTTAGAGGAATGTTAGTCCCAAAAGGTGAGCATACAATTGAATTCTATTTCTCTCCAAAAATTGTAAAAACAGGAATAAATATTAGAATAATTACAATTATAATTACCTTTAGCTTAATCGCGTTCTTGATTTACAAAGAAAATAAATGGGCATAGTAGTTAGGCAATCTTTTTTAAACTTAATAAGTATTGGTATTGCATTTCTTATTGGGGCAGTTAATACCTTATATCTATACCCAACATTTCTAGGTAGTAAATTTCAGGGACTTGTAATAGCTTTACTAGCAATTTCTAACCTAATTCAGCCATTTATTTCATTTGGGACTCAACATGCTGTAATAAGATACTATTCAAAATATACCAAGAAAAGTGATAGAGACGGACTATTAACTATTTCAATATTAATACCGCTCATAATAGTATTGTTATTTATACCGGTGTTTATAGGTTATTATGATGAGATAAGACAATACCTTTTTCAAAGTGATCAAAGTCTTTCTAGATATGCCTACGTAATTCTTTTTATAGCAGTTTCTACTTCATTTTTTGAGGTCTTTTACTCATGGCTTAGGGTAAAGCTTAAATCTGTATTTGGAAACTTTTTAAAAGAGCTCTATCCTAGATTATTAATTGCTTTATTATTAATATCATATTCTATTGGACTTTTAAATTTTGAAAGCTTTATTCTCTATTTAATCTATGGATATTACTTAAGACTATTAATAGTAATTATATATTCATTTTATATAAACAAACCGAAATTAAATCTAAACTTTAAAAAAGACTTCTATGAGATTTTTAAATACTGTTTACTAATTTTTCTATCTGGTGCTGCATCAAGTATTATACTTGATATTGATAAGTCAATGCTATCATCAATTCTAACTGTTGAAAATGTTGCTTATTATTCTGTTGCAGTGTTTATTGCTGCAGTCATTGAAATTCCTGGCAGGGCAATGTTCCAAATATTAAGTCCAGTTGTAGCTAATGCAATAAATAAAAATCAAAAGAAAAAACTAGAGGATCTTCTAAAGAAAAGTTCTACCAATCTTGTTCTGGTCGCTAGCTTGTTTTTTTTATTAATAAACTTAAATATTGATGATTTCTATGAAATGCTAAACCAAGATGGATATTCTATTGGTATCCCTATTGTAATCATTGTTTCATTTGGAAAATTATATTCTATGTCAATTGGATGCATTAACAACATTATCTCTAATTCTAAATATTATTATTATACTTTTTGGTTTTCTTTATTTTCATCTGTGTTAGCAGTTGTGTTGAATATATATCTAATAACAGAATTTGGAATAATAGGTGCAGCATACGCAACTCTAATTGTTCTTGCGATTATGAATACATTAAAAATATATTTAGTAAAAGTTAAATTTAAAATTCATCCATACAGCAAAGACACAATAAAAATTATAATCCTGAGTGTTCTTACTTTCTTTGTTTTCTCAAATCTTCAATTAGGATTTCAACCGCTAATCAATATAATTGTTAAGTCTAGTTTGATTCTTGTACTCTACACATTATCAGCTTATATATTTAAGTTAAGTGATGACGTAAATATATTTATCGATAAGTTTAATAAGAATTGGTAATCAAATAATCTTTTTTTTAAGATACTGGCCAGTATATGATTTCTTATTTTTAATTATCTCTTCTGGAGTACCTTCAGCAATAATATTTCCACCTTTATCACCACCCTCTGGACCTAGATCAATTATATGGTCAGAACATGAAATCATATCTAAATTATGTTCAATCACTAATATTGAATGTCCCATTCTAATGAGCTTATCAAATGTATTTAATAATTTCTTCACATCGTGAAAGTGTAGACCTGTAGTTGGTTCATCAAATATGAAAAATGTTTTTTCTATTTGATCACCCTTACCAATAAATGATGCCAATTTAATCCTTTGTGCTTCACCACCAGAAAGAGTATTGGAAGATTGACCTAATGATACATATCCCAACCCAACAGATTGAAGAGGCAAAAGCTTGTTAATAATCTTTGTTTGGTTATACTTTCTGAAAAACTGAATACATTCATCTACGGTCATTTTTAATAGCATATCTATGCTTACGCCATTATATTTAATTGCAGTAACTTCATCCTTAAACCTTTTTCCTTTACAGATTTCACACTCTAATTCAACATCAGCCATAAACTGCATCTCAATTCTTACTACTCCTTCACCTTTACACTCATCACATCTTCCACCATCGGTATTGAAAGAGAAGAACTTTGATTTAAAACCTTTAGACACCGATTGAGGTATTTTAGCATATAGATTTCTTATGTCATCATATACCTTAAGATAAGTAGCAGGATTTGATCTAGAGGACCTTCCAATTGGATTTTGATCAATAAACTGAACAGATTTAATCTTACTTAAATTACCTGAAATATCATTGAATTTACCTGGTTTTTGAGAATAATCTCTAAAATAATTAAGAAGGGCAGGGTATATAATTTTTTTAACAAGAGTTGATTTTCCACTACCTGAAACACCAGTTATCATTGTAAGGCATCCAAGAGGAATTTTTACAGTAATATTTTTTAAATTATTTTCTTTTGCTCCATTGATATTAATATGATATCCTGATTTTCTCCTTGAGCTAGGTATATCAATTTTTTCAACTTTTCTTAAATATTTAGATGTGAGAGTATCAATTTTCAGTAATTCATCAATATTTCCTTGACCAACTATTTCACCACCTAAAGTACCGGCCATTGGCCCTATATCTATTACATGATCAGCTGATAATATTATTTCTTCATCATGCTCAACGATTATTACTGTATTCCCTATATCTTTTAAATTTTTTAAAATTTTAATAAGGTTATCATTATCTCTTGAATGAAGTCCTATTGATGGCTCATCTAATATATATGTTGACCCGACTAGGCTACTTCCTAATGATGAAGCAAGGTTTATCCTTTGAGTTTCTCCACCAGATAGAGTATTAGCTTTTCTATTTAATGTCAGATAGCTTAGTCCAACATTCATTAAATAATCAACCCTGTTATTTATCTCTTTCAAAATTCTTTCAGAAACTTTTTTCTCAGTCTCATTCAAATTGATATTTTTAAAAAAGTAACTTAATTTATCAATTGGCATTGATAAAATATCAGGAAGGTTCTTATTATCTATTTTTACAAAATAAGCCTCTTCTCTTAGTCTGCTTCCTTTACATTTATTACATAGTGTCTTACCACGATACCTTGAAAGAAGAACTCTATTCTGAATTTTGTAATTCTTTTTCTCTAAATATTTAAAAAACTTATTAATTCCACTAAAATACTCGTTGCCTTCCCAGAGTATTTTGATTTCTTCTTTTGATAATTCATTGTACGGTTTATAAATTGGAAAGTCAAATTTATCAGCGTTGTCTATTAATTTAACATAATATTTCCTTAGCCCAGTTCCTCTCCATGGTGCTATAGCGTCATCATATACTGATAATCCTTTATTAGGTATTACAAGCTCTTCATCAATCCCTATTGTTTCTCCAAATCCATCACAATTTTTACAAGCTCCAAAGGGATTATTGAAACTAAATAAATGAATAGATGGTTCAATAAATTTAATTCCATCTGCTTCAAACTTATTTGAAAAACTAGTCTCTTTATTGTTTTCAAGATTGTAGATTGAGCAAATTCCTTTTCCTTCATAAAATGATAATTCTACAGAGTCAGCAACTCTTGAGATAAAATCTTTATCATTTCCAACAACTAGTCTGTCTATAACTAATTTAAAATTTAGTATTACGTTTTTATCTATATCATTAATATTATATATCTCACCCTCTTTAAATATTCTTACAAACCCCTGTTTTTTTAGAATTTCTAGCTTCTCTAATGACTGTTTATTAGATGAAGATTCAATTGGAGACAATAACAATAGTTTTGATTTTGGTTTTTCATTTAATACAAAATCTACAACATCAGAAGTAGAATCTTTCTTTACAACACTATTTGATTCAGGAGAATATGTAACTCCAATTCTTGCAAATAATAATTTTAGATAATCATAAATTTCAGTTTTTGTTCCAACAGTAGATCTGGGATTTGATGTATTAATTTTTTGCTCAACTGCAATTGCTGGAGAAATCCCTTTAATGTAGTCCACCTTAGGCTTATTAAGCTTTCCCATAAACTGTCTAGCATAAGATGACAAACTCTCTACATATCTTCTTTGTCCTTCAGCATAAAGAGTGTCATAAGCTAATGATGATTTACCAGAACCAGAAAGACCAGTAATAACAGTTAAATTATTTCTAGGAATGACAACATCAATATTTTTAAGGTTATGGAGTTTAGCACCTTTTATTATGATGTTATGTTTGGGGTCAATTCTAGAAATATCTTTCATCAAAGCCGTAAAAATGCAAAATTACTTAATAAGTTTATTAATTACAGACTTCCTACCAATAGTTTTTGTTATAATGTCATTATTAATATCCCAACCTCTTGCAGGGCAGTATTCTCTTCCGTAAAAAATAATTCTAAGATGTAATTCATTCCATTTTGATTTAGGGAATAATCTTTTTGCGTCCATTTCTGTTTTAATAACATTTTTACCGGTTGAGAGTCCCCATCTATACATAAGTCTATGTATATGAGTATCAACAGGAAATGCAGGTTGACCAAAACCTTGAGAAACAACAACACTAGCAGTCTTATGCCCAACAGAGGGAAGCTCCTCTAGCTTTTCAATATCCTCTGGAACTTTACCATTATATTTTTCAATTAAGATTTTAGATAAATTCCATATACCTTTTGATTTTGTTGGAGAGAGTCCAACAGGTTTAATTATATTTCTAATCTCGTCAATAGAAAGTTTAATCATATCAAAAGGATTATCAGCTTTATTAAATAAAGTAGGGGTTACTTCATTTACTTTTTTATCTGTACTCTGTGCAGACATTAAAACAGCTATAAGTAATGTGTAAGGATCTTTATGATCAAGTGGAATATCTAAAGTGGGATAAATTTCTTCTAATTTATTAATTATGAAATCAACTTTTTCTTTTAGTTTCATTTACTTACTTTTGAAAAAAAAAATATGTTAAAAGTAGGAGATAAGATACCAAATATAAATGTAACAACCCACAAAGGAGAAAGTATAAATCTTGGAGATTTAAAAGGTAAAAAAATTGTTTTATTCTTTTACCCTCGTGCGAATACACCAGGTTGTACTGCACAAAGCTGTAACTTAAATGATAATTATTCAAGACTTACTAGTCAGGGTTATGAAGTGATAGGGGTAAGTCCAGATACTGTAGATAAACAGAATAAATTTGCTGAAAAATTTGGTTTTAAATATAATCTTCTTGCTGACGACTCTAAGGAAATAATCAATGCTTTTGGAGTATGGGGTAAAAAGAAATTCAGAGGTAACGAGTATGAAGGTGTCCTTAGAACAACCTTTTTAATCAATGAAGATGGTGTTATAGATAAGGTAATTGATAAGGTAAATACAAAAGAACATACGGATCAAATAATAGACTAATTATTTATATCCAAACATTTTATTCTTAATTATCATTTCTGAGACCGCCTTTGGAACTTTATCTTCCCATCCAGGCTCATTTTTCTTAATTTGCTTTAAAATATCTTTAGAAAGTATTTTTAGAAACTCCTCATTATAATCTAGATCACGTATTTTATTATTTACCTTAAAGTACTTATAGAACTCTTTCATATTGTCCTCAAGCTTAAGATTATCTGAATTTATAATACCACCATTTTCCTTATCTAAAAGGGGGTAAAGGTATATTTTCATATTATTCTTAAATATATTTCCAAAAGCTTCTAGAATACCTCCTTTTAAATTATCATAATATTGTTCATCAAATATTTCTATGAAGTTTCTAACTCCCATTGTAAGTCCCAATTGTTTCTTCGTATAACTAGTAAGATAACGGACTAATTTAAAATATTCTGAAAAGTTTGAAATCATAACCATATGACCCATTGAACATAATAGTTTTGCCCTGTCTAAATAGTCACTGTCTTCTAAATCACCAGTAGACCTTAGGTTTGACAATGTAATTTCAAAAACAACAAGGGTATTTTCTTCTTTAACTTTCTTCTCTTTGAGAAATGCTTCAAGAGATTTCTTAAACATTTCTTCATTTACTTTTGTCATAGGTCTGTAACTTCCTCTTAGTGTTAAAATGTTCTTCTTATAAAGAACTTGTGCAGGAAGAACATTTGTTCCACTTTCATCAAATATTACAGCGTCTGTCATACCAAGTCTAACAAGCTCTAGACTGATTAGTCTATTATCAATATCCTTAAATAAAGGTCCACTAAAATTTATGGTATCTATCTCTATAGATTGATCATCGATGTGATCAGTAAGATACTTCATCAGTTTTAATGGTTCATTATGTTTGTAGAAAGCACCATAAATTAAATTTACACCCATTATACCTAGACTTTCCTGTTGAAGTTTCGCTTCATTTTGATGGAATCTTAAGTGAAGTTTAATCTCTGAGTAATCATCTTTTGGATCGGTTTGAAATTTGATACCCATCCATCCATGACCTTTAAATTTCTTAACAAAATCGATAGTAGCAACCGTATTTGCGTAAACAAAGAAAAACTTATCAGGATTATTGTCTCTTGATATTCTTTTTTCAAGAAGATTCATCTCATGATCAAGCATCTTATCAAGACGATTTTGTGTAACGTATCTTCCGTCTTCTTCTTTTCCATAGATACTATCACTAAAACTCTTATCATATGCGCTCATTGATTTAGCAATCGTCCCAGATGCAGCACCAACTCTATAAAAGTTTCTAGCGACTTCTTGACCAGCTCCAATTTCAACAAAAGTTCCGTAAATATTCTCGTTGAGGTTAATCCTTAGAGATTTTCTTTGTACTGAAGGTCTTGATTCATAATCTTTATCTCCAGGAAGAATTATATTCATCGATTTTTTTATAAAATTACAAAGATTGTTTAACAAATAAGAATAATTTATCATAGATTTATGCGTGATTAAAATTACTTTTTTAGGTACTGGAACCTCTCAAGGTATACCTGTAATTGGAAGTGACCATCCAGTCTCATTTAGTAAAGATTTAAAAGACAAAAGACTCCGCTCTTCTATTCTAATTGAATATAAAAATCTTCATTTTACTATTGATTGTGGTCCCGATTTTAGACAACAAATGTTAAGAGCTAATTGTAAAAAATTAGATGGTATAATTTTTACTCATGAACATGCTGATCATACTACTGGCATAGATGACGTAAGGCCTTTTTTCTTTAGACAAGGAAAAATTCCAATTTTCTTAAATAAAAGAGTATTAGAATCGCTAAATAATAGATTCGCTTACATATTTGATCCAAGTCAAAAATATCCTGGGGCTCCAGATTTTGAAGTAAATATTATAAATAAAAATGAAAATTTTAAAATATCAGATCTAACAATAACTCCAATTGAATGCCTTCATTTGAGATTACCTGTGCTTGGGTATAGAATTAAAGACTTTGCCTATTTAACTGATGTTAAAACAATTTCAGATAAAGAACTTCAAAAATTAGACGGGTTGGACACTTTAGTTATTAATGCACTTAGATTTGAACCTCACCCTTCTCATTTGAATGTTGATGAGGCTTTAGAAATAATCCATAAGATAAATCCAAAAAAAACTTTATTCACTCATATAAGCCATAACATGGGGTTTCATGAAGAGGTATGTCAAAGCCTTCCAGAATCAGTCTCTTTAGCATATGATGGTTTAGTATTAGAAGTCAATTAAATTTTTGTCTCTTCTATCCAACTAATAAGATTAAGAAGGTTTCTTTGAGATATAGTATGTCCAGACTCAAATTTTTCAAAGATTAGATCATTTTTTTTACTTAAAGACATGATATAATCCTCAACAAGATTTATTGGAATTACCTCATCTTGAGTTCCATGTGAACTATAGATAAGTAATTCTTTGTAGTAATCAAGGTTCTCATTAAGATATGATGGGTGAATAAATGAACTTAAGGGAATTACCCTCCTAAACCTATTACTGTAATCAAGACCTAACTTCCAACATATACTTCCGCCTTGACTAAAACCCAGAATAGTAATATCATCTTTGTTCAAATTCTCATTTTCAATATGTCTATCGATGTTATTAAGAAGATTCTCGATACTTTCATTAATTTCTTTATACCTTTTATCTAAATTATTTTCAATTACATCTGAATAATCAATATCAAACCATGAAAAACCTCCGAAAGGTAATCTAAGTGGTGCTTCTAAAGAAATTATAGTTTGTGATTGAGGTAGATATTGTTCCAATGAAAACAAGTCCTCCTTATTGCTTCCATATCCATGAAACATAAAAATACAACCTGTTTTTTCATTTGAACTATTAGCTCTTCTGATTAAAAAGTCTAAGTCCATAGTTTATTAAGTGTGAATTTATCTCCATTAACAGATCCGTATACTACTCCTTTTAATTTATTACCTAAAAATGCACAGTTGTTAGAAGATGAAAGAATGTGCTTATCCGAAAATTCATAATTCTTATCCGGGTTAAATAATGTTAAATTAGCCTTTGATCCTATATCTATAGAATGATCATCTATTTCAAATATCATTTTTCCTCTAGTCAAAATATCAATTGTCTTTTCAAGCGTAAATTGATTACACATTAATCCAAACATTGGCTCCAATCCAATTGAACCAGGAGATGCATCGTCAAAAACAACTTTTTTGTGATCTATATCATATGGCTCATGCATACTTGTCAAATAATCAATAGTTCCATCAATTAGGCCCTCTTTTAGTGAATTACAATCAGATTCAGATCTAATCGGTGGTATTATTTTAAAGTTTGTATTAAAGTCCGGAATATCTTTTTCAGAAAAAGTAATATGAGCAATACTAACACTGGCAGTTATATCTAGATTCCTCTTCTTAGCTTGTCTAATTAACTCAACTCCTTTCGATGTAGTTATATAGGGTATATGAATCTTTCCACCAGTATAGTTAAGTATCTCAATATCTCTAAATAAATTAATTGATTCTGATATATTTGGTATTCCTTTAAGCCCTAACTCAGTACTAACAATACTCTCATTTAAAACACCTTTTTTAGATAAAAATTCATCTTGACAAAAAGAGATCACTCTTCCGCCAAAAGATTTAGTGTATTCAAGTGCAATTTTTAGAATTGAAGAATCAGTAATTGACTTTTTATAATCTCCAAATCCTATTGCTCCAGCAAGTTTCATATCATAAAGAGAAGCTAGATCAGAACCATTTGACTTAATAGTTAGATTAGCAACTGGATATATATCTGTTGTTGTATTTAATGATTTCTTTTTCAAGAATTCAACTGATGAGTGATTGTCAACAAGAGGGTCACAGTCAGGATTCAAAAGTATTGATGTAAATCCAGATGATGCAGCAGTTAACAAACCATTTGAAAGATTCTCTCTCTCTTCATATCCTGGTTCTCCAAAACTAACTGAAGTATCCATCCAGCCTCTAGAAACATGCAGATTATCAAGTATGATCTTATTTTCTGATTTAGCATTAATATTATCTGCTATATCAGCAATTATTCCATTTTTAATTAGAATATCTTTTTTTTTGAAATTTAAATTACTCTTACTATCTACTAATGTTGCGGATTTTATGAGTACACTCATCTAGAAAAGAATTTAACAAAATTAACCAAACTTATTTAATTCTAATCTTATAATTTGATTAAAATTTTTCATAAACACCTAAACCAAATAGTGCATAGTCATATTTAACTGGATCAACTTGGTCCATTTCACGTAGCTTTATATCAATTTCTTCTACTGATCTTGAATCATTTTGATTCCTAGATAATAATCCTAAGTCTCTAGCTATCCTGCCAGTATGCACATCAAGGGGAAGTGAAAGCTCAGATGTTCTTATTTTTTTCCATATACCAAAGTCAACACCTTTTTCGTTGCTCCTAACCATCCATCTTAAAAACATATTAAAACGTTTTGCGCTAGATCCATCAATAGGTGAGGGCAGATGTTTCTTTGATCTCTGAGGATGTTCAAGGCTAAAAAATATTTTTTTAAATGATGATATTCGCTCTTGGAGATTTAAACCATTCTTTTTATCAGAGATTATATCTTCAATGCCTCCGTAGTTTATATATATATTTCTTAAAGAGATTATGAAGTAATTTAAATCTATCATGTTGAAAGTTCTATGAATTGATTTATTTGTACTTGTAAGATCTTCTTTGGTGTGGTTCATTATAAAGTCATATGGTGAGTGATCCATATAGCTCATAATATTTCTACTACTATTAATTATAGATTTTCTATTTCCCCAAGAAATAATTGAAGTTATAAAAGCAGAGATTTCAATATCTCTTTTATCTGTAAATTGGTGTGGAATTAATATGGGATCATCCTTAATAAATGATGGAGACTCGTACTTAAAAGCTTTTTCATCTAAAAATTCTTTTAAATCAGGAATTTTAATTTTTAATTTTTCCATCAACAATCAAAAGCTTTCTATCACAGATGTTTGCATTTTTTTGATCATGTGTAACAATAACGACAGAACAATTATAATCATCTCTTAATTTAAAAAATAAGTCAAAAAGGATTTTTGAGTTTTTTGA
Organism: uncultured Bacteroidota bacterium; assembly: GCA_902593165.1. Classification (GTDB taxonomy): domain Bacteria; phylum Bacteroidota; class Bacteroidia; order Flavobacteriales; family Flavobacteriaceae; genus Marisimplicoccus. The sequence continues at coordinate 87,398 of CACJHI010000002.1, read as the reverse complement.
ATCTAAATTACCAGTTGGTTCATCAGCAAAAATAATTTTAGGATTATTAATAAGAGATCTAGCTATTGCAACTCTTTGTTTTTCACCACCTGAAAGAGTTAATGGCTTTTTATTAGTAAAGTCCTCCAAGCCAAAGTATTTTAATAGTTCTTCAGCCTTTTTTTTAACATCATTATCCTTTTTAATCCAACCAGGTAGACATACATTTTCTAAAACATTTAACTCAGGAATCAACTCATGAAACTGAAAGACAAAACCAATTTTTTGATTTCTAAGTTTAGCTAAACCATTTTTACCCAAACTAAATATTTCCTCGTTATCAATAATTAATGAGGACTTATTGCTTTCATCTGGTTTATCAAGAGTACTTAGGATATTAAGTAAGGTAGTCTTACCAGCACCGGAAGGTCCAGATATAGCAACAATCTCAGCATTATTAATTTCAATATCAATATTATCTAGTACTCTTCTGCCTTGAAAAGTTTTTGAAATATTTTTAGCTGATAGTAAGATTTCCATACTTTTACAATATTAATCTTTTAGTTTAAATTCTAAAAATGAATAGTGTCATATATTTAGGCGGTGGTTGTTTCTGGTGCACTGAATCAGTCTTTAAGAAAGTTAATGGAATTGTTTCAATATCTCCTGGTTATATGGGAGGTGATAACCCTAATCCTACCTATGAAGAGGTATGTGAGGGGTATACAAATCACGTTGAGGTTATTAAACTTGAATATGATTATAATATAAATTTATCTCAAATACTCTCAATATTTTTTTCTACTCATGATCCAACATCTATAAATAGGCAAGGTGCAGATGTTGGAACTCAATATAGATCTGCAATATTCTGTAGCCATCGTGAAAGAAATACGATTGTGGATTTCATAAAAGATCTTGAAGTTAAAAATATCTTTACTGATAAGATTGTTACTGAAGTTAACAATATTGTTCCATTCTATTTAGCCGAGGAGTATCACCATGATTATTTTACTAAGAACCCACAAAATGCTTATTGTCAGGCAGTTATAAATCCAAAATTAGCTAAATTAAAATTAAGTTATAGTAACTTAATTTCTGAATAAAAATCCAAATCCAAAAAAACTCAGAAATTTTTTAACAAAGTTGAAGAAGAACTTGTACTGAAAAAAAATATATCCAAAAAATAAAAGTAATACTTGATAAATTGGAGTTAAAACTAGAATCCTAATCAGAAGTTTAATTGACCAGTGTAATTCACTATTACTTCCAATTATAAGTTCGGTTAATGGTCCAGAAAAATATGCACTAACTGAGCCAGTTATACCAAATACAATAAATATTATAACTATTTGAAAGTTGGATTTAATTCCCCATCTTTCTTTTAGTTTTTTAATCATCCTAGTATATCGTTAATTTTATCTGCTAATTCAACACCAATCCTATCTTGTGCTTCAACTGTTGCAGCACCTATATGAGGAGTAAGTGAAACATTTGAATTCATTAATATTTTCATGCTAGGATTAGGCTCTCCTTCAAATGTGTCAATTCCTGCAAAAGAAATTTTTCCAGACTCAATATTTTTGATTAATTCTTCTTCGTTTATTATACCTCCCCTTGAGAGATTTAATAGTCCTACACCATTTTTCATTTTAGCAAATTGGTCAGAGTCAATAATATATTCTTTAGATGCAGGAATATGAACTGTTATGTAGTCTGAATTATTTAATAGTTCATCAAAAGTTGAAGATTTTAATTTAAAAGAAAGGTTTTGCCCGTCAAAGAAATCCAGTTTAATACTAGCTTGGTCATTAAATTTATCATAAAATATCACTTTCATTCCAACCCCAATAGCAATTTTAGCAACTTCCTGTCCAATTCTTCCAAATCCAATAATCCCTATTGTTTTTCCAGATAACTCAGTTCCACCAGCGTATGACTTTTTTAGTTCTTTAAATTTAGTATCTCCTTCCAAAGGCATCGACCTATTTGATTCATGAAGAAATCTAACACATCCAAATAGATGAGAAAATACTAATTCAGCAACTGATTTTGAAGAAGCAGCAGGTGTATTGATAACATTAATTCCTTTTGATTTAGCGTATTCAACATCAATATTATCCATACCTACACCACCTCTTCCTATTATTTTAATAGATGGGCAATTATCAATAATATCTGCCCTAACTTGTGTTGCACTTCTTACAAGTATGGTTGAGATCTCATTCTCATTTATATAACTAACTAATTGCTCTTGTGAAACTTTAGTTAGGTCAACATCAAAACCATACTCTTCTAATTTTTCTTTACCAGAATCTGATATACCATCATTTACTAATATTTTCATAATTAATTATTTGATTCGAATTCCTGCATACATTCAGTTAATAATTTTACACTGTTATAATCAAGAGCGTTGTATATTGACGCTCTATATCCTCCAACTGATCTGTGTCCATTAATTCCTGATATATTGTTTTTTAAACATAGACTATTAAATATTTCACCATCAAAGCCTTCGTTTAGATTAAATGTTGCATTCATTTGGCTTCTATCCTCTAGTTTAGAGAAACCTGAGAAGCAAGTATTTCTATCAATTTCATTATAAATTAGTTCAGCTTTAATTTTATTTCTCTTGCTTATATTGTCTAGTCCTTCATCCTTAATTAATCTTAGGTTCAAAAGGATACAATAAATTGGAAATACTGGTGGAGTATTAAATGAACTGTCTTTATCAAGATGAATCTTATAGCTCAACATAGATGGAACATCTCTTTCAACTTTATCTAACAAACTATTTTTAATTAGAACCATGGTTGCTCCAGCTGGACCAAGATTTTTTTGAGCACCAGCATAAATTAAGTCAAACTGGGAAAAATCAATTTTTCTAGAGAAAATATCAGAGCTCATATCAACTATAAGAGGACAGTCTGTCTTGGGAAATGAGTGAAATTGTGTACCAAAGATTGTATTATTTGATGTTATATGAACATAATCATATATATCCTTTATATCTATTTCCTTGGGTATGTAATTAAAATTTTTATCGGAGGATGTTGCTATTTCAGTAACATTCCCAAAAAGTTTAGCCTCTTTTATAGCTTTTGTGGACCAACTTCCTGTATTTATGTAGCCAGCATTTTCATTGAGAAAATTATATGCAGTCATCAAAAACTGCATACTAGCTCCCCCTTGAAGGAATAAACAAGAATATTCATTTTTATCTAGACCTGCAATTTCAATAGCTAATGATCTAGCTTCTTCGAGAACATCAATAAAATCCTTACTTCTATGAGAAATCTCTAATATCGATAATCCCTTACCATTAAAATTATTAATTGAAGAAGATGCTTGTTCGAAAACTTTTTCTGGAAGAATAGAGGGGCCAGCACTGAAATTATGTACTTTATTGTTCATAAATATCTGCAAATATCTAAACTTACAATCAATAATTAGTAACTGTATTTTTAAAATATGTAAAAATTGTTAACAAAGATTAAACAATACATATTATTTTTGCTCAAATTATTATGGCAATAATCATAACAGACGAATGTATTAATTGTGGTGCTTGTGAACCAGAGTGTCCAAATAATGCTATATACGAAGGTCAAGAGAAATGGAATTACAGCAAGGGAACAAATCTAAAGGGAGATGTTGTTTTACCAAATGGTAATAAAGTAAATTCTGACATAGACAACAAACCTATTTCTGATGAATTCTTTTTTATAGTGCCTGATAAGTGTACTGAGTGTATGGGGTTTCATGAGGAGCCTCAATGTGCAGCAGTATGCCCAGTTGATTGTTGTGTTCCTGATGATGATAATGTTGAGACAGAAAATGAGCTTTTGTCAAAGCAAAAATTTATGCATGATTAATAAATGAAAGTAGGTATCGTAGGATTGCCAAATGTAGGTAAATCAACTCTTTTTAATTGTCTTTCTCAGAGTAAAGCTCAGAGTGAAAACTATCCTTTCTGTACAATAGACCCTAATGTAAGTATAGTTAATGTTCCTGACTTGAGACTTGATAAGTTAAATTCTATTATTAATCCAGATAAATTAATTCCAACTACAGTTAAAATTGTTGATATAGCTGGTCTTGTTAAAGGTGCTAGTAAAGGAGAAGGTTTGGGTAATAAATTCTTATCTAATATTAGAGAAACTGACGCTATTATTCATGTTTTAAGATGTTTTGATGATCCAAACATTGTTCATGTAGATGGTAAGATTAATCCATTATCTGATAAGGAAGTGGTTGAGTATGAGCTAGTACTTAAGGATATTGAGATCATTGAGAAAAGACTCGATAAGATTAAAAAAACTCTAAGATCTGGTAGTAATGAATCTAAAAAAGAAATTGAGATTCTTGAAAAAGTTTTACATCAGCTTGAAAACATGAATGTAAATAGAGTTGACTTCACGGATGATCAATTTGAGGATTTTATTAAACCCTTAGAATTAATATCATTTAAGCCTATACTCTATGTATGTAACGTTGGAGAAGATGACATTATAAGTGGTAATTCTTATGTTGAAGATGTTAGAGGTGAAGTTGAAAGTAAAGACTCTGAAGTTATAATTATTTCTGCTAAAATTGAATCTGAGATAAATGAATTAGATTCTTTAGAAGAAAAGAAAATATTCCTTGATGATTTAGGTCTTGAAGAATCAGGCTCAAATAAATTGATTAGAGCTTCATACAAGCTTTTAAACTTACATAGCTATTTCACTGCAGGAGAAAAGGAAGTTAGGGGGTGGACAATAAAAATTGGTGATTCAGCTTATGATGCAGCTGGACAAATTCACACTGATTTTCAAAAAGGTTTTATCTGCGCAGAAGTAATTAGTTATAAAGATTATATTGAGTATGGATCTGAAATAAAAGTAAAAGAAGCAGGTAAAATGAGACTCGAAGGAAAAGATTATGTTGTCTCTGATGGAGATATAATGCACTTTAGATTTAACATTTAGTATATTTATAAAAATGGCAAATACATCTAATTATACCGAAGAAAATATTAAGTCTCTTGATTGGAGAGAACATATTAGATTAAGGCCTGGTATGTATATCGGTAAATCAGGAGATGGTTCATCTCCAGATGATGGAATTTATGTTCTGCTTAAGGAGGTAATTGATAACTGTATAGATGAGTTTGTAATGGGGGAGGGAAAGATTATAGATATTGTTATAAATGATGATTTCGTTTCTGTAAGAGATTTTGGAAGGGGAATACCAATTGGAAAGGTTGTAGATGTAGTGTCTAAGATGAACACTGGTGGTAAATACGACACAAGAGCTTTTAAAAAGTCTGTTGGACTAAATGGGGTTGGAACTAAAGCAGTCAATGCATTGTCATCTAATTTTATTGTAGCATCTACTAGAGATGGAAAAACAAAATCAGCTGAATTTAAGCTTGGAGTACTTTCTGATGAAAAGCTTGACAATACTGAAGATAAAAATGGAACATATGTAGAGTTCACACCTGATCAATCTATTTTTAAAAATTACAGGTATAGAATTGAATATGTTGAAAAAATGATTAAGTTCTATGTCTATCTTAATCCAGGTTTAACAATTAAATTAAATGGTAACAAGTTTAAATCTGAATTTGGCCTAAAAGATTTAATTGAAGATCAATCCAATGTCCAGGACTTCCTCTATCCGATTATTCATCTTAAAGGATATGACATTGAATTGGCAATAACTCACTCTAGAACTCAATACAGTGAAGAGTATTATTCTTTTGTTAATGGTCAATATACTGTACAAGGAGGTACGCATCAATCAGCATTTAGAGAGGCCTTTGTTAAAACAATCAGAGAATTTTTTGGCAAAAATTATGAAACATCTGATATAAGAAAGTCAATTATTTCAGCAATTAGTATTAAAGTTATGGAGCCTGTTTTTGAATCTCAAACAAAAACCAAATTAGGTTCAACAGAAATGGGTAAAGGGTTAAAATCCGTCAGGGTATTTATTAATGACTTTATAAAAAAAGAACTTGATAATTATTTGCATAAGAATCCCGAAGTTGCTAAATCAATTCAAAATAAAATTATACAGGCTGAAAAAGAAAGAAAGGAATTATCTGGAATTAGAAAATTAGCTAGAGAAAGAGCAAAAAAAGCAAGCCTTCACAATAAAAAGCTGAGAGACTGTAGGGTACACTTAAATGAATTAAAAAAAGATAAAAGATTAGATTCTACAATTTTTATTACAGAGGGAGATTCTGCAAGTGGTTCTATAACAAAGTCAAGAGACGTTAACACACAAGCTGTCTTTAGTCTAAGAGGAAAACCTTTAAATTCATTCGGAATGACTAAGAAAATAGTTTATGAAAATGAAGAATTTAATCTACTTCAAGCTGCACTTAATATTGAAAATAGCATGGAAGATTTGAGATATAATAATATTGTTATAGCAACTGATGCTGATGTTGATGGTATGCATATTAGACTTCTTATCATAACCTTTTTTCTACAATTTTATCCTGAGTTGATAAAAAACGGACACTTATATATTTTGCAGACTCCAATTTTTAGAGTTAGAAATAAGGAGAAAACTCATTATTGTTATAGCGAGGCAGAAAAAAATAATATAATTAATAGCTCCAAGGGTAAATTTGAAATTACTAGATTTAAAGGTTTAGGGGAAATCTCTCCTAATGAGTTTAAAAATTTTATAGGTGACGATATTAAACTAGACCCAGTAATTATAGATAAATCTACAACAGTAGAGGAATTACTGACATTCTACATGGGTAAGAATACTCCTGATAGACAGCAATTTATAATAGATAATCTTAAAGTTGAACTAGATCTCATAAATGAAAATCTAAATGATTGAAAATGATGAAAATATAGATTCTGAGCACCCCAATACTCTTACTAGAGTTGGAGGAATGTATAAAGAGTGGTTTCTAGACTATGCCTCATACGTAATTCTTGAAAGGGCAGTACCGGATTTAATGGATGGTTTAAAGCCAGTGCAGAGAAGAATTTTACATTCAATGTTTGACCTAGAAGATGGTAGGTATAATAAAGTAGCTAATGTAGTAGGTCATACAATGCAATATCATCCCCATGGAGATGCAAGTATATCTGATGCTATGGTACAAATAGGTCAAAAAGAGCTATTAATTGATATGCAAGGTAACTGGGGGAATATATATACTGGGGATAAAGCTGCTGCATCAAGATATATCGAAGCAAGATTATCAAAATTTGCACTAGAGGTTGTATTTAATCCAAAGACTACCAATTGGCAGCTTTCTTATGATGGACGTAAAAAAGAACCTATTCATCTTCCTGTTAAATTCCCATTATTATTAGCTCAAGGAGCAGAGGGGATAGCGGTTGGATTATCAACTAAAATTTTACCTCATAATTTTAATGAGCTAATTGATGGGAGCATAAAATATCTTAAGGGAAGAAGTTTTAAGCTTTATCCGGATTTCCAAACTGGAGGTAGTATTGATATTAAGAATTATAATGATGGAAATAGAGGTGGAAGAATCAAGGTAAGAGCTAAAGTTGAGAAATATGAAAAGAATGTAATTATAATCAAAGAGATTCCATATGGGGCAACAACAGCTTCTTTAATTGAATCTATCATTAAAGCCTCTGAGAAAGGAAAATTAAAAATTAAAAAAATTGAAGATAATACTTCCTCCGAAGTGGAAGTTCTTGTATATCTACCTTCTGGATCCTCAATTCAGAAGAGCATAGATTCATTATATGCATTCACACAATGTGAAGTTTCTATATCACCATTATGCTGTATAATTTCACAGAATAAACCACAGTTTTTAGGCGTAAGAGAAATACTCAAAATTTCTGCTGATAATACAAAAGATTTATTAAAAAAAGAATTAGATATTCAACTTTCTGAACTTGAAAATCAATGGCATAGTATTTCACTTGAAAGAATATTTATTGAAAACAGAATCTATAGAGATATTGAGGAGAAGACTACATGGGAAGATGTTATTTCAACAATTGAGGACGGACTTGAACCATTCAAAAATAGATTAAAGAGAGATATTACGATTGATGATATCAAGAAACTTACTGAAATTCCGATAAGGAAGATATCAAAGTTTGACCTTGATAAGGTAAAAGAAAAATTAGCTAGTATAGAAGCTAATATAGAAGAGGTGAAAAACAATCTTAAACACTTAGTTGAATACACAATTCAATATTTCACTCATTTAAAAAAGCATTATGGCAAAGACAAAAAGAGAAAGACTCTTATTGAGGAGTTTGATGATTTAGATAAAAAGAAAATATCAATTAAGAATCAAAAGCTATATGTAAATAGAGAAGAGGGATTTGTTGGTACTTCAATGAAAAAAGATGAATTGGTTTGTGAGTGTTCTGATCTAGACGATATAATTATTTTTACTGAAGAAGGAATAATGAAAGTAATTAAGGTTGATTCAAAGGTATTCGTAGGAAAGAATATTAAGCATATATCATTATTTAATGCAGAAAGTAAAAATAAAATTTACAATCTAATATACAGAGATGGAAAGAATGGAACATCTTTTATGAAAAGATTTAAAGTCTCTGGTGTCATAAGAGATAAAGATTATGTTTTAACTCAAGGAAAAGACTTATCCAAAATCCTCTACTTTAGTGTAAATACAGTAGATGAAGCTGATCTAGTAACAGTTTATTTGAGAAAAAAACCATCCCTAAGAAAGGATAAATTTGAACAGGATTTTGGTGATTTAATTATAAAGGGTAGGGACTCAAAAGGAAATATTGTGACTAAAGATTCTATAAGAAAGGTTTCATATAAGTCAAGAGCCTCTATTTCAAAAAAAGATAATGAAGTTGAAAACATTGAGGTTAAAGATGAACAACAGGTATCCAACAAAAATGATGAAAGCCAAACTATGCTCAACTTTTAGATTGAATACTCTAAAGATTTGAAATTCTTTTAACAGTACCTCTACTTATCTTTTGTGGATCACTAACTTGAGAAAATTCAAAATCATATTTATCCCCATAAGTTCTTAATATCTTTATTCTGACGGGGCGTCTTTCTTGATTGGTTCTAGGGTTTAATTTAGTTAATAAAAACTCACAATTATTAACCCACTTAATGTTTGATGAATCCTTAATTCCATTAAATAACTCGATTTCAAATTCATTGGTTCTAGTAAAAGTTGAGGTAACAAGGGAATCATTAACTTCAGTTGAAAACTCAAATACACCCGTTTTGAAATCAACACAATTTCTTTCAACGTTATAGCATGATATAAACAGAAAAGCAAGAATTAATATTTTTTTCATCTAAAGTTTATCAATTTGCTCAAATTTATTGTTTTCGTAGATAATAATGATTGATTTAACCTTATTATTAGATACTTTAACAGAATCTTTACTGTTATCTTCAACAAATGAAGAGAAAAGGTCCTCAGAGGGCTTAATTTGATCTTTTTTTGATAAAGTGTTTCCAAAAATTAAATAATCTGATGAAATCTCATCAAATTTTTCAGAAATCTTGGTTATTATATCTAGACTAGGTTTGTTTCTTTTTGAGAGTAGGTGAGATATAGATGATTTAGGAACTCCAATTTTTTCAGCAAATTCTGAGTTTGTCAAATCATTATCTTCAATAATTTTTTTTATTCTATCTAATACTGTTTCTTTATTCATCTTTTAGTTTTAATAACTCATGTAAATTACTGATTTACAGTATTTATACATTTATAATTTTACAATTGTAAACATAGAAAACATTTGTGAAATATACAATAGTAATCATAAAAAAAGAGAGAATACTAGTATTTATTGAATTAAATTCAGTAAAAAGGTTGAAAACGATGAAAAAAATTTAATATTTTAGCATATACACCAAACAAAATGCAAAAATTAGACGACGTCGACAGAAAAATTCTTGATATTTTAATTGATAATACTAGAACACCCTTTACAGATATTGCCAAAAGACTTCTTATTTCACCTGGCACCGTTCATGTTAGGGTTAAAAAAATGGAAGATTTAGGCATAATTAAAGGTTCCTCTTTAACTTTGGACTATAAAATGCTTGGATATAACTTTATCGCCTATGTAGGCGTTCTAATAGACAGATCAAGGCGAACTTATGAAATAATTGAGGAGTTAAAGAAGAAACCTTATGTAACTGTCGCACATATAACAACAGGTAAGTATAACATATTTTGCAAAATCAGAGCAAAAGGAACAGAACATGCTAGAGAAATCATTTTCTCTATAGATGATGTAGAGGGGGTTCTTAGAACTGAAACTATGATTTCATTGGAGGAAAGTATAAATGATAAAAAGAGATTAATGAAAAATATCTTTTCAGAGTTATAATAAATCATTATAAAAAAGGAACGACTCTTTGAAAATATCGCTACTTACAGTTTGATCTACTATAGGATCTCCAATCTCATTCAGCAAAACAAAATTAATTTTATTGCTTGAGTTTTTCTTATCATAAATCATAAGATCATAAATCTGATCTATATCACTTTCTGAAAAAGAAATCTGACCAAAGTACTTACTTAGGTGTTCTTTGATACCTAAAAGGTCTTTAATTGGAAAATTTAGCTTCTTGTGGGATATATAAAGCTCTGTAATCATTCCTATTACAATAGCTTCTCCATGTTTTAAATCAGTAATTCTTTCTGAAATATGTGAGTACGATTCAACTGCATGGCCAATTGTATGACCAAGGTTAAGAACCTTTCTAATGTTTGATTCATATTTATCTGATTCTACAATTTCATTTTTTATCTGTGAGTAATTATTAATTATATCCTCTGAATCTTTAAACAAATCTAACTTTACAAGACTATTGAAGTTTAAGGCTGATTTATCTGTCAATAGACTGTGTTTTACAACCTCAGCATATCCATTAACATACTCCTCCTTTGATAGAGTTTTTAGATACTCATTATCTAATAATACCTCTAATGGTTCATTAAAAACACCTATTTGATTTTTTAAAAGTTTAAAATCAACACCTGTCTTTCCACCATGTGCAGCATCAACCATTCCAAGTAATGTTGTTGGAACATTAATGAAACTAATTCCTCTTAAATATGTAGACGCGGCAAACCCTCCAATATCTGTTAGAACTCCACCGCCTAAGTTAATTAACAGAGATTTTCTATCCGCTTTAAAAGAATTTAATTGATCCCAGATTGAAATACACGATTCAATATTTTTATTGCTTTCGCCAGACGGAATGTTTATTTGATTAAAGGATTCAATTTTACTTTTTTGCAAGAAAATATCTAAACAATACTTTTCTGTATTCTCATCAACTAAAATAAAAATTGATGAAAAATTTCCTGAATTAATTTTTTCAGTTAGTGTTGAATACAGATCTGATTTCATTTATTAATTTTGATTAGATTTACTGCAAAATTAGGTATTTATTTTATGCTTTTAGACAATACTAAAAATGGTTTTACTCTCAAAAGTAATTTCGAGTTAAGAAAAGCATATTTATTGTTTAAAATAATTTCTAATAAAACCCTTACAAATATTGGTAAGACTGCACTTGAAATTTCATTAAAATTAAGGCTGCCTATATTATTTATTGTTAAAGGTACTGTATTTGAACAGTTTTGCTCAGGGGAAACTTTAGTAGAGTCTTTTGATACAGTAAAGAAGCTCCATAATAAAAATGTCAAAAGTTATCTTCATTATTCAGTTGAGGGTCTTGAAAATGAAAACTCTTATGATTTATCATTGAATGAAGTCTTAGATTCTATCAATTTTGTTTCTGAGAAAAAAATTCTTGACTTTACAGTATTTAAACCAACAGCAATTGCAAGTAATGTGATCTTAGAAAAAAGATCAAAGGGAGAGTCTTTAAATGATAATGAGAAGAAACTTTACAAAAGAGCTTATGAACGATTTAATAAAATTTGTGAACTAGCTCACAAAAAAGATGTAAAGATATTAGTCGATGCTGAGGAATCTTGGATTCAAGATGCTATTGATGAAATTGTGTTAGATATGATGATAAAGTTTAACAAGGATAAAGCTATAGTATTCAATACATCCCAAATGTATAGACATGATAGATTAGGGTATCTTAAAAATCTTCATAAAGTTGCTAAAGAAAATAACTTTCATTTAGGTATTAAGCTTGTTAGAGGAGCATACATTGAGAGAGAAAATAAACGTGCCAAAAAAAATAATTATCTATCTCCGATATGCAAATCAAAGGAACTAACAGATGACAACTTTAACAAAGGGGCTAGTTTCATTTTATCAAACCTAGACTTATTCTCTTTATTTTCAGGAACTCATAACGAAGAAAGCATTTATAAGATAATTGAGATAATGAAATCTAAGGGGATAAATAAAGATAACTCATGTATATGGTTTGGACAGTTATATGGAATGAGTGATAACATTACATTTAATTTGGCAAGTGAAGGTTTTAATGTAATAAAGTATCTTCCATATGGACCTATTAAGGAAGTTATTCCTTACCTAATAAGAAGAGCAGAAGAAAATACTTCTGTAAAGGGACAGACATCAAGAGAGCTTGAGCTAATTAAAAAAGAACTAAAGAGAAGAGATTCTATCTAAACTCAACTATTGCCTTTTTATTACAGTTTTCAACAAGTAAATTTAAATTTCCCGATTCAATAAAGTATAATGCACAGGGTTTTTTATCAACATCACTTTTGTTAAACCTAACCTTACCATTTAAAATAATGTCAATTAATTCTTCATTTTCAAGAGAGTCTTTTTCTACTTTATATGTTAACTCTTTAGATATTATATTGTCAATAACCCTTGCACTCGGCCCATAGTTACATGATGTTTTTTTGCCATTTAAGATGAAAAAAAGGAATATAATCCCAATTATCAGTCCAGTTGAGAAATAATATAATCTTTTTAAAAAGCTCATCTATTTTTTTTAATTATTCTTAAGTTATCCTCTCTAGCTATTGTAAACTTATTATATTCAGAGTCAATCATCTCCTCAATCATTTCACCCCATTCAATTAGGCAAGTTTTTCCAGATTCTAGGTATTCAAAAAAACCAATATTATCTAACTCTGATATATCTTCTATCCTATAAAGATCCATATGGTATATGATTTCATTTTTATCAGTAGAATATTCATTGATAATCGAAAAAGTAGGACTAGACACATTGTCAATAACGCTCATAAGTGATAATAATTCTTTAATTAATGTTGTTTTTCCAGCTCCCATTTCACCACATATTAAAACAACATTATGGTTAATATTTTTTTTGAGCTCCAATGATGCCTTTTCTAACTGATTTAATTCAAATTTTACTTCCATATTAATCGGGCTAAATATAAGCATTTAACATAATTTTTTAATTTTGCAGATATGAATTTAACAGCTGGACAAATTGCTGATCAAATTAATGGAACAATTGTTGGTGACCGAGATGTAGATATATCTAACATATCTAAAATTGAAGAGGGTAAAAAAGGCTCACTTACATTTCTTGCAAATCCAAAATATACTGAGTTTATATATTCTACTAATGCTTCTGCTGCTATAGTAGCAAATGATTTTGAACCTACAGAAAAAATTAACACCACTCTAATAAAAGTTAAAGATCCATATTCGTCATTCACTACTATTTTAGAACTTTTTAATAAAGAAATTACATCTAAAAAGGGCATAAGTGAATTTACAGTGATTGACAATTCTGCTAAAATTTCTGATTCATCCTATATCGGTTCATTCACTACAATAGGTAAGAACTCGGAAGTTTCAGATAATTGTATAATTGAAAATCAAGTTTTTATCGGTAATAATGTAGAGATAGGTCAAGGAACAAAGATATTTCCAGGAGTGAAAATTTTAGATGATACAAAAATTGGAAAAAATTGTATTATACATAGCTCATGCTCAATTGGCTCTGATGGTTTTGGCTTTGCACCAAATGATGATGGTAGCTACAAAAAAATTCCTCAAACAGGGAATGTAGTAATAGGAGATAATGTTGAAATTGGCTCAAACTCTACTATTGACAGGGCAACTCTTGGTTCTACTATTATTAACAAAGGCGTTAAACTTGATAATCAAATTCAAATAGCCCATAATGTTGAAATTGGAGAGAATACTGCAATTGCTGCTCAATCAGGAATAGCTGGTTCTACCAAAATTGGAAAGAATTGTATGATTGGTGGACAAGTTGGAATTATTGGACATCTTAAGATTGGAGATAATGTTAAGATTCAAGCTCAAGCTGGAGTTACTTCAGATATTAAAAGTGATTCAAGAGTTACTGGAACACCAGCTATATCCTATATGAACTACAATAAGTCTTATATTCACTTTAAAAATTTACCTGAAATAGTAAAAAAAATTGATAAGAAGGACTAATGATAAGAAGAACTGTTCCCCAAAAAACAATTTCTAAAGAATCCTCACTTAGTGGAGTGGGACTTCATACTGGAGAAAATGTTACGCTTACATTTAAGCCTGCACCATCTAATACTGGACTTGTATTTATTAGAGAAGATATTAATGGAGATAACTTAATAGAGGCACATATAAAACATATATCAAATACAGACAGGGGAACAAACCTTGATAACGGATCTTTCAGAATTCATACTTCAGAGCATGTTTTAGCTGCCCTGACTGGTTTAGGTGTTGATAATTGCTATATCTGTCTTGATGGAGCTGAAGTACCAATTATGGATGGTTCCTCAAAATTCTTTATAGAAGCAATTGAAAATGCGAAGATTGTTGAACAAAATGCTCTTAGAGAAGAATTCTTTCCAAATGAAAAAATTTCCTTTGAATGTGAAGATACAGGAAGTAAGATTTCTATTATTCCAGATGAAACTTATTCTGTAGATACTAAAGTAAATTATGACACAGAGGTATTAGGTGTGCAAACAGCAACTTTAAATAATATATCTGATTTTAAAGATGAGATTTCATCAGCCAGAACCTTTAGCTTTCTTCACGAATTAGAGACTTTACTCGAAAATGGTTTAATTAAAGGTGGGGATCTTAATAATGCTATTGTTTATGTTGACAAACCATTAGCCAATAGTAATATGGATAGACTCAAAAAAGCTTTCAACAAAGACTCTATTTCTGTAAAAGAGAACGGCATACTTGACAATCTTAGTCTTCATTATCCAAATGAAGCTGCAAGACATAAGCTACTTGATGTTATAGGGGATTTAGCCTTAATCGGAATGAAGATAAGAGGAAAAGTGATAGCTGAGAAACCAGGACACTCAATAAATGCTAAATTTGCACAAAAAGTTTCCGAAGTGATAAAATCAGATAGAAAGAACATTCTGCCTAAACTTAATTTTGATAAAAAACCATTAATGGACTCAAATCAAATAATGGATGTCATTCCTCACAGACCTCCATTTCTTCTTATTGATGAAGTTTTAGAATTATCTGATTCTCATGTAATAGGTCTTAGAAGAGTAGAAGAGACTGAATCTTGGGTAGAAGGTCACTTTCCAGGAGCTCCAGTTATGCCTGGTGTGCTTCAGGTAGAATTTATGGCTCAAGCAGGAGGTGTACTAGTATTAAATACTGTACCAGATCCTGAAAACTATCTTACTTTCTTTATGAAGATGGATAAATGTAAATTTAAGAATCCCGTTGTCCCTGGTGATACACTTATTTGTAAATTAGAGTTAATTTCTCCAATAAGGAGAGGGATAATACACATGTATGGCCATACCTTTGTGGGAGATGAAATAATGAGTGAGGGTGAATTTATGGCAAAAATTGTAAAAAAAGATTAAATATGAATCAACCATTAGCATACGTACATCCAGGAGCAAAAATTGCTAAAAATGTTGTTGTAGAACCTTTTTCAACTATTAACAATAATGTTGAAATTGGAGAGGGTACTTGGGTTGGGTCTAATGTAACAATAATGGAAGGTGCAAGAATTGGTAAGAATTGTTATATCTATCCTGGTGCAGTTATTTCTGCTAATCCACAAGACTTAAAATTTGAAGGTGAAGACTCTTTATGTGAAATTGGCAATAACACAACTATTCGTGAATGTGTTACTATAAATAGAGGTACAAAGGATAGAGGTACAACAAAAATTGGATCAAACTGCTTAATTATGGCTTATTCTCATGTAGCACATGATTGTTTTGTGGGTGATAATTGTATATTCTCAAATAACAGTACTCTTGCAGGACATATTACAGTTGGAGATTATGTTATTTTATCGGGATTTGTAGCTGTCCACCAATTCTGTAGAATTGGGTCACACTCTTTTGTAGCTGGAGGATCTCTAGTTAGAAAGGATGTTCCTCCATATGTAAAAGCAGCTAGAGAACCTTTATCATATGTTGGGATAAACTCTGTAGGACTCAGAAGAAGAGGATTTGAAAGCAAAAAAGTACATGAAATTCAAAACATATATAGAATACTTTATCAAAAGAAATATAATAATACTCAAGCGGTTGAAATAATTCAGGCAGAACTAAATGCAACTCCTGAGAGAGATGAGATTATTCAGTTTATAGAAAATTCTCAAAGAGGGATAATGAAAGGATACTTTCAAAAAAATTAAATTATGGCAAGCACTAGTGATATAAGAAAAGGACTTTGTATTAAGTATAATCATGATATATATAAGATAATTGAATTCCTCCATGTAAAACCAGGTAAAGGGCCTGCTTTTGTTAGAACTAAATTAAAGAGTGTAACTAATGGAAAAGTTTTAGATAACACATTTCCATCAGGACATAAAATTGAAGAAGTAAAAGTGGTAACAAGTCAATATCAATTCTTGTATAACGACACAGATTATTTTCATTTCATGAATAATGAAGATTATAATCAAATTACTATCGATAAAAATAAAATTGATTATCCGGATCTACTCAAAGAAGGAGAAAATGTCACCATAATAATTAATACAGAGGACAACAGCCCTCTATCAGTTGACATGCCTTTAAGTGTTATTTTAGAAGTAACACACACTGAGCCAGGAGTTAAAGGAAATACTGCTACAAATGCTACAAAACCTGCTACTTTAGAGACAGGAGCTAATATCAATGTACCTTTATTTATCAACGAAGGTGATAAAGTAAAAATTGATACTGAAAAAGGTCAGTATATCGAAAGAATAAAATAAATTTGTCAAAAATTAGACTAGATGAGTATTATAGTTGATAAAAACTCAAAAGTTTTAGTTCAAGGATTTACAGGAAGTGAAGGAACATTTCACTCTGAGCAGATGATTGAATATGGAACGAATGTTGTTTGTGGAGTGACTCCTGGAAAAGGTGGTACAAAACATTTAGATAAACCTGTATATAATAGTGTTGCTGATGCATTAAATAATGAGGATATAAACACATCAATAATTTTTGTACCTCCAATGTTTGCTGCAGATGCGATTATGGAAGCAGCTGAATCAGGTATTAAGACTATTGTAACAATAACAGAAGGGATACCAGTTAATGATATGACAAAAGTTGTTTCTTATATAAAGGGTAAAAATATTAGATTGATTGGGCCTAATTGTCCTGGAATAATTACTCCTGAGGAAGCTAAAATTGGTATTATGCCTGGTTTTGTATTTAAAAAAGGGAACGTTGGTATAGTGTCAAAATCAGGTACTTTGACTTATGAAGCTGCAGATCAAGTTGTAAAGTCTGGATATGGAATTTCAACTGCAATTGGAGTAGGGGGTGACCCAATAATTGGAACTACTCTTCTCGACTCAGTTCAGCTATTTATGGAAGATGAAGAAACTGATGTAATAGTTCTTATCGGAGAAATAGGTGGTCAATTAGAAATTGATGCTGCAAGATGGATAAAAGATAACGGTAACAAAAAACCAGTAGTTGGATTTATTGCGGGAGAGACTGCACCAAAAGGTAGAAAAATGGGACATGCTGGAGCAATTATCGGTGGAAAAGATGACACTGCATCTGCAAAAAAAAGAATAATGAGAGAATCAGGTGTTAATGTAGTTGATTCTCCTGCAGACATAGGTAAAACTGTAAATGAAATACTTAAATAATGAAATTACTTGAATCAAAAGTTGCAATTATAACTGGCGGGAGTAGAGGAATTGGTAAATCTATTTGTGAGACTTTTGCTCAAAATGGTTGTAATGTTGCATTTACTTACAATAACTCTAAAGAATCTGCAGAGAATTTGTCCAAGGAACTTAATAAACTTGGAGTAAAGGCTAAAGCATATAAAAGTGATGCTTCAAATTTTGATGATGCCACTAAACTAGTTGAAGATGTTTTAAATGATTTTGAGAAAATTGATATTCTAGTTAATAATGCTGGTATTAAAAAAGATAATTTATTAATGCGAATGGAAAAATCTGATTTTGATTCTGTAATTAATACAAATTTATCTTCTGTATTTAATCTTACTAAGGCTTCAATTAGAACATTTTTAAAGCAAAGAAATGGTTCAATTATAAATATTAGCTCTGTAGTTGGTGTTAAAGGAAATGCAGGGCAATCAAATTATTCTGCTTCAAAGGCAGGTATCATAGGTTTTTCTAAATCCATTGCTTTAGAGTTAGGCTCTAGAAACATTAGAAGTAATGTAATTGCACCTGGATTTATAGAAACTGATATGACAGACTCTTTACCGGAGGATGTTATTAATTCTTGGAAAGAAAGTATTCCACTAAAAAGAGGTGGTAATCCAAGTGATGTTGGAAATGCATGTGTGTTTTTAGCATCAGATCTGTCTAGTTATATTACTGGGCAAGTTCTTCATGTAGATGGAGGAATGTTAACTTAAAAATTAAATTTAAATGAAAAATTTACCAAACATAGGTTTACCTATTATTTTATTATCACTATTACTAATTGTATTCATATCTAGATCATCTGTAAATATTGGATCAGGTGAAGCTGGAGTATTATTTAAAACTCTAGGAGGTGGTGTTGTGACTGATGCTCCGCCAAAAGGTGAGGGGTTTAAAATTATTGCACCATGGAACAGGATTGTTATATATAATGTGAAGCAACAAGAGGTTCTTGAAAGCATGCAAGTTTTATCTTCAAATGGTCTTGAAATAACTATTGATGTATCAGTATTATATCAACCACTTTATGACCAGTTAGGTTTATTACACCAAACTAAGGGAGAGAATTATTTAAACTCTGTTTTACTTCCTAATATAAGAGCAGTAGCAAGAAGTGTTGTTGGAAGATATACACCAGAGCAACTTTATTCTACAAAAAGAGATGCTATACAGAATGAAATTTTTATTGAAACTAGAGATGATGTTTTAGGACAATACATTCAATTAAATTCTGTTCTTGTAAGAGATGTTACATTACCAACTGCTATTAAAGAAGGTATTGAGAGAAAACTAGTTCAAGAACAAGAAGCTCTTGAATATGAATTTAGACTTGTTAAGGCTGAGCAAGAAGCTGAAAGACAAAGAATTGACGCTGAGGGTAAAGCAATAGCTAACAGAATTCTTAGTGCATCTTTAACTGATAGAATCCTTCAAGAAAAAGGTATTGAGGCTACATTAAAGCTTGCTGAATCGCCAAATGCAAAGGTTATCGTTGTAGGATCAGGGGAGAATGGTTTACCAATAATTTTAGGTAATAACTAATTAATAACCTAAATCGATGAAGAATCCATTATCATTAATTTGATAGTGGATTTTTTTATTGTCAATAATCTCTTTTTTCGAAATCTTCATTTTCTTCTTTAATTATCTTTCTAATTAGAAGATAAATTAAAGATGCTATTATAATTAGCCATATAACAATACTAAAAATCATTTCTGAATCATTCATCTATGAAAGTTTTACTGCTGTTCCATAAGCCATAATCTCAGAGCATCCTTGCATAATCATTGATGTAGTAATTCTTACATTAATAATTGCATCAGCTCCTAAAGATTTCGCATCATCTTTCATTCTACTAATCGCTTGTTCTCTAGATTGTGCTTGTAGTTTTGTGTATTCTTCAATTTCTCCACCAACAACATTCTTCAAAGTAGCAAAGATGTCTCTAGCTACATTTCTTGATCTTACAGTATTTCCACGAGCTATTCCAAGAACTTGTGAAACTTGTTTTCCTTCAATATTAGGGGTAGTAGATATAATCATACCTTAAATATACAAACTTAAACAGACATATCCTGTTTTACATAATATTAATTATAGGACATTTATTAATAAACCCCGAATTGATTAAGGTGAAATGCTGTATGTCCACTGACTACTTCTTTTAATGTCCAATTATCAACCTTACCATGGAATGTATTAATTAAATATTTTTCTTTATAACTATTAACCTTTTTTAAGCTTTCAATAAGTTTTTTTTGTTCATCTTCAAAAATTAGATTGCTTGATCTCTTTGCATCAAAAAATTTAAATGTTGATGTATTTTTTGGATATTTTTTATAGTTCCACCTCAATATATATCTGAGAAAAAATAAATGTAGAGAACCAAAAATATAAGTCATATAGTTTGGAGAATATTTTTTTTCATTAAGATAGAATATTATAAATTTATTACAATGCCATAGCATCTGTGAGGAATTCATTATCCCCCATTTAGGCTTTGAATCTTTATTAAGCTTATTTATTGCCTTTATTAACTTATCTATTTGCATTAGAAATTAAATAATTTATCTAATTAATCTTTATTAACATATTTGATGAAATCTCCCATTCCAAGTAATTATCTTGATCACTATACGGATTAGATGTGTTATACATTTCAAGAGTCCCATCATCATCAATATCTTTTATTTTAGTAAATCTTATCCACTGTTCGTTACCAGAATATATATCAATGAAATTTGAAGTTGCATCTCTATAGGTTTCTCCGTCAAGCTTTAGAATTTGTATGGACCAATCGTTGTAAAAGTTAGTTTGATCCCAAGCTAGTCCTGGTTCTTCATTCATGTTATCTCCTGTTCTAGTTATTATAATTTCAACCTGACCATCATTATTAAAATCAAAAAACTCAAAATTAGTAACGATACCTTGTTTATCAATAGCTGAGGTAGGCAATCTCTGAAACTCATTATTTATAAAATCAACTCCATCGCCATATATAATTACTGGTGCATTATCATAAGTATTACAATACCACCATTCACATTCTGGATTCTGACCCCATGACCAGTCATGTCCACCTGCAATTAGATCAATAAAACCATCATTATTGATATCAAAAAGCTCCGCATTGTACATTTGATTCATAAGGTCTTGATCAATAAGAGTTTCATTTGGTTCAAGTTGACCATTTAAATTTTGATATATGAGTGATTTTCCTCGCCCACCATCAACGGCTACAATATCTAGGTCACCGTCATTATCAATATCTCCAGAAGCACCTCCATGATAGAAAGATTCAAAAGATTGATAGTCAACATCCGAAAAACTCCCATCTCCATTACTCATTAATGCCTTGTTGAACTCTCCATTAAATGGCTGCTTATCATACCCGTGACCAAGAAGAAAAAGATCTACATAGTCATCATTATTAAAGTCACCTAAGAGAATCTTTCTTCCATGAACCAATCCAAGAAATTTACTATCATTTAATTCATCAACTTCAAAATTACCTCCACAACCACCTTTGTAAAATCTTATTAGTTGTTTTCTTTCATATCCATAATAGTCACTGGGATAATCAACAAAATTTGAATAATCATTATAGGAACCAATTATATCCATATAGCCATCATTATTATAGTCTACACTTATAACATTAAGACCATATTCTCCAGATTCACCTCCCCATTGGTTGTTTAATAGTGAGCCTAAATCCTGATAATTTTCTGGGTAGTATATATCAAAAAGTTCATATGATGTCTGACTCCAATCTGGAATATCTGTTTGCCAATAGCTACAATCAATTTGAAAATTTGCACTTATTGTAACATTTGAGCTTATGGTCAAAGTTATACTTGAACTTGTTGACTCTGATCCAATCCATCCAACAAATTCATAACCTTCATTTGGAGTAGCTACAATACTAATTGATGTGCCATCATTATATGTACCTCCAGAAGTAGACACACTCCCCCCCTCTCCTGCACTTACTGTCAATGTATACTGAGTAACTGTTGTTGAAGGTGATCCTGTATTTATAGTATTTGAGGGTGGTGAGACATATACTGAAGAGTCGTCTTCTGAGGTATCTTTAGCACAACTAAGAATAACCAATAAGCTTATGTATACAGAAAGTTTTTTCATATCTCTAATTAAGAAATTCAAGCTATTTAATCTGTTTTAAATTCTGCTGTAATTTCCATATCTACATTTAACTTAAAAGTTAAAGGGTTTGCTGTCCACCCATTTGACCACTTATCAAAGTAATTCCCATCAGCTGGTTCTGCAGTAATAGTTATTTCAGTTCCGGGTGGTCTGACTAACCAAAAAAAATCCCTACGTGTAAGAAGAGTTCCTGGGGAACCTATCCATCCACCTTCACTTGCATAGGCTGTTAACACAACTTTTTCTGGTTGTTTAGAAGCAGAAGAGTCTGATGGTGGCATATCACCCTTTGTACATCCAATAAAAATAGGAAAGGATAGTAATGATATGTATAAAAGTCTTTTAATCAGTTATGGATTTAAATACTGCTGTAAGGTCTATATCTGAATTCATCTTAAATAATATTGGATTTTCTGTTACACCATTAGACCACTCATGAAATTCCATTCCCAGAGCTGGTAATGCAGTAAGAAGCACATCCGTTCCACCTGGTAAAGATTCATCCCAAGACCCCACTCCCCATATATATGTTTTATTGTATTCTAAATTTAGCCATCCTGGTGGATTAAAACCATATCCGGGGTGATTATTTGCTTGAGGATCGTGTGAATACGTACCAGGGACCCAAGCTGTAGCACCTAAACGAGTTGTATCAACTGTTAAATCATAAATTTCTTCAAGTTCCAGACCATTACCAGTATAAGTTGAATCTGGTAATTCTCCCTTAGTACAGCCAAGAATAAATAGTAACGAAATATATGTAAGTCTTTTAATCATCTGTAGTTTTAAATTCTGCTGAAAAGCCAACATTTGAGTTTAGCTTCCAAGTTATTGGATTTCCTATCCACCCATTAGACCAACCAGAAAATTCGTATCCCTCATTTGGCTCTGCAGTTACAGTTACTTCTGTTCCAGCTGGACGATAAATATAAAAAGCTGACCTACGTCTAAGAGATGTTTCTCCAAAACTTACGGTTCCACCTTCGTTTGCACCAACTGTTAACTTATACTGTGTTACTGCTGAAGTAGATGTTATTGGAGATGTTACAATTGCACCTATCGCTTTCTTCCCAGCATCCATATTCTGTGAAACAAATGTATTTGAGGCATTGGATTCTTCCTTAGCGCAACTTATTACAAATAGTAACGTTATGTAAAAAAAAATTCTTTTGATTTAACTAAATTATTAAATTAACAGAAAAAAATGAAATTACTTAATGAATTCAAGGAGTTTGCTGTAAAAGGAAACATGATGGAAATGGCAATTGGTATAATAATTGGTGCTTCTTTTAACTCTGTAATTGATGTATTAGTTAAACAGATATTGCTTCCTCCCCTCTCTCTGCTCTCTAATGGGTTGAATATAGATTCAAAAAAAATAATTCTAAGGCAAGCTGATATAAGCTCTTCTGGTGATATAATTAATGAAGAAGTTGCAATAAACTATGGATTTTTTATTGAAACTTTTATAGATTTTATGATTGTAGCATTCACAATTTTTATTGTGATAAAGTTTCTAAATAAATTAAAAATACAAGCTGAAGACCCTAGAAATAATAAGGTATCAACACCAAGAAACATAAAGCTTCTAACAGAGATTAATGATTCACTAAAAGATTTAAATAAAAATCTAACAAAGAAGAATTAGGTTTTATATACATCAAATTGATATAAATGATATGATGTATGAAAGTAGACAACCTTTTTAAATGCCATGTTGGGTACGATTCCGTGAAAATTATTAAATAAGTAATTCTTATTGATGGATTCTACTTCTTTTAAATCCCTTATCAACTTATTTTTTTCAAATTCAAAATCAAGATTTTCACATTGGTAGGTATTAAAAACTTTGAGTGTAGGTAAGTTTTTTATATAGTTTTTTACATTATATCTCACTATATACTTTAAATAGAGTCTGTGAAATATACCAAAAACAAATCCTACAATAAAGATCAAAGGGTTAAGTTTTGTCTTGTTTAAATATACGTCGATAAAGGCAGAACAGTGTTTAAGCATCATTGAGGAGTTCATTCTCCCCCATTTAGGATCAGTATCTTTATCAAGTAAATGAATTGAATTAATTAATTTGGAATAATCCATCATTAGTAGTTAAGTAGATATTCTAACTTGTCTTTTAACTTATAGCTTGCTTGAAATCCTTCTTCCAGATTTTTAGCAAAAGGTACTGGGGTGTCTAAAGATCCAACTCTAACAATAGGAGCATCTAGATGTTCAAATATTTCTTCACTAATTACTGCTGAAATCTCTCCTAAATAGCTATTAAAAAGAGTATCTTCACCTAAAAGCAATACTTTACCTGTCTTCTTTATAGAATTGAAAACCAGTTCTTTATCCCAAGGAACAAGAGTATTTAAATCAATAATTTCAATTTCTTGATTTTTATAATTATCCAATAGACCTAATGCCCAATGAACACCTAATCCATAACTCACAATAGTCACTTTTGATCCAATATTTCTAATTTTCCCTTTTCCTAGCTCTAATGTGTATCTAGATGATGGTATTTCTTCAGATACAGTCCTGTATAAAAACTTATGTTCAAAATACATTACAGGGTTAGGATCATCAATAGATGCATTAAGTAAGCCCTTTGCTTCATATGGATGAGATGGGTATACAACCTTTAAACCAGGAACTTTAGTAAACCAAACTTCATTTGTTTGAGAATGAAATGGACCTGCCCCTACTCCTCCTCCACAAGGCATTCTGACTACTATATCAGAGTTTTGGGCCCATCTATAATTTGACTTAGCTATAAGGTTAACTACTGCAGTAAAACCTGAGCTAACAAAGTCTGCAAATTGCATCTCTACGATGGACTTATAGCCTCCTACACTTAAACCATATGCAGATGATAATATTACTGATTCACATAAAGGCGTATTCAACACTCTGTTTTTTCCATATTTATCAAATAAACCGTCTGTGACTTTAAATACACCACCATATTCGGCAATATCCTGCCCCATAATTACAAGATTATCATGTTGTTCCATTGATTCATAGATACCCTCCTTTATTGAATCTACAAGCCTTACTTCCCTTAAAGATTCATCTATTGGGTCTGATTTTCCTTCATTATGTTCTTTATATACATCCCCTAACTCATTTTCAATATTAAAGTCAACCTCTTTGTATGAGTTAGCAGAACTCCAGTTTTGATCAATTTCTTTAGAAGTAGAGGACTTAATAGTATCAATTTCTTTCTTTGATAAAAATTTTGACTTCAATAAAAACGATTCAAAATGAGATATAGGATCTTTTTTAGCCCACTCCTCTATTATACTATTGTCTATATAAGCTTGACCACTTGCCTCTTCATGACCTTTCATCCTAAATGTCTTAAATTCAATTAAAACAGGCTTTGAGTCTTTTCTCATATTTTCAACAACTGATTTAACACAGCTGTAAACATCAATTATATTATTTCCATCAATTATATGAGATTCAATTCCATATGAATCACCTCTATCTGCGAGATTTTCAATTGCATATTGCTCATTTACTGGTGTACTTAGGCCATACCCATTATTTTCAATACAAAATATTACTGGCAGATTCCAAGTTGAGGCTAAATTTAAAGCTTCATGGAAATCCCCTTGACTTGTTCCTCCATCACCAGTAAAAACTGCCGTAACCTGATTATTATTTTTTAGTTTATTTGATAGCGCAATTCCACAAGCCACTCCCATTTGAGGTCCTAAATGAGAAATCATTCCAACAATTTTGTGTTCATTTGTCCCAAAATGAAAGCTTCTATCTCTCCCTTTAGTGAATCCTTCATTTTTTCCTTGCCATTGAGCAAACAATCTATCTAATGGGATTTTTCTTGATGTAAATACACTAAGGTTTCTATGCATTGGCAGAATATACTCATCCATATCCAAAGCCTCTGTAACTCCAGTTGATATAGCCTCTTGACCAATTCCACTAAACCATTTTGAAACTTTACCTTGTCTCAGTAGAATGATCATTTTTTCTTCAATCATTCTAGACTTCAACATGTTTTGAAATAAATTGATAAGAATATCTTTATCTATTCCTTTTACATCAAATTTCATAATGACCAATCAATTTTCTTTTTACCATAACTATCTAAATACTCATTACACTTACTAAAATGTTTATTGCCAAACCAATAACCTCTATTTGCACTTAATGGAGATGGATGACCTGATTCTAGTATCTTATGTTTACTTACATCAATCAATTTTCTTTTTTTCTTAGCAAATGATCCCCATAATAAAAATACAGTATTATTTGTTTCATTAGATATAATTTGAATAACCTTATCAGTAAATATTTCCCACCCTTTATTTTGATGACTTCCTGCAAGTGCTTCTCTCACAGTTAATGTTGCATTTAGAAGCATAACCCCTTGATTAGCCCATTTAAAGAGATCTCCATTGTTACTCTCAAATTTAAAATTCAGATCATTTTCAATTTCCTTTAAAATATTAATTAGTGATGGTGGATGTGATATTCCTTTATTTACTGAAAAGCATAGACCATTAGCTTGGTTTATTCCATGATATGGATCTTGACCTATAATTACAACTTTGAGTTTATTAATTGGACAGCAATCAAATGCATTGAATATCTCAGATCCTTTAGGGTAACATTTAAATGCAGAGTACTCTTTCTTTATAAAAGAAATTAGTTTTTTAAAATATTCTGAATTAAACTCTGACTCTAGAAGTCTTTTCCAAGATTCATCAATTTTCACCGACATCTTTAGGATCTTTTAACTTCCCAACTGATTTAGCAACAATCATTGAAACAGCTGCATCACCAGTAACATTTACAATTGTTCTACACATATCTAGCGGTCTATCTACTGCAATAATAAGTGCAAGACCAGCCTCTGGAATACCTGCTTGACCGAGAACTATAACTAGCATAACAATACCAGCGCTCGGGACTGCAGCAGCTCCAATTGAAGCCAAGGAGGCGGTTACTATAATTCCAAGCTGAGCGCCTAAACTTAAATCGAGTCCAAAAGCTTGAGCAATAAATACTGCTGCTACTGCTTGATAGACACTTGTTCCATCCATATTAATTGTTGCACCAATTGGCAAGACGAAACTTGAAATCTCTTTATCTACTCCAAGATTATTCTCAGCACAATTCATTGTAACAGGAAGAGTGGCTGCACTTGAACTGGTTGAAAAACCTAAAAGCTGAGCAGCAGAAATACCTTTCATAAAAGTAGTTGGATTAGTATTAGTTACTAATTTGACGATTATGTTGTATACAAATATCATTAGGATTAATCCAATAATTAATGTCAAGGAGTACATTCCTAGGGCAATGAATAGATCTATGCTTGGCGATTCTACTACAAGTGTAGCAAGAAGAGCAAAAACTCCATATGGAGCAAACTCCATAATTAAATCAATTAACTTTAGAATTACAGCATTCAATCCATCAAAAAATTCTTTTACTGGTCTTGCTATCTTAGGATCAACAAGAATTAAACCTATTCCAAAAAAGATAGCAAAGAAAATAACCTGAAGCATATTTCTATTATTTGTAGCTGCATCAAAAATATTTGAAGGTACTATATCAACTAAAGGCTGTAAAGGACCACTTTCAGCTTGTTGCTGAGCCTGCTGTTGCTTCTCAAGAACACCTTGTTCATACTCTTGAACTAAATCAATCCTAGTCTCTTCAGTTATAGTATTACCTGGCTGGACAATATTTACTAGGACTAACCCTATAATAACGGCTAAAACAGTTGTACAAATGTATACACCCAATGTTCTCGTACCAATAGTAGATAACTTAGATATATCTTTTAAATCAGATATGCCCTTAATCAATGAAGCCAATATTAAAGGCATTGCAATTAATTTTAGAAGATTGATAAAAATTGTTCCAAAAGGTTTAAACCAATCGCTTATAACTTCTGACCCAAAGGATGTTTGAGACATTAAAAGTCCAAATATCACACCCGCAACCATTCCTATGATAATCTTCCAGTGTAGTTTCATAATTATATTTTTGATAGTCTATTTAATAAGAGGTAATCAGCCAATACAAGAGCTGACATAGCCTCAACTATTGGAACAGCTCTTGGTACAACACATGGGTCATGCCTTCCCTTACCTTTAACTTTAACTTCATTACCATCGCTGTCAATTGAATCTTGATCTCTCATAATTGTCGAGACTGGTTTAAATGCAACATTAAAGTAAATGTCCATTCCATTTGATATTCCACCTTGAATACCTCCAGATCTATTAGTTTTTGTTGTTCCATCTGCATTGAAAGAATCATTATGTTCAGATCCTTTCATTGAAGAACCCTTAAATCCACTCCCAAACTCAAAACCTTTAACTGCATTTATTGATAACATTGCTTTACCAAGCTCAGCATGTAATTTGTTGAACACTGGCTCTCCCAGTCCAACAGGCACACCACTAATAATGCAGGAAATTACTCCCCCTACAGTATCTCCATTCTTTTTGATAGACTTAATCAAACTAATCATCTCTTCTGATGCTTTTTCGTCAGGACACCTGACAATTGAATCTTCAATTTTATCAAAATTAACTTTGGAATTTTGATAGTCGTATGTAATTTCTCCAACTGATGATACAAATGCATTAATTTTCACATCTTTTAGTAACATTTTAGCAATAGATCCTGCTACTACTCTAACAACAGTCTCTCTAGCAGAACTTCTACCTCCACCTCTATAATCTCTAAATCCATATTTTTTATCATAAACAAAATCAGCATGAGAAGGTCTATAACTATTTTGAATATGGGAATAGTCCTTTGGCTTCTGATCTTTATTTACAATTATAAATCCAATTGGAGTTCCAGTTGTTTTTCCTTCAAAAATACCTGAGAGAAATTCTACAGAGTCATCCTCTTTTCTCTGAGTAACTATTTCAGATTGACCTGGCCTTCTTCTATTTAACTCTTTATTTATGGTATCAAAGTCAAGCTCAACTCCTGCAGGACAGCCATCAATAACACCACCTAATGCCTTACCATGAGACTCACCAAAGGTTGAAAGTTTAAATATGTTTCCGAATGAATTTCCTGCCATAACCTAGAAATATAAAGATAACACCTTATATCAAAATACTCTACCGGGATTTAATATATTTTTTGGATCAATTGTTTTTTTAATTGATCTCATGAGACTGATTTCATCTTCACTCCTACTTTTTATCAAATATCTTTTTTTGTCTAAACCAATACCATGTTCAGCAGAAATTGAACCATTTACAAGTTCAGTATTATTGTATATTATATCATTGATTTGTGATTTTAAGTCTTCACTATCCGTGTCCTTTCCAATTATAAAGTGAATATTACCATCAGCTACATGGCCAAACGGAAAAATAGTTTTTACTCCTTCACATTCATTAAGTTCGTTTGAAATTTTGGATATTACTTCCCCAATTAAAGGGACTGGTATACTAATATCAAATTGCTGATCAAACTTTCGTTCATCAGCTAAAACCGCAACATCTTCTCTTATCCCCCATATATTGACCTGTTCCTTTTCATCTTTTCCAATAACTGCATCATCTATTAGCTTATCCTCAATACATTCAAGTATAGTCTCTTCAAATATCTTGTAATCGTTATCAAAATCTCTCCCCATATATTCTATAAATAGATAGTATTTAAAATTATCAGGCAGATATTTATTGTAAATAGTTTTCTCACTAACCATTTGTTGATAAGTGCTATTCCAAAGAAGCTCATACCCAGTCAAATTATTTGAGATTTTATCCTCTAGAATTTTTAAAAGATCTAAAACTTTTTGATAGTCATTTGTTACAGCTAGAGAAGTGTATCTAGTCTTTGGAAGTGGGTATAACCTCAGCACTACTTTAGTTACAACACCAAGTGTACCCTCAGAACCAATAAAGAGTTGTTTTAGATCATATCCAGAATTATCTTTCATTAATTTCTTTAATGATGAAATAATTGTTCCATCTGGAAGCACAGCCTCAATACCCATAACTAAATTTCGAGTCATGCCATATTTAAAAACTCTCAAGCCACCTGCATTTGTAGATATAGCACCACCTATTTGAGCAGAGCCTCTAGCCCCAAAGTTTAAAGGAAGAAGCAATTCTTTTTCTTTACAGGCATTAATCAAATCTTCTATTATCACACCCGATTCGCATGTTATTGTCTTAGAGATTTCATCTACTTCAATTATATTATTCATCTTTTCTAATGATAGAACTACTTGAGTGTCATTAGATTTTGTAGAGCCAACAAGATTAGTAAGTCCACCATGTATAACTACCTCTTGATTGTTTTCATTACATACTTTAATTATTGAAGATACTTGGGCAGTTGTCTTTGGCATTAGAAGGCAAATTGACTCTAGGGGAATATCAGTTTTCCAAATATGATAAAACCTTGACTTAAGATACTCTCCACTTATGATTAAGTCATTGTCTAATATTTTTTCAAATAAACTAATTAAAGAGTTTGTTGTCATTTAGCCTTAACAAAAAGTTAACTAAAGATATTAAATATAAAAAACTAAATTTGCTGTGTGAAAAAATTATTAATAAGGTTTACAGGTTTGTCATTCCTATTTTTATTAGGCTCTTGTGGCAGTCAAGAGAATCAGTTTGTATTAACTGGAAAAGCTGATGTAGCCGATGGCACAAAAATATATGTATTACAAGCAGATCAAAATAACCAACCATTTATTAAAGACTCTACAACTGTTCAATCTAATAATTTTAAATTTCAAGGTATATCATCTACACCTCAGATAAGCTACATTCAGGTTGAGGGAGTTAATGGTTACGTTCTAGCAATTCTTGAAAACGGAGATATTAAGGCAGATTTATTCAAGGATAGTATATCAAAATCCAAGGTCTTCGGAACTAAATCAAATGATGACTTTATCAAATATAAATCTGAGACAAAGTTCCTTGTTGATGATATGAATAATATATCTTACGAAGCCCAAGATGCAATAATGACTGGTGATGTAGAAATTGCTATGGAACTAGAGAAAGAGTATAAATCAAAGGAACGTGAGGTGATGCTATATGAGTGGGATTTCATAATTGACAATTTAGACTCATATATGTCAGCGTTACTGCTTGAAGTATTTATGATAGAGAATAAAGTTAACAAAGACAGTATAATAGATGTTTATGAAAGTTTCTCCAATCGAATTAAAGTAAGTGATGTAGGTAAAAATATAGCTGATCTACTAAGGCAATATGAAAATCCAATAGAAGTTGGTGAGACTGCACCAGATTTTACTGCACCAAGCATAAATGGTTCAGACGTTACTTTGAGTAAAGAGGTGTCACAAAACAATGTTACCCTCCTTGATTTTTGGGCTGCATGGTGTAGACCTTGTAGGGTTGAGAATCCAAATCTTGTTAGATTATACAAGGCCTATAATAAAGATGGTTTTGATATTATTGGTGTTTCCTTAGATAGAACAAAAGAACAATGGGAACAAGCTGTTGAAGATGATAATCTCTTATGGACTCAAGTATCCAATTTAAACTTTTGGAATGATCCTATTGCTAGAAGATATAGCATTAGAGCTATTCCTCAATCTTTCCTTATAAATAAAGAAGGTGTAGTAATTGGAAAAAACTTGAGAGGAAATGATCTCGAAGAAAGCATTAAATTAGCATTATCATTAAATGATTGATAATTGCAATTACTTACATTTTTAATTTTATACCCCATAATTAGGCTTATATCGATCCTCCCTTTTAGGGTTGTATACTCTATTTCTGATTTTTTATCATATCTACTCCATAAAATATTTAAGTATAGACTAAAAATGGTAAGGAATAATTTAAGACTTGTTTTCCCCGAAAAATCAATAAATGAGATACATAGAATAGAAAGGGATTTTTATAAGCATTTTGCGGATATAACTATTGAGAGTATCAAAGCTTTTGGAATGAGTGAAAGTCAAATGAGGTCTCGTTATAACTATGAAAACATTGAATTAATAGAGAGTATTCAAGAGAAGAAAAAGAATATTATTTTAATATGTGGACATTATTCCAACTTTGAATGGTTACTGTCTATTGGTTATAATGTAAAGGGTAATGGATATGGCATTTATACACCTATGACTAATAAATATTTTAATAAATTATTTGAAAAGATTAGAGGGAAGCACAAAGCCTATTTAGTATCTAGATATAAAGTGAAAGATTTTATGTCAAATCTTAATCCCGAGAAATATTACTTATTTGGATTTGCAGCAGATCAGTCTCCTAGAAAAGTGGGTAAATCCTACATAAACTATTTTTTAGGCCATAAAGTCCCAATTTTTACTGGTGCTGAGAGATTTTCAAAAGACTATGACTTATCGGTTGTATTCGCTGATATAACAAGGACTAAAAGAGGTCACTATAAAACTAAATTTATAGAGATAATAGATAAAAAGAATACCAATTACAGTATTACAGATCAGTTTTTAAAATTATTAGAAAATCAAATACACAGAGATCCATCACAATATTTTTGGTCTCATAATAGATTTAAGCACTTAAGAACTAATTGATTTTATTTCTTTTTCAATCTTTAAAGCATAGGTATCAGCAATATCCTGCGAGTTAGCTTCTGCAAAAATTCTTATAATTGGCTCTGTATTTGATTTACGCATATGCACCCAAGCATCATCAAAATCAATCCTAACTCCATCTTCTGTATTAGGAGACAGCTCTGAGTAATTTTCAGTTATCACGTTAAAGGTCCTATCTATTAATTTTGAATCTTTTAAAGTAATTTTTATTTTTTTCATGTAATAACTAGAGTACTGACTTTTTAATTCCGATACTCTACATTTCTTATCAACTAATAGACCAAGAAAAAGAGCAATACCAACTAAAGCATCTCTTCCATAATGTAATTCAGGGTATATTATACCTCCTCCACCTTCACCTCCTACTATAGAGTCGACCTCTTTCATCTTTTTAACAACATTCATTTCTCCAACAGGAGTCGAGTAATACTTTTGACCATATGAAATAGTTAAATCTTTAAGTGCATTTGAAGAGGATAAGGTTGAAACTGTATCACCTTTATTCTTTGACAAAACAAAGTCTGAGCAGAATACCTGAGTGTATTCTTCGCCCAATATCTCACCGTTCTCATCAAAAAAGACAAGCCTGTCAACATCTGGATCAACTGCAATTCCAAAGTCAGATTTGTTCACTTTAATTGATTCTGATAAATCTGTTAAGTTCTCAGCTAAAGGCTCAGGTGTATGATTAAATACTCCTTTTATTTCTGAATTTATGATGTTGTATTGAATATTAAGTCTATCGAGTAACTTAGGTATAGCTATTGATCCTCCAGAATTAATTGCATCAGCACTAACAGAGAGTTTTAGTTCTCTAATTTCATCTAGTGGCAATATTTTTAAATTTAAAATTGCATCTACATGATCATCTATAAGTCTATCATATTCTGAAATAGTTCCAAGTGAATTATTGGAAGAAAAAATATGATTTTTTGATTCCGAGTATTCAATTAATTTAGATACATCTTCTCTTGATAAAAATTCACCCTCAGAGTTGAAAAATTTTAAACCATTATACTCTTCAGGATTATGACTCGCTGTTATCATTAGTCCACCTACAGAATCATTATTTAATACCCCCCAACAAATAGTAGGAGTCGTTGATAAACCTGCATCTATAACGTTGATTCCCATAGAGTTAAATGTAGAATTAACTATAGACTGAATCATTCTTCCAGATTTTCTTCCATCTCTTCCTGTCATTACTGTCAAACTAGATGAATTGGGATTATTTTCCTTGATTAATCTGGAAAATGCAGAAATAGATGTTACAATATCAGTAGGTGTTAAATTCTCAAGATTATTCCCCCCTATTGTTCCCCTAAATCCTGATATATTTTTTATTAAAGTCATATGAAATGTAAATATATAAATTGTAAATTACACGAAATTTTATTATGAAAAATATTATTCTAATTCTCTCATCTTTTTTCCTTTTTAGTTGTAGTGATATATATCAGCCAGCTGTTGTTTCTGCAAGAAAAGAAGCATCTCAGATAGGACTTGAAATTATGAAAAATGGTGGTAATGCATATGATGCAATGATAGCAACACACCTTGCATTAGCAGTTGTTCATCCTACAGCTGGGAACATTGGTGGAGGTGGATTCTTTGTATATCATCATAAAGATGGATCTAGTGGATCCCTAGACTTTAGAGAAATGGCTCCAGGGAGTGCATTTAAAGATATGTACCTTGACGAAAATGGAGATGTAATACCAGATATGAGTACACTTGGAGGTGCAGCTGTCGGAGTACCTGGGTCAATTTCTGCAATCTATGAAATACATGCCAAGTTTGGATCTCTCCCAATTGAAGATTTATTTAAACCAGCTATTGATCTTGCAAAAAATGGTTTTGTAGTAACTAAAAAACAATCAAATTCATTAGGCGGTAAATTAGATGATTTCATAAAAGTTAATGGCAAAGAATCACTTTATTCAAAAAAATATTATGAAGGTGACACAATTAAAAATTTAAGATTTGCTGAGACATTATCTAAGATTTCAGAATTTGGACCAGAAGTTTTATATGGAGGAGAAATTGGTGAAATGATTGTCAATTCAGTCAATAAAACTGGAGGTATAATGACTTTAGAGGATCTAAAGAACTATGAATCTGTTTGGCGTGATCCAGTTAAATTTAAATATAAAGATTTGGATATAATATCAATGTCTCTGCCATCAAGTGGTGGAATTCTATTAGGTCAAATGCTTAAAGTGATTGAAGACTATGATATTAAAAGTTTTGGACATAATTCAGTTAAGGCAATTCAGCTTTTAGTTGAGGCTGAAAGAAGAGCATATGCAGATAGAAGTCATTTTATGGGTGATCCTGACTATATGAATCTTCCAGTTTATGAGTTAATGGATAAAGAATATGTAGTAGATAGAATGGAAAGTTTTTCATGGGATAAAGCAACTCCATCTTCAGAGGTAAAACATGGAAATATTATTGTTAAGGAGAGTGATGAAACAACTCATTATTCTATTATAGATAAGTATGGAAATTCTGTTTCTGTGACAACTACATTAAATAATAGCTACGGTTCAAAGGTTTTTGTTGAAGAAGGTGGTTTTTTCTTGAATAATGAAATGGATGACTTTAGCTCCAAGCCAGGGCATCCTAATTTTTATGGATTGATTGGAAGTGAAGCAAATTCTATCCAACCTGGTAAAAGAATGTTAAGCTCAATGACCCCATCGATTATCCTTAAAGATAATAAGCCATCCCTGATAGTTGGTACACCAGGTGGCTCAACTATAATAACTTCTGTGCTTCAAACGATACTTAATGTCTATGAATTTGATATGGATGTCCAAGAAGCTGTTAATGCCCCTAGGTTTCACCATCAATGGTTACCCGATGTTGTAATTTTTGAAGAGGGCATTATTGACAAAGAGAAAGACTCAATCCTAAAATCGAAAAGCTATTTTGTGATATCGTTACCAATTGAAGTAGATACAGGTGGGATGTCTGCTAGATCTTCTATAGGTGCAGTTGATGCGATATTGATTGATGAAAAGGGAAAGGTTTCAACCGGGGCTGACTTTAGAGGTGACGACTATGGTGAAATTTTAAAATAGGTGATTTAATTGGATAACACAATTCAAATTGAAGGTGCTAAAGTTCATAATCTCAAAAATCTTGATTTAGAGATTCCTAGAGAGAAACTTGTTGTCATTACAGGTTTATCTGGAAGCGGAAAATCTTCTCTGGCATTTGATACAATACATGCAGAGGGACAGAGAAGATATATGGAGACCTTTTCTGCATATATAAGACAATTTGTTGGGAATTATGAAAGACCTGATGTAGAAAAAATTGAGGGACTCTCCCCTGTTATTGCAATTGAGCAAAAAACTACAAGCAAAAACCCCAGATCAACAGTTGGTACAGTAACCGATATATATGATTTTATTAGACTATTGTATGCAAGAGTAGGAATAGCATATAGCCATAAGTCTAATTTAAAAATGGTAAAAAATACTGATGAGGAGATTATAAAATTAATTTGTGAAAAATTTTTAAATCAAAGAATCATAATTCTTGCTCCAATTATACGATCTAGAAAAGGCCATTATAGAGACTTATTTGAGAATTTTACTAAGCAAGGATTTTCAAAAGTTATAGTAGACGGAGACATACTTGATATTAAAAGAGGCATGAAGCTAGATAGGTATAAAACTCACGATATTAGTTTAGTTGTTGATAATCTATCTGTAAAAGATGATTTTGAATCTAAAAGGATTCTCTCAGAGTCAATAAAGATAGCCATGAAATATGGAAATGATACAATCTTTATTTTAGACTCAGATTCAGGAAAACCTGAATATTTTAGTAGAAATTTAATGTGTCCCAAAACGGGCATTTCATATCCTAAACCTGAGCCCAATACATTCTCTTTTAATTCACCTAAAGGGATGTGCGAAACATGTAATGGTTTAGGGACAGAGTATGAGATTAACTTAAAAAAATTAATTCCAGACGAATCAGTATCAATCAACAACGGAGGAATTGCACCTATTGGTAAAAAAGATAACTCATGGATTCACAGACAAGTAGAACTTATCTCAAAATATTATAACTTCTCGCTTAGCGATCCAATTAAAAAAGTTCCAAAAGATGCTATTGAATTTATTCTTACTGGTGGTAAAAAAAGCTTTACTATTAATTCAAAGGATTTAGGTGTAAAAAGAGATTATGAAATCGATTATATGGGAATTGAAGCCTTTATTAAAGATCAATTAAATAATAATGAATCCAAAAACTTAAGACGTTGGGCTCTTCAATATGTAGATATTAAAAAGTGTAAGTCATGTGATGGTAGTAGGCTAAAGATTGAATCAAGGTCATTTAAAATTAATAACAAAAATATTTTTCAACTTAGCGAGATGGATCTTTCAGAGCTGAAAAGTTGGTTCGAAAAACTAAACAGTAAGTTGTCAGATAAGGATATCAGAATTTCTGAAGAAATAACTAAAGAAATATTAATTAGAATACAGTTTTTAATTGATGTGGGTCTAGAATACCTTACCCTCTCAAGGTCATCAAGATCATTATCAGGTGGAGAGGCTCAAAGAGTTAGACTTGCAACTCAAGTTGGCTCTCAATTAGTCGGAGTTCTTTATATACTAGATGAGCCTAGTATTGGATTACATCAAAAAGATAATCTAAAATTAATTGACTCTTTAAAAAAACTTAGAGATTCTGGAAACTCTGTAATTGTAGTTGAACATGATAAAGAAATGATCATGAGTTCTGATCACATAATTGATTTAGGACCATTTGCAGGAGTTAATGGTGGTGAATTGATATATGAGGGAACTCCTGAAAATATTAAAAAATCAAAGACAATTACAGCAGATTATTTAAATGAAACTAAACAAATTAAAATTCCAAAAAAAATAAGGTCAGGAAATGGAAAATCTTTAAAATTATATGGATGTAAAGGAAATAATTTAAAAAAAATAGATGTTGAATTCCCTTTAGGAAAAATGATAGCTGTTACGGGTGTATCAGGAAGCGGAAAGTCTACGCTAATTAATGAGACTCTATATCCAATTCTAAACTCCAAAATATATAATTCAGTTAAATCACCATTAGAATTTATAAAAATTGATGGAATTGAAAATATTGATAAAGTAGTAGAAGTTAATCAACAACAAATTGGCAGAACTCCCAGAAGTAATCCTGCTACTTACACGGGGGTATACAGTGAAATCCGAAAGCTTTTTTCTGATACCGTAGAATCAAAAATTAGAGGCTATAAGCCAGGAAGATTCAGCTTTAATGTATCTGGCGGTAGATGTGAAAATTGTAAAGGAGGTGGAATGAAATTGATAGAAATGAACTTTTTACCAGATGTGTTTGTTGAATGTGAAGTGTGTAATGGCAAAAGATTTAATAGAGAGACACTTGAAGTTAGATACAAAGGTAAATCCATTTCAGATGTTTTAGATATGAGTGTTTCTAAGTCTCTAGAATTTTTCTCATCCATTCCAAAAATTTACAATAAGCTTAAGGCAATTGAAAGTGTTGGATTGGGATATATTACACTGGGACAGTCCTCTACCACTCTATCAGGTGGTGAATCTCAAAGAATTAAATTAGCAAGTGAGCTATCAAAAAAAGATACTGGGAGAACTCTATATATACTTGATGAACCAACAACAGGGTTACACTTTGAAGATATTAGAATCTTATTGAACGTCTTAAATCAACTTGTTGATAAAGGCAACACAATAATTATAATTGAACATAATTTAGATGTTATTAAACAGGTTGATCATATTATTGATATAGGTCCTGAAGGAGGAAAAAATGGAGGGAAATTAATAGATAGTGGCAGCCCAATTGATATTATTAAAAACAATAAAGGGTATACAGCAGAATATCTTTCAAAAGAATATAATTAATGAGATTTTTAGTAAATATTTTAACGATTGGGACTTTAATTATTTCTCCACTGCTAAAAAGTCAAGACATTAACTCCTATAATGTCGATGCTATTCTAAATATTGATGAGAAGAGTATTGAGGTTAGTCAGATAATGAAATTTAAAAACACCTCTAACATCATATTAAACGAAATATTTCTAGAGGATTGGTCAAATTCATATATCAACAATGAAACAAAACTTGCCAAGAGAATTTCTGATGAATACTCGAGGAGCTTTTCTTTTGCTAAGAAAAGACAAAGAGGATATACATTAATAAATGAACTAAAGTCAGATAATGTATTGACATGGAATAGATATCAAGATCAGTCAGATATAATAAGAATTAAATTAGAAGAACCATTAGAAATAAATGAGTCTATATCGATAGAGTTAAAATACACTATAAAGCTTCCTGATTCTAAATTTACAGGTTTTGGATATGATGATAAGAACTTTTATTTAAAGAATTGGATAATTGTATTTTCAAATATATATCAGGATGAATGGCTTAAACAAAGTAATTTAAATCTTGATGATCAATCATTAAAAGAGTCAACCTATAATTTAAATTTCTCTTATGAAGGAGATTATAATTTAAATTCCAATCTAAATAAAGGTGAGAAAATTGTAACTAACCAAATTAAGACTGTCGTGCTATACGGTTCAGGAATTAATAATGTAAGATTAAACTTAGTTATTGAGGATGACTTTAGTTCTATATATAATGAAGATATTGAGATTGAAACAGATATATTTAGAATTTCTGATCCTTTAGAGGCAGAGATTAAATTTAACAGAGTAAGCAAGTTTGTAACAAATTATTTTGACGACACAGATAAGTTTAAACTCTTAATACCTAAATCAGATTATGAATCAAACCCATTTTATGGACTAAATGAACTTCCTAGTTTTATAAGTCCATTTTCAGATCAATTTTTAGAGGAAATAGTTTTTCTAAAATCATTTGTCAAAAACTATTTAAATCATAAAATAAATTTAAATAAAAGAGATTCTCACTGGTTATATAGTGGCCTTGAAATATTCTTGATTAATAAATATATAGGTGAATATTACCCCGAAGTCAAATTTTTAGGAAGATTATCCAGATTTGGACTCATAAAGAACTATGAGATATCAAAAATTAACTTTAATGATTTATTCCTAAACTATTCAGAATATGTCCAAAGACTAAACCTTCACCAAATAGATGATCAATCAAGTGAATCTTTAACTAGGATAAATGAAGAGATTGCCTCGCCTTATCACTCAGGAGTTGGCTTAATATATATAGAGAGTATCATTGGGGATAATGAGTTTAAAGAATTAATTAAAAATGTAAGTGTAATTAATTCGCGAAATGAGTTAAATAGTTTATTCATTAATTATCCTAAGAGTAATTTGAAATGGTTTATAGATGACTATTTAGGAAGCAGGCAATCAATTGATTTAAAAATCAAGAAAATAGGTATAGATGGTTTTTCGGTATCTGAAAAAAATAACATTGAACTACCCTATTCAGTTGGACTTGTTAAAAATGATTCAATTATATATTCAGAAATATTTAATAAAAATGGTAAAGTTGAACTTCCAAAAATTGATTTTGATTATGTAGCGATAAATCCAATTATAAAATTACCTGAATTTAACAGAAGTAATAACTGGTTATACGGTAAGTCAAAATCTAATTTAAAGCCATTAAAATTAAAATTTGTTGGGGATTTAGAAAATCCCAAGTATAGGAATATATACTACAGACCTGAGGTTACATATAATTTATATAGTGGGGTATCTCCAGGAATAAATCTAATAAATAGGGGAATAAAAAATCGACCACTTAGCTTTGAAGTTTTTACACAATATGCATCTAAAGAAAAGACTTTAGTTGGTTCAATGAACTTTAGGTATCAGATTAACAATGAGATTAAAAATAATTATTCAACACTTTTCAACCTCTACTATAACACAAATCATTATAATGAAAACCTAAGATATCAGGTTTTTTCTCCATCTATTCAAATAAATTTTAGAGATAATAATAATTTAAGATCTAAGATTAGAAAATCTATTTCTTTATCAATGTTTAGCGTTGATAAAGAAAAAAATATTGAAAGTAAAAATAGTTTAGACAAATATTCAATATTTAATCTAGGCTACTATTATTCAGATATTGGCATAATTAAGTATTTAAAGACATCTGTTAATACAGAATTCTCTAATAATTTTGGTAAAATAAATTTAATATTTGATTACAGAAAACTATTCAATAGTAATAGACAATTTCAAGCAAGAATATATTTAGGAAAGTTTTTTTGGAATGACGATCAGTTTGACAATTTTAAATATAATCTTGGTAGATCAGGAGGCTATCTATTCTTGGACAATTATCTAGGTAGATCTGAGAGAACAGGTTTACTCAGTCAGCAGTTTATAATGGCTGGTGGAGGGTTTAAATCATTTTTTGATGATCCAACTACAAATAATTTCATGCTAACCTCCAACTTAAATATTGGAATATGGAAATGGGTTGAAGGATATCTTGATCTGGGGATGCTTAAAAACAAAGATTCTGATTCAAGATATTTCTATGGGACTGGACTAAGACTAAATTTACTTCCTGACTTTTTTGAACTATATTTTCCAGTTAGTTCATCTAATGGGTTTGAACTTAATGATTTCAGATATTATAACAAAATACGTTTTATTGTATCATATAATTTAGAATCATTAGGGAAGCTTTTCTCAAGAAGATGGCTCTAGAGTAGTTCGTATAATTATTTGTAAGTTTGCAATCCCTATGAGTATATCTAGTTCTATAAAAGAGGAGATTAGCTTAAAAAAATTTAAGGAAAAAGTTATTAATGACTTCAGAACTGTATCCTTAAGCCGTGAAACAAGTGTTCAAGGAAGACGTGAGGTGTTATTAGGAAAAGGAAAGTTTGGAATTTTTGGTGATGGAAAAGAGTTACCTCAAGTAGTAATGAGTCATTTCTTTAAAGATGGTGACTACAGATCAGGCTACTACCGAGATCAAACCTTATTAATGTCACAAAATTTACTCTCTGCAAGAGAAATTTTTTCTGCAGTATATGGTCATCCCGACAAAGTTTATGAAAAAATGTCAGGGGGTAGACAAATGGCTGGTCATTTTTTAACAAATACAATTGATGAAAATAATAATTGGATAGACCAGACATCACAAAAAAATCACATATCAGATATTTCTCCAACTGCTAGTCAAATGTCAAGGCTTGTTGGTCTTGGTCTAGCCTCGAAAATTTACAGAAATAATAGGATAATCGATTCTGAAAAATTCTCTAAAAATGGTAATGAAGTTGTCTGGGGAACAATTGGAAACGCAAGCACAAGTCAGGGAATATTTTTTGAAGCAATAAATGCATGTGGAGTTCTACAGATTCCTACAATTATAAGCATATGGGATGATGAATATGGAATATCTGTTCATAATAAAGATCACACAACTAAAGAAAGTATATCAAAAGCGCTTGCAGGTTTTAAGATCTCATCTGATTCATCAGGAATAGAAATACTTGAAGTTAAAGGATGGGACTATCAGTCATTGATGAAAACATATTCATATGCTGACAAAATAGCAAGGAAGCATCATATTCCTGTAATAGTTCATGTAACTGAACTAACACAACCACTTGGTCACTCAACCTCTGGGTCTCATGAGAGATATAAAAGTGAGGATAGACTGAAATGGGAAGCTGAAAATGACTGTAATAAAAAGTTTGAGGAATGGATACTTAAAAATAAACTCTGTACAAAGAAAAAGATGCAAAGTATAAAGGATGAGATTTCTAGTTATGTTAAGGATGAGAAAAAATTAGCTTGGGATCATTATCAAAGACCCATAAAAGATTCAAAAACAGATTTAGTTCAAACAATTAATAACCTTGAGGAATCAATTAGTCCTCAAGAAATTAGTGAAATGTTTTCAGATTTAGACGATTCTAATTTTTCAGAATTAATTAAAATATGTAGAAGACTAATTTATCAATTAGATGCTGGTAACCACAATGACAGAGAAAGTCTTAATAGTTGGAAAAATAAATATATGAATATACTTTCAGATAAATATTCTTCAGATTTATATTCAATTAATATTGAAACTGTTAATAGTATACCTAAAGTTAAACCCTTATACTCTGATGAAAAGATGTTTGTTGACGGTAGAATAATAATTAGAGATAATTTTGATAGACTTTTAGAAAAAAATTCAAAAATTTTCATTTTTGGTGAAGATGTAGGTAAAATAGGTGATGTGAACCAAGGTTTGGAGGGACTTCAAAAGAAATATGGTATAAATAGAGTTTTTGATACAAGTATAAGAG
This sequence comes from uncultured Bacteroidota bacterium, assembly GCA_902593165.1. GTDB lineage: Bacteria > Bacteroidota > Bacteroidia > Flavobacteriales > Flavobacteriaceae > Marisimplicoccus. The sequence continues at coordinate 44,319 of CACJHI010000002.1, read as the reverse complement.
AATCAACTATTGTAGGTCAAGGAATTGGAATGGCTATGAGAGGTTTAAGACCTATAGCTGAGATTCAATATCTAGATTATATATTATATGCACTTCAGATACTCAGTGATGATCTAGCAACATTGACTTACAGGACTCATGGAGGACAAAAAGCTCCATTAATAGTTAGAACAAGAGGACACAGGCTTGAAGGTATTTGGCATTCAGGATCACCACTTGGTGGGATGATAAGTTTTTTAAGAGGTCTTTTTATTCTTACTCCCAGAAACATGACTCAAGCTGCTGGTTTTTATAATTCACTCTTAGATCTTGATCAGCCCGCTGTTGTAATTGAACCATTAAATGGGTACAGGACAAAAGAGGAATTACCAATTAATTATGGTGAATTTAAGACTCCAATTGGAGAGATTGAAATTCTAAGAGAGGGGTCAGATATAACATTAGTATCATATGGTTCTACTTTAAATATTGTTTTTAATGTAGCCGAAGAAATTGAAAAACATGGAATAAGCTGTGAAGTTATAGATGTCCAAAGTCTGCTTCCATTTGATATAAAAAAGGAAATTTCAAAAAGCATAATAAAAACAAATAGACTCCTTATAATTGATGAAGATATGCCAGGAGGTGGATCCAGTTATATTCTTCAAGAACTACTTGAGAATCAAGATATATACAGACATTTGGATAGTGAGCCATCATTATTAACTGCAAAAGATCATAGGCCTCCATATGGATCTGATGGAGACTATATTAGTAAGCCTTCATTTGAAGATATATTTGAAGAAATATATACAATTATAAGGGAGGCAAACCCAGATAAGTTCAATAAATTATTTTGATTTAAATATTTTAAAAATTAGATCGTTAATAATGCCTTCTTGATCATTATTATCAAAGTCAATTCCTTTTGACCTTTTATCAGCCTCTAAAAGGAACTCAAAAATTTTAGATATTCTTTTCATAGGATAAAATGATGAAGCTTGGTGGTATTCATCAATAAAATAAGGATTAATTCCAAGGATCTTTGAAGCCTCCTTTTTGTTTTCAATTGAGTGATATATAAATAACTTATTAAAAAAAGAGTAAATAGTAGCTACAATAAGAGGTACAGGATATTTTTTATTGTTTTTACTCATATAAGAGGCTATCTCAATTGTTTTGTTAAGATTGTTTTTTCCAATAACTTTAGTTAACTCAAAAAAATTATATTCTTTACTAAATCCAATTATACTCTCGACTTCATTTGGACTAATAGTCTGTCCTTCTTTTGAGTTTAATTTTAATTTTTCCAACTCATTATCTATTTGAGATAAATCATTTCCAGTAAAATCAGAGATAATTTTAATTGAATTTGGATGGAGATCTAATGAATTATGAACGCATTGATTCTCAATCCATTTATATACTTGATTTTCATAGATTTTTTTTGACTCAAAAACAACTCCATTTTTTTGTGCAGACTTATAGATTTTTTTTCTTTTATCTATACTACCACTGAAGGCTAAGACTAGAATTGTCCTAGGATTTATATTTTCTAAATATGAAATAATATTTTTAAAATCGTTTGATAAATTTTTTGCATCCTTTACTATTAATAGATTATAATCCCCACTTAAAGGGAATCTTTTGACAAAGTCTATAACCTCACTTTCTTGATTTTCATCAGATTTTTTTCCATAAATCTTTTTTAAATCAAAGTCTACAGAATCTTCATTAATTACATTTGATACCAAAAGATTGATGATTTGATCAGAAAAATAATTTTCATCTCCATGCATAAGGTAGACAGGTAAAAAATTTCTGTCATTTATATCATTAATTAATTTATTATATTCTGACATATTTATAGTGTGAGAAAGTTAAATCTACCTTTATTCGAGTTTAAAATTAAAAAAGAAAAAAAGAATAATATCATTTTTGATGAAATAAGAAAGAAGTGGATTGTTTTGACACCAGAAGAATGGGTAAGACAGAACTTTATAAAATTTATTTTGTCTAAAAACTACCCTAAATCACTGATTAATTGCGAGAAAGTATTCTATATTAACAAAGTTTTAAAAAGATATGATATTGTTGTCTATGACTCGTCAGGAGATGTTAATATATTAGTAGAATGTAAGTCTCATGAAATAAAAATAAATCAAGATCATTTTGATCAAGTAATGAGATATAATTTAGAATTAAAAAGTAAAAATATTATAGTTACCAATGGAATAAGTCATTTTTATTTTAATTATGATGAGAGTGAGAAGGTATATAAGCAAAAAGAAAATTTAACTACTTATTATAAATGAAAATTGGGATTGTTGTAATAAACTGGAATGGACTAGAACTTTTAAAAAAGTATCTTAAAACAATAATTGATAATTCTCCAGATCAAAATGTTTATGTAATAGATAACAATTCAAAAGATGAATCACTTAAATACATAAGAGAAAACCATAATGATGTTAAAATAATAAGCTTAAACAAAAATTATGGTTTTGCTGAGGGATATAATATTGGTATTCAAGATGTTAAAGAAGATTATTTATGTATAATAAACAACGATATAGAGGTTACAAAAGACTGGCTTGAACCAATTAAAGAAAGGTTAAATAATCATCCTAATTCAATAATCCAACCTAAGATTCTTGATTTAAATAATCCCAACTACTTTGAATATGCTGGAGCAGCTGGAGGATTTATTGATAAATATGGATATCCTTACTGTAGAGGTAGAATTTTTAATACTATTGAGGAGGATAACAATCAATACTTAGATAACAAAATATTTTGGTCTTCAGGAGCATGTATGTTCTTGTCAAAAAAGATTTTTAATGACTTAGGAGGTTTTGATAAGAGTTTTTTTGCCCATATGGAAGAAATTGATTTTTGCTGGAGAGCATTTAACCATGGCTATAGTGTCTACTATATTTCCTCCTCTAAGGTTTATCATCAAGGAGCAGCAACAATTAAAATAAACTCAAAGAAAACCTATTTAAACTATAGAAATTCATTGTTCATGCTTACAAAGAATCTCCCATTAAAAAGACTTGTTAGCATCTTAACTATTAGGTTAATGATGGATATTCTCTCATCATTTAGATTTCTTATTCGTGGGGAAATTTCTAATTTCCTATCAATATATAAGGCTCAGTTAGACTATTTTATAAATGTAAAAATGCTTTTAAGTAATAGAAATAACCATATAAATAGGCCTAATTATTTCAAAATCAACAGCATAGTGTATAAATATTTTATACTTGGTAAGAAAAAATTCTTTCATTTGTAGTGCAATATTTTAGTTTAAAAATATTAAGTTTGTAGCTGACTAATTAATAACCAATATTTTTGACATGAAAAAGAATATAATAATCGTAGGTTTTGTAGGCTTACTTCTATCATCTTGTGTTTCTCAAAAGAAGTACTCAGATTTAGAAAGTCTACAACAAAATACAAAGGAACTATTAGATAGCGCGACTGCTAAACTTGGAGCTACAGAAACTCAATTATCTGCTACTTCAGAACGATTAGCTGCTTTATCTGAACAAAACAAATTTTTAAGAGCTAACAACCAAGATTTAATTGATAACATTGGAAATCTAACAACTCTAACACAAAAAGGAGCTGAAAATCTTGAGAGATCTCTTGAAAGTATTAAAGAAAAAGATCTTATCATAACTAGAATGCAAGATGCTGTTACAAAAAGAGACTCAGTTACTCTAGCGCTTGTTCAAAGCTTTAAGAGCTCTTTAGGAACTCTTAGTGATGATGATATAGAGATTAACGTAGAAAAAGGTGTTGTTTATGTATCTATTTCTGATAAATTATTATTCAACAGTGGAAGTTTTACTGTAACAACAAGAGCAAGAGGTGTCTTAGAAAAAATTGCTAAAGTAATAAGTGATAAGCCAGATCTAGAATTTATGGTAGAGGGTCATACTGACAACATGCCAATAGATCAGGAAAAAGCTGCTGAGACTATTCCAGGTGTGGTTGATAACTGGGACTTATCTGTTAAAAGAGCAACTTCTGTTGTGAGAATTCTTCAAAATAGCTATGGTGTAGATCCTACTAAATTAGTGGCTGCTGGAAGAAGTTTTTATATGCCAATAGCTGATAATGATTCTTCAGTTACAAGAGCAGTTAATAGAAGAACAAGGATAATTGTTCTTCCTAAGCTTGATCAGTTTACTAAACTTATTGAGGAAGGCATGAGTATGAATGTACCTGCTACTGGTCCTAGTGATACTATTAGCTCAGATAACAAGCCTGACTAATAAAGAAATTAATTAGTTAAAAGAAAAGCATAACATTAGTTATGCTTTTTTTTTACACCTTATTTAACTTAGCAAATCTAAGGAGCAAGTTTTTTAAACCAAATTTTTTAAAATTAACTGTGGCCTTTGAGTCATTTCCACTTCCTTCAATTTTAATTATCTCCCCAATACCAAACTTTTCATGAGATACATTATCTCCTTCAGATACATTTATCTTAATTGCAGGAATCGTAGTGGATGTCTTTGGGAGTCTTTTTAAGTTAGGTTTTGAATTATAAATTATATTCTTTCTCGGAGATAAAGGTACATTAGACTTAATAGGATTTGGATTTATTATTTTCACATAATCCTTATCAATCTCATTGAGAAACCTACTTTCTTCGCAGTATATTAATTTACCCCATCTATATCTTGAGTTCGCATAAGATAAGTATAAGTTTTCCTTTGCTCTTGTAATTCCAACATAGAATAGCCTCCTCTCCTCTTCTAATTCTGATCTAGTATTATAGCTTAAAGCAGAGGGAAATAGATCTTCTTCAAGACCTACAATAAATACATGCTTAAACTCAAGTCCTTTAGATAAGTGTAATGTCATTAATGAGACTTTATCTTGGTCTTCATTCACTGTATCAAAGTCGGTTGAAAGTGATACTGTAGATAAAAACTCAGATAATTTATCATTTGAATCTACAAGCTCTTTTTGATCCTCAATAAAATCTCTTATTCCGTTTAATAATTCCTGAACATTTTCTACTCTTGATATTCCCTCTGGAGAATCATCTTTTTTTAATTCATCTATTATTCTGACTTTCTCAATTACCTCTTTTGTAAGATCAAACGCATTTAATTTTTTATTCTCAATTTTAAATACATCAATAAGATCAATAAAATTCTGAAGTTTTGTTAAGACAGAGGCAGAAAGGCCTATTGATAGTTCGTTATTCCTTTTAATTGTTTCATACAATGTCAAATTATGATTTTGTGCAGCTAGAATAATTTTATTTATTGTTACTTGTCCGATACCTCTAGCGGGATAGTTAATTACTCTTTTTAAACTTTCTTCATCACTACTATTCACAATGAGTCTTAGATATGCTAAAACATCTTTTATCTCTTTTCTATTGTAGAATGATACTCCACCAAAAATTTGATATGGAATCTTATTAAGCCTTAGAGAGTCTTCTATTGGCCTGGACTGTGCATTGGTCCTGTAAAGAATAGCAATATTTGAAAAGCTAGTATTATTAAAAGATATTATCTTTTGACATAGACCTCTAGCTTCACCAATGTCGGAATCATTTGCTATTATTTCAACTCTATCACCAAAGTCATTATCAGTCCAAACTTCTTTATCGATTTTATTCTTATTATGTTCAATTACAGAGTTTGCTGCATTGACAATATTTTTTGTAGATCTATAATTTTGCTCGAGTCTAAAAACCTCTACTTCATCATAATCATTTCTAAAGTTGATAATATTATTAATATTTGCTCCTCTAAATGAGTAAATACTTTGAGCATCATCTCCAACCACACAAATATTCTGATACTTATCTGAAAGTGATTTAACTATTAAATATTGTGAATTATTAGTATCCTGATATTCATCCACCAAAATATATTTGAATTTCTCTTGATACTTAGCTAACACTTCTGGATAATTATTAAGCAACTCATTGGTTTTCATCAATAAATCATCAAAATCCATAGAGTTTGACTTTATTAACCTCTCGTTATATTCTTTATATATATTACCAGTTTCAGGTTTTCTAGAGAGATTATCTGATTCAACCAGCTCATTATTTGAGAAGTATCCATTTACTGAAATAAAATTGTTTTTTAATGAAGAGATTCTATTTCTTATTGACTTTGGTCTATACACATCCTTATCAAGGTTTTTTTCCTTTATTATAGATGATACAAGTCTTTCAGAGTCTTGGGTGTCATAAATTGTAAAATCAGATGTAAATCCAATCTTATGGGCTTCAAACCTTAAAATTTTTGCAAAAACTGAATGGAAAGTACCCATCCAAATATTTTTTGATTCACTCTCCCCTATCATTGCCGATATTCTCAATTTCATTTCTCTTGCAGCTTTATTTGTGAATGTAAGTGCAAGAATCTCAAATGGATCAACTCCATTTTCTACAAGATGTACAATTTTATATGTTAAAACCCTAGTTTTTCCAGAACCGGCACCTGCAATTACCATTGAAGGACCTTCTGTTTTTAAAACTGCATTTAATTGAGCTTCGTTAAGATCTTTTAGGTAAGATTTGTTATCTTCTAACATTGATATAAATTTAAGTAATTAATAAATTTTAATTACCTATTAATTATATATTAAATCAATACTTATAAAGAATTTATTTTTTAGATAGTGAATAGTGACTTTTTAAATCAATCGATTGAATTTATAAAAGGAGTAGGCCCTGCAAGATCAAAATTACTCAGTGAAGAATTAAATCTAAAAACAATTAAAGATCTTGTAGATTTTTATCCATATAGATATATAGATAGATCTAGATTCTATAGTATTAATGAGATACCAAAGAATCAATCAGAGGTTCAAATAATTGGAAAAATCAGGAGTATTAGAAGAACCAAAGTTAGATATAGAGACAGATTAAATTGTGAGCTTTATGACGATACAGGAAAAATTGATTTAATATGGTATAGAGGATTTAATTGGGTTGAAGAATCCTTAAAGATTAATGAAGATTACGTAGTTTATGGAAAAATTACATGGTTTGGCAACAAGGCTTCAATTGCACACCCTGAGATAAAGACTAAGTCTAATTTCAATAGAAATGTCCCAAGAAGACTTCATGGAATTTACTCCTCTACTGAAAGATTGATAAATGAGGGTGTTACACAGAAATATTTCATCAAAATAATTTATAACCTGTTAAATTCTATTCAAGATCATATTAAAGAGAATCTTTCGATGTCAATACTGAATGAATTCAATCTAATTAACAGATATAAAGCAATTATAAATATTCATCTTCCTGAGTCCCAAGAATTACTCTCAGAGTCAATAAGGAGGTTAAAATTTGAAGAATTGTTTTTTAACCAATTAGGATTCCAACTTACCCGTAATGATAGAGTTCAAAAATTAAATGGATTTAAGTTTGAAAAAGTAGGTAATAACTTGAATGAATTTTATAAAAATAGCCTACCCTTTGAATTGACCGGGGATCAAAAAAAGGTTATCAAAGAGATAAGAAATGATTTTCGTGATGGAAAACAGATGAACAGATTACTTCAGGGTGATGTTGGTTCAGGAAAGACTATAGTATCATTGATGGTAATGTTAATAGCAATTGACAATGGCTTTCAATCATGTATACTTGCTCCCACGGAGATTTTAGCAAATCAACATTTTAAATCTCTTAGTGAACTATTAATTGATTTTGATATAAAAATTAATCTACTAACTGGTTCTACCAAAGCAAAGAACAGAAGATTTATTCATAATGATCTTTTGAGTGGTGAAACTAATATCTTAGTAGGAACTCATGCAATTCTAGAGGACATTGTAAAGTTTAAAAATTTGGGTTTAAGTATAATTGATGAGCAACATAGATTTGGTGTTGCACAAAGAGCTAAACTTTGGAAAAAAAATAATCCACCTCCACACATACTTGTTATGACAGCAACTCCTATACCAAGAACACTAGCAATGAGCTTGTATGGAGATTTAGACATATCATCAATAAAAGAACTACCGCCAGGCCGAATAACCACAAAAACCGTTCATAAATATGATAAAAATAGACTTAGTGTATTTAAATTTTTAAAAGATCAAATTAAAAAAGGAAGACAAGTCTATCTTGTTTACCCTCTTATAAATGAATCAGAGAAACTAGATTATAAAGATTTAATGGATGGTTATGAAAGTATTGTAAGAGAATTTCCTCGTCCTGATTATCAGGTAAGTATTGTACATGGAAAAATGAATGCAAAAGATAAAGACTATGAAATGAAAAGATTTATAGAAAAAGAAACACAAATTTTAGTTTCAACAACAGTAATTGAAGTTGGAGTTAATGTTCCAAATGCATCAGTTATGGTAATTGAGAGTGCAGAAAGATTTGGATTATCTCAATTACATCAATTGAGAGGAAGGGTTGGCAGAGGGAACGATGAAAGCTATTGTATTTTAATGACAAAGGATAAATTATCTGAAGACTCTAAACTTAGGATTGAAACAATGGTCAAGGTAAGTGATGGATTTAAGCTAGCTGAAGTAGACTTAAAACTTAGAGGTCCAGGAGATATGTTAGGAACAAGACAGAGCGGAATGCTTAAGTTTAAATTAGCTGATATTATATATGATACAGAAATACTAAATAATGCTCGTAATTCTGCAATTAAAATATTAAAAGATGACCCTAGACTAAATAACAAAGAAAACTTACCTATCAGAAATGAAATCTCATCATCTTCAAATTCTAAGAATTTGTGGAGATATATTAGTTGATTAAGTATATTTGTCTAATAAAGAAACCCTGTGAAAATATCGATAAACTGGCTTAAGGAATACATTCAAACTGAATCAAACCCAGTAGAAATTTCTGAAATATTAACAAATTTAGGGTTAGAAGTAGAAAAGATTGATTCTTTTGAATCAGTAAAAGGTGGTCTAGAAGGAGTTGTTGCGGGTAAAGTTATAAAATGTGAAAAGCATCCAAATGCAGATAGATTAAAGCTTACCTCTATAGATCTTGGAAACAATCAAATTTCAGAAATAGTTTGTGGTGCACCAAATATTGAAAAAGGCCAAATAGTTCCTGTAGCAGTAGTTGGATCAAAAATCTACACTAATGATGGTACAGAGATAAAAATTAAAAAATCAAAGATTAGAGGGGTTGTTAGCAATGGTATGGTATGTGCTGAAGATGAGATTGGTCTTGGTGATTCTCATGATGGAATTATGGTATTAGATAAAAATATTAAACCAGGAACTCCAATTAGTGAAGTGTTTAATATTGAAAATGATAATATTCTAGAAATTGGATTAACTCCCAATAGATGTGATGCAATGTCGCATTATGGGGTAGCAAGAGATCTAAAAGCATATTATGATTACAAGTCAATTAAAAGTAGGATAAATCTTCCATCGATCAATTCTTTCGAGTCAGTTAATATTGAAGAAGATTTTAACCTTGATATAATAGACAAAGAAAAATGTCCTTTTTATTCAGGTTTGATTATAAAGGATATAAAAGTCAAAAAGTCCTCCGACAAACTGCAGAATAAATTAAAGTCAATAGGACTAAAACCAATAAACAACATAGTAGACATAACAAACTTTGTAATGCATGAAATTGGGCAACCACTTCATGCTTTTGACTTTGATAAACTAAAAAATATAAATGTTAAATCATTAAAATCTGGAACTAAATTTAAAACTTTAGATGACGAAATAATTGAACTCAATAGTGATGATTTAATGATTTGTTCCGAAAATAAACCCCTGTGTATTGCAGGAATATATGGTGGTCTAGACTCTGGAGTCTCAGACTCAACAAAAAATTTATTTTTAGAATCAGCTATATTTAATTCAGTAACAATAAGAAAGTCATCAAAAAGGCATCAACTATTTACTGATGCATCATTTAGATATGAAAGAGGTGTTGATCCTGAAAAAGTAATATATGCTTTAAAAAGAGCTGCAATTCTTATAAAAGACGATAATCCTAATTGTAAAATCTCAGAAGTTTTTGTAGAGGATAATAATAAATTAGAAAAAAAAGATATTTATCTAAGGTATAAGAGAATCGAAGATATATCTGGTCAAAAAATTGAAAATGAAGTTATTACTCAAATTTTAAGTTCTCTAGACTTTGAGATTTCAGGAATTACTGATGATGGTGTCAATATTGTCTCACCATACTACAGACATGATGTCTACAGGGAGATTGATGTAATTGAAGAAATACTTCGAGTATATGGATTTGACAATATCAAAATAGAGAACAAAATTTCAATGACTATTCCAGAAATTGGAAAAAATAAAATCAATGTTATTGAAAGTATTATTAGTCAAAATCTTGTTGGAATCGGATTCAATGAAATTATAAATAATTCTATTTGTTCTCCATCAATAAATCAGAGATATAGTGATAAGCCAATTAGTATTTTGAATCCACAAGGAACTGAATTATCTAATCTAAGAGCTTCGCTTATTCCAAACATGTTAGAAACTATTAAACACAATTCTAACAGGCAGAATAGAAATCTTAAATTATTTGAGTTTGGAAACAGTTACTCCCTAGATAAGGAGAATTATTATGAAAACAAAAGGCTTAATGTAGCGATTACCGGTGATGTATTTGAGGAAAACTGGATCACAGATTATAAAGAAAATAACTTTTATTATTTAAAAGGAGTTTCTAAAAATTTATTAGAAAAATTAAATATATCAAATGTTAAGTATGAGCTAGTTGAAGATGAAATTTTTAAATCTAAACTCAAAATTTTATATAATAAAAAAGAAGTTGGTTTTATCGGAGAGCTCGATAAAGATTATATTCAAGAGTTTTCTATTGATCAAGACATACATATTTTAAATTTAGATCTTGATAAAATAAGGTTAAAGACATTTAATAATAAATTTGAGGAATTATCTAAATTTCCATCATCTCGAAGAGATTTGTCTATGATTCTAGATAACAACATAAAATTTGAAGAGATCGAGTCAATAGCTTATGGTTTAGAGGGTAAAATTCTAAAAGATGTTGTTCTTTTTGATGAATTCAAGGGTAAAAATATTAGTGACGACAAAAAATCCTTTGCTGTAAGTTTTACATTTAATGATAGTAAAAAAACTCTTACTGATAAAATTATAGATAAGATTATGACTAGGTTCGCTGACGCTTATAAATTAGAACTTGGAGCAGTAATTAGGGATAAATAATCTAGGAATAAAGTTTTTCTCTTTGAGATAAGACTTTTTCATCAACAATATATTCACTAAAAGGAAGATAACTATCTATTATTCCATTTGGAGTTATCTCAATAATACGATTAGCAACAGATTCAGCAAAAGCCCTATCATTGGTACTTAAAAGTACAGTACCCTTAAAATTAGATAGTGAATTATTAAATGCAGTAATTGATTCAAGGTCTAGGTGATTAGTAGGTTCATCAATTAAAAGAACATTAGGTTTACCCATCATGATCTTAGAGAGCATACACCTAACCTTTTCACCTCCTGAAAGTACATTGCATGATTTAAGTGCCTCATCTCCACTAAAAAGCATTCTACCAAGGAAACTTCTTATAAACAACTCTTCCCTTTCCTCCTCAGTATTAGTCCACTGTCTAAGCCAATCAACAAGGGAAATATTTTTATCAAAAAATGAGTGATTATCCATCGGCAAATACCCTGAACTTGTAGTAACTCCCCAGCTGTAAGATCCAGATGTTTGTTCTAAGTTTCCAGAAATACAATCATAGAAAAGATTAATAGATCTTGAATTCTTTGATATTATAAGAACCTTCTCACCCTTATTTAGATTGAGACTGATATCTTTAAAATATACTTCTCCATCCTTCTCATATGAAAGTGATTTTAGTTCAAGAATTTGATCACCTGCTTCTCTTTCTTGTTCAAAGATTATTGCAGGATACCTTCTACTAGATGGCTTAATTTCTTCGATGTTAAGTTTTTGAATCATCTTTTTTCTAGCAGTTGCCTGTTTAGATTTAGCAACATTTGCAGAGAACCTTGAAATAAATTCTTGTAATTCCTTTTTCTTTTCCTCAGCTTTCTTATTTTGTTGTAGTTTTTGCTTGGAAGCTAATTCACTTGATTGTTGCCAAAAAGAGTAGTTACCTGAAAAATGATTGATTTTACTAAAATCTATATCTGAGGTATGCGTACAAACTGCATCGAGAAAATATCTATCGTGAGATACAACTATAACAGTATTCTCAAATTCATTTATAAAATTTGTTAACCATTCAACAGTATTATAGTCAAGATCATTGGTTGGCTCATCCATGATTAAAACATCTGGATTTCCAAACAAACATTGAGCTAATAGAACTTTAACTTTTACCTTTTGATCAATATCAGCCATTTTATTGTGATGTAATTCTTCAGTGATTCCAAGACTTGATAATAAGAAGGCTGCATCTGCGTCTGCATTCCATCCATTCATTTCCTCAAATGAAGCCTGGAGCTCACCAACCCTATCAGCGTCTTTATCTGAAAAATCTTCTTTTGCATAAATTGAATCTATCTCACTTTTTAATTCAAATAGTTTTTGATTTCCAAGAATTACAGTCTCTATTACAGTGTTTTCATCATACCTATTATGGTTCTGTTCAAGAACAGATAACCTCTTTCCTGGTTCAAGAAAAACAGAACCAGTATTAGGCTCTAAATCTTTAGATAAAATTTTAAGAAAAGTAGATTTACCTGCTCCATTAGCTCCAATAATTCCATAACAATTTCCAGGAGAAAAAGTTATATTTACTTCATCAAAGAGTATTCTCTTTCCAAATTGAAGCGATAAATTAGATACAGATAACATAAATATGCGCAAAAATAGTAAGATGAAATTTCTAAAACTAATTATAGTAGTTATTATTTTATTTTTTTCAAGCTCATGTAATAAAGACACTCAAAATACTAGTTTTTTTCTAGGAGGAGAGATTATAAATCCGTCTTCAGGATATGTTAACTTTTACTATAACAATATTAAAATAGATTCAATAGAATTAGATTCTAATAATAAATTTTTTAAAAAAATTGAGGATATTAAACCCGGAATATATAGGATTGAGCATGTACCAGAAAATCAAAATATTATTGTTGAAAACGGTGATAGTCTATGGATAAGAGTTAATGTTGAAGATTTCAAAGAATCCTTGACTTTCAGTGGTAAAGGATCATCAAAGAATAATTTTTTAGTTGATATGTCTATCTTGGATGAGTCAGAAATTGGATATATATCTGAAATATACTCACAAGAAAGTGACGTATTTAAAAATGCTATAGATTCTCTAATGAATGAAAAAGAGAATATATGGGAAATTTTTAATAGTAGTGGAAAACCAAAAAGTCTTTCAAGAAATATAACTAAAGCAAGTATAAAATATAACTATTTTAACAAACTTGAGAGATACGCTCTGTTAAGAGGTAAAGACTGGAGTGATATTAAGAGGGAGGAGTTCTTTAGTTACAGAGATGAAATGGACTTAAATGATTCAGATTTATCACTTTTTGAACCGTATATTACTTATCTAATGAATTATTTTAACGAAAAAACCTTAGGCAGTGGAAAGGTATATTTCTATGAGAAAAATAATACTGATTTTAATATTAAAAAACTTTTAATAATTGATTCTCAAATTACTGATCAATCTCTAAAAAACAACTTGGCTCGTGCAACAGCAATTGAGGAAATTTTAAATTTTAAGAATAATGATTACCACGAAGAGTTTATTGATTACTATACATATGTAAACTCATCAGAACAATATCTTGATGAGATAACTAAATTATATAATGATATTGAGAAAATGAAGAAAGGGAATTCACTTCCAAATATTGAAATTATTGACTACAATGGAGAAATTAAATCTAGTTCGAATGAACTTAGAGGATCAAAATCATTAATTTATTTTTGGTCTCAGACTCAAATGAACCATTACAGGAGGACTATAAGAAGGATTGAGGAACTTAAAGAGAGCTATCCAGATTATAGGTTTATTGGCATTTGTATTCAGCCATACACTGATATGGTCAGCCAAGCTCAAAATATATTAAATCTTGATTTATCAAATCAATTTTCATTTAAAGACTTTGAAAGATCTAGTAAAAACTGGGTACTTACATATTTAAATAAAACCATTATAATTGACCAAAAAGTTAATATTATAGATGGATTTAGTAATCTATTTACTAATGAGGTTGATAATATTTTAAGAGAGAATTAGTTTCCCTTTTTATAATCACTTAAAAACTTTTCTAAACCAATATCTGTTAGGGGATGTTTCAACAGACCCTTGATTGCAGATAAAGGGCTAGTAATTACATCTGCTCCTATTTTAGCACAATCAATTATGTGCATAGTATGTCTTATTGAAGCAGCTAAAATTTCGGTTTCATAAGCATAATTATCATATATATCTCTTATATCAGAAATTAAATCTAAACCATCAGTAGAAATATCATCAAGCCTCCCAATAAAAGGTGAGACATAAGTAGCCCCTGCTTTTGCAGCAAGCAATGCTTGACCAGATGAAAATATTAAAGTACAATTAGTTTTTAGTCCTTTATCACTAAAGTATCTTATGGCTTTCACTCCCTCCTCTATCATTGGTACTTTTATTACAATTTGTTTATGAAGTGATGCAAGAGCTTCTCCTTCTTTAATAATTCCTTCGTAATCAACTGATATTACTTCAGCAGAGACATCACCATCAACTATTTCACAAATTTTAAGGTAGTGGTCTATAATATTTTTCTCTCCTGTTATTCCTTCTTTAGCCATTAGAGAGGGGTTTGTAGTAACACCATCTAAAATACCCATTTCTTGAGCTTCCTTAATTTGATCTAGATTAGCAGTATCGATAAAAAATTTCATAATATTTAGTTATATAGTTTCATTATTATTTTTTGAAAAATCTTGTCAGGAAATAAACTTTTCAATGTGATTTTTTTTTCAAGAAATCCTCCAACAAGGTAATTAATTTTTGGGTTTTTTTTGTTAATAATTTTTGAGACTAATTCTGCTACTTCTATTGGATCCCTTCCATGCTGCATCTTACCATTAACATTATCTATAACTTTTTTGTATTCTTTAAAATATGGTGAATTAGGATCTACCCTATCCACTCTATTAGAAGCAATTTCTGTTTTATAATCTCCTGGAGCAATATTAACTATATTGATATTGTGTTTTTTAAGCTCAATATTTAAACTTTCAGCTATTATATTAAAAGAGGATTTTGAAGCACAATAAGCTCCCCAAAATGGTAATCCAAGATAGCCAGCTATAGATGTAATATTAATTATTAAACCCTGTTTATTTGATCTCATATTAGGTAGAACATTTTGAATCATATTAATATGACTAAAAAAATTAGTATCAAACAATTTTTTTAAATCTGACATATCAGTAGTTTCAAGAGGACCTGTAATATTAATTCCTGCATTATTTATTAGTATGTCTATTTTTCCATGAGACTCAATAATTTTATTTATTAAACTCTTTGACATTTCATAGTTATTTATGTCCAGTTTCATCGTCTTGAATATTGAGTCAATTTTATCGCCATTTCTAGAGGTTCCAATAACAGTATGACCTTGGGAGTGAAGTTTTTCAGCAATTGATTTTCCAAAACCTGATGATGTTCCCGTAATTAAAATTACTTTACTCATTATTTATTAAATATATTAGTAATAAATTTAATTCATGAAGCATAGTATTGTTTTTTTCTTCTTTTTATTAATTCTTAATTGTAATACTAATGCAACAAGTGGATTTAAAATACAGATTGAATCTCCTAATACAAAGATTTCAGTTGATGATGAAATATCAATAAGTGTAAGCTCAACAGGTAAAAAAATTATTGATTCAGTCCATTATTATTTGAACGGAGAAAAAGTAAAAAATAATATTAAATTAATTAATTATAAAGTCGGCGAAAACACAGCTTCCGTTGATATTTACTCTGATAATGAAGTAATTTCTATTGCAAAAAGATTTGATATTTACTCGAACATAAAACCTGAGTTGATGTCCTATGAAGTTGTAAATGAATATAGACATGATCAAAACGCTTATACTCAAGGACTAGAATTTTACAATAATCAACTTTATGAGAGTACTGGGTTAAATGGGAAATCAACTTTAAGAAGAATAGATTACAGAAGTGGAGAGATACTGAAAATTATTAATCTTGATTACGAATATTTTGCAGAAGGATTAACAATTCTAAAGGATAAGATTTATCAACTTACATGGAAGAATAATATTGGATTTATTTATGACCTAGAGTTCAATAAAATTGGGACATTTAATTATGAGAAAAGCAAAGAAGGTTGGGGTTTATGTAATGATGGAGAATTTATCTATAAGTCTGATGGAACAAGTAAAATATGGATTTTAGATCCTATGACTCTTAAAGAGATAAGTTATATTGATGTATTAACTGATAAATCCAGAATTAAAAATATTAATGAATTAGAATTTATTGATGGAAAAATTTACGCTAATACCTATCAGTTTAATCGAGATGTTGTCATAGTTATAAATCCATCTAATGGAATAGTAGAGAAAGTAATTGACTTTTCAGGAATAAGAGATAGAGTCACACAGAATCCTAATTTAGATGTTATGAATGGGATAGCCTTTATAAATCAAAAAATGTATGTGACTGGAAAAAACTGGGATAAACTTTTCGAGGTAAAGATTGTCTCTAAGTAGCAGAAAACAAAGGTCTATCTTTCATATAAGATTCAACTTTTTTACCTATATCAGATAAAATTATATCATCTTCACTATTTACAATTGATGAATCAATAGATTCAGCAACAAAATCCATATCATTTTCCTTTAGCCCTCTAGTTGTAATTGCCGGTGTCCCAATTCTTATTCCACTTGTAACAAAAGGTGACTTATCATCGAAAGGAACCATGTTTTTATTTACTGTAATATTTGATTCACCAAGAACCCTCTCAGCATCTTTACCAGATATATCTTTATTTCTTAAATCAATTAACAAAAGATGATTATCTGTACCTCCCGAAACTATATTATAACCAAGATCGATTAAATTTTTAGATAGTTTAGAGGCATTTAAAATTACTTGATTTATATATTTTTTAAATTGAGGATCTAAAGCTTCTCCAAAAGCAATAGCTTTTGCCGCAATTACATGCTCCAAAGGCCCCCCTTGATTTCCAGGAAATATAGCAGAATCTAAAATAGATGACATTCTCTTTAAATTTCCATTTTTTAATTTAAGACCGAATGGATTATCAAAATCTTTACCCATCATCATTATACCTCCTCTTGGCCCCCTTAGAGTTTTATGAGTTGTGGATGTAATCACATGACAATGAGGTACTGGATCACTAAGAAATCCTTTAGCTATTAAACCTGAGGGATGAGCAATATCAGCGTGAAGAAATGCACCAACTTCATCAGCAATTTCTCTGAATTTAGAAAAGTTAATGTCTCGAGAGTATGCTGAAGCTCCTACAATTATTAGATTAGGTTTAACTTCTTTTGCTCTTTCAAGGATTTTTTCATAATCGAATACTCCATCATTATTGACCCCATAAAAGCTTGAGTTATATATTTTTCCTGAGAAATTGACATTTGAACCATGAGTTAAATGACCTCCATGAGCTAAATCAAGACCAAGAATCTTGTCTCCAGGCTTCAAAAAAGCATCAAATACTGCTGTGTTAGCTTGTGAACCTGAATGAGGCTGAACATTTGCATATTCGACGTTAAAGAGGGTCTTTAGGCGATCAATAGCAATATTTTCAATTTTATCTACAACTTCACATCCACCATAGTATCGTTTACCAGGGTAACCTTCTGCATATTTATTAGTAAGAATTGATCCTGTTGCTTTCATTACATTATCACTTGTAAAGTTCTCAGATGCAATTAATTCTAATCCTCCAAGCTGTCTATTCTTTTCTTCTTTAATAAGATTAAAGATTTGATCTTGATTGTTCATAATTTTATAAAGTGCTAAATTAATAAATTAGGCACTCGAGTTTATTTGTTTCCTATTATATAAATCAACTAGTTATAAACAATTTTTATTGTTTATAATTGTCCGTTAGATCCATTATCATAAAATATAAATCATCTTTATTTAGCCAATACTCTTTCTTGATATATTTAATTTTAAAGCCTAATTTTTCGTAAAACTTGTATGTAATATTTGAACATTCAAGCTGAATTGTATTTAGCTTTTCATTTGTTTTAATAATGTCCACACAATGATTAACTAGTTTTGTCCCTAAACCGTTGTTATGATAACTAGGATCAACTAAAACCCAGCATATATTTGCAGTTTCTTTATTTTCATATGCATAACCCGCTGCTCCTAATATTTTACCTTTAGTTATAATAACAAAATAGTTTTCAATATTCTTAGAATTAAAATATTTCTTAAAATCAATTAACTCTTTTTCATGAAAGTATTTTGGAATATTTAAAGTAAATATTTCAATTAAATAATTTAAATCTTTAGGAATAGCGATTCTTATAGATACCATTTTTTAAATATATATTATTCATTTTCAAATTTGTAATTTTACATAGTGAATAATTCAGTCAACATAAATAACAAGAAAGCTAAATACGATTATTCATTATTGGATAAGTATACATGTGGTATAGTTTTAACTGGTAATGAAATTAAATCAATTAGAAACTCTAAGGCATCATTGAACAATTCCTATTGTGAGTTTAGTGGTGATGAACTTTTTGTTGTCAATATGCATGTTGATGAATACAAGAACTCCAGTGAAAGTAATTATAATCCTAAAAGGAGAAGAAAATTATTGTTAAATAAACAAGAATTAAAAAAAATTCAAAAACAAGTTAAGGATGCTGGAATTACAGTTGTTGCTACGTCATTATTTATAAGTAAAAAAGGGATTGCAAAGCTTAATGTTTCAGTTGCAAAAGGAAAAAGAGAGTTTGACAAAAGAAATGTAATAAAAGACAGAGAGAGTAAGATAAGCTTAAAGAGGATTAAGAAAAACTTTAATAACTAATCCTTCTTATCTAGCATTGGCACAAACTTAAAATCACCAAAAGTTTCTTTTTTAAAATCGCTTACACTAATTCTAGTAATTTTAGTCATAACCTGAGTCTCTTTACCAATTGGAACCACCATTCTACCTCCTATCTTTAGTTGCTTTAATAGATTTTCTGGGACATAGGGTGAACCAGCTGTCACTATAATTCCATCAAAAGGAGAATCATCTATCAAGCCCTTATAACCGTCACCATATTTAAATTTAACTGGATTAATATTTAATTTTTTAAAAAGCTTTGAGGTTGATCTAAACAAATTATGGTTTCTCTCAATCGTATATACGTCTGATTTTAAAAAATCTAGAATTGAAGTTTGATATCCAGAGCCGGTTCCAATTTCTAAAATTTTTTCTCCTGGAAGAGGGTTCAATAGTTGAGTTTGAAAAGCCACAGTATATGGTTGTGATATAGTTTGATTTGAATCAATTGGTAGAGCCTTGTCTATATATGCTTGTTCAGAAAGTCCAGGGTCAATAAATAAATGTCGTGGAATAGTTTCAATTGAATTAATTATTTGATTATTAAGAATCCCTTTTTTCTTAAGCTCTGAAGCGAGTATCCTCCTTCTACCTTTAAATTTAAAGTTATCCTCCACAATCACTAATATTAAATTAATAGTCGAAAATTCCAAAAGAAGATTGTATTTTTAGCAAATGATTAAGGTTGGTGTAATTGGAGCTGGACATCTAGGGAAGATCCATTTAAGCATATTAAACAACTCAGATTTTGAACTTGTAGGGTTTCATGATACAGATGTCTCTAATTCAGAAAAATTATCTCAAGAAAAAGGGTATACATTTTTTAAAGATCTTGACTCCCTTATTAATAAGATAGATGCAGCAGTAATAGTCTCACCCACTACAACGCATTTTGAAATAGCAGAAAAATGTATCAGTAAAGGGAAGCATATATTTGTTGAAAAACCTTTAACTACTGACTCAAAAGAAGCAAGAATTATAGAGAAACTTGCAAAGAAAAAGGGTGTTATCGGTCAAGTGGGTTTTGTTGAAAGATATAACCAAGCATTTATCTCTTGTAAAGAATTTATAAAAAACCCAAAATTTATTGAATCACATAGACTATCTGATTTTAATCCTAGAGGAACGGATGTATCAGTTATAATGGACCTAATGATTCATGATATAGATATTATTTTAAATATCAATAATTCAAAAGTCAAAAAAATAGATGCATCTGGAGTTTCTATTATTAGTTCAACTCCAGACATTGCAAATGCAAGAATAGAATTTGAAGATGGCTGTATTGCAAACTTAACATCAAGTAGGATATCTCTTAAGAAAATGAGAAAAACTAGAATTTTTCAAGAGGATGCCTATATTTCAATAAATTTTTTAGAAAAAGAATTTCAGGTTGTCAAAATTAGAGACAAAAATAAAGCTGATTCAGATAGTTCACTAATTATTAAAAATAATTTAGGTGAAGAAAAAGTTATTTTCTTTGAAAATCCTGAGGTACAAAGTATAAATTCTATAGAGGCTGAATTAAATGACTTCTATAACTCTATCAAATCTAGATCTGATTCAAAAGTAAGCTTAGCAGATGGTCTTCAAGCTCTTGAAGTAGCCGAGGAGATAATGCGTCAATTATGAGTATAGAAAAGCAAATTTCAATTATTAAAAATGAAATAAAAGATAAAGCGGATTTAGTAGCTGTATCAAAGACTAGAAGTATTCAAGAAATTCAAGAAGCTTATAACTCTGGTCAATTAAAATTTGGGGAAAATAGAGTCCAGGAAATTGTTGATAAGCAAAGCAAATTACCTAATAATATAGAGTGGCACATGATTGGGCATCTTCAAAAAAATAAAGTAAAATATATAGCTAAGTTCATAAACTTAATTCATTCAGTTGATAGAATATCTCTTGCTAAAGAAATTGATAAACATGCAAAAAAAGAGAATAGAAAAATTGATTGTTTAATCCAATTAAAGATCTCAAAAGAAGAATCAAAATTTGGACTTCAAATAGAAGATTTTAAAAATTTTTATGAAAGTTTACAAAACTATAAAAACCTTAATGTTATTGGGTTAATGGGAATGGCTTCATTCACTGATGATAATGAATTGATTGATAAAGAATTTAAAAAAATCAAAACAATCTATGATGACATGGTTTTGATTGATTCTAGATTTAAGGTTTTATCAATTGGAATGAGTGATGATTATAATATAGCGATAGAAAATGGCTCAAATATGATTCGAGTTGGAAGCAAAATCTTTGGTAAAAGAAATTATTGATGTATACAATTGTTGATTTAGAAACCACCGGGGGTAAGTTTAATGAGGAATCTATTATAGAGGTTGCAGCCTATAGATTTGATGGTGTGGCTATAACTGATCAGTTTATTAGTCTGGTTAACCCTGAAAGAGATATTCATCCATATGTTGAAAAACTAACTGGAATAACCTCTAAAATGGTAAAAACAGCACCAAAGTTTCATGAGGTGGCCAAAAGAATTATTGAGATTACCTCTGATTCAATTCTTGTAGCACACAATGCCCAATTTGATTACAGAATTCTCCAGTTAGAATTTAAAAGACTAGGGTTTGAATTTTCGATGAAATCTTTATGTACTGTTATATTATCTCAAGAATTACTTCCAGAGCAGGAATCTTATAAGCTGGGAAGGTTATCTAGGAGTCTTGGTATTCCACTGAAAGATAGGCATAGAGCAAGTGGAGACGCGCTAGCAACAGTTGAACTTCTAAAAATATTAATTGAAAAAGACATTAATCAAAATATTATTAAAAAAAGCATAGTTGAATTTCCTGGCGAGAGTATTAGCTCTATATTCAAAAAAACAATCGAAGATCTAGAGAATACAATTGGGGTATTTTATATTTATAATAAGAGTAGAAAGTTGATATATGTTGATTATAGTAAGGATATAAAGAATAAGGTTATAAAGCTTTTTACAAGTAAAAAGTTTATACCTAAATATGTCCAAAATAATTTTAAATCAATAAAGGTTCATAAAACAGGCAGTATTGATATTGCTATTTTAAAGGCAATACAAGAAATAAGATCTTTAAAACCTAAGATAAATAACAATATAGATCCAAAGTTGTTCTACAAAATTGATATTCCACAGATTATTAATGATAAAAAAAACTTCATAATTACTTTCTCTGGAAAAAATGAAGACGAGAAGGGATTCATCCTATTTAAAGAAGAGAAAATTATTGGTTATGGCTATTTTGATCTTTTTAATAATATTAATACTGAAAAAAAATTAAATTCTAGAGTGGTTAAAGTAGACGAATGTAAAAAAGTTAAAAACTATGTATATGGGGTAATTTCTGAAAAGAGATATAAAAAACTACTAACTTTGGAGGAAATATATAAATTTTCGGGCATTGAATAAGACTCGTCAAAAAATACACGACATCATCTATGAGGCTGATACTCCAGCCGGGAAGGTTTTTGATATTACGTTAATTATAGTGATTATAATTAGTGTAATACTTGTTGCACTTGAGACAGTTGGATGGATTAATGAAAAATATTACAATATTTTAAATATTGCAGAATGGAGCATAACTATTTTATTTACAATTGAATATATATTGAGGGTAATCTCAATTCATCATCCGAGGAAGTATATATTTAGTTTTTATGGAATTATAGATTTACTTGCAACTATTCCCAAATACATATCATTAATTTTTATTGGTGCACAGCTTGAAACTATGATGGCAATTAGGGCCCTAAGAATTCTTAGAATATTTAGAGTACTCCATATATCTAGATACATTGGTGAATCTAACTTCTTATATAGATCACTTCTTGTTAGCAGGGCAAAAATTATAATATTTCTTTTGTTTGTCTTGATTATGTGTATATTATTCGGAACACTTATGTACATTATTGAAGGTCCTCAAGCAGGATTTAATAATATTCCGGAGAGTATTTATTGGTGTATAAGTACGATTTCTACCGTTGGCTATGGAGATATTGTTCCATTAACAGGTATGGGTAAGTTTCTAGCCTCTGTTTTAATGATATTAGGTTATGGAATCATAGCCGTACCAACTGGGATTATCTCTGCAGAAATGGTTCAAAGCAGAAAAAAAGTAGATGTTAATACAAGAGTTTGTGCTGAGTGTCTATGTGATGTTCACAAAGACAATGCTATATTCTGTCATCAATGTGGCTCTCATCTAGATGATGACAAGTAAAAAACTAATTTATATTGCTGGGCCAACAGCAATTGGTAAAACAGAAATTAGTATAAATCTTGCTAAGGAGCTAAACACCGAAATAATTTCTTGTGACTCAAGACAATTCTACAAAGAATTTAAAATTGGTACCTCTCCACCTGATAATAAACAATTAGAGGAGGTTACGCACCATTTTATTTACAATAAGAGTATCCATGATAAATATAATGTTGGAATGTATGAAGATGACGCTATCAAGAAAATAAGTGAATTATTCACTGATAGAGATTATTTAATACTAGTCGGGGGCTCAGGTTTATATGCTGATTCTATAATGTATGGAATAGATAAGTTTCCAAAAGTTTCTGAGAAAGTAAGGAGTAATCTCCGAAATGCATATGAAGAACAAGGAATAGAATTTTTACAAATTGAAATTAAGAGATTAGATCCAGAATATCACAGTAAGGTTGATCTCAACAATCATGTCAGACTATTGAGAGCATTGGAGTTAATGAAATCTACAGGAAGAAGTTTTTCATCAATGAGAAGTGGAAAAAATAAGAATAGAGATTTTAACACAACAATAATAAACTTGGAGTGCTCAAGAGAACATTTGTATGCAAGAATCAATAATAGAGTAGAAGAAATGTTAGAAAAAGGTCTTGAAGGTGAAGTATACAATCTTAGACACTTCAAAGATTTAAATACCATGAATACAGTTGGTTATAAAGAATTTATTGATTATTTTGAAAATAAGATTTCATATGATGTAGCAGTTGAAAAAATTAAACAAAACACAAGGAATTATGCAAAAAGGCAAATAACTTGGTTTAAAAAATATAGTAATTCACAAAAAATAAATATTGAAACGAATCAAAATATTAAAATCAAAAATTTAAACTTGTAACATATGTTAAAGAAAAATATATTATTAATTATACTAATAACTTTTACAATTAAATCTTTTTCTCAAAGAGAATTTAAGACTGAGATATTTGAACAAGCAATAAATAATCTAGATGAGTTTATTGAGTTTTTATCTTATCCAAATGATGCAAACTATGAATCAGACATCTATAAACTAATGGATTGGACAGAAAATAAATTTAAATCCCTAGATTTTAAAATAAATAGACTTGATACCGAGACTATTCCTTTAATGTTAGCAAGCAAGCATATTAGTGATGATTACAAAACAGTTCTAATTTATATGCATCTAGACGGACAACCTGTAGATTTATCCAAGTGGAATCAGGAGAATCCATTTATTCCAGTTTATAAATTAAAAGAGGATGGAATATTTGTTGACTATGATTCAAATAAAATAGCAAATATTGACTATGAAACATTAGAAGAAAGAGATATTCGAATATTTGCAAGGGCATCATCTGATGCTAAGGGACCTGTAATGATGTTAATTCAAGCGCTGAAGTTTATGAATTCCAAAAACATTGATAATAAATTTAATTTAAAACTAATAATGGACTTTGAAGAAGAAAAGGGCTCCCCTAGCCTTCCTGATGCTGTTAAAAAGCATAGTGCTATTCTTAAAAGTGATGCCTTATTAATATTTGATGGCCCTCAACACGAATCCGACCTTCCGACTTTAAATTTTGGTAATAGAGGGATTTCATCAATTACTTTAAAAACATATGGACCAGTTGTACCTCAGCATAGTGGTCATTTCGGTAACTATGCTCCTAATCCTGTCTTTAGGATGTCAAACATATTATCATCTATGAAAGATGAAAATGGTATAGTGAAAATAAAAGGATACTATGATGGAATTACAATATCAGATCAAGTAAAAAAATATTTGGATAATGTTCCTGATAATGAAGAAAGTATGCTTAATAAGATGCAGTTTAAGAAACCTGAATCTGTTGGAAATTCATATCAAGAGGCAATTCAATTTCCGTCATTAAATGTTAGAGGAATTAGAGCTGGATGGGTAGAAGATGAGGTCAGAACTATTGTACCATCAGAGTGTTTAGCAGAAATTGATGTAAGACTTGTTATAGAATCGGATGGATATAGGCTTCATGACCTGATAAAGAAACACATTGAAGATCTGGGCTATGTAGTTCTTGACCATGAACCTTCAAAAGAAGAAAGAATGAAATATGATAAAATAGTAAAATTTAACTCAACAGTATCATACCCTGCATTTAGGACAGACATTGATAGTAATTTAGGGAATTGGTTGTCTAAAACATTATCCAAAACATTTGGAGTAGAACCTGTGCTTAGAAGAACAAGTGGTGGATCTGTACCAATTTCTCCGTTTGTAAATGTACTAGATATTCCTGCTGTTGGAGTGCCTACGGTAAATAAAGACAACAATCAACATAGTCCTAATGAAAATATTAAGTTGATTAACTATATAAAGGGAATTGAAAGTTTTGTAGGGATTCTTTCATCAGAATTTAAATAGGCAGAAATTCATTTACATTATCCTCTAATTCTTTTAAAATATTATCAGATTTTCTTGGTTGAAATGATCTCCCCGTAATCAAATTAAATAGCTCAACATATCTTTTAGAAACGTCATCAATAATTTCATCGGTTATCTCAGGTAATTTTTGATTTTCTTTACCTTGAAATTCATTTTTAATTAACCATTGTCTAAAAAATTCTTTTGAAAGTTGTTTTGGAGAAACTCCACTATTAACAGCTTCCTCATAACCATCTAAATAAAAATATCTAGAAGAATCTGGTGTGTGTATTTCGTCAATTAGAAATAGTTTATTATTAGAGTCATATCCAAACTCGTATTTGGTATCTACTAAAATTAATCCCCGTTTTCTTGCAATCTCAGTTCCTCTTTCAAATAATTTATAAGTTACTCTCTCTATTTCTTCATATTGATCAATTGAAAGAATATTTTGATTCAAAATTTCGGATTTTGAAATGTCTTCATCATGACCTATTTCAGCCTTTGTACTAGGAGTAATTATCGGTCTGTCAAATTTTTGATTTGATACTAGGCCATTTGGCAAATTTATACCACATATACTCCTTCTACCTGATTTATATAATCTGTCAGCATGACCACTTAGATAGCCTCTAATAACCATTTCAATTTTAATTGGATTTAACCTACGACCAATTGAAACATTTGGGTCAGGTGAAGAAATTAACCAATTATCTATTATGTCTTTAGTGGAATTTAACATTTCAACTGATATTTGGTTAAGCACTTGCCCCTTATTTGGTATGGATCTTGGCATTACTATATCAAATGCAGAAATCCTGTCAGAGGCAATTATGACTAATATATCATCCTTTATAGTATATACGTCTCTTACTTTGCCTTCATACTTAGAAGTTTGACCAGGAAAACTAAAGTCTGTTTTAAAAATACTATCCACTAGTTATCTTTTTCTACATTATTATAAGCGTCAATAACCTTTTTAACAATTGGATGCCTTATTACATCTTTATCATCAAGATAAATTATTTTAATTCCTCTCTTGTTAGATAGAATTTTAATCGCTTCTCTTAAACCAGAATTATCCTTTCTTGGTAAATCTACTTGACCTGGATCTCCCGTAACCATGAATTTAGCATTCATTCCCATTCTAGTAAGAAACATTTTCATTTGAGCTGGAGTGGTATTTTGGGCTTCATCAAGAATAACAAATGCATTATCAAGAGTTCTACCTCTCATGAAGGCAAGAGGAGCAATTTCAATTGTCCTATCTTCTAAAAATTTTTCAAGTTTATTATTAGGAATCATATCAGTTAATGCATCATATAGAGGCTGCATATAAGGATCTAATTTTTCCTTTAAGTCACCAGGGAGGTATCCAAGATTCTCTCCAGCTTCAACAGCAGGTCTAGTTAATATAATTTTTTTTATTTCTTTTTCTTTTAGAGCTTTTACTGCCATAGCAACTCCAGTATATGTTTTTCCAGTACCAGCAGGGCCAACAGCAAAAATTAAATCATTAGACTCAATTGAGTCATGAAGCTTTTTTTGATTTACAGTTTTAGCTAAGATAGGTTTGCCAGAAACACCGTGTAAAATTAAAGAAGGTTTATCACCATTAAACTTTATTTCTTTTATGACTATATCATTGATGACATTTGGATCCATTGAATTAAACTCTGAATAATAATTAAGAAGAGCTCTAAATTTTTTATCGAATTTTTTTAATTCATGTTTATCACCAAGAGCCTTAATGGTCTGACCTCTCTGAACTAATTTAATTTTTGGAAAACTTGATTTTAATGAGTTTAAGTTATCTCTAGAAAAAAAATACTGTGGATCAACATCTGTTAATTCAAATTGAAGGTCACTCAATAGATTATATTTAAAAATTTGTTATAGTAGATTATTTGATTCAAATTTACATAAATTTTGTAAAGTTTATCAATTAAATGGCTATCATAACACTAACTACTGATTATGGAAATAAAGACTATACCGTTAGTTCTTTAAAAGCAAAGTTAATTAGTGAAATAGATGATATTAATATAGTTGATATTACTCATAATATAAGCCCATTTAACTTAGCTGAAGCCGGATATGTTCTAGAGGGAGCATTCAGTGAGTTTCCTAAAGGAACAATCCATATTTTAAGTGTTGATTCAGAGCTAACCCCTGAGAATAAACATATAGCCATAATGTATGAAGGAAGCTATTTTATTGGAGCAGATAATGGTGTGTTTTCTTTAATTTTTAGAGATAAAAAACCTGATCAAATTGTTGAAATTAATTTACACAGTAATTATAATTATGAAATTTCTGCTGATGAACTATTTGTTAAAGTTGCGTCTCACATTAATAGATCAGGGCCTCTAAATGTTGTTGGATCTGAAATAGAGACAATTAAAGAGATTACAAATCTAAGACCTGTAATAAATAAGGAAATGAATCAAATAATAGGGAGTGTTATATATATTGACAATTATGGAAATGTAGTAACAAATATTACAGAGAAATTATTTAAAGAAATATCTAAGACTAGACCGTTTACAATTAATGCAAGAAATGTAAAGTTTTCAAAGATCCATAAAAACTATTCAGATGCAATAGACTTTAATCTTGAAAAAAAAGACAGAGAGGAAGATGGAAAGAAGATTGCCTTATTCAATAATCTAGGGTATTTACAGCTAAGTGTATATAAAAGTAATCCACAAACAGTTGGAAGTGCAAGTACTCTTTTTGGACTAAATTACAGAGATGCAGTTAGTGTATATTTTTAGTGTTTGTATCTAGTAGATAACTTTTATAATTAATAGTAAGAAATCTTATTTCATTTAAATATATTTGAATAAAAACATATGAAATTTATTGTTTCATCTTCTAGTTTATACAAAGAACTTCAAATTTTAAGTGGAGTTATAAATTCAACAAACACCATTCCAATTCTTGATAATTTTCTATTTGAAATTGACAATAATAAACTTACAATAAGCTCATCTGACCTTGAATCTACAATGACTAGTGAAATTGATATTGAATCAACTTCTAATGATAAAGTTGCAATATCAGCTAAACTTTTAACTGATATTCTTAAAACCTTTTCAGAACAACCTTTAACATTTATAAAGACTGATAATAATACAATAGAAATAAGTGCAAGTAATGGTAAATATTCATTAGCCTATCTTGAGGGTGGTGAGTTTCCCAGACAAGTTGAAATACTTGATGCTCATGAAACGGTATTAAATAGTGCCTACTTAGGTAATGCTATAAACTCTACAATATTTGCATCTGGAACTGACGATCTTAGGCCGGTTATGAGTGGAGTTTTTTTTCAATTTAACAGTGAATCCCTTAAGTTTGTTGCTACTGATGCACATAAGCTAGTTAAATTTGAAACTTCAGAATATAATGCAAGTAATGTATCTGAATTTATTATGCCAAAGAAGCCTTTGCAAATTCTAAAAGGTATTCTTCAAGCAGATGACTCAGACTTAACTATTCAACATAATGATTCGAATGCGAAATTTACCTTTGGTAAATCTTCCATAACATGTCGACTAATTGATGGTAAATTTCCAAATTATGAAGCTGTTATTCCAAAAGATAATCCTAACGTTTTAACTATTGATAGACAACTCTTTTTAAATTCTGTAAGAAGGGTTAGTATATTTTCAAATAAAACAACTAATCAAATTAGGCTTAAGATTGCAGGATCACTACTAAATATTTCTGCTGAGGACTTTGACTTTAGTAATAAGGCTGACGAAAATCTTGAGTGCCAATATTCAGGTGATGACATGCAGATTGGTTTCAATTCTAAATTTTTGATAGAAATGCTTAATAATTTAGATTCAGAAACTATAACCCTATCAATGTCTCATCCAAATAGAGCAGGAATAATTAGACCAGTTGATGATAAGAAGGGTTCTAAGGAATCTATTACGATGTTAGTAATGCCAGTGATGTTGAATGAGTAATTTAACCCTTTGCTAACTCTTTAGATGCAATTTTATAAGCCCCATTCTCTAATTTTTCCCTAATGGATGCAAATGCATCAAGTGTTTCATTAATATCATCTTCATTGTGAGAAGAAGTTGGGATTAGTCTAAGTAGAATTAATCCTTTAGGAATTACAGGATACACAACAATAGAACAAAAGATTTGATAGTTTTCTCTTAAATCTCTAACTAATGCCATAGCCTCAGGAACACTACCTTCTAAATAAACAGGAGTTACACAACTTTGAGTTGATCCTATGTCAAAGCCCCTCTCTTTTAAACCAGACTGAAGCATATTAACATTTTCCCATAATTTATCTTTTAATTCAGGTTTGGTTTGAAGAAGCTCTAAACGTTTTAAAGCTCCAATGACTAATTGAATTTGCAGGGATTTTGCAAACATCTGTGATCTCATATTATATCTAAGAAACCCTATTATCTCTTTGTCTCCAGAGATGAAAGCTCCAGTAGATGCCATTGACTTTGCAAATGTTGCAAAATACACATCGATTTGATCTTGCACACCTTGTTCTTCACCAGCACCCGCACCAGTCTTTCCAAGTGTTCCAAAACCATGTGCATCATCAACTAATAATCTAAACTTAAATTTTTTCTTTAACTGAACTATTTCTTTAAGTTTTCCTTGTTCACCTCTCATTCCAAAAACTCCTTCAGAAATAACTAAAATTCCACCTCCTGTTTGTTCTGCCATTTTTGTTGCACGTTCAAGATTCTTTTCAAGACTTTTCATGTCGTTGTGTTGGTATGTAAATCTTTTACCTAGATGTAGTCTAACTCCGTCAACAATACAAGCATGAGCATCGATGTCATAAACTATAATATCATTTTTAGACACTAATGAATCTATCGTTGAAAGTATTCCTTGATAACCAAAATTTAGAAGATAGGCAGCCTCTTTAGAAGTAAATTTTGCTAGTTCAGACTCTAACTTTTCATGAAACTTTGTATGACCTGACATCAATCTTGCACCCATTGGATAGGCACTACCATATTCTTTTGCTGCATCAGCATCAACTTTTCTTACCTCAGGATGATTAGCAAGTCCTAAATAGTCATTTACACTCCATGTAATAACTTCTTTACCATTAAATTTCATTCGATTTGATATAGGGCCTTCTAATTTCGGGAAGGCAAAATATCCCTCAGCTATTGAAGCCCATTTTCCTAATGGACCCTTATTTTTATATATTTTATCAAATAAATCTTGCATAATCTTATATGTAATTAATTGTATTCTTTTTCGGTTGATAGAAGCTTCTATCATAAAATCCTTGATTATTCATCCACTCATCTGAGTAAATTTTGGAGAGGTATCTAGATCCGTGATCAGGAAAAACTATAACAACATGACTATCTTTTTTAAATTCATTTTCATTATTTAGAATATTTACTGCCTGAAAGGCAGCTCCTGATGTGTATCCAACAAATAAACCTTCTTTTAAAGTAATTTCTCTAGACATATGAGCACTATCTGAATCTGTGACTTTAACAAACTTATCAATAATTTTGAAATCAGTAGCTGACGGAACTATATTTTTACCAAGTCCCTCTATTCTATAGGAATAGATCTCATTCTTGTCAATCTCCCCTGTTTCATGATATTTTTTTAAAATTGAGCCATATGCATCAACTCCAATTATTCTTATATTTTTATTTTGTTCTTTTAAATATCTACCAATACCTGAGATAGTACCTCCTGTTCCACTACAAGCAATTAAATGGGTTATTTTACCATTTGTTTGATTCCAAATTTCAGGACCTGTTGTTTCATAATGTGCCTCAACGTTTAATTCATTGAAGTATTGATTAATATATACAGAGCCTTTTATTTCATTATTTAACCTTTTTGCTACTTCATAATATGATCTAGGATCATCCGATGGAACATTTGAT
The DNA here is from genome assembly GCA_902593165.1 of uncultured Bacteroidota bacterium. Taxonomy (GTDB): domain Bacteria; phylum Bacteroidota; class Bacteroidia; order Flavobacteriales; family Flavobacteriaceae; genus Marisimplicoccus. Next base: position 12,718 of record CACJHI010000002.1, on the reverse strand, counting down.
GGACATACATAGATATCTGCACCTAGACACTTCATCATATTTATTTTATCCTTTGATGCCTTTGAACTAACAGCTAGAATACATTTATATCCTTTTAAAAGTGAAACCATAGCAAGACTAAACCCTGTATTTCCTGACGTAGTTTCAATTATTGTATTACCCTTTTTAAGTATGTTTTTTTTCTCAGCTTGATTTAAAATATGAAGAGCTATTCTATCCTTATTAGAGTGACCAGGATTAAATCCTTCATACTTGGTATAATATGTGCCGAGAAAGCCCTCAGTTATCTTATTTAGTTTAATAAGAGGTGTATTACCAATAAGCTCTAAAATATTATTGTACGCTTTATTGTCTTGTGACATTATACCATAGGAATAAGGTGCAAATTTAAAGAAAAAAACTAGTAATCACATGAAAAATCTCCAATAGGAGAACCATCAGGAATTTTTGTTTTACTTATAGGCACGTATTTATCTGGATTAGTTATAAATCCGTTAATCTTATTAACTAAAAAATCATTGTAAACAGTTGACTTTGATTTTAGCTTCTTCAATAAAGACTTAATATTTGATAATATGATCGATTTAGATAAGTCATCAGTATTTTTATTATTGAAAGACATAAACAGATGGTCTAAAAATAATGACGAGGTATTATTATTTACAGAAGATTCATAGCTACTCATTTTTTTATTACTAAAAATAGAATTACTAATTGTTTTAAGGTAATCATCTAAAGTAAGTATGTCACTACCAAACATATTTTGTTGATTAATTCTGTTAATTCTCTCAGAGTTTAAAAGGAATGTCATAGTATGATTGATAACTGAGCTTGAAGCATTTATATAATCAAATGTAACACCAGTTTTTGAAATAAAATTTTCTCTTGTTCTTGGATTCCTAAATGACCTAGGAGTTAATATTTTTATTAAGTTATTTGGTAATACTAGATTTTCAGGAGATAGGACATTAAGAAGTGACTCTAAAGATTTTTTCTGTAAATCTCTATCAACAAACTTTACTTCTTCATTATTATTATCCTTAACAAAATATAGGTAGTCTAATCCACCTATTGCTTTTGCTGTAGCCTCAATTTGATATCTATGTAACATGTAGATTGGAACTAAAATATCTTCAATCCTATCATATGACTCACCGTAATTAATATTTTCAAGATCTAAGTTATTTAATGCTATTTTTCTAATCTTTAGTAATTTCTCAAGTTCTTCGAAAGGCATAGACCCATTATCCCAGAGGTGAGAATATGGGTTTGCGCTACCGACTGGTCTAGAATCAGAGTCACTTAAGAAATAAAGACCATCTTTAATTGCATCCTCTAAGATTTTATTTAGTTCTTTACTTTCATCTTGTTGATTTGACAAATCTGAATATGCATACTTTACACTAACTATATCCCACGGACCAATATCTTTTGAATAAGCATCATTAATATTTATTGAACCATCTATAAGGTCAATCTTGGGATGAGGGTAATCCATCACAGAAGATCTACTATTTGCACTAGATATATAATTATGAGCAAATCCTAGGGTATGTCCTATTTCATGGGCAGAAAGCTGTCTAATTCTATCAAGAGCTGTTTCCTTAATTAAACTCTTATTCTCTGAAGTAAGGGGATTGTCAATTAAACCGCTTAATATCATATAATCTTGTCTTACTCTTAAACTCCCTAGACTAACCTGACCCTTAATTATTTCACCAGTTCTTGGGTCAATAACACTTGCTCCATAACTCCAACCTCTTGTAGACCTGTGTATCCACTGTATTAAATTATACCTAACATCCATTGGGTCAGCATCCTCTGGTAAAACCTCTATTCTGAAAGCATCTTTATAACCAGCACTTTCAAAGGCCTGATTCCACCAGTTTCCTCCTTCTATCAAAGCAGTTTTAATCGGCTCAGGAGTTCCATTATCAATGTAGTATATAATTGGCTCAATAGGTTCACTTAATTCTTTATCTGGGAACTTTTTATTAAGTCTGTGTCTTACGATGAATCTTTGCTCAAGTTTTTCATCAATAGGTGTAGAATAGTCATACACAATAAATGGATTACTTCCACTTCTAGGATCAAATTTTCTCTTCTGATATTTGTCATCTGGGAGTTCAACGAAAGAATGGTGTTGATTAACTGTTAAATTTGATGGTGTAGGAGTAACACTTCGAACTAAATTACCGGAAGGAGTTCCTGTAAAAGTAAGCAATACATCAAACTCAATATTTTTAGGAAAAGCTTTTGTTCTGTTTAAATCTACAGCAGACATAGATTTATTTAAAGAATAAGTTCCTGAATTAGAATATCTTAACCTAGAGGAAACGCCATGTGCGTCATTAATTAAAAAAGGTGTTAAATCAACCTTGTATGAGTTGTTAGCTTCTTCTATTATTTCAAATCCAAATAAAACTGATCTGGCAAATGCTTCTTCCACAGCTTTGTTCTCTAAAGGATTAGATGAATTTGACACATATCGCATATTTGGTTGAATTAACAATATTTTGTTACCTCTTTTGGTAAAGTAGACTATTCGTGAATTACCTAATTGCCCTCTATCAAGTCCCAAATCATTATTACCAATACCTCTGCTTAAAGAATTTATATATAAAAACTCTTTATCTAACTCTTCAATATTTAGGATTATTTTACCTGAATCATTATTGTAGGTAAAATCCATAAATCCTTGAAATTCATTAACTTGAGAGAAAGAAAATGTTGAGACAACTAATAGAGATAAAAGAATATTTTTCATGACTTATATTTTTAGAAATATAATTTTTTTTTTTGAATCCATATAATTAATTTGGATCATGTTTTCAAAAGAAAATATCAGGGCTACTAAGAAACGTATTGATACGTTAAGGGGGTATCTTTGACGTAGAGTCAAAAGAAAAAGAACTTCAAGACCTAGAAGATAAAGCTTCCACGTCAAATTTCTGGTCAGATTCCAAAGCTGCTGAACAAACTTTAAAAAAAATTCAATTTATTAAAAATCAGTTAGGGGATTTTCAAAATTTAAATTCTAAATATGATGATGTAATTGTATTAAGTGAATTTCTTGCCAATAGAGAATTAACTGAAGATGAGATTAACGTTTCTTATTCAGAGCTACTTAAAACATTGGAAGATCTGGAGTTTAAAATGATGTTGAATAAAAAGGAAGATTCCATGAGTGCAATAATTCAAATTACTGCAGGCGCTGGAGGTACAGAATCTTGTGATTGGGCTGAAATGCTTTTAAGAATGTATTTAATGTGGAGTGAGAAAAACAACTTTAAGATTAAAGAGCTAAATAATCAATCTGGAGATGTTGCTGGTATTAAAACTGCTACTATTCAAATTGATGGTGATTATGCATTTGGATGGCTTAAAGGAGAGAACGGAGTTCATCGTCTTGTTAGAATTTCTCCTTTTGATAGTAATGCTAAAAGACACACATCCTTTGCATCTGTTTATGTCTATCCTCTAGTTGACGATACAATTGAGATTAATATTGCCCCATCAGATCTAGAATGGGAAACTATGAGATCCGGAGGAGCTGGCGGTCAGAGTGTGAATAAATTAGAGACAGCTGTAAGACTAAAGCATAAACCAACTGGAATTACAGTAGAGAACTCAGAAACAAGATCACAACTAGATAATAAAGAAAAGGCCTTAATGCTATTAAAATCTCAACTTTATGAGATTGAGATTCAAAAAAATAATGAAGAGAAAAAGAAGATTGAAGATTCAAAAAAGAAGATTGAATGGGGATCGCAAATAAGGAACTATGTTCTCCATCCCTACAAAATTGTTAAAGATGTTAGAACCGGTTTTGAGTCTGGAAATACAGAAAGTATTCTAAATGGTGACATCAATGAATTTCTTAAGTCCTATTTATTAAAACGTTAATTAATTGCAAATTCAATTGATTTATTAAAATATTAGAGTATTTTCGCTAAAATTATTAAAAACAATATATGAGTACAGGATTAGTAAAATTCTTCAACGAGACCAAAGGTTATGGTTTTATTAAAGAAGATGATTCGGATACAGAACATTTCGTTCATGTTTCAGGTCTTATTGACAGGATTACAGAGGGAGATAAAGTAGAATTTGAATTAAAAGAAGGTAATAAAGGTTTAAATGCAATTAACGTTAAAGTTATTTCTTAATCCCCCCTATTACAATATAAAAAAGCCCTTTAAGGGCTTTTTTTTGGTTAAAACTTATCAAACAATATCTCTTTAGAATGGGATATCGTCATCATCTTTATTCGATGGCTCACTAAAATCACTTAATTTATTATCAGGATTAAGCTTAGATTGAAATTCAAATGGAGAGTCAAAACCACCTAGATCTTCAAACTTACCAAGATTAGCAATAAACTTCAGCTTAATAGAGTCTAGAGCTCCGTTCCTATGTTTAGCAACAATAAATTCTCCTTGACCCTCAGAAGGAGTCTTCATCTCATCATCCCATTCATTTATTCCATAATATTCAGGTCTATATAAGAATGAAACAATATCTGCATCTTGTTCAATAGCACCTGATTCTCTTAGATCTGAGAGAATTGGTCTTTTAGTTCCACCTCTTGTTTCAACTGCTCTGGAAAGCTGAGATAAAGCAATAACTGGAATATCTAACTCTTTTGCAAGTGCCTTAAGATTCCTGGAAATTGTTGAAATCTCTTGTTCTCTGTTTCCAGCTTTATTAGAAGAACCAATGTTCATCAACTGTAAATAATCAATTATAATCAATTTAATTCCATGAGATGAGGCTAGTCTTCGAGCTTTAGCTCTTAGTTCAAAGATTGTTAATGATGGACTATCGTCAATGTATAGTGGAGCTGATTCAAGATCTGAGACTTTGATATTAAGTTGTTGCCATTCATGCTCGGCAAGTTTACCAGTTCTGAGCTTATCTGAAACAAGACCTGTTTCTGATGAAATTAATCTAGTTATTAATTGAACAGATGACATCTCTAAAGAAAAGAACGCAACAGGTATATTTTGTTTAACGGAAATATTCCTAGCCATTGACAATGCTAAAGCAGTTTTACCCATACCCGGTCTTGCAGCAATTATGACAAGGTCACTTGGCTGCCATCCAGAAGTAAGTGTGTCAAGTTTTTCAAAACCAGTTGAAACACCACTTAAAGCGCCCTCTTTATTACCAATTTCTTCAATTCTATCTTTTGCTTTCTTTACAAGAGTTTGTGCAGTCTCGCTTGTCCCTCTTATGTTACCTTGAGCAACATCATATAATTTTGATTCGGCTTCATCTAACAGATCAATTACATCAGTACTTTCGTTATATGATTTTTGAATAATTTCATTAGAAATTGTAATCAATTTCCTTTGAATAAATTTTTGAAGTATAATCCTTGAATGAAATTCAATATGAGCAGATGAGGAAACCTTCTGAGATAGATTAATTAAATAAAAATCTCCACCAACAGCTTCAAAATTTTTATTTTTCTTGAGATCTGCAGAAACGGTTAATAAATCGATTGGTTCAGACTCTCTAAATAATCTTTCTATTGATTCATATATAAGTTGATGTGATTTTTTATAAAAAACCTCAGGAGATAAGATTTCAATTATTTCATTTACACCTTTTTCATCAATAAGCATTGCACCTATTACTGCCTCTTCTAGATCTATTGCTTGAGGGGGAATTTTACCATCAGATAGGTTGACTATTGATGCATTATCATTTTCATATATTTTAAGGGGATTTCTTTTCTCCATTTAGTAAATGTATGGAAAATGAATTTTTAAAATTCAGAATTCTAAAATGAAATAAAAAAAAATTTAAACAAATGAATTGTTAATAAGTACTGAAAATTGTTAATACCCTAATTAGCCTTTAAAATTTCCGATTTTCGTAAATTTTTTTCTTCGATTGTTTATCATCTTATCTTTAGACAAAGACTTAATTTTTTTATAGAAAAAAATAATATTTTCTTTTACAGATTCATATGTTTGATCTGGATCATAATGTGCCCCGCCTAGTGGTTCTGGTACAATTTTATCGATCAGCTTATTCTTAAGCATATCTTTAGCAGTTAATTTTAGTGCATCAGCTGCCTCCTCTTTGTGTTCCCAACTTCTCCATAAAATTGATGAACATGATTCTGGAGATATTACAGAGTACCAGGTGTTTTCAAGCATTAATATCTTATCACCAACTCCAATTCCTAACGCTCCTCCTGAAGCTCCTTCACCAATAATGATATTTATTATAGGTACTTCAATATTCATCATTTCATAGATATTTCTTGCAATTGCTTCACCCTGCCCCCTTTCTTCCGCTTCAAGTCCTGGAAATGCTCCAGGAGTATCAATAAGAGTAACAATAGGAATGTTAAATTTTTCAGCTTGCCTCATCAACCTAAGAGCTTTTCTGTATCCCTCAGGATTAGCCATTCCAAAATTCCTATATTGTCTAGTCTTTGTATTATAACCCTTTTGAGTTCCAATAAACATAAATGATTGATCTTCAATTTTACCAAGACCACCAATCATTGCCTTGTCATCACCCACGTTTCTATCTCCATGTAACTCTAAAAATGAACCTCCGCAAATGTGATTAATATAGTCTAAAGTGTATGGTCTATTCGGATGCCTTGAAAGCTGAACTCTCTGCCATGCAGATAGATTTCCGTATATATCTTTTTTTGTTTCAACTAGCTTCCTTTGAAGAAGATTATAAGTCTTAGTGATATCAACATCAGATTCATTCTCAATTGACTTACACTTTTCTATCTGATCTAAAATTTCTTTAATTGGAACTTCAAATTCTAAAAACTCCATAAGTAAAATTTATGTAAATATAGTTTAATTATACAATCTATCTAATGGCCTTTTTTAATAAAAATATTGCTATTATTAAAAAGATTAAAAGTATCCCCCAGGAGGCAATAGCAGGGGAAAAATTAGATTTAATTACTAAAACACTGAAAATTTTATCTAAAAAAATAAATAAGAAACCAAGAGAGACACCTATTGCTAAATTACTACCTGTACCACCTCTTCTTTTAAATGAGGAAACAGAGAGTGCAATTAGAGTAAGAATAAAGCATGATAGAGGGATTGTATATCTTTTATGTCTGACAAGTAAATGTGAGTTAATTAGTGGTGATCCAGCTCTTTTTTCATATCTAATGAGATCATTTAATTCAAAAAAATTCAGAGTCTCTGCAACGTAATTAAGTGGTGCTAAATCATCTATATCAAAGTCAAGTATTGTATCTTTCCTTGTGACTCTCTCAATATATTCCTTTTCATCTACAAACGTTCTTTTAACATAATTTACTAGCCTAAAGATTGAATCATCCCATCTAATAGTTGTAGCAGATATTTTATGCTTCAATTTATTCTCATCAAAACTTTCTAAAGTAAAATTTAAAGCTCTCTTTCTAGATGGATCAAAAGTACTTGCATAAATGTATTCACTCTCATTAATTTGTTTGAAAATCCTTGATGTATTTCTTTTATTTTCTGGTTTAACATACTCAGCAATAAATTCATTGAAATTTTGATTTGATTTTGGAACAATAAACATTCCAGAGAAGAGAGCAAAGACAACAATGATTGATGATGAAATGAAGTATGGCTTAGCAAATCTTCGAAATGAAAGACCCGATGAAAGTATTGCAGTTATTTCAGTGTTATTAGCAAGCTTTGATGTAAAAAAGATAACAGCTAAGAATAAAAATACTGGATAGAGCTGACTTCCGAAGTACCAAATAAAATCAACATAATAATTTAAAATCAAATCAGCAGGGACCTCATTTTCTCTAAACTTATCAATTTTTTCTGCAAAATCTACCATTATTCCAATTGGAATAAATAGACCAAACATTACAAAAAAAGTACTGAGATATTTCTTGATTATATACTTATCTATAATCTTCATCAATCAAAAATAATAAAGTAATTAACATCATAATTAGATTGTTAATTATTTATATATAATTTATAATAAAAAGAGTTTTGTTAGTTATAGTTTAATTATACATTTACGGAAATGATAAGGGAGGACCTAGATAAGCTGGTATTTCAAACCAGAAGAGACATATTAAGAATGGTTCACGCTGTTAATTCGGGTCATCCTGGAGGATCTCTAGGATGTGTAGAGTTTTTTGTAACACTTTACAATAGAATAATGAAACATGATGGTGACAATAATTTAAAAGACATGTTTATTTTATCAAATGGACACATTTCACCTGTTTATTACAGTACTTTAGCTAGATCCGGATATTTTGACATAAAAGAGTTAGGTACTTTCAGAAAAATTAATTCAAGACTTCAAGGTCATCCAACTAATCATGATAATTTACCAGGAGTTAATATCTCATCAGGCTCACTTGGTCAAGGATTATCTGTAGGATTAGGGATTGCCCTTTCTAAAAAATTAAATAATGATGATTCACTTGTCTACGTTTTAACTGGAGATGGGGAGCTTCAAGAAGGGCAAAACTGGGAAGCTTTTATGTATGCATCAGCAAATAAAGTTGATAATATAATTGTAACAGTTGATTATAATGGACAGCAAATTGACGGATCTACAGAGGATGTTCTAGATATTGGCAACTTAAAATTAAAGCTTGAATCTTTTAATTGGAAAGTTCTTGAAGTTGAAGATGGAAATTCCTTAGATGAAGTTTATGAAATAATGTGTGAGGCAAAAAAAAGTAGCATGAAAGGAAAACCTATTGTGATACTTATGAAGACAGTTATGGGTAATGGTGTTGACTTTATGATGCATACTCACAAGTGGCACGGTGTAGCTCCTAATGATGAGCAACTTGAAAAGGCTTTAAATCAAAATCCAGAAACTCTAGGAGACTATTAATATGAGAAAGTATAGTAATCAAGGTGATAAGGATACAAGATCTGGTTTTGGCGAAGGTCTTACAGAACTTGGTAGAAACAATACTGAAGTTGTTGCACTCTGTGCTGATTTAACGGGATCTCTTAAGATGAATACTTTTGCAGATGAAAACCCCGAAAGATTTTTTCAAGTAGGCATAGCAGAGGCAAATATGATTGGACTTGCAGCAGGCTTGGCTACTGGAGGCAAGATTCCTTTCACAGGCACTTTTGCTAATTTCTCTACTGGGAGAGTTTATGACCAAATAAGACAATCAGTTGCATATTCTAATAAAAATGTAAAAATATGTGCTTCTCACGCTGGAATAACTTTGGGAGAAGATGGAGCAACTCATCAGATTCTAGAAGATATAGGACTCATGAAAATGTTACCAGGAATTACTGTTATTAATACTTGTGATTTTAATCAAACAAAATCTGCTACTCTGGAAATATGTAATTTTGATGGACCAGTTTACTTAAGATTTGGTAGACCTAAAGTTGCAAATTTTACAGATTCATCTGATAAGTTTCAAATTGGGAAAGGTATATTAATGACCGAAGGAAGTGATGTGACTATTGTTGCTACTGGGCATCTTGTATGGGAGGCAATTCAAGCAGCAGAAAAATTACATGAAAATGGTGTTAATGCTGAGATTATTAATATCCATACAATTAAACCCCTTGATGAGGACATAATTCTGAATTCTATAAACAAAACAGGGTGTTTAGTCTCAGCTGAGGAACACAATATTTATGGAGGATTAGGTGAAAGTGTTGCTAGACTTCTTACTTCTAGAGCTCCATATCCTCAGGAGTTTGTTGGTACTAACGATACATTTGGAGAGTCTGGAACTCCACTTGACCTTATGAATAAATATGGTTTAAATAGTGATTCAATCATTAAAGCTGTAACTAGAGTTTTAAAAAGAAAAGCTTAATGAGAATTTTTATTTTATTTTTTTTGATGTCTGGATCAATATTCGCCCAAGGAAACTTTGGTATAAATGTTGGCTTAAATGATGATAATTTTGGATCAATAAAAAATATCAAGACAAAAATTGATGATTATGATCTTGATTTAAAGAATTCAACTGGATTTCAACTAGGTGTTTATACAGAAATAGATTTAATTACATTTTATATAAGACCTGAGTTAAATCTAATTTTTTCAAAGTCAAAGAATGGGACTGCTTTTTCAAGTAATAATGACACCTCAGTATTAACTCAATCAATTAATATAGCTGAGCACTCATACAAGTCAACAGATCTTCAAGTTCCAATTATATTTGGGTATAAAGTATTAGGCCCCATAAGTTTATTTGGAGGACCAACCTTTAAATATAATCTTTCAAGTTCTAGTAATTTTGATCTTGAAGAAATCAAAGATCAATATAGTCTTAGTTTATTGCTTGGCACAAGAGTTAAAGTTAGATCATTGAGTGTTGGTCTTAGATATGAAAGAGGTCTTAACAATAATGAACTACTTATTATAAATGCTAATGGCGTTAATCTTGATAATGCCAATGTAGATACGACAACTAATAAATTATCATTAAATATATCTTACGACATACCATATAACTTATTTAAAAAGAAAGATTAATTATCGGGATCTAAATAGTCAGGGATTCCATCATTATTAGAATCATCAATTACACTATCATTGTTTTTGTCAATTTCATTAATAGTGAGAATACCATCACCGTCATCATCAGTATCATACATATTCCATAGATTATCACCATCTGAGTCATCTCTAAAGGGTTTTCCGTCACCATCTATATCCTCAAATATTGAAAGTATTCCATCGTTATCATGATCTGTCTCAGCATAAGTCATTAATTTAACAGAGAACACTAAAGGAGAGTACTCTGGGATTCCTCCCGAAGTATTCTCGAAATACCCTAATCCAGAGGGCAAAAAGAAAATACCAACACCAAAAGAATCGTAAGTTATAGTTCCGTTTAAGTTTTCAGAATAATTTCCAGTTCTAAGTTCTGAGACACCTTCCCTAAATCCTTCTAAAGAATTAGCTAGGTCAAGCCATATTGGAAATTTTCTGTTATCAAAAACATAGCCATCTGTTAAAAAACCATCATAAGATACATAAACAGAATCTGCTACAGAGGGATTCTCATTAGCCCCTTGTCTGGCTATTATATAATATAAATTATGTTTGACAATATTTCCATTTGCGTCAGTTACATCAATGGTCTTAATACTTGCTTGATCATATAGTGATAGTCTTGATGAATTTGGATTAATCAATGTGTCAATTCTAATATCCAAATTAGATTGATTATTGAAGTCATTATAATTATATGTATGGGTTCTTAAATAGTCCTCTAAAAGTTGATGATCAACTGTAACTTGTTCACTATATTCTCTAATAACATAAGGGGTTGTTTCATCATCTTTTTTACATTGAAGGAATAACAACAATAGAGGAACAAGAAAAAGTAGTTTTTTCTTCATAATTTAGTGCGAAGATACAACATTACTTTATTTATTTAAAAGAGTATAAAGATGAACAAAATTAATTCTCAGAATATCATTTTAGATTGTTTTGATGTCGAAAATAAAATAAAGAGGATTAGTCTTGAAGTTATTGAAGACAATATAGATCAGAAGAAACTTATTTTTTTTGGTGTTTCCAAAAATGGAAAAATAATAGCAAAAAAAATTATTGATTTTATAAATCAAAATTCAAAAATTAAATCTGAATTAGTTGGTGTTCAGATAAATTCAAATTCTAATAAAAGTTTAGTATTTGAAAAAGAATTTAACGTCGATAATTTGTCTTTAGTAATTGTAAGTGATGTATCACAATCAGCAAGGACTCTTCAACTAATTATAAGTAATTTAATGTTGGAAAATCCATTTAAAATAAAAACAGCTGTAATGGTAAATAGAGATCATTCTCTGTTTCCTGTTAAAATTAATTTTTCTGGTCTAAATCTTTCAACCTCTGTGAATGAGCGTGTTGATGTAGAAGTTAATAAAGATGAAGAATTTACTGTTTACTTAAATTAATTCTCCTATCAACTTGACAATATCTTTTAATTCAATATCATCAGTTTTAATTTTAACATCTGATTTTTCGTAATAGAAACTTCTCTCAAAGAGATGTTTTGTTATAAATTCTTTTAATTCATCCTCTTTTTTTAAGTGTGAGATAATTGGTCGCTTCTCAATGGAATTGAATAATCTCATAACTAAGGTTTCAATATTAGCTTTTAAATAAATAGATATCGAGTTAGAGGATTTTTGAATAATTTCAAGGTTATTTTTGAAACAAGGAGTTCCACCACCAGTTGAAATAATTTTTTTTTCATTTTTTAATGATAGTTCCTGGAGATACTTATTCTCAATTTTTCTAAAATAAACTTCATTTTTTTCATTGAATATGTCAGAGACTTTTTTACCCTCTATCTGCTCAATATAATTATCTAAATCATAAAACTTAAAATCTAATTTCTTTGATAATGATCTACCGATTACAGTTTTACCAGCACCCATATAACCTAATAAAAAAATTGTATCAATCGATTTACTCATATTAACAAATTTATAATAAAAAACATCATTGAATAATCAATATTTCAATGTATATTTGACCTCTTTTTTAGACCTGGTAGCTCAGTTGGTAGAGCATCTCCCTTTTAAGGAGAGGGTCCTGGGTTCGAGCCCCAGCCAGGTCACTACCCTTTTTTTTATTGCCTACGTGGTGAAATTGGTATACACGCTACCTTGAGGGGGTAGTGAGCTTATGCTCGTGCTGGTTCGAGTCCAGTCGTAGGCACAATTATTTGCTTTTAAAAATGTTTTTAATTCTAGAG
>CACJHI010000001.1 GCA_902593165.1 uncultured Bacteroidota bacterium | reverse complement strand
GTCACCACCAATTTCCCATTCAGTTTTTATTTCTGGCTCAAGATTAGGATTTCCTAAGTTATTATCTAATCTAAAACCACCACCAAATAAATTACTATCTAGAGGGTCACTATATGTTGAATAACCAAATCCACCTTCTGCAAGAGTTTCGAACTTATGAGCTGAAGGTTGAACACCTACTTGACCCCATGAAGCTCTTAATTTTCCAAATGACATAATATTTGATTGGACAACATCTTCTGTTAATACCCATGCTGCATCTGCTGCTGGATAGAAGAATGTACCACTAATTGTAGATGAAGCTTCCTGAGCACCAGAAAGATTAATAAATAGTTGATCATCAATATCAAAATTTAATATTCCATAACCTCTATTAGATCTTCTAAATGCTTTTGCTCCACTAAATGTAGAAGCCTCTGAAGATGTATTTAAGGCTGTAGTTCTTTTTGCAGAATTTACAAGGAATCCTGTAATATTACCAGATATTCTACTGTACTTTCTATCATTGTAACTCCAACCAACTGTAGCAGTTAGATTTACTTCATCTGATAATTCAAAGTTTGCTTTACCAATTACATCTAATGCAGAATTTCTAATGTCAAGAGCATCTTCTTGGTATTGACCATTTGCTCTAGAACTTGCATCTCCAATTGGGAAGAAATAAGTTCTTTTATCATCAGTTACATCAACATTTCCTCTAGTAATAACTTGTAACCAATTAGTTGGCTTAAAAGTTAATTGAGGAGTTACAGTTATTCTGTTAACTCTAGTACTTGATTCTTGCTCATTTACTGTCCAAAGTGGATTTGTATATGACTGGTTAGAGCTCTGACCGATTGATTTACGGTAAGATCTACCTCTGTTTATATATTCTGTACCACCTGAACTGTAATAAGTTCCTTTGTAGTCTCTACCATCAAAGTCTGGTGGAGTTCTTAATAAACCAAGCATTAAACCAGATACATTTGAACTCTGTTGAATTCTATTAGAGTCTGTATATGTGTATGACATTTTAGAAGATAAAGTAATTTTATCATTCAACTTTGCCTCGTAATTTAATCTGGCATTTGTTCTTTCATAGGTAGCATTTTTAATTACACCATCTTGATCTAAGTGTCCAAGACTAAAGAAATAATTACTGTTTTCATTACCACCACTAATTGTTAAATCGTTTTGAAGAGCATTTCCTGTTCCAAAAATTGAATTGAAGTTTTCTTCTACGAATGTTTCAGTAGAGTTTTTAGTGGCAATAGCCTCATATTTTCTTCCATTCTCAGCTATAAAGTATGCACCAGATTTGTATGCATCTTGACCTCCTGATCTTCCAGGTATATAATCACCCCATGATTCAGCACGAGTTTCTCCGTATACACCAGATCTACCTTGACCCCATGTACTCTGCATTGGAATTCTTTCTGAAATTTCATCGAAAGAATAAGATGATTTAAATGAGATTTTAGCTTTCCCTCTTTGTCCTTTTTTGGTTGTTATTACAACAACACCATTTGCAGCTCTACTTCCATATAGCGAAGCAGCTGATGCACCTTTAAGAACGTTTACAGAAGCAATATCTGCAGGGTTTATATCATTTAGACGTGATCCTTGTGTAACACCACCATTTGAACCAGTAATATTATTACCACCGGCATATGAAGTAGTATTATCTAGAGGAACACCATCAACAATAATTAATGGTTGTATTGAACCATCGATTGTATTAGCACCACGAATTCTAATTGTACTCCCAGCTCCTGGGTCACCATTAGATCTTGTAATTCTAACACCTGAAGCCTTTCCACTAAGTGCGTTTACAACTGTAGGCTCAGCAGATCTTATCACATCATCTGAATTTATTACAGAAGATGTAGATCCTTGTTGATCCCGAACAGCAGCAAACCCAAGTGCTGTAACAACTACTTCTTCAAGCTCATTATCAAGCTGTAAAGAAATATTTATCGCAGACTGACCAGCAACAGTAACATATTGAGTCGTATACCCAATGTAGCTTATAGCAAGGACTTGTCCTTGACTAGCAGTAATCTCAAAATTTCCATCGAAATCGGTTGAAACACCTGTATTGGTATCTTCAATGATAACATTTGCACCCGGTAGGGGCGTTCCGTTTTCATCTAAGACAACACCATTTACAGCGTTTTGACCATATGATAACAATGCAAATAATAAAAATACTGTGCTTAGTATTCTATTCATAATTTGATTTTGTTTTGTTTATGCGGTCAATTTATTAATTAAATAGCAAAAACAAGCATTATATAGTGTTTTTTTTAGTTTTAAAGACTAGACAATTAGAAGGAAATATAATATGTATTAGTCCTTTTTATCCCTTCCAGATTTATTAATCTCAGGATAATCAACCCCTAGCTGCTCTAGATAAGTATCATACTTAGTTTCATCAAAGTAAAATTTTTCCATTTTATCTCTATACATTTCCATCTTTTCAGTATTTAAATAAAAAGGTGGTGGGTCTTTTTCAGATATCATAGGTCTGTAAAAGTCCTCCTTACTTTGAACATTATCAAAATATTCTTTAGCCTCATCTAATTTTTCTGGTTTTGTTAAAAAATCTAAGACTGTCATAGCAACAACTTTAGCACCAGCATTTGCTCCCTTATGAGCAATTGGAGTTGCAGCGGCAATACTCGCAGACCAATGATGAAAAGTAACATCTGGAATATTTGATGGAAATCTAAGCACTACAGTAGGTACCTTCCATGACACATCTCCAATATCATCTGAACCACCACTAACATTATATGGAAGTGGAGCACGTAAAGGAGGAAGCTCTGTTGGAAGACCATTAATTGACTCGCTACCAATTTCTTTTTGTACAGCTCTTGCTAATTTTTGATCATCCTCAGACCATTTAGGCAATCCAACTTTTTTGATATTTTCATACATCTCTTCCGCAATTATCTTATTAAAATGTCTAGGCCATGCTGCTCCCAAAACTTCTGACTCATAGCTTGTATCAGTCATTAATGCTGCACCTTCAGCCATTTTATTTGCAGTATCATACATCTCCATAATGTTTTTGTAGGTAATCTCTCTTAAAAAGTACCAAATAGAGGCTTTGGAAGGGACCACATTTGGTTGATCTCCTGCATCAAGAAAGATAGAGTGTGACCTTTGATCAGGATGGAGGTGTTCTCTTTTATAATTCCATCCAACATTCATTAATTCTGCTGCATCAAGTGCACTTCTTGCTCTCCATGGAGAACCAGCAGAATGAGCAGTTTCTCCACTAAAAGTATATTTTACTGAAATTAGTCCTGTTCCTGATGGCCTTCCCCAAGATGTAGACATGTTTGTACTGACATGTGTGAAAATACACATATCTACATTATCAAAATAACCATCTCTAACATACCAAGCTTTTGCACCAAGAATTTCCTCAGCAACACCTGGCCATAAAACTAGGGTTCCACTAATATTATTTTCAATCATTATTTTTTTAATTGAAATCGCAGAAGTAATAACAATCGGAAGGCCTATATTATGTCCTTCACCATGACCTGGAGCACCCTCTACTACTGGTTTTTCATAGGCAACACCAGGGTATTGAGAAGTTGATGGAACTCCGTCAAAGTCACTACCAAGAGCAATTGTTGGCCCCCCCTCTCCATTTGACCATGTCGCAAGCCATGAAGTAGGAATTCCTGAAATTTGATATTCAATATCAAATCCGTTTTCTTCAAGAATCTTACTTAAGTATTTTGAAGTTTCAAATTCTTGGAAACCAAGCTCTCCAAAACTAAAAACTTTATCTATCATTACTTGAGTCATCTTTTTGTCCTCTTCTACTAGCTGAGATACTTCTTGTTTAAGATTTGCAATTTTTCTTTTTGAAAACTTATTTTGTGCTTGAGTTGAGAATAATGGCCCTATTATTAGTAGTGCTGTTAGGAGTAAGTTAGTTTTTTTCATAATAATTTTGTTAAAAATAATGTCTCTTAAAAGATTCTATAGCAGCATAATCTGCAAGGCCCATCTTTTTGTATTTTTCTGCTGTTTCATGATTCCTCTCCTCTGCCCTTACCCAGAATTCTCTTAAATCTTGACCCTGAAACATTACTCCATCTTTTTGAGTTTGATGAAAGAATATCGCTTTTCTTTTTCTAAGAACTTGAGCTGGACTCATCGGTACTGCCATATCAATTTCATGAATATCCCACTCTAACCATGCTCCTCTGTACAACCATAGCCAACAATCTTTTATAAACTTTTCACCTTTAAGTGACTCCAATGCATCAAAGACAATATCAAGACATACTTTATGAGTACCATGAGGATCTTCGAGATCTCCTGCTGCATAAATTTGATGTGGCTTGATTTTTTTTATCAATGACGCTGTCATTAAGACATCTTTTTTTGAAGCAGGATTCTTTTTAATCCTTCCGGTTTCATAGAAAGGCAAATTCATAAAGTGCGTATTAGAGTCAGGTATTCCAATATATCTGGTAGCTGAGATTGCTTCTCTTTTTCTAATTAAACTCTTAATTTGTCTTACATCGACAGAATCAATTTTATCTGGTTTTTTATTTTTTAGTTCTTTAATTAACTTTTTTACTTTTGGTTTAAGTTCATCAGGGAACATATCATTAGAGACTTCAATAAACTTTAGCGCATCGTGATCAGAAACTGCTACATTTCCAGATGCCTGATATGCAATGTGGACATCATGACCTTGAGAGACTAACCTATCAAATGTACCTCCCATTGAAATTACATCATCGTCTGGATGTGGACTGAAGATAATTACTCTCTTAGAACTTGGACTTTTTCTTTCAGGCCTTGTTGAATCATCTGCACCTGGCTTACCTCCTGGCCATCCACTTATGGTATTTTGAAAGTGGTTAAACATTTTTATGTTTAATCCATATGCTGAACCCTCCAGAGCAAGCAGGTCGGATAATCCATTTTTATTATAATCTTCATCTGTTAATTTTAAAATAGATTTTTCTGTTACACTACACAACCATACGATTGCTTTTCTTTTCATTAAATCTGTCCAATCACAGGGACCGACTAACCAAGGTGTCTTAAACCTTGTTAGCTCACTTGAACATTCTTTATCAAGAACTAAAGTAGCGTTCTTATGTTTTTGAATATATGTTGTCGGTATTAGAGATGAGACATTATTTTCAACTGACTTTTTAACTATATGGCTTTTCTGTATTCCCCAAGCCATAACTATAATTCTCTTAGAGTTGAAGATTGTTCTAACACCCATTGTAATCGCCTTAGAAGGAACATTTTCAATTCCATTAAAGCTTTTGCTAGCATCAAACCTCGTAGTATGATCAAGTGTAATTAATCTAGTTTTAGAGTTAAAGTGAGACCCTGGTTCATTAAAGCCAATATGACCTGTTCTACCTATTCCCAGAAGTTGAATATCAATTCCTCCGCTTTCTTGAATTTTCTTTTCATATTGTAGGCAAAAATTTTTGATCTCTTTTTCTTTTATTTCCCCAGAAGGAATATTTATGTTTTCTTTCGGAATATCTATATGATCAAATAAGTTTTCATTCATAAATTGATGATAGCTATTTTTATCATCTTTCTTTATTGGAAAATATTCATCTAGGTTAAAAGCTATTACGTTATTAAAGCTTAAAGATTCTTGTTTGTGAATCCTAATTATTTCTTGGTAAACTTTAGTTGGTGAAGAACCTGTTGCAAAGCCTATAACACAATTTTTATTTTTTTCTTGTTTTGACTTAACTAAGTCACAAATTTCTCTTGCAATTAAAACTGACCCATCTTCAGAGTTTTCAAAAGTAACAGTATGAAGTTTTTCGTATCTAGTTTCCTCATTAATTCCAGGAGATTGATACTTAAGGCTTTTTTTTGTGTTTTTCATATATATATTATGAAATAACAAAGTTAATAATGTTTTAATCAATTTATAATTATGTTTTTTTAATTTTACCTAATTGAAATAATATCTCAAAAATCTTAGTATGAATACAATAATTATAGGAAGTGGACCAGCGGGTTATACAGCGGCTATATATGCTGCAAGAGCAGATCTTAAGCCAATTATATATACTGGATTAGAACCTGGCGGGCAATTAACTACTACAACTGAGGTTGATAATTTCCCAGGTTATCCTCAAGGTGTAGATGGTCCTACTATGATGAATGAGCTTAAAGAACAAGCCGAAAGATTCGGTACAAAAGTTGAAATTGATTTTATATCAAAAGTTGATTTTTCAAAAGATAAGGGTGGAATTCATAAGTTATATACTCAAAATGGAGATGAAATAAAATCTAAAACAGTCATAATTAGTACCGGTGCATCTGCAAAGTATCTTGGTCTACCAAGTGAACAGAGGTTAATAGGTGGAGGAGTATCAGCATGTGCAGTTTGTGATGGCTTTTTTTATAAAAATCAAGATGTAGCAATTGTTGGCGGAGGTGATACAGCAATAGAGGAAGCTACTTATCTTGCAAAAATATGCACTAATGTAACTATGCTAGTAAGAAAAGATCATTTCAGAGCATCAAAAGCAATGCAAAATAGATTATCAAATTTTGATAATATTAAAGTGTTGTTTAACCATGAAGTTGAGGAGGTTATTGGTGAAAATGTTGTTGATGGTTTAAAAATAAAGAATAACCTTACTAATGATATATCAGAATTAAAAATTACAGGTTTATTTATTGCCATTGGTCATTCTCCAAATACTGATATTTTTAAAGGGCTCGTCGACATGGATGAAAGTGGATATATACTTACAGACAAAACTTCTACTAAGACTAATATTCCTGGTGTATTTGCAGCAGGAGATGTACAAGATAAAGATTATCGTCAGGCGATAACAGCTGCTGGGACGGGATGTATGGCAGCACTTGATGCAGAGAGGTATCTACAAGAGGTTTAAATTCTTTTGGTTGCCTTGAGCCATCTAATTGGAATATTATCATTAAGAGCATATTGATAATCTCCCTCTAAGCAGGGCAAATAACTGGAATAAGAACTATTTGGAGAATCAATTAACATCCACCATTTTTCGGAAATCTTACTCTTAAAAAAGGTAATGTCCCTTCCAGATGTTTGAACAATATATTTATTAAAGGTCTGAGAATCATTAAAATCAGTCTCCACAATTCTTTTATTAATTCCATCAATAAAATACCAAACAATTTCGGAGTATAATTTATTTGAAATTGCATTATCATATAACTCGAATAAACCAAGGAAATTAGTTTTATTACTTTGACCAGCATATTTAGCAAGAATACATGATAACCTAGGGTCAATTCCATTTGGATTACCTTGATTGTTTAAGGATTTCATGTCAAAGCCAACAATATTAGCATTTCGCATTAAAGGCTCTGCCTTCATATTATCCTCAGTAATTTCTCCCAATGAGATATATTCAAAAAATAATTTTTCCATTAACTGCATTTCGTCATTTGAGCATAAATGCCTTTGAAATCCAATATTTGTGAAATCATTCAAATTGTTTGAGTCATCAACAATTATTTTATTCATATAAGTTCTACCGGATATCAAATCAGATTCCTGATAAAGATCAAATTGATTATCTATGGATACAATATTGACTTTTTCATTGTACGAATCAAATGATTTAAAGATTGGATATATTAAATCATTACTCCCTCCAATTATAACTAAGATTATTTTTTTTGAAAGCAATTCCCTACATATATCATAAAGTGCATGATATGTATCATCAACAGTGTCTCCATTTGGTAAATCTCCAAGATCTGAAATTTCTATTTTCCAGTTACCAAATTTCAGTTTGTATAATTCTTCTCTAATAGAATTTAAATCTTGTCCTTGGGATTCAAAAAAAGAATTTCTGTCCTCTTCAACTCCAATTATACAAACATTCGGTAACTCAATGTTAGGAAAACCACTTGATACAGTATGAATATCTATTTTATTGAACAGGGAACCTTGCAAATAGTTCTCTTTTATATTATCAAGAAAACTATCTGTTAAAGGTTTGAGCAATTCAAGACTCATTTTTTCTTTTTTGGATTAAGATATTGTTTAGCAATATCTAATGTAATTGTTTTTGGATCTATTTCTTTTGGAATTTCTACTTTCTTTTTTCCCATAGAGATAATGGACCTTCCCCATCTACCTTTTTCAACTTTAATACCCTCATCAGTCCATTCGGATATAAGCTTTTCTTTTTCTTTTTTAATTTTTAATTCAATAAGTTCTTCAATTTCAGTTATTGCCAGGTTATCAAAATCATAGGTCTTATTGACATTTATAAACATATCGTTCCATTTTATGAATGGACCAAATCTTCCCTTGCCCTTAGTTACAGGTTTATTTTCATACATGTGAATAGGTTCCTCAGATTTTAATTTTTCGTTTATTAACTCTATTGCTAAATTTAGATCAACAGAGTGAGGATCAATTCCGTTTGGAATTGATATGGATTTACTAGAGAACTTAATGTAAGGGCCATATCTTCCATTATTTACAGTTACAACCTCATCTTTGTAATTTCCAATTTCCTTAGGGAACTTAAATAACTCAAGTGCTTCTTCAAGAGATATAGTGTCAAGCTGTTGATCCTTAGTCAAACTTGCAAATAATGGTTTTTCCTCTTCATCAATTGTTCCGATTTGTGCAATTGGCCCAAACTTTCCAAGTCTTACCTTAACAACTCTACCAGAGACAGGATCAGATCCTAAAATCTTTTCTCCAGACTGTCTTTCTGCATTGTCTTTAACCTCGTTTACATTTTCATGAAAATCATTATAGAATTGCTTTATTATATCTGTCCAATTCTGATCTCCAGTAGCAATTTTATCAAAATTCTTTTCAACCTCTGCAGTAAACCCATAATCTAAAATATTATTGAAATTATCAACCAAAAAATCATTTACTATCATTCCTATATCAGTAGGAACTAGTTTTCCTTTGTTTGAACCTGTTTTTTCTTTTAACTCTGTCTCTTTAATACCCTTTTGACTAAACTCAATAAAGTTATAACTTCGATCAACTCCATCATTAAATCCTTTAGCAATATATCCTCTATTTTGAATTGTTGAAATAGTTGTGGCATATGTCGCAGGCCTTCCAATTCCTAATTCTTCAAGTTTCTTTACTAAAGAAGCCTCAGTATATCTAGAAGGAGGTCTTGAGAAAGATTCCCTTGAGGAAATAGATAACAAATTAATATTCTCATCAATACTAAGTGCAGGTAGGACACCTTTCTCTTCTTCTATTTCATCATCTGTTCCTTCATTGTAAACTCTAAGAAAACCATCAAACTTTATAACCTCTCCCCTTGCAACAAAGAATTGAGAGTAAGTATTTGTGTTAATATTTACTACTGTCCTCTCAATTTGAGCATCTGACATTTGAGATGAAATTGTTCTTTTCCAGATTAATTGATATAATCTTTGCTGATCATAATCAGATGTTATTTCCTCCACATTAATATCAGTAGGTCTTACTGCTTCATGTGCTTCTTGAGCTGACTTGTTTTTATTTTTATAATCTCTAGTGTTTACATAATTTTCACCATACTTACTCTCAATCTTTTGAACAATTGATGTCTTTGCATCATTTGAAATAGTTACACTATCAGTTCTCATATAGGTTATAAGTCCCGCCTCATAAAGTTTCTGAGCAGTTGACATTGTTCTTGTTACTCCAAATCCTAGTTTTCTTGAAGCTTCTTGCTGAAGTGTAGACGTTGTAAATGGTGGAGTTGGTGATTTTTTTGCAGGTTTTTGATCAATGCTTGACACATTATAAACAGAATTGTAATTTTTTTCTAAAAACTGTTTTACCTCCTGAACAGAGAAATACTTTTCATTTAATTCGGCCTTTAATTTAACTCCTGCTTTATTTTCAAAAACTCCAATTAATTTATATGAACTCTTGGATGTAAAATTTTTAATTTCTCTTTCCTTTTCAACAATAAGCCTTACAGAAACAGACTGTACTCTTCCTGCTGATAACCCCGCCTTAACTTTTCTCCATAGAACAGGGGATAATTCATAACCTACCAGTCTATCAAGCACTCTTCTAGCTTGCTGAGCATTAACCAAATTAAAATTAATATCTCTTGGAGACTCAAGAGCATTTAAAATAGCATTCTTAGTAATTTCATGAAAAACAATTCTTTCATAATCTTTGTTAGCTAAATCAAGATTTTCATATAAATGCCAAGCTATAGCTTCACCTTCTCTATCCTCATCACTTGCTAGCCAAACTTTATCAGAATCTTTAACAAATTTCTTCAGGTCTCTTATTATTGGTTTCTTTTCGGTTGGGACAACATATTTGGGTTTAAAATCATTCGTAACATCAACACCTAGCTCTTTAACTGGAAGGTCTGAAATATGACCAACACAAGAAACTACCTTAAAATCTTGTCCTAAAATTTTTTCAATTGTCTTAGCTTTTGTAGCAGATTCAACTATAACTAAATTTTTTGGCATAATTTAATTTTGGGCCTAAATGTAATTAGATTTATTGTTATGATTAAAAAAAATATTAAAATTTTAAAATTTGTTTAACATTATTGCTATATAGTTTCAAAGAAACTAATTTTGTATGAATATGAAAGTTGAACAGATATATACAAAATGTCTATCTCAAGGGTCTTACTATATAGAAAGTAATAATGAGGTTGCTATTATTGACCCTATAAGAGAGATTGACGCATATATAGAAAAAGCTAAAATTTCTGGTGCCTCAATTAAATATATATTTGAAACACATATTCATGCAGACTTCATAAGTGGACATTTAAACCTAGCCAAAAAAACTGGTGCAAAGATAATTTATGGCCCAAAAGCTGAAACCAGTTTTGAAACTAAAAATGCAAAGGACTACGAAGAATTTAAATTAGGTGATGTTAGTATAGTTGCTATACATACGCCTGGTCATACTATAGAAAGTACAACTTATTTGTTAAGAGATAGTCTTGGTAAAGATCATGCAATATTTACTGGTGATACTTTATTTCTTGGTGATGTAGGAAGGCCTGATCTCTCTCAAAATTCAAGCTTAAGTAATAAAGATCTTGCTTCAATGCTCTTTGATAGTCTTAGAAATAAAATTATGGTTTTAGATGACGAGGTGATTGTATATCCAGGTCATGGTCAAGGAACTTCATGTGGTAAAGATTTAAGTTACGAAACAGTAGGTAAACTTGGAGATCAAAAATTAACAAATTATGCATTAAGAGAAAATATGACTAAGGATGAGTTTGTGAATGAAGTTCTTGACGGATTATTAGACCCTCCTAAATATTTTCCCTACAATGTTAGTTTAAACAAAGAGGGATATTTAGATTCTGCTACAATTTTAAATCAATCACTGAAACCTTTAAATGTAGAGTTTGTTGAGAATATGATGAGAAATGCAACAGTTCTTGATGTAAGAAATCCAGATGAATTTGCAGAATCTCACATACCAGGATCAATTTTTATTGGTTTGGAAGGGAGGTTTGCTCCATGGGCCGGTGAGATTCTTGAGGATATAAATCAGCCTATAATTTTGATAACTCCTAATGGGAAAGAAAAAGAGGCAATCCTGAGACTATCTAGAGTTGGATTTGATAACATCATGGGATACTTATTAGGTGGTATTAAGTCTTGGATTGAAGCTAATAAAAATATAGAATCAATTGAAAATGTTGATCCTGAAGATTTTGCAGCTTTATACTCCAAAAATGATTTAAATATTCTTGATGTAAGATCTCAAAGTGAAAATAATATCAGTTCAATGAGAGAATCATTAAATATACCTTTGATTAATTTGAAAGATAAAGTCGAAAGTATTAATGAAAAAGATAAACTATATATTCATTGTAAAGGAGGATATAGGAGCATGATTGCTTGTTCAATTCTTAATTCAAAATCTAAAACAAACATTGCAAATATCAAAGGTGGATACGACAAAATTTCAACTTTGATATAATCGTTGTCTATTTCTTCATCAAGATTTTATCTTTTTTTGTAATTTATATTTTAAATTTTTAAAAAATGAGGATAAAATACTTATTGCCCGCAGTTGCTCTAATCTTTTCTATTAACTCTTTTGGACAGTCAAAAAAATCTAAATTAAATTATGATCAAAGCCTTTATAACTCAATTGAGTACAGGCTTATCGGTCCGTTCAGAGGTGGACGAGCAGGAACTGCTGTTGGAGTTTTAAATAATCCTAACCTATATTATATGGGTACAGCTGGTGGCGGAGTCTGGAAGACTGAAGATTCAGGTTCTACATGGGAGCCTATAAGTGATGGTTATTATGGCGGTAGTATTGGTGCTATTGCAGTAAGTGAGTCAGATGAAAATATAATTTATGTTGGTGAAGGGGAACAAACCCTGAGGGGGAATGTCTCTTCCGGACACGGAATGTGGAAAAGTACAGATGCAGGTGAGACCTGGAAATATATTGGCTTGCCAAAATCTGAGCATATTTCTAGAATTAGAATTCATCCTGAAAATCCAGATATTGTTTATGTTGGAGTTATTGGAAATTTATGGAAGCCTAATTCTGAAAGAGGACTTTATAAGACTAATAATGGTGGATTGACATGGGAAAAAATCCTATATGTTTCAGATAAAGCTGGAATTGGAGATCTAGTAATTGATCCTAATAATTCCAGAATAATCTATGCTACTACTTGGCAAATGAAAAGAAATGGTTATAGAATGGACAGTGGAGGTCCAGATTCAAAAATTTTTAGAAGTTACGACAGTGGTAAAACTTGGGAAGATATTTCAGAATTTAATGGATTACCATCATTTCCTTGGGGTATAGTTGGGGTAGCAATATCTCCTGTAAATTCAAAAAGAATTTGGGTAATGGTTGAAGCTGATAATGGAGGTTTATTTAGATCCGATGATGGAGGAAATAACTGGGAGAAAGTTAACTCTAATAGAGCATTAAGACAAAGAGCTTGGTACTATACTAGAATTTATGCTGATACTCAAAATGAAGATAAAGTATTTGTCTTAAATGTAAGTTATGGAGTATCAACTGATGGGGGTAAAACTTTTACTCTAAAAAATGCTCCACATGGTGATCACCATGATTTATGGATTGATCCTAATAATAATATGAGAATGGTAATGGCAGATGACGGAGGTGCTCAAGTTTCAAATGACGGAGGGGATAACTGGTCAACATACTTTAATCAACCAACGGCTCAATTTTATAGAGTATCGACAGATAATTCTTTTCCATACAGGATATATGGTGCTCAACAAGATAATAGTACAGTTAGAATAAAACATAGAACTTCTTCATCTTCTATAACTGAGAGAGACTGGGAACCGAGTGCTGGTGGTGAAAGTGCTCATTTAGCACCTGATCCTAAGAATAATGACATAGTATTTGGTGGAACTTACAAAGGCTATATGATGATGCAAGATCATTCAAATGGTCAAATTAGATCAGTTAATGTATGGCCAGATAATCCGGCAGGGTCAGGTGCAGAAGTAATGAAATACAGGTTTAATTGGAATTTTCCTGTTATGTTTAGCCCAAACAATCCTAATAAGCTATATGCAGGTTCAAACTATCTGCATGTTTCAGAGAACAGTGGACAGACATGGAAAACAATATCTCCTGACTTAACAAGAAATATTCCAGAGACAATAATGTCATCTGGTGGACCCATCACTCAAGATAATACAGGTGCCGAGTATTATGCAAATATTTTTGCAATTGCTGAGTCAAAGCTTGAAGAAGGTGTTATTTGGGTAGGTAGCGATGATGGTTTAATCCATATCACAAAGGATGGAGGCAAAACATGGGAAAATATTACCCCGCCAAAGAAATTGTCTCCTGAATTAAATATGATAAATAGTATTGATCCAAGCCCCTTTAAAAAGGGTAAAGCATACATTGCTGCAACTTCATATAAGTTCGGTGATTATACACCTTATCTATATAAAACTGAAGATTATGGGAAAAGTTGGACTTTAATAACAGATGGTATTAACTCAAGTTATTATACAAGGGTTGTTAGAAGTGATAAAAAAAGAGAAGGACTTCTTTATGCGGGGACTGAGTGGGGAATGTATATTAGTTTCGATGATGGAAATTCATGGTCTGAGTTTCAGTTAAATCTTCCTGTAACATCTATTAGAGACCTAGAAGTTAAGGATAACGACCTTGTCGTGGCTACTCATGGAAGAAGTTTTTGGATTATAGATGATTTAACTCCACTACACCAATTGAATGAAAATAATCATGATGATGATGCCATTCTATTTCAGCCTGATCTGTCATATAGAATGGCACAATCAGGAGGTTGGAATAGGCCTAACAATCTTTTATCTGGTCAGAATCACCCTAATGGAGTAATTATTAATTATTATATAAAAAAACTTCAAGAAGACGATTACTTAAGAATTGATATCCTAAACATGGACGGATCAATTATCAGATCTTTTACAAATAATCAAGATAAATATTCTCAAGCTGGCAATGATGATAAGAGTGTAATGGTAGGCAACCCCGTATTAAGTAATCCAAATGATATTGATAGTGCACTGAGTTCAGATAACATTGAATCATTATCTCCTAGAAATGGGGGGAATAGGCTTATTTGGGATATGAGGTATCCAGGATTTAAATCTTTTGAAGGTATGGTTTTATATTCTTCACCAAATGTAGGTCCAAAAGTAACCCCAGGAAAGTATAATATTAAGATGACCTATAATGATATAGTCTTCCAAGAAGAATTTGAGATAGTAAAAGATCCTAGAGTTAAAATTTCTCAAGCTGATTATCAAGATCAACTAGAATTTTTGATTGATGTAAGAGATGAGGTTAGTAAAGCAAACCAACAAATTATTGATATAAGAAGTATTAAAAATAATATGAACTTTATTTTGGATAAAACTAAAGACAACAATGAATTAAAAGAAATGATAAATAAATATTTAGATGATATTTCTGTAGTTGAAAATAATATTCATATGACTAAAAATCAAAGCAGACAAGATCCTTTAAATTTTGGGATTCGAATAAATAACAGAATTGCTTTTTTACTGGCAGATTCTCAGAGAGGAGATTATCCACCCACAGATCAATCTAAAGAATTCTTTAGTCAAGTGAAAGAAGAACTTAATATCGAAATAAATAATTTAAACGCTCTAATTGAAAAGCATTCACAGAAGATTGAGGACTATTTAATGAAAAATAAAATTGAATTAATTTCTTTAAAGAACTGAAAATTACTGACAAATTGGCATATTTTCAATTAATTAATTAATTTTACAAGCTAAATTGATTGATATTAAAAAGAAGTCTTTATATATCGAGACATATGGTTGTCAGATGAATTTTGCTGATAGCGAAGTAGTTGCGTCAATCCTTAAGAAGGATGGATACGAGCTAACCGACAAGGCAAAAGATGCTAATCTTGTATTATTAAATACTTGTTCAATAAGGGACAAAGCAGAACAAACTGTAAGAAATAAACTAAAAAATTTTAATTCTCAAAAAAAAGAAAATAAAGATCTTAAGGTTGGCTTATTAGGCTGTATGGCTGAAAGACTTAAAGAAAAACTTCTTGATGAGGAAAAAATTGTTGATTTAGTAGTTGGTCCTGATTCTTATAAAGATCTTCCAAATCTATTAGATGAAGTTGAACATAATCAAAGAGCGGTTAATGTAATTCTATCAAAGTCCGAAACCTACGGTGATATTTCTCCAGTTAGAATTCATAATAATGGTATTAATGCATTTGTTTCAATAACAAGAGGGTGCGATAATATGTGTACTTTTTGTGTAGTACCATTTACAAGAGGAAGAGAAAGAAGCAGAAACCCTGACAGCATTATAAGAGAAATAAATGAATTGAATGAAAAAGGCTATAAGGAAATAACTCTTCTAGGACAGAATGTTGATAGCTACCTCTGGTATGGTGGTGGACCAAAAAAAGATTTCAAAAAAGCTAGTGAAGAACAAAAATTAAACGCAAAGAGATTCTCTGGCTTATTGGATTTAGTAGCTTCAAACTTCCCTGAAATAAGAATAAGGTTCTCTACATCAAACCCTCAGGATATGACAATTGACGTGATAGAGACCATGGCAAAATATGATAATATATGCAACTATATTCATTTACCAATTCAATCCGGGAGCAATAGAATTCTCAAGAAAATGAACAGATTGCATACTAGAGAAGAGTATCTTGATCTAATAATAAATATCAGGAAAATTATTCCTAATTGTGGAATTTCACATGATATGATTACAGGGTTTCCAACTGAAACTGAGAGAGATCACCAAGACACTCTTTCTTTAATGGAAGAGGTTAAATATGACTTTGGATATATGTTTGCTTACTCTGAAAGACCTGGAACATATGCTGCAAGGCACTTTAAAGACGATATTAGCCCTGAATTAAAGCAAAGAAGACTTGAGGAAATCATTACACTTCAACAAAAACATAGCTTTGAGAGGAATAAAAGATTTTTAAATAGTGAATGTTCTGTTTTAATTGATAAATCATCAAAAAAATCAAATGAATATTGGAGTGGTAGAACTAGCGAAAACAATGTAGTTGTATTTCCAAAATATGATTTCTCATTAGGAGATATTGTAAATGTTAAAGTTCAAGATTGTACAACTGCAACATTAATAGGTAATGTAAATAAAATTAAAGTCTAATGGAGTCTATTCTTGCTGTAAAACAAAGATTTGGAATTATTGGGGATAACCCTAAATTAAATAGAGCAATTGAAAAATCAATACAAGTTGCTAACTCTGATATTTCAGTATTGGTAACTGGTGAAAGTGGTGTAGGTAAAGAAAATATCCCAAAGATTATTCATCAATATTCTCATAGAAAACATTCTAAATACATTGCGGTCAACTGTGGTGCAATTCCAGATGGAACTATTGATTCAGAGCTCTTTGGTCATGAGAAAGGAGCCTTCACAGGAGCTACTTCCAATAGAAGTGGTTATTTCGAAGTAGCTGATGGTGGTACAATTTTTTTAGACGAAGTGGGAGAACTTCCTCTAGCAACACAGGTTAGGCTTTTAAGAGTTTTAGAAAGTGGAGAGTTTATTAAAGTTGGATCTTCAAAGGTTGAAAAAACAAATGTTAGAATAGTTGCTGCTACAAATGTAAATATGGAAGAAGCAATTAAAAAAGGTAAGTTTAGAGAGGATCTTTTCTACAGATTAAGCACCATAATTATAGGTATTCCTCCATTAAGGAATAGAAAAGATGATATCCCTATCTTATTCAGAAAATTTGCATCTGATTTTGCCCAAAAATATAATATGCCAACTTTGAGACTAGATGAAGCTGCTCAACAAGTTTTATGTCAACAAGAATGGAAAGGTAATATAAGACAGTTAAGAAATATTGCTGAGCAAATGTCAATACTTGAAAAAGAAAGAAATTTAAATACTGAGACTCTAAATAATTATTTACCTAATAAAATTTCCAAATTACCCGCTACCATCAATGATATTAAGGAAGACAGTTCCTCTTTTTCCTCAGAAAGGGAGATTTTATATAAAGTTTTATTTGATATGAAGAATGATTTAAATGATCTAAAAAAGCTTACTTTAGAGCTAATGCAGGGTGAGAGTTCTAGTGATGTTAAGGAAAAGAATCAAGGTTTAATAGAAAAGATATATGGGGAGGATGAAATGAGTCAAGATTCACAAAGTATAGATTTCAAATCAGATGTAAAAATTGACACTGTTCCTAACATTGAAAATTCATTTGAATATGCAGAGACAATTGAAGAAGAAGAAACTTTATCGCTGCATGACAAAGAAGTAGAGATGATTAAACAAGCTTTAATTAGAACAAATGGTAGAAGGAAAAATGCCGCAAAAGAACTTGGTATCTCTGAAAGAACACTCTACAGAAAGATTAAACAGCATAACTTAGGTGATGTATCGGAATTATAAACAAATTTTAATAGTAATAATTTGCTCAATAATGGCTATTTCTTGTGGAATATATAGCTTTACAGGATCTTCAATTCCAATTGGAGTGGAAACATTTCAGGTAAATTATTTTGAAAATACTGCAGGTGGTAAACCTGGTTCAACAATTGAACCTGGACTTGATAGAGATTTTACAATTGCTCTTCAGGATTTGATTGTTAATCAAACTAGTCTCAATCTTGTCAATGAGGGTGGAGATATTATTTATAGTGGTGAAATTACTGAGTATAGTGTAACACCAATGGCAGCTACGGCAGAGATAAAAGCAGCTCAAAACAGACTCACAATGGCTGTAATGGTTAGTTATGAGAATGTTCTCAATGAGGAAGACAACATTGAAAAAAGGTTTTCATTTTATTATGATTTTCCTGGAAATCTTCAAGTTTATGATATTAAAGATTCTGCTTTAGAAGAAATTTTTGAAAGAATAACACAAGATATTTTTAATGAAACTCTTGCAAAATGGTAGAGAGCTCTAAAAATTCATTTTCTAGAACTATTAAAAATTTTGATCCAAAAGATGAGAAGCAGGCATTGGAACTGAAAAAAATTTTAAACTCTTATCCTTATTTTCAATTTGTATCTGCACATTTACTTAAATCTTTGAAGATCCAAGAAAAAGAATCTTACAATGAGCTGCTGCCTAAAACTGCGCTACTTTCTTATAACAGAAAAGTCCTAAGAGATTGGCTATTTACCTCTGAAGAGATCAATATTCCAAATAATTCAAAAATTGAAAAATATTCGTTTCTTGATTGGTTTGATATCATAAATGATGAAGTACCACAAGTTGAAAAAAAATTAGATTTAATTGATGAGTTTATTAAAAACTCGCCCAAAATAGAATTTTCTAAAGAGGAAAAGTCTGGTAACGAGATAACAATAGATACAAAAATTAAGGATGAGCTAATTACCGAGACTCTTGCAAAGATCTATGTAACTCAAAAAAAGTTCAATAAAGCCATAAAAGCATATGAGATTTTAAGCTTGAAATATCCAAAAAAAAGTAGTTTCTTTGCAGACCAAATTAATTATATAAAAAAATTAAAAAGTAAAGATTAATCATGGGAACCTTTTGGATATTAGTATCGCTTATAATCTTTGTTTGTATTCTACTCATACTTGTTGTTATGGTTCAAAACCCTAAAGGTGGTGGTCTGTCATCAACTTTTGGAGGGGGTCAGCAACAGATTGGAGGGGTTAAAAGCACGACAGACTTCCTTGATAAGAGCACATGGGTCCTTGCTGCTATAATCCTTATCCTAATATTGATTTCTAATGTAACTCTTATGAATGACTCTGACAATACAGACTCTATTCTTATTGATGAATCAATTCCTGAACAAACTATTCCAGAGATTCCTGAGCAAACTATTCCAGAAATTCCTTCTGATCTAGATCAGTAAGATGTCATGATGTCATAGATTAATCTACTATGGCGCAGATTTTAAAATTGGCATAGTTTGTGAAATTATAAAATAAAAAAAATGAGTAAAATTAATATTAAACCATTAGCAGATAGAGTTTTGGTTGAGCCCTCAGAAGCAGAGACAAAAACTTCGTCTGGAATAATAATTCCTGATTCTGCAAAAGAAAAACCTCAAAGAGGAAAAATCGTAGCAGCAGGACCAGGTACTAAGGAAAACCCTGTTACTCTTAAGGCAGGTGATATTGTCTTGTATGGAAAATATGCAGGTACAGAGCTACACCATAATGGTGTTGATTACTTAATTATGAAAGAAAGTGATATTCTAGCAATTGTATAATTTAAATTAAAGAAAATGGCAAAAAAAATTGAATTTGATATTGAAGCACGTGATGGAATTAAACGTGGTGTTGATGCATTGGCAAATGCTGTAAAGGTTACGCTTGGCCCAAAAGGTAGAAATGTTATTATTGGGAAGTCATTTGGTGCTCCTCAAGTTACTAAGGATGGTGTAACTGTTGCAAAAGAGATTGAATTAAATGATAATCTTGAAAATATGGGAGCTCAGATGGTTAAAGAGGTAGCTTCTAAGACTAATGATTTAGCTGGTGATGGAACAACAACTGCTACTATTCTTGCTCAGTCAATTGTTACTGAGGGTCTTAAAAATGTTGCTGCAGGAGCTAATCCTATGGATCTAAAAAGAGGAATTGATAAAGCAGTTTCATCTGTAGTTAAAGGTTTGGCCAAGCAGTCAGTTGAAATTGGAAGTGCATCTGAAAAAATTCTTCAAGTTGCAAGCATTTCAGCTAATAATGATGAAACTATCGGTAAACTAATTACAGAGGCTTTTGAAAAAGTTGGAAAAGAAGGAGTAATAACTGTTGAGGAAGCTAAAGGTACTGAAACATATGTTGATGTAGTTGAGGGTATGCAATTTGACAGGGGATATATCTCACCTTATTTTGTTACTGATTCAGAAAAGATGGAAGCTGATCTTGACACTCCTCAAATTTTGATAACAGATAAAAAAATATCGGTTATGAAGGATTTACTTCCGATATTAGAACCAGTTGCTCAGTCTGGGAAACCTCTTTTGATAATTGCGGAAGATATTGATGGTGAAGCTTTAGCTACACTTGTAGTAAATAAGCTTAGAGGTTCATTAAAGATTGCTGCAGTTAAAGCTCCAGGATTCGGAGATAGAAGAAAAGCAATGCTTGAAGATATAGCCATCTTAACAGGTGGTACGGTGGTTTCTGAAGAAAGAGGATTTACATTAGAGAATACTACTTTGGATATGCTTGGAACTGCAGAGAAAGTAACAATTGACAAGGATAATACAACAATAGTTAATGGTTCTGGAAATAAGAATGATATTAAGTCTAGGGTTAGTCAGATTAAAGCACAAATTGAAACTACCACTTCAGATTACGATAAGGAGAAGCTTCAAGAAAGACTAGCTAAACTTGCTGGTGGTGTTGCCGTTCTTTACGTTGGCGCTCCATCCGAGGTTGAAATGAAAGAGAAAAAGGACAGAGTTGATGATGCTCTTCATGCTACAAGAGCAGCAATAGAAGAAGGAATTGTTGCGGGTGGAGGTGTTGCCTTACTTAGTTCAAAAAGTGATTTAGAAAAGGTAAAAGCAAGTAACTCAGATGAAAGTACAGGAATACAAATTGTAAATAAAGCAATCGAAACTCCACTTAGAACAATAGTGGAGAATTCTGGAGGAGAAGGTTCAGTTGTAGTTTCAAAGGTTTTAGAGGGTACAAAAAACTTCGGATATAATGCCAAAGAAGGCAAGTATGTCGATATGCTTAAGGAAGGTATAATTGATCCAAAAAAGGTAACAAGAGTTGCTCTTGAAAATGCAGCATCCGTTGCTGGAATGATATTAACTACTGAATGTGCATTAGTTGATATTAAAGAAGACAATCCAGCACCAATGCCTCCTATGGGAGGTGGTGGTATGCCTGGCATGATGTAAACTTCCAAACTATCAAAAAAACCTGCCTCTGAGCAGGTTTTTTTTGTAAATTAGTTTTCCTACTATGAAAAAAATACAATCTGCTCTAATTTCAGTTTTCAACAAAGATAAAATTGAAAATATTTGTTCTTTGCTATCTGAAAATAATGTAAAAATTTATTCAACAGGTGGGACCTATGATTATATTTCAAAGCTAGATATTAAGTTAGAAAAAGTGGAGGACCTAACTTCTTATCCATCTATACTTAAAGGAAGAGTTAAGACTCTTCACCCTAAAGTTTTTGGAGGCATATTAAAAACAAATTCTGACTCAGACATTGAGGATTCTAAAAAATATGATATTCCAGATATTGATCTTGTAATCGTAGACTTGTATCCATTTGAAGAAACAGTAAAGAACTCAAATGACCATAATGAAATAATTGAAAAAATTGATATAGGTGGAGTATCCCTAATAAGAGCAGCTGCAAAAAATTATGAAAATACAGTATGTATAAGTTCTTCATCTCAGTATGAGGAGTTAACAGATGTCTTAAATGATAATTGTTCAACTGACATTTCTTATAGAAAAAGACTAGCAGTTGAAGCATTTAAAAAAAGCTCAGATTATGACTCAAAAATATTTTCATATTTAAATGAAAGCGATACAAAAATAGAGTTACGATACGGAGAGAATCCTCATCAAAAAGGTAGATTTATTGGTAATTTTGATGAATGTTTTGAGCAGATCAATGGTAAAGAGATTTCATATAACAATCTGCTCGATATTGATTCTTCGATTAATTTATTAAGAGATTTAGTATCCGATAAAGCAATCTTTCTAATACATAAACACAATAACCCATGTGGAGTAGCAATTAGAGATTCTTTAACTGATGCATTTAATGATTCATTAGCTTGCGATAGTATATCGGCTTTTGGTGGAATTCTAACAACAAATAAGATTATTGATGAAAATACTGCCAATCAAATTAATAAATTATTCTTTGAGATATTAATTGCGCCTGATTTTGAAACTGGAGCATTGAAAGTATTAAAATCAAAAAAAAATAGGATTTTAATTAAACTAAAAAAAATTCCAAAAGAAAGTATTCAAAGACGAACTTGCCTTAATGGTGAACTGGAGCAAGATTTTGATAATAAGACTGAAAATTTTGATGACTTTAAAGTTGTAACCAATGTATCTCCAGATAAAAATAATTCTGATGATTTAGTGCTTGCATCAATTATTGCCAAGCATACAAAATCCAATTGTATTATTATCACTAAGAATCAACAATTAATTGGATCTGGTATGGGACAAGTTTCGAGAATTGATGCATTAAATCAAGCAATAGATAAATCAAAGAAATTTGGATTTAATCTAGGCGGAGCAAGTTTAGCTAGTGATGCATTTTTTCCATTTTCTGATTGTGTTGAAATTTCATTTAAAAATGGTATAAAATCGATTATTCAGCCAGGAGGATCTGTAAGAGATATAGATTCAATAGAATTTTGCAATCAGAATAAAATGTCAATGATGTTTTCAGGAATAAGGCATTTTAAACACTAGATTTCCATTATTTAACTACCTTTGCAGATTATTATGGGGTTTTTTACAGAAGAAATAGCAATTGACTTAGGTACTGCGAATACATTAATTATTCATAATGATAAGGTTGTGATTAATAGCCCATCTATTGTTGCAATGGATCGATCAACAAAAAAAATTATAGCAATTGGTGAAGAGGCTAAATTCATGCAGGGTAAAACTCATGAAAACATAAAGACAATAAGACCCCTGAAGGATGGGGTGATTGCTGATTTTGAGGCTTCAGAAAAAATGATCAGTGAGTTAATAAAGAGTATTCCTACTCTAAAAAGAAGGTGGTTCTCTCCTTCATTAACAATGGTTATCTGTATACCCTCAGGTATAACTGAAGTTGAGATGAGAGCTGTAAAAGAATCTGCAGAAAGAGTAAATGGTAAAGAAGTATATTTGATTCACGAACCAATGGCTGCAGCTATTGGAATTGGTATAGATATTGTTAAACCAAAAGGCAATATGGTCGTTGATATTGGCGGGGGAACCACTGAGATTGCTGTAATTGCATTATCAGGAATTGTGTGTGAGAAATCTTTAAAGGTTGCAGGTGATGTACTTACTAATGATATTGTATACTATATGAGAACTAAACATAACTTATATATAGGTGATAGAACTGCTGAAAAAATTAAAATTGAAGTTGGCTCTGTAACTGAAACCTTAGACGATCCACCTGAAGATATGCATGTTCAAGGTAGAGATCTTTTATCAGGTAAACCAAAAGAAAAGATTATTTCGCACATAGAAGTAGCAAAGGCTATTGATAAATCTGTGATAAGAATTGAAGACTCTATTATGGAAACATTATCTCAGACCCCTCCTGAACTTGCCGCAGATATTTATAACACTGGAATCTATTTAGCTGGTGGAGGTGCTTTGCTTAGAGGTCTTGATGAAAGGTTATCAAAAAAAACTGATCTTCCAGTTTATATTGCTGAAGACCCCTTACAAGCAGTAGTTAGGGGAACTGGAATAGCTCTTAAAAATATTGATAAATTTAAGTCAGTTTTAATTAAGTAAATAGTTTAATGCAATCTATAATTAATTCCATAGTTAAGAATAGGAACTTAATTATTTATTTAATTCTATCATTCATAACATTTAGCTATTTATATAACAATAGCTCATTACACTTCAATGAGCTTGGAAAAATTTCTACATATTTATCTGCAACTTCATCAAAATTTTCATCATCTATCACTTCATATTTTAATCTTATAAAGGAAAATGAAAAACTTGTTAGTGAAAATCTTCAACTAAAAAAGATGGAGTCAAACTATAAGTTCACACAAATTAATGAAGACACATTAAATTCTATCAATAATGCAAAAGTAATTGTGAACTCAATAAATAAGAGTAAAAACATTATAATTATTGATAAGGGTAAATTAGATAGCATAAATTTAGAGATGGGTGTAATCTCCTCAAAAGGTGTGGTTGGAATTGTGAAAAATGTAACAAACAATTACGCTTCAATAATCTCATTATTAAATACAGATTTAAGATTGAATGCTATACTTAAAAATTCTTCCACTATTGGATCAATAACATGGGATGGTATAAATGCAAGAATTTTAAAATTAAATGATATACCGCTTAGCAGTTCACTAAAAGTTGGTGATACAGTTGTGACTGGGGGAATGTCCTTTTATTTCCCTAAAGGTATTCCCATAGGTAAAATTGTCAATTATGATAATAACTCTTTGGAAGGGTATTATGAAATAGATGTTGAGACTTTTAATGATTTTTCTTCACTATCTAACTTATATATCTTAAATAGAACTGATAACAATGAAATTCAAAGTTTATTAGATGAATAGAGAACTACTAAGAAATATTTCATTTTATACTATAATTTTAGCATTACAGTTATTAGTATTTAATCAATTTAAATTATTTGGTTTCGTTACACCATCCATTTATTTAATTATTTTCATTCATTATAGAATATCTTATGACAAGACTATTTTATTATTATTGGGATTCTTAATTGGTTTTATTGTTGACCTTTCAATGCAAACATATGGTTGTCATACTTTTTCAACAATAACAATATGTTATTTAAGAAGCAGGATCGAAAAAAGTTCATTTGGAGTTAATGCTAATTCTCCTTTAGCTATGATTAAAGGCACACCTTTATTTAGCAGAATTTCATTCTTCTTATCAATAATTGCAATCCATTCTATTATATACTACTCATTTATATTATTTAATATTAGTCTTTTTAGCACAATCTTTTTGTATGCTTTTATTAATTCAATTGCTACCTTTATAATAGTTTGGATTATTTCAAGATTAATATCTAATAGGTAATGTTAAAGAAGTATTTACTAATCTGGTTAACGATAATAGTTTCAGTAATATTTATTATGAGATTAGCTTCTCTTCAATTGTCAAGTGATTCTTATTTTAACTCCGATTTTGCCATACAAGAATTATCTGTTTATCCAGAAAGAGGCTTAATTTTTGATAGAAATGGAAATCTTCTAGTAGCTAATCAGCCATCATATGAGTTAATTATAATCCCCGAAAACACTTCTGAATTCGACACAATTTCTTTAGCTAATTTAACTGATATGAATCCAGATGAACTGAAGAGAAAAATTAATAGTTCCGTTGCATACTCAAAAAAACTTCCATCAATTATTAAATCACAAATATCAAAAGAGAAGAATGCATTTCTTCAGGAAAAAATATGGCTATTTGAAGGTTTTTATTTGAGGAAAAATTCTGTAAGAGATTACATTAAACCATTTGCAAGTAATGTAATTGGATACACAGGAGAGGTTGACAGAAATGATATTGCGAATAACTCTTACTATGAAAAAGGAGAAATGATAGGAAAACAAGGAATAGAAAAATATTATGAAGATGAATTAAAAGGTATTAAGGGTAAAAAGTATTATCAAAAAGACAGATTTAACAGGGTTATTGGACCATTTAATAACTCTTTAAGTGATATAAAACCTTCAAAAGCAAAAAATATTACTCTTACAATAGATATAGATCTTCAAGAATATGCTGAGAGTCTTTTGCAAAATAAAAGAGGTGGTGTTGTTGCTATTGAACCTTCAACTGGAGAAATACTTACTTTAGTTAGCTCACCTACATATAAATCAGAGCAATTTATTGGACAGGACCGAACTGAAAATTTTAATAAACTTTTAAATGATTCAATTAATAAGCCATTATTTGATAGATCACTTCAAGCTCAATACTCTCCTGGCTCTCCGATGAAAATATTAAATGCCTTAATTGGCCTTCAAGAAGGTGTAATTAATGAGAACACAACTTTCACATGTAATGCTGGACATTATTATGCAAGAAATGCTTTTATGGGATGTCATAACCCATTTGGAACTGTAAGTAATTTAAGAAAAGGAATATATAACTCATGTAATACATATTTTGCTAGAACATATAGAGGTATCATAGATAAATATGAAACACCAAGTGAAGGACTTGATAACTGGGCGAATCATATAAAAAGTTTTGGTCTTGGAGATTATCTTGGATATGATTTATCTATTGGGAAAAAGGGATTTATTCCAGAATCAGATTATTATAATCGATTTTATGGTAATAATAGATGGGGATCTTCAACAACAATCTCAAATTCTATTGGCCAAGGAGAGATACTAACTACTCCCATTCAAATGGCAAATTTTGCTACTGCTATTGCTAATCGAGGTTTTTATGTTAAGCCTCATTTTGTAAAAAGAATTGATAATAAATCAATGAATAATAGAGATAAGAATTATACTACTATTGATAAGGAGAACTTCGAAATTGTAATTGATGGAATGGTAGATGTGGTTGATAGAGGAACTGCAAGAATTGCTAAGATTAATGGAATTAGTGTTGCTGGCAAAACAGGTACTGTTGAAAATTTTATTTTGATTGAAAATGAGAAGAAACAGCTAACTGATCATTCAACTTTTATAGCTTTCGCTCCTGCTGAAGATCCGAAGATTGTTGTATCTGTATTCATTGAAAATGGATATTGGGGAAGTAGGTGGGCTGCACCGATTGCAAGTTTAATTATTGAAAAATATTTAAAAGAGGATGTTAGAAGAAAGTGGCTTGAAAATAGAATGGTTAATGGAAGTCTTGTTGAAGAATATGAAAAGCCATATAAGTTTGAAAACTTTAGCATAAATGAATAAAATATTAAAATATGACTTAATATCACTTATTACTTATGCCCTTATTGCTACTTTTGGAATTATAAATATCTATTCTTCAAGCTATACTGAGTCATTTACTTCCATTTTTGATTACAGAACACTTGTAGGTAAACAATTAACTTTTCTAGTTGTAAGCTTGATTTCAGGACTAATTATAATATTTACGAAATCTAAATTTTTTGATAATATAGCTTCATTAGTTTATTTCTTATCTTTAATCTTATTGATAAGTCTTTTCTTTTTTGGTGTTGAAAGAGGCGGAGCAAAATCTTGGTATATATTAGGCCCTATAAGTTTTCAACCTTCTGAGT
Organism: uncultured Bacteroidota bacterium; assembly: GCA_902593165.1. Classification (GTDB taxonomy): domain Bacteria; phylum Bacteroidota; class Bacteroidia; order Flavobacteriales; family Flavobacteriaceae; genus Marisimplicoccus. The sequence goes on along the minus strand of CACJHI010000001.1, from coordinate 103,163 downwards.
TTGCCAAATTATGTACAGCACTATTTTTAGCAAAATTCCTAAGTATTATTCAGACAGATCTTAATAAGACTAGGGATATAATTTTTGTTGGAGCTATAATCTTTGTTCCTATTATACTCATAACTCTTCAACCAGATCCAGGGTCAGCACTAGTTTTTTTGGCGTTTATTTTTCCTATTTTACGTGAAGGTTTAGACTTAAGGTTTTTCTATTTTGGAATAATAATTTTATCAATTCTAATTCTTACATTAATTTTTAACTTTTTTATATCTAGTGTAATACTTTCATCTATATTTCTAATAATTATTCTATATAGAAGAAGAAAGAGAATAAGGTTGAATTTTATTAAATCTTCTATATCATTATTATTCCTAGTTAGTATATCCTTCTCAACTAACTATTTATTTGAAAATATACTCGAGCAAAGACATAGAGATAGAATTAATTTAATACTGGGAAAAGAAGTAGATGACAAAGGAATTGGTTATAATATAAATCAATCAAAAATTGCAATAAGCAATGGAGGTTTATTTGGAACTGGCTTTCTAGAAGGTACTCAAACAAAAGGTGATTTTGTCCCCAGACAACATACTGATTACATATTTAGCACAATTGGAGAGGAATGGGGGTTTATGGGTACTTTTAGCACGATACTTTTATTTTCGATATTAATTACACGGATTGCATCTAGAGCTGAGAAACAACCAATTCATTTTAGAAGAATATATTGCCTTAGTTTTTCAAGTCTTCTTTTTATTCACTTTTTTATAAATATTGGAATGTCCATAGGTTTAGTACCCTCTGTTGGGATTCCTCTTCCATTTATTAGTTATGGAGGATCTAGCCTATTAATTTTTAGTATTATGTTTTTTATCTACTTAAATTTTGACTCAAGTAGACTAAAAGAAGATTAATCTTTATTGAGTTGAGATAAAATTTGACCTCCCTCAATTGATGATAAATCTTTTAAAAGATTCATTGCCTCATTAACGTAGATATCTTTTTCTAAAGTCTTAATCCATCTAACTCTTTTTTCTTTCATATCATCGTTGTATAAACTATCAGTATTTTGATTGCTTTCATTCCAATCAAACACATAAGGCGAAATGAATTCATCAATAAGTTTTAATTTATCACTTTGTGATTTTAAATTTTCTTGATCTTCTTTATAAGATTTGTAGTCTAAAGAAATTATTTTATCGTCTTGATTAGACTTAACAAGCTTAGCATGCTGATCAATTATAGAAAAGTACTCATTCTCACTGATTCTTTTTTTACTTTTTTCAATTGCTTGTGTATAATTAAATATTTTAGAGGAGTTGTCATATCTAGCTGGATCAATCTGATTCCATTTCAACGGGTTATCTAAGTCCTTTTCCCCGATATCAACATAACTATATCTATTTGGAAATATTAAATCGCTTTTAACACCTTCCAATTGAGTAGATCCACCATTTACTCGGTAAAACATATCTGTTGTAATCTTCAAAGAGCCTAAATCTCCGTAGGTATTTCCAGAAATAACATTATTTAAGTCAATAATATTTTGGACTGTTCCTTTTCCATAGGTTTGTTTACTCCCAAGTATTACAGCTCTATTATAGTCTTGTAAAGCAGCTGCTAAAATTTCTGATGCAGATGCAGAAAACTCGTTAACCATTATGACAAGTGGTCCATCCCATAATATTGAAGAATCATTATCTCTAAGTATCTCTTTTCTTCCGCCAATACTTTTAACTTGAACTACTGGACCTTTTTCTATAAAAAATCCAGTAATATCAACTACAGTTTTCAAAGACCCACCCCCATTATTCCTAAGATCTAAAATTAAGCCATCAATCCCTTTATTTTTCAGGGAAGTAATTTCTTTTTTTATATCACTTGCTGCATTACGCTCACCATAATCATCAAAGTCTACATAAAATCTTGGTAAGTTTATTAATCCATATTTATTAGTGTCATCATTTATAATTGAAGATTTAGCATATGTCTCTTCAAGCTCAACTATGTCTCTAGTTATTTCTACTTGTTCTATTCCACCATCAACCCTTTTTACAGTTAAGTATACATTTGTTCCCTTTTCTCCTTTTATTAGATCTGTTGCATCACTTAATTTCATCAAAGATATTTCTTGTGGTTCTTCTTCTTTAGTCTGGGCAACAGCAATAATTATATCTCCAACATTCAATAGATTATCTCTCCAGACTGGACCACCTATAATAACTTCCGAAATTTCAACCTGTTGATTTCTTTTAAATAATCTTGCACCTATACCTTGAAACTTTCCAGAAATATTTTGATCAAAGACTTCTTTTGCTTCAGGAGCTAAATAAGTTGTGTGAGGATCATACTGAGTCACTATTGAATTTAGATAGATAGAGAACCAATCTTTTCTCTCAAGTTCACTATTGAACTGAAAAAAGTCTTTTAGATTATCATTTATTGATTTTCTAGATTCAATCTCAATTTCTGAATCTGATTTTGTTTTATCGTCTTCAATATTTATTTCTTTTTTTGAGGCAAACCCATCTAGAGCAGATAGCTTAAGTCTTTTTCTCCAAAGTTTTTTTAGTTCATCAATACCGTCAGCATATTCCTGATTTTCATAGTCAAGATTAATTTCCTCGTCTATATTAAAGTTAAAAGGAGTGAATAAGACTTCCTGATAAAAACTTTCAACCTCATCCATTCTTCTTTCCAATGTTTCATAAACTAAGTTAAAAAAAGTAATATCAGATGATTTTATTTGATCATCTATTGAAAGTCTATATTGGGAAAATAATTCAATGTCTGACTTTAGTAAAAATCTTTTTTGTGAGTCAACTGCATCGATAAAGTCCTCATAAACATTTATTGAAAAATCATCATTAATTATTTTAGGATCATAGTGTAATTTATCAAGCACATATGAAACTAAGTCAACAAGAAGTTTATCTTTATTTGGTTCGTCACTTGAAAATTTTGTGTTTGAAACCTCAAAGTAAATAACCAATGATACTACAGCAGATATTAAAAAGCCAAATATTCTTAAAAACATGATACTAAATTAATTTAAAAAAATACAAGTAAGACAGAATAACAGTAAACTTTATGTTAAAGTTAAAGTAGTAAATCGTTTTTATATCTTTACACCAAATAAAATTTATGGCAAAACCGCTAATATTAGTAACAAATGATGATGGTATAAATGCACCGGGCATTAGAACATTGATTAATGTAATGAAAGATGTAGGAGATATCATTGTTGTTGCTCCAGATAGCCCTCAATCAGGTATGGGACATGCTATAACTATAAATTCTACTCTTCACTCTTCTAGGATTACTCCAAAGGATAGTGAAATTATTGAATATAGCTGTTCAGGGACTCCTGCAGATTGTGTTAAATTAGCAATAAATGAACTTATGCCAAGAAAGCCTGATTTATGTGTTTCAGGAATTAATCATGGTTCAAATTCATCAATTAATGTTATATACTCAGGAACTATGAGTGCGGCTATTGAAGCTGGTATTGAAGGTGTTCCAGCAATTGGTTTTTCATTACTTGATTATAGATGGAATGCAAATTTTAATGAATCTAAAGATTTTATAAAAAAAATTACTGAAAACGCTTTAAAAAATGGAATACCTAAAGGGGTTGTTTTAAACGTAAATATACCTTCAGTGGAAAAATCAAAGATTAAAGGGGTTAAAGTTTGTAGACAGGCTAATGCTTCATGGGTAGAAGAGTTCGATAAAAGAAAGAACCCATTAGGACAAGAATATTATTGGCTAACGGGAAAGTTTGTAAATAAAGATAATGGAGAGGATACTGACGAGTGGGCGCTAAATCAAAATTACATATCTATTGTCCCTGTTGAGTTTGACTTAACTGCTCATCATGCCATTCAGGAATTAAATGAATGGAATTTTAAATGAAATATTACATAATTGCAGGGGAAGCTTCCGGTGATCTTTATGGATCAAAATTAATTGATGAAATATTCTCAATTGATAAAAAAGCTAAAATAAGATTTTGGGGAGGTGATAATATGATAAAAAGCGGAGGATATAATGTTAAGCACATTAAGGAACTTGCTTTTATGGGATTCTACGAGGTTTTAAAAAATATTATAACTATTGTTAGGAATATTAACTTCTGTAAAAATGATATCAAAGAGTTTAATCCTGACAAAATAATTTATATAGACTACCCTGGTTTTAATCTTAAAATTTGTAAATGGGCAAAGAATAATGGGTATAAAAACTATTATTATATAAGCCCACAAATATGGGCCTGGAAAGAGAATAGAATTAAAACAATTAGAAATTATATTGATAAGCTATTTGTAATCTTTCCTTTTGAAAAAGAGTATTATCATGAAAAGCATAAAATGGAGGTTGAGTTTTATGGTCATCCGCTAATTGAACAAATTGATAATTTTAATTCTAGTAATGAATTCATTAAAAAAAACAATATTAACAAAGAAAGAAGTATAATTACTTTATTACCAGGTAGTAGATCACAAGAGATTAATTCAATGCTCCCAATTTTTTTGACATTAAAAAAACATTTTTCAAATTATGAATTCATAGTCGCTGGTGTTAAAAATGTAAACAATAGTGTTTACAAACCCGCCTTGGACTTAAGTGTAAAAGTGATTTATAATCAGACTTATGATCTGTTATCTCATTCAAAAATAGCTATTGTTACTAGTGGGACAGCATCCCTTGAGTGTGCACTTTTTAATGTTCCACAAATAGTGTGTTATAAGACAAGTAGCATTAGTTACTTTATTGGAAAATCATTTGTAAATATTAGTTTTATTTCACTTGTTAATATCATACTAAAAAAAGCAGTTGTTAAAGAACTTATTCAAAATGACTTAACAGAAGAAAAACTAAAAAGCGAGTTATCTAATCTACTTAGTGGTAATAAAATTTCAAATATGCTTAATGCTTATTCAAAGATATATTCAATGTTATCACGTAAAGAAACTTCAAAAAAGATTGTAGCATCAATTGTTAATTGATACCATGCATCATTCTAACAATTTTTTTGTTTGAAAAAATCATTAACATACCTACAATTGTGGGTATAATTGTAAAAATTAAAAAGAATGCAGCCATACCATAGTCTTGTACAACTGGATCAATGTAACTCCCAGTTATTCCAGCAAAAAAATTGGCGATTGCACTAGATAGAAGCCAAATAGCAAACATAAATCCAACAATTTTTTTTGGAGCTAATTTACTTACATAGGATAGTCCTACAGGTGAAACACATAACTCGCCGAGTGTATGAAATAAATAAGCCAAAATTAAGAATATCATACTCTGAGAGGCTGTTGAAGCTCCAAGAGGAATATCAATAGATCCATAAGTTAAAATTGCAAACCCTGTTGCCATTAAAATTAAACCTAGGCCAAATTTAATTGGTCCAGTTGGATTATATTTTGATTGCCATACTTTAGATAGAATTGGTGCAAAAACAATTATAAAAAAGGAATTTAATATTGCGAACCAAGAGGCAGGTACTTCTGTTGCATCCTCAAGAAACTCTCTTGATAGCATCCAAATCACTATTCCCCAAATAATAACAAAACTTGATGCAAGAAAAATATTCGAAACTGCATACTTTTCAAATGTATTTTTAAAAAGAAGATAAAGAATTATTGTTAAAATAATCATTGGGACAATAGTTAAGAGTGTATTAACTATTTTAAATATTAGGGCACCTGTCCCCTCCAAGTCTCTAGCTGTATAATCACTGGCAAAGATTGTCATACTTCCTCCTGCTTGCTCAAACCCCCACCAAAAAAATATAGTTACAAATGAAAAAATTACTATTACAAGTAGTCTATCGATAGTAACTTTTCTTGAGGCCTGAACATTATTGTCTTTTTCTTCAATTTTTTTGGATTCATTTGGCCTCAAGCCTACATTACCAAATATATTTTGACCAAAGTGAAATTGGAGCATCCCAAACAACATGAAAATTCCAGCTAAACCAAATCCATAGTGCCAATTAACTGTCTCACCTATATAACCACACAAGAGAATTCCTAGAAATGCTCCAGAGTTTATCCCCATGTAAAATATTGTATACGCCCCATCTTTTAGTTTACCCTCATCTTTATACAATTGACCAACAATTGAACTAATATTTGGTTTAAAAAGACCATTTCCCAATATTAATAGGGCTAATCCGACGTATAGATAAAAGTCATTGAAAACTTCAAGGGCCATAGCTGCATGTCCAAGTGTCATTAAAAATGCTCCAGCAACAATAGCCTTCCTGTACCCTGTGAGTCTGTCAGCAATCAACCCACCAAAGATTGGGGTAACATATACTAGTCCTGTATATAATGCATATAATTCCAAAGCCTCTGCCCTATCCCAACCCCAGCCTTCATTGTCTATTGAAGAGATCAGAAATAATACTAAAATTGCTCTCATTCCATAATAAGAAAATCTTTCCCACATCTCTGTAAAGAAAAGAGTAAAAAGACCAGAAGGATGACCTAAAATTGTACGTTGATTTATCTCATCCCCATTAAAGATATTTAGTTTTTCCATAGATAGTGTTTGCTAAGATTAAATTGAGATTGATTTCACTTATATTTACATAAAGTAAAGAAAATTATGCCAGATAAAATAATTGGTTTTTCAAAACTTTCAAGAGATGAGAAAATAAGTTGGGTTAGTAAGAATTTTCTTAATAATTCAGATGAATTTGAAAGTATTTTAAATAAATATTTAAACGATGATAAAGATATCCAATTAATTCATAATTCACTTTCAGAAAATGCAGTATCAAATTTTCATCTACCCTATTCTGTATCTCCTAATTTTTTAATAAATCATAAAAATTATTGCATTCCATTAGTTACTGAGGAAAGCTCAGTAGTTGCCGCATTATCAAATTCTTCAAAATATTGGTATGATAGAGGAGGCTTTAAATCTAAAGTAATTTCAAAAATTAAGACAGGACAGGTGCACTTCAAGTATAATGGGAATATAGAAAATCTTGAAAAATTTATAAATGATAATAAGCCTAGATTAATAGAAGCAACTGATAGAATAACAAAAAAAATGAGAGAAAGAGGTGGTGGTATATCAAATATTAAGTTAATTAATAAATCTGCAGAATTAAAATCCTATTATCAGCTACATATAGATTTTAAAACAATAGATTCAATGGGTGCAAATTTCATTAATTCATGTTTAGAAATAATATCAAAGAAGTTCCGTCAACTATTGAATGATTCATCTCATTTTAAAGAATCTGAAAAAAAAATTGAAGTGATAATGTCAATTTTATCAAATTATACTCCTGAGTGTATTGTTGAATCTTCATTAGAGTGTGAAATAGTAGACCTAGGCAATTTTGATGGTATGTCTTCACAAGAATTTGCCCATAGATTTAAGGATGCATTTGATATTGCAGATATAGATATTAATAGAGCTGTTACTCATAATAAAGGAATAATGAATGGTGTTGATGCGGTTTTAATTTCAACAGGAAATGATTTTAGAGCTGTTGAAGCTGGGGTTCATGCTTTTGCGTCAAGTAAGGGTAAGTACAAGAGTCTATCAAACTGCTCAATAATTGATAATATTTTTAAAATTAGTCTAAAGGTTCCTTTATCAATTGGAACGGTAGGTGGCATAACAGATGTTCATCCCATGGTAAAACTATCACTGAAACTCTTAAATAATCCAACATCAGATGAGTTAATGAATATTATTTGTTGTGTCGGACTGGCACAAAATTTTGCAGCTGTAAAATCATTAGTTACTTCAGGGATACAAAAAGGGCATATGAAAATGCATCTGATAAATCTTCTGATTAAACAGAATGCTACTAAAGATCAAATTGACAAATCTGAAGAATATTTTAGAGATAAGGATATTAACAACCAATCAGTAAAAGATTTCCTAAACCAAAATTAATTATGGAAATTTATAGTAACGGAAAAGTTCTTCTTACAGGTGAGTACGTTATTCTTGACGGTGCGTTATCTCTAGCAAGTCCTACAAAGTTTGGACAACATTTAAAATTTGAGGAGAATCAATCAAGCTTAATTAATTGGAAGAGTATAAATTTTGATGGAAAAATTTGGTTTGAATGCTCAATGGGAAATGAAAACTTAGAAATTAAATCAACCTCATCAAAAAAAGTTTCAGGTACATTAATTAGAATAATAAATCTAATTAGAGAATATAATCCCTCTTTTTTAAAGAATAATGGATCTGATATATCAACTAATCTTACATTTGATAAAAATTGGGGTTTAGGTTCTTCATCTACTTTAATATCAAACCTAGCAACATTATCTGGTGTTGATCCATATATACTAAATAACCATATTTTTGAGGGTAGTAGTTATGATATTGCATGTGCAAATAGTATTTCACCAATAGTTTATCAATTAAAGGAAGGCCAGAGGATTATAGATGAAGTAAGTTTTAAGCCCCCTTTCTATGAAAAAATATATTTTATTTATTTAAATAAAAAGCAAAGTTCAATTTCAGAAATTAAAAATTATAACAATAAGAAAGTTTCCGAATCAACTATTAATGAAATTTCTAATATCACTTCTATGATATTGCAGTGTAACTCTATCGAAGCATATGATAAATTGATAGAATCACATGAGTTAATTATATCAAAGTTAATATCAAAGCCAACTATAAAGGAAACTCTTTTTAAAGATTTTAATGGGAGTATAAAGAGCCTAGGAGCATGGGGAGGTGATATGATTATGGTAACTAGCCATAATGACCCAAATAGATATTTTAAAGAGAAAGGCTACTCAACTATTTTTAAGTATGAAGAATTACTAGTTTAGTAATATAAACTTCTATTATCAACTATTTCAGCTTTAGACTCAAGAACTTCTGGTATTAATGTTGAAATTCTCTCAATTTCTCGATCACTCAAAGAATTAGAGATTGCTGCACCTATACTTATATCTTCTGCAATCTCTTTTGATAGAAGTCTTATTAGATAGATACCATTATTACCTTTAAGAATTTTGGATGTTTCATATACATCTAAAGAGAATGAAGAGCCAATTATATAAGGCTCATCACCTGCACCAACAAGGATAGGGTCATTTTGAGTAACAGCAGAGGCTCTCTCTAATTCAATGTCATAATCTTGTGAGATTAATTCAATATCATTTGAACTTTTATATTTTTTCACAAAAAATTCAAATTTTTTATTTTTTAAAAGAGTATTTGAAACTTCATCTCTAACTTCATCAACATTTGGCAATGACTTATTATTAAAGCTTAAAGCCTTGGCTACTAGATATCCTTCATTCAATGTGAATCTTTTGACATTTCCCTCTTTAGTTTGATCTTCATAGAGCCATTTAATTACCTGTCTTGAGTTTTCTATTTCTGGCAAGCCAGAATCAAATTGTTCAAAAGAATCAAATGAATTAATACGAACTGATGAATCGCTGTTATTTAGAGGCAAGTCATTATTTGCATCAAACTCTGCTTGAGAGGCCCTTCTATAGTTGTTATTTGAAGACTCGTTAGATGGTATTATCTCTTTTACAACATCAGCAATTAAAACCTTATTTAAATTTCCATCCCTTTTTTTATCAATCATTCTAGAAATTTTTAATGTATTGCCATCTTTATATGGACCAAATACTTCACCCTCTCTTAAACCAAATAAAATATCAGAAAAACTTCCACTAATTTCTTGTTTAGTTGCATAGATAGAGTCCCAGCTTACATCAGAATATATCTCAATAAACTCTGAATAATCTTTTACATCTTTAAATCCAGTAATTTGTTCAATAGAGTTTGAGACAGGGTTTAATTGAGAGAAACCATCTCTTAATTGTTCAAGGTCAGATCTTATGCTTGCTTCATCAAGTGAGGATGCAACGTCAGGAATAAATACGTATTCGACTTTTCTGTATTCTCCCTTTTCGAAATCATCTCTATTATTTTTTATATATGATGAAATCTCCGAGTCTTTAATTTGAACAATGGAGTCAGGAATTATATCGTAGGGAATTCTTAAATATTCAATATTTACTTTATCATTTTCAAGATGATATTGGATATTTGACTCAACATCAGTATATATGACACTTGATTTAATCAGATCAAAGTAAATTTTTTGTTTGGCTAGTGAAATTATACTTTGTTCCTGAAGCCTCCATTGATTGTACATGTTTGGATTTGACGACTTTAATTGTGATATATAGTTTGAGAATTTATTAAAATCAAAAAGGCCAATTTCATTTTGAAAAAGAGGATTCAGCACTATGGATTGGTCACTTGAAATTATTTGTTCAAGTTGATCTTTTCCAGCATCTATTCCAAGCTTATCTAACTCTTGAAGTAGTGCTTGATTCTTTATGCCTTGATTCCATGCTAAATTAACTGCGCTTAAAGTATTAAGTCCGTAAACCGTCTGAGCTTGTTCTACCATCATATTAAAAGTCTCATAATCAATTTCTTCTCCATTAATCTCACCTATTGGTTTATTTGCTCCAAATCCACCATTGGATGTAAAAACACCCGAAATCACAAAGGCAAATAATGCCATCCCAATAACTATTATAAGGAATATTGATCTTTTTCTAATTTGTCCAAGTACTGCCATAATCTAAATAATTTTCGAAATTACAACTTAGTATTAATTTATACTACTCCTGATGAGTTTTTTTTAAAACCACTTTTTCAATTTTTGATGATGAAGCATGAAGAATTTGAATTGTATATCCATTAATTATAATTTCATCACCAACCTTAGGGATTTCCTCTTTATTGAAGACGATTAATCCTCCCAAAGTATCATAGGACTCAGACTCTGGTAAGCTTAAATCATATGATTTATTTAAGTATTCTATCTCAAGTCTAGAAGAAAGTTCATAAACACCTTCAGATATCTTTTTTTCATGTAGATCATAATTATCATGTTCATCCTCAATCTCTCCAAATAGTTCTTCAACTATATCTTCTACAGTTATAATTCCAGATGTTCCACCATATTCATCAATTACAACAGCAATACTCTTTCTTTGTCTAGTTAGTTTTTCTAAAACATCATTTACCAACATAGGTTCTGGAACAAAAACAACTGGTAAAATGAACTCACTAATTTTCTTGGGTTTTTTTAAAAAATCAAAAGAATGAATATATCCTATTATATCATCTATTGAATCTCTATATATAGGAATCTTTGAAAGTCCAGTTTCAATTAGTATTTTTTTTGCATTTTCAATATTTGAAGTATTTTCTAAAGCAATAATTTCTGCTCTTGGAACCATTACATCCCTAGCCTTAATTTCCGATAGCTCTAGGGCATTCTGAAAAATTTCAATTTCTGAATCTAAATTATCATCAGATTTATCTATTTCATTTTCAATATAGTTTTCTAGTTCTAACTTTGAAAAGGAGAACTGAGATTCTTGATTAGTTACCTTAAAAAAAGTTTTTAATATAAAATTTGAAGTTATTGTTACTAGGCTAGTTATAGGATAGAGAATTACATAAAAAATAAATGCAGGAATTGAAAATATTTTCATAGAGAGGTTCGAATAAATTTGAAATAACACTTTTGGAATAAATTCAGCTGCGATTAATATAAGTGATGTAGAAATTATTGTTTGAAGTAGAAGGGTTGTCAATTCGTTCATTGATGGCAAAAACAAAAATGATAAGTTTTCTACAATAAATTGACCCATAAATAACCCATAAATAACCAGAGCAAAACTATTCCCTATTAACATAGTAGATATAAACCTTGATGGATCCTTAGTAATTATGGATAAAAGCTTTGGAATTAGACCTTTTTGTTTTTTTTCAATCTCTAGGTTAAGTCTATTTGATGAGACATATGCTATTTCCATTCCTGAGAAGAATGCTGAAGAAAGAAGGCTTAGTAAAATTATCATTTAATTTTTCTTTGAATATTTTCTTCTGAAGTGTCTTCTAAAAAGAGCCATAAAAACTGAAAGAACTGAGAACCCTAAAAATATATAAGCTCTATTCTCATTTATGCCCCAGTTCTCAAAAAAACTGAAAATTGAAATAACAGCAATCACCCAATATATTATTTCTGAAATTAGATAATGTTTCATTCTTCTGTTATATTTATAGAACCTGTAAGGCTTCCAGTTACAAGATCGGTAAAGTCTCTATTTGAGTCAAGCCTATTAGCAATTATTTTATTTGTTTTATCAATATACTCAAAATCATTTTCAGTAAAAAGCCATTCATTCTCAGTATCATAATATAGCTTATCAGTTGTTAATACTTCTCCATCAGTTGTGGTAATTTTTACATTATTATTAAACTCCATAAATCTAAACGAGTTGTAGACAATTGCATATTCTGACCTAATTGTTGAAGTTTTGTTTTCATCATATATTACTAGCTCCACATCTTCAAAAAATTCAGAATAGTTTAGTACATCATTTGTAAAATCATAGTGAATTTTACCTGAAACAAATGATTTAGTAAGCATTGAATCAGTATATGTCATAGTAAAGTTTTTGGCAATACTGACAGGCACTTTCTCATTGTTATAGTTTAATGAAGCAGATTCAGTATTACATGAAAGACATATGATAAAAAGAAAGAATAAAAAATTGGAATATTTCATTTTAAAGGCTTGGAACCTTAATACTTCTTCCAATCCAACAGGAAAAGGTAATACTTGTTCCTTGGTTACCTTCCGTAAATATATCAGTTTTAGAGGGAGCTCTTCCATTAAATGCAGCTGCAGTTCTATCAGATAACTTTTTAAGTGAGGCATCCACCCTTCCAGCTTTTACTGCAGTTTGCGCAGCTAACCAAAAAACAGCTCTTTTATTAAACTGAGTATCTCCACACCCATTTGCACTATCAGCATACATATTAGCTATCAAAAGATAAGCTCTTCCTAAAGATGGTTGATATGATAAAGCCTGCTCAGCATAATTACGAGCAGATACTCTTCTTCCAGCATTTTTAAATTTAACTGCAATCTTATACAGTATGTTAGCCTTCTTATAATTATCAGTCTGTAGTGAAACTGATTCTTGATAATATTTTAATGCGTCTTCAGAGTTTCCTTGCTTGTCATTAAGTATTCCTAAATAATAAGCTGAGTCAGCTGAAGGTTCAAGACTGTGGAGTTGTTCTACCAAAGTAACAAATAAAGGGTCATCAGAGCAATCTTTCCCATCTAGCCTTCCTGCTGCTCTTCTAATCCAAAGTGGATTATTTTTGTTCTCTTCAAAGTTCTTAGTATACAAGGGGATAAGTATATCACAAGTTGCTTCTTTTGCAATTAACTGATCAATTAATTGAAGGTATGCACTTACCGCATTTGAGTTTGTATCGTATATTCTTTTATTTCTGACTTCTTTTGATGTGAGTGCTGTTCCAGACTCTTCTTTCTTTAATATTATATCAATATTTTTTGATATGTTAGTTTTTAAAAGTTCAAATTTTTCAGTCAATTCCTCATACTTTTCAAATAAAGTTTCGAGATTTATTTTAGAACCAAGCTTGTATAAATCATACCCTGTTTGAAAATAGTATGCTAGTGATTTTGGATTTGTGAAACTTACAGGGTCATTCTTAAATGCATAATCAAAAGTATCATATATCAATTCTTTATCTTTTATACCATTATCAAGCATAGCTTGACCCTTACTACTATATATTTTCCCTATTTGTCTTACACCTTTTCTTTCAGGAAAGTTTTCAGCCCACTGATCATATAAAGACAATAAATCATTTAAATATTTAGATTTATCCTCTTCAGATTCAGATTTCTTAACAAAGTCCTTAAGTATTATCTCTCCATATTGATAAGTAGCAAGACTTAATGTCGGACAATTATCCAAGACTGTTTTCCATGGTTCATATGCAGCCTGATAATTTTTAATTTTTGCCGATTCTGCAAAAATAGATAATTGCTCTAAACACTCATCTGAACTTAGCTGAGAGAACAAAGGTGTTGTAAATAATATTAAAAATAAATTTCTAAAAAACTTAACGTTATTCATAAAGTTTAAATCTAATTATACTTTCTTTTAATAAACCAAACATCATTTAATGAGAGACCTAATTTCAAAGAAAAATAGTTTTCTTTTATCAAATCATCATTTCCAATTTTACCTATTTCAAGGCCAAGATTTGCTTTTGAAAGCCCTGCTATTGGTAAACCAAGTCCCAAATTTAAACTAAATTGATTTATAGGCAAATTATTTACAATAATACTTTTTTTATCATTTTTAATTCCAAATCTATATTTTACTCTTTTCCAGTAACTAACTAAAGATGAGCTATCTGGAATAAAATACCCACCAAATGATATAGAATTTGCATCTCTGTAGGATACATTTCTTATATCTAAGAAAACATTTTCGAATCCTGAGGATAATTTATTTTCATATTGGGCACCAATAAACCATGAATTTTTCTTTTCTAATCCAATTGAATAAATTGACTTTTTTGGCACTGGAAGTTTAGTATTTTCTAATCCTCTAGCATCAAGGTCAATATCTACAAAATCCCCTAGAGATTCAAGTGAAATTGAGGATGCATTTGATGTATATAATGACTCAATATTATAGGAATCTAGCTCACCTTCTGGGTAGAGACTAAATAGTAGGCTTAACGATAAATCATTTTTTAATGGGATTAACACATTTGATGAGAAGTTGTAGGTAAATCCTGTGATTTCAGAACTACTATTAGAAAAAACCCCATAATTTACACCATTCATCAAGTTAAATTTCTCGTAATTAAATTTTCCAAAGTTATAGTTTGCACTAGCTCCAAGTGAAAAGTATTTTAAAAAAGGTATACCAACTGATAAAAATGCCTTGTTAATATTTCCCTCTGCACCAAAAAGTCTTGAGCTTATAGAATTGTCATCATTATACTCCTCTGTAGTTTGTAGATTAAATCCAACTGATGAGTATGGAAGAACACCAAATCCAAAACCAAAGTTTTTCACTGGAATACCAATTGCTATATAGTTAATATTAGATGTTTTTATATTTTCTTTTAATAAACTGTTTGAAATGCTTGAAGACTTATAAAAAGTACCTATTAAATAGTTGGTTGTTTTTATTTTGGCTAAAGATGATGGGTTATTAATATTGAACTCAATTGAGTCAATTGATGAATCTATTCCCCCCATTGATTGATAAGATACATTCCCTGTAAAATTTATTTCCCCTAATTCATTCAAAGAATATGGAGAGCCAGTATTTGTCTGGGAAAAAACAGAGAAACATGAAAATATTAATATTACTAATAAGTAGTTTTTAATGCTCTTCATTATATTTTAAAATATTGTTTAGACCTATTGCTAAAAAGTCTTGGTCCGCAAAGATTGCATTTTTTATCTTATTAAGCAAAAAGGTAGAATCACCTCCTGTGATAATGATATTAAGCTTTAAATATTTTTGTTCTAAACGATTTATATATTGATTAATTTCTCCAATAATTCCTGTTAAAACTCCAATGTGAATTGACTCATCTGTAGTAGACCCTATTATTTTATTTTCATCATTAAATTCAAGCAAAGGTAAATTTGATGTAAACTCTGAAAGGCTTTTATATCTCATATTAATTCCTGGAGAAATAGCCCCTCCATGATATATATTTTTGGAGTCAATGAAATCATAAGTAATACATGTTCCCATATCAACCACTAACGTGTTTTCGCTTGGAAGTTTAAAATATGCAGCTGAAACTAATCCAATTCTATCTTGACCTAAAGAAGTTTTTGTTTTGTAGTTATTATGAAAAGGAATTTTAAGGTCCTTATCTGATAATTCACAGTAATTTATATATTCATTTAGCCCGTTCAATTCGGTCCTGTAACTTTTGGTTACAGTTGAGCAAATAATGTTTTTGATTTCATAATCTTTTGAAAGAGACTTAACATATGAGATAATAGACATCTCATCTAAAGTTTTTTTTGAAATAATTTCATCATTTTCAAATAAATAAACTTTAACCAAAGTATTTCCTATATCAATCACCAGGTTCATACTACATTTTTTATAAAATTACAGAAACATTTGAATACAGCTTTGTTTAAAATTAATATATTTGCCTTTGCTTTTTGGTACCATAGCTCAGTTGGTAGAGCAAAGGACTGAAAATCCTTGTGTCCCTGGTTCGATTCCTGGTGGTACCACAAAAACCCTACTAAGTAGGGTTTTTTTGTATATTACAATTCCTAAATCTATATACTTGACTAATATGTTAAAATTACTTGATAATAACGAATTGAAAAATATTTCAATTTTTATTATTTGGCTTATAAATATTAGTGGTTTTTTCGGAATGTTATCCGATGAGAAAGATTTTTTTCTTTCATCTTCTCCATATGTTTTAACTCTTACACTCTTATTATTAATAGTAAATAACAACTCTGATAAAAAGTTTTTAATAAAGTTGTCTCTTATTTTCTTGTTAGGGTTAATTGTTGAAATTATCGGAGTAAATTATTCCTTTTTTTTTGGTGAGTATCAATACGGAAATAATCTTGGTATAAAATTTTTTGGAGTACCTCTAGTAATAGGTTTTAATTGGGTTCTATTAATAGTTCTAACTGGTAACTTTGCTCATAGATTATTTCCAAAGTCAAAACTTAGCAAGGTATTATTTGGTTCAATTTTAATGATTCTGTTAGATCTCCTAATTGAGATTAGTGCTCCTAAGCTTGATTATTGGGAATTTACAATTCATCCTGTTCCATTATCAAATTATTTATGGTGGTTTGTTTTCTCATTTTTTTTCCACTTAATATATCAGTCTGATAGTAATAAAGAATTCGTAGTATCTACGAATATTTTAGTCGTTCATTTTTTATTTTTTGGGATGTTAGCGCTTTTTCTGTAGATTTATAATAAATTAATCTATCATGAAATATATATATACAATCTTATCACTGGCTTTAATTACAGGCTGTAATATGCCAGCGGAAAATCAAACAAATAATGGAGAGCCTGAAGGTCCTCATACATCTGCAGAGTGGCAAATCTGGGCTTATTCAACAGCTGCTCCAGATTATATAGCTGCTGATGCAACTGTATTTGACGGTCCACCAGACATGGGGGGTAATCTTTTAAGGGAAGGCACAAATGGATGGACTTGCTTACCTGCTAACCCAAGAGGACAGTCTGACCCTGAAAATGGATGGGTTGATGCACATGAAGCTATGCCTCTATGTGGTGATTCAGAGGTATTTAAATGGATCGGTGCATACTTTGCTGGAGAAACTCCAGTAATGGATAAAGATGGATATGCATGGATGCTTCACGGAGACATGGGAGAAGACAATACTATGGCTGGGGTAATGATGAAAGAAGATTCAGCTGAGGGTCAATGGATAGAGTCAGGACCACATTTAATGAGAATGCCTGCTGATCCTTCATCATTAGATGGCATGACTACTGACTTTACATCAGGTGCGCCTTATGTAATGTTTGGAGGTACTATTTATGCACATGTAATGTATCCTATGGCAGGTTATTATGATTATCAACCAGAATCTGCTCCTAAATAAATTAACATACAATTAAAAAAACCCTCACATGTTGAGGGTTTTTTTTTATAATTATCTAAGAAATAACTGTGTTTTGATTAAATTTAATTAATGGAATATTTACTAGTAATAATAGTACTAATTGGTTCTCTCTTTGGACTTTATTTTTTTATTAAAAAACAGATTGAGTCTAACTCTGAGGAAAGGAATAAGGAGATTGAATCTAAGCTTGATAATTTGGTAGATGCGTTTAAGCTAGAGTCTGCAAAAAATCTAGCAGATCAAATTAAAGATTCAAAGCAAGATCAAAAAAATATGTCTGATACTTTAGAGAAGGTTACTAAAGAACTTGAAAAAATTAAAGGAACTAATGAGCAAGTATTAACATTTGCAAATCAGATGAAAACCCTTGAAAAAATTCTAGGAAATCAAAAGCAAAGGGGGATATTAGGTGAGATTCAATTAGAAAACTTACTAGCAAATGTTTTGCCTCCTGAATTGTTTCAGATGCAATATTCATTTAGTAATAATGAAGCTGTTGATGCAATAATTAAAGTTGGTGAGTTTATCATACCTATTGATGCAAAATTCTCTTTGGATAATTATAATAAAATGATTGAAAGTGACGAAACAGATACGGATAGGTTAAGTGATCTTGAGAAAAAATTTAAAAATGATATAAAAAATAGGATTGATGAAACCTCAAAATATATTAGACCTAATGAGGGTACGGTAGATTATGCTTATATGTTTATTCCTGCTGATGGGCTATATCAAGACTTACTAAATAACAAAGTTGGATCGCTAAAAATTAACCAAAGAGATCTCGTTTCATATGCATATCAAAAAAAGGTAATGATAGTATCTCCGATGAGTTTATTCCCAATGCTTCAAGTTACTAGTAAGGCATTAAATAACATGAAAGTTGAAGAGTCTATTCAAGAGATTCAGATGAATATTGAAAAACTAGGAAATCATTTAAAAGCATATTTAACTTATCATGAAAAGTTGGGTAATAGTCTCGGTACTGTAGTTAATCATTATAATGTTAGTAGTAAAGAGTTTAAAAAAATTGACAAAGATATCACTAAGCTAACTTCAAATAGAGCTAGCATTGGTATTGAGAGCGAAAGTCTAGAGAGACCTTTGATCGAAGACTAAAAAAAAAGCCCTCCAATTGGAAAGCTTATTTAGTTGCCTTAGCAACACACAACGTGCAAATGTAATGATTTTTATCAACTTGTCTTTAAGAAGATTAAAAAGTCCGCGATAGCACTCTTGATTTTATCTAAATCTTCTGTAAAATGATTAATCATAATGCTAAAGACATATCGTTTTCCTTTATCTGTAGTCAAGTATCCAGAATAGTTATGATTATTTTTTAATGTTCCTGTTTTACCCCAGACAAAAGCCTCAGTATCAGTTATAATATAATTATTAGGAAAAATTTCTTTGATTGTTTCAAAATCATAATAGTATTCTATCTTTTCTAAAGATGAAACTATTGATGATGGCTGAGTCAAATTATATCTTGAAAGTCCAGAGCCATCATATAACTGTATTTTATTATTATCTAAATTATCTAGTATTTTTTTAAGACCTTTTTCTACGGATACAGTATCATTATAACGAAGAGATACGTTTGCAGCCAAGCTTTCAGAAACCAAATTATCAGAGTCTTTTAATATAGCAGAGTATATCTTAGCCTTTACAGTACTATTCCATATTTTATAATTATTTAAACCTTCTTCATCAAAGCTAACTGGGGTGTTAAAAAACTCTTTAAGTAGATTGATTGTATTTTTCCTTGATGTAACAAATGGATGATAAATTGTATCGCCAACTTTTATCAAAGAAGGGTTAATAAAGAAATTGTTCTCTTTATCATCTCTAGATACTTTTTCTTTCTGCTCCATATTCAACTTCATTTTGAAAATATCAGGGGATACTTTTATAGAGTCATTAGGTAGTTTAACAATTTGTATTACATTTCCATAAATCGGCATTTCTGATCTTTCAGCTTGATAATAATATTTAAAATCATCCCATGCCCAAGCTGGACCATATTTATCTATATCAGAACTAGGTTTATGATATACAATATGGCTAAAGGACTTTATAAATTTTTCAAGATCTGCATCATCATATTTTGGATGTGCAATAAAAGGATACCCAGTTGGTGAAATTCTTAATGTGTCATTAGAAATTCTATATTTAATTGAAGGGATAGTGTCACCAGCACTTATTGAACCAAAAACAGTTAAAATTTTTGTATTTGATGCCGGAGTCATAAAGGTGTTTATGTTAATTCCCGAAATCTTTTTTTTCTTGTCTAATTGTTTAACTGCAATCGAGACAATCGAATTTTTTAAATTTTCATTTTTAGAAACCCATCTGTCAATCTTTTTACTCGAAATTTGAGAGTAAACATTTGTGCATATGAATATTAGAATTAAAGCTTTTTTCACTCTGACAATATAATAAAAAAGAAAACCCTCTTTATAGAGGGTTTATATGTTGCGGTCTGGACGGGACTCGAACCCGCGACCCCCTGCGTGACAGGCAGATATTCTAACCAACTGAACTACCAGACCAAAAACGGTTGCAAATATAATTATTTTGAGTTATAAAGCTGCATTAATTGCATCCTCATATGTTTTTTTAGGAGCTACACCTACTTGTCTAGATACAAGCTCTCCATCCTTGAATAGAAGAACAGTTGGTATATTCCTAACTCCATACTTAGCTGCAAACTCTTGGTTTGCATCAACATCAATTTTACCAACTACTGCTTTACCCTCAAAGTCTTTACTTAATTCATCAATAATTGGACCTACCATTCTGCAAGGTCCACACCACTCTGCCCAAAAATCAACAAGAACAGGTTTATCAGATTTTAATACTTTTTCTTCAAATATTGAATCATTTAATTCTAGTGCCATATTATTAGTTTTTTGCAGTTCAAATTTAATATAATTTATTTCAACACTCATTTTTTTAAAAAAGAAAATTCAAAATTTTTAAATTAATTTAGACTAATGAAAATTATACTTTCAATTCTTTCAATGATTTGTTTTATCTCTTGTAACACAAATCAGGTAAAAAAATCCAATTGGACTCAAGAAGAAAAAGAATTAATATTTAAAGAGTGTGTAAATTATTCATTAGACTTTAATGAATTAAGTCTAAACCAATCAAATAGATATTGCAGTTGTACCCTAAGAGTTTTAGTTAATAGATTTGAGAGCAAACAAGAAGCTGAAAAATATTTAATAGAGAATAGTAGTTTGAATTCAATTTATGACTCTTGTGAGAATATCAATTAAGCTTATATATGAACTCATCTTTTTCAAGAGATACTAAAAGTTCTTTGGTAATTGAGACTCTGGCCTGTTCTGATATCATATTTAATTTAAATTCATTTTTTGGATCAATAATATCAAAGTAAACTGGCTTTGAACCTTTGTGCTTTGATAATGTTTTTTTTAGTTTTTGAACTTCATCTAAATTTAAAGAAGTAGAATCTATTTTAAGAGTTATTTTTTTTGAACTTGAGTCAATAATTCCATCTAATAATTCCATGTTCAAAAATTGAATTCTTGGGTCACCTACTCTCCCTGTTTCTCTATTAACCCAACCTTCCCTAACTGAGATTCTAAGTCTTAATATCTTATTCTCAACTAAGAGATGCTTGTATTTAAGATAATCCTCTCCAAAAATTCTAAATTGATATTGATCATTAAAGTCTTCAAATGAGAAAACTGCAAATCCATTTCCTGTTTTTGTTAGTAGATGTTCAACTTCATTAATAATCCCAGCTACATATATGTCTTTATTAATTATAAGGCTTAAATCATTTAAAGATGAGAGTCCTGTTGAAGTAAAATTATTTATCTCTCTTATATAATCATCTAGAGGATGTGCAGATATATATATCCCTACGACTTCTCTTTCTTTTTTTAATCTTTCTAGATTAATCCATTCATCACAATCAGGCATTGTCAAGTCTAATTGGCTATCAATTGCGCCATCCTCGAACATACTAATCTGAGATGAATTTAATAGTTCTTGATGTTTTGCTCCATGTTTTATAGCTTTTTCCAGAAAAGTTAAACCATCTGTATCCACATGGAAATATTGTGCTCTTTTATTATTAAATGAATCTAAACCTCCTGCTAATACTAGATTTTCAAAAGTTTTTTTATTTGCTAGTCTAAGATCAATTCTTTTGGCAAAATCATATATATCTTTATATGATCCATCTTTTCTATTCTTCACGATTGTTTCAACAGCACCTTTTCCTACTCCTTTAATAGCTCCCATCCCAAATCGAATTGCCTTATCTTCATTGACATTAAACTTATAGAATGATTCGTTAATATCAGGGCCTAATACTGTAACTCCCATTCTTTTACATTCTTCCATAAAAAAGGTAACTTGTTTTATATCATTCATGTTATTTGACAGAACAGCAGCCATATATTCTGAAGGATAGTTTGCTTTTAGATATGCTGTTTGGTATCCTATTAAGGCATAACATGTGGAATGTGATTTATTAAATGCATAAGATGCAAAAGCCTCCCAGTCTTTCCATATTTTTTCAAGTATTTCAACACTATGACCATTCTCTTGTCCACCTGTCATAAATTTTGGCTTCAATTTTTCAATTAAAGAAAATATTTTTTTTCCCATGGCTTTCCTTAATAAGTCAGCTTCACCTTTTGAGAAACCTGATATTTTCTGAGATAGAGACATAACCTGCTCCTGATAAACAGTTATTCCATATGTTTCATTTAAAAATTCCTCCATCTCTGGTATATCATATGCAATAGGTTCAGATCCATTTTTTCTTGATATAAATGATGGAATATACTCTAGAGGTCCAGGCCTGTATAGAGCATTCATAGCTATTAAATCATTAAAATTGGAAGGCTTTAAGTCTTTTAAATACTTTTGCATTCCAAGTGATTCATATTGAAAAATTCCTACTGTTTCACCTCTTTGAAAGAGTTCATATGTTTTTTTATCATCTAATGGAAAGTCTTCTGGATATAGCTGTTTATCATACTTATATTTGATAAGCTTTACAGTATCTTTAATAATGGTTAGTGTCTTTAAACCTAAGAAATCCATTTTAAGTAATCCCGCATCTTCAACAACTGAATTATCAAATTGAGTAACATAAAAATCTGAATCTTTAGCTTTGGTAATGGGTACAAATTCTGAGATATCACTTGGTGTAATAATTACTCCACATGCATGAATACCAGTATTTCTGAGAGAACCCTCTAATAGACTAGCTTGTTTGAGAGTCTGAGCAGATAGATCTTTTGAATTATATAATTTTTTTAATTCACTAACTCTACTAAACTCATCAGTTCTTAGCTCAGATTTTAAGTCTATCTCTTTTTTTGAAAAAATCTCACCTAACTTCATGTTTGGAACTAATTTAGATATCCTATCAACTTCAGATAATGACAGGTCAAGTACTCTCCCTGTATCTCTTATTGATGACTTAGCAGCCATCCTTCCGTATGTTATTATTTGAGCAACTTGTTGAGAGCCATATTTATTTACAACATATTCTATTACTTTATTTCTTCCTTCATCATCAAAGTCTATATCAATATCAGGCAAGCTAACTCTATCGGGGTTTAGGAATCTCTCAAAGAGAAGGTTATACTTTATTGGGTCAATACTCGTTATACCAAGAGCATATGCAACAACAGAACCTGCTGCTGATCCTCTTCCTGGTCCAACAGATACCCCCATCTCTCTTGCAGCGCTAATAAAGTCCTGAACAATTAGAAAATATCCTGGATAACCTGTTTTAGAAATTACATCAAGTTCAAAATCTATTCTTTCTTGTAGATCTTTGTCTATTTCTTTATATTTTGATTTTACTCCCTCAAGAGTTAGATGTCTCAAATAAAGATTTTGACCTTTCTGGTTATCGAAGTCATTATCTTGAACAAATTTTTTGGGAATTTTAAAGTCTGGAAGTAGTACTTCTCTTGCTAGTTCAAATGGTTCGACTTTATCTATTATCTCGGATATATTATAGATGCTATTAGGGATATCTTTGAATAATTCAAACATTTCATCTTTTGACTTATACCAATATTCCTCATTAGGTAGTCCATATCTAAAACCTCTTCCTTTTCCAATTGGTACTGACTGCTTTTCACCATCTCTAACACATAGTAATATATCATGAGCATTAGCTTCTGTCTTTGTAGTGTAAAAGGTGTTATTAGTAGCTATAATTTTTATGTCGTATTTGGAGCTAAACTCTTTAATAATTGGTATTATATAATCTTCATTCTCCTGATTATGTCTTTGAATCTCCAAATAAAAATCTGATCCAAATGTATCCTTCCACCAACTTAATGATTCTTCAGCCTTTTCTTCTCCTTGATTCAAAATCTTAGATGATATCTCTCCTCTTAATCCACCTGAGAGTACTATAATATCCTCAGAATATTCTTCAAGGACTTTTTTATCAATTCTGGGTAAGTAATAAAATCCATCAATATTTGCTATTGAACTTAGTTTTGATAAGTTTCTAAAACCATTCTTATTTTTGGCCAAAAAGATCATTTGATAACCATCATCTCTATTAGATTTATCTAAATGATTATCACAAATGTTTAATTCACAACCAACTATTGGCTTAATATATTTTTGTCCTTCAGTCAGATTTTCATTGTAACTTTTTAGAGTTTTGATAAAATGAAAAGCGCCCATCAGATTTGATTTATCAGTAATAGCTATTGCATCATGAGAATATTCAATTGAGTATTTTAATAAATCTGATATTTTTGAAGTTGATTGAAGTATTGAAAATTGAGTATATGAGTGAAGATGACCAAATTTAAATTCCTGTTTATTGATTTCAGCTTTTACATGTTCTTCATTTTTTTCAACATTTTGATTTATTTTTAATTTTCTAGACTCCTCAAATAAGTCTATATGATTAATATCTGGAACGATTACTTTTGAGAGATCAAGCTTGGTTAGCTCATCTAAAATTTCATTATTATTTACAAGAGAACTTGGATGAATTTTTCTCTCTTTTAATAATTTGAATAAACATAGTGCTGTTGCTTCAACATCAGCAGATGCATTATGAGCAGACTCAAATTTTTCATTAAATAGATGCTTGTAAAGTTCCATAAGGGTAGGTAACTTAAATTTTCTCCCTCGTCCTCCAGTTAGCATACATATTCCAGCTGTTTCTTCAGTACATGTGTCAATTTTTGGGAAGTCTTGAAGAGGATTAGTTCCTTTGGATCTTAAGTATTCGGAACCTAGAATTTTTTCATCAAAGTTTAAGTTATGACCACATATAAATTTTGATCTTTCTAAGTCTTCATGAAATTTATCCAGGACAAAACTAATTTCTACTCCAATCTTTTTTCCTAGTTGTGTTGAAATTCCATGAATTTTTTCTGAGTCATATGGAATTGAGAACCCATCAGGATAAACAATATAACTTTGATTAGAAATACATTTTCCAGACAAATCATGAACCTGCCATGCAACTTGAATTGCTCTTGGCCAATTATCAAAATCAGTTAATGGAGCACTCCATTTTTTTGGTAAACCGGTAGTTTCAGTATCAAAAATTAAAAACATTTAGGAATAGTTTCAATTACTAATTTAATATTTTATCTTGGATTGGTTTTGAATAGTTATTAATAGTTTTTAATGAAAAAAAGTAAGGAAACTTTTACGATTACTGCTGCTTTACCTTATGCAAATGGACCTATTCATATTGGACATTTAGCAGGTGTATATATACCTGCTGATATATATGCAAGATATAAGAGATTGACTGAAAATGATGTTGCATTTATTTGTGGAAGTGACGAGCATGGTGTAGCTATATCATTAGCTTCAAAAAAAGCATCCATAAGTCCAAAAGAATTAATTGACAAATATGATGAAATGATTAAATCATCTTTCCAAGAATTTGGTATTTCATTTGACAATTATTCCAGAACATCAAAAAAAATTCATCACGAAACATCAATAGATTTATTTAATTTACTAAAAGAAAAGGATCTGTTTTCATTAATAGAGTCTGAGCAATTTTTTGATGTAAATGAAAATCAATTTTTAGCTGATAGATATATTACCGGTGATTGTCCTGTGTGTGGTTCAGCAGGAGCTTATGGAGATCAATGTGAGAAATGTGGTTCAGCATTAAGTCCTGAAGAATTGAAGAATCCTAAATCTACAATTTCAGATTCTATTCCTGTTTTAAGAAATACAAAACACTATTATATAAAGCTAAATGAGTTTGAAGATTTCTTAAGAGATTGGATCACTATAGATAATAAAGACATTTGGAAAGCTAATGTTATCGGACAAGTTAAATCATGGCTAGATAATGGACTTAAACCAAGAGCTGTAACTAGAGATTTAGACTGGGGTATTCCGATTGAAGTTGATGGTGATGATGGTAAAGTTCTCTATGTTTGGTTTGAAGCACCTATTGGCTATATATCATCTACCAAGGAATGGGCACTAAAAAATAATAAAGATTGGGAACATTATTGGAAAAATCCTGATTCGAATTTAATTCATTTTATAGGTAAAGATAATATTGTGTTCCACTGTATAATATTTCCAATTATGTTAAAAATGTTTGGGGATTTTATTCTACCTAAAAATGTTCCAGCTAATGAATTTCTTAACCTAGAGGGAGATAAAATATCTACATCAAAAAACTGGGCAGTTTGGTTACATGAATATTTAGTGGAGTTTCCAAATATGCAGGATGTTTTAAGATATGTTTTAACAGCTACCTGTCCTGAGACAAAGGATAATGACTTTACCTGGAAGGAGTTTCAGACAAGAAATAATAGTGAATTAGTTTCTATATATGGAAATTTTACTAACAGAGTCTTATCATTAATTGATAAATATTATGATGGAAATATCCCAAAATCCAACTCAACAGATACAAATGACCAAGAAGTTTTAAAAGAGGTAATAAGTTTTAAGAATCAATTAATGATCTCATTGGATAATTTTAAATTTAGAGAAGCACTTAAGGATCTTATGAATATTGCAAGACTAGGTAACAAATATCTTGCAGATAATGAACCTTGGAAAATTAAAAATGATAATCCCAAAAGAGTGGAAGAAATTCTTAATGTATCCTTTGTAATTGTTTCATATTTAGCTGTTATATCTGAACCATTTATTCCTTTTACTTCTAAAAAACTGAAGGATATGATTGGATTGAAAGAAGTTCATTGGAAAGATCTGGATAATCTTAATGATCATATAGATTTTGATTTTAAAATAAATAATAAAGAGATGTTATTTAGAAGAATCGAAGACTCTGAGATTGAGTTTCAAAAAAGTAAACTAAATAAGGGAATCAACTAATTATACTATCCTCTAAAATTGATTTAATTGTATTGATTGAATAGTTAAAAAAAATAAATATTTTATTTAATTCCTCAAGCCCTTTCTCTTTACTCCAATCATTTAAATTTAATTTTGTCTTTTGGATCTGGATATTTAGCAACTTAAATCTTCCCTTTATTTCAGGTCTATTATTATAAAGTTGGAATTCTGACTTGGATATATCTGATGAATATCTACTTAGTGAATTTAAGGTTTCATCTAGGTAAGTAGCATCATTTTCAAGGTATCCAGAAATTGAATTAGCAAGGACAAAAATATATGACTCTAAGAATTTAAATTCAGACCAATCATCTAGATTATAATTAGAAATAAAATCTTCATTAAGCTTAATTGGAATTTCATAAATTGCCTCTAGGGATCCTTTTGTTTCTGAGACTTCTTCAGTCTTATTCTCTGGTGTTTGATTACACGATATAAATAATATTATTATAAATAAATATTTCTTATCTAAAAAGACTGTCATAATTGAACTAAATCTACGATATTTTATACTTTTATCATTCAATATTTTAAATATGAGTAAATCGTTTGTTGTATTTATAGTTATTCTCTCTATGATAGTAGTTTTAGGTTCTATTTTTTATGACTACATGACTACTAAAAATGACTAAAAAAATTATAATTATTGGTTCTGGGTTTTCTTCAATTTCAGCAGCAACATATCTTGCTGATAGTGGATATGATGTAACAATACTTGAAAAGAATAACTCGTTTGGTGGACGTGCTAGAAAGTTTAAAGCAGAGGGATTTACCTTTGATATGGGGCCATCATGGTATTGGATGCCAGATGTTTTTGAAAAATATTTTAATGACTTTGACAAGTCTGTTAGTGACTTCTATAATTTGAAAAAATTAGATCCAGCTTACAGAGTTTATTTTGGAAAAAATGATTACATAGAGATTGAAGATAGCCTTGAAAAAATAAGTGAAACGTTTGAAAAGATTGAAAAAGGCGCTTCAAAAAATCTTTTAAAATTTATGGCTGAGGCTAAGAATAATTATTCTGTTGCTATGGAAAAGGTAGTTTATAAACCTGGGAAATCAATTCTAGAATTAGTTACTCCTGGAACTATCAAAAGGTTGAGATACTTTACAACTAATATTAAATCAGAGGTTAGTAGATATTTTAAAAATAAGAAGCTACGTCAAATAATGGAATTCCCTGTTTTATTTCTTGGTGCTAAACCAGAAAACACTCCTGCTTTTTATAATATAATGAATCATGCAGATTTAGGCCTGGGTACCTGGTTCCCAGAAAAAGGAGGTATGTATAAAGTTGTTGAGTCAATGATTAAACTTGCAAAAGAAAAAGGAGTAAATTTTAAATCAGATCAAAATGTAGATGAGATAATGGTTAGTAATAAAAGAATTAAAGGTGTCATTTCAAGTGGCAAAGAATTTCCTGCAGATATTGTTATTAGTGGAGCTGATTATAATCACACCGAGAAACTAATTCCTAATCATTTAAAAAATTATGATGATTCATTTTGGGATAAAAAAGTTTTTGCACCTTCTTCACTTCTATTTTACATAGGCTTAAATAAAAAAGTAAAAAAATTACCTCATCATAATTTGTTCTTTGATGTTGACTTTAATAAACATGCTTCTGAAATATATGATAATCCAAAATGGCCTGAATCTCCACTTTTCTATCTGAATTTCCCTTCATTAAGTGATAAAAGTATGGCACCAGATGGCTGTGAAAATTGTTTTATACTAATTCCCATTGCTCCAGACCTAGAAGATAAAGAAGAAATAAGAGAAAAATATTTAAATATTGTTCTAAAAAGGATAGAGGATATCTCAGGCGAAAAAATAAGTGATAATATAATCTTTAAAAAATCATTTTGTGTTAAAGACTTTATGGATGATTATAACTCATACAAAGGAAATGCTTATGGGTTAGCAAACACATTATTTCAAACCTCAATCTTTAAACCAAAGATGAAAAGCAAGAAAATAAAGGGACTATATTTTACTGGACAGCTAACTGTTCCAGGTCCTGGAGTGCCTCCATCTTTAATATCAGGAAAAATTGTATCTAGTGAAGTTATAAAGGATTACCCGAATCAATAAATTCATCTGTCTGCATTATATCAATTATTATGTCTGAAATAATCATTTGAATTTCTTCTACTGATAAAATAGCTTGATTTTTTATAAATTCAAATGGTAAGTTTCTTTTCTTGAGTGAACATATTCCTATTTCTTTTATCTGAATGTTTTTATCATTCAATCCAAACAAATATTTATAAAAAAGTAACTGTAGTAGATATGAATATTTATGGTCTATTTTTACTTTATCAATATTTCTAATATCTAATACTCCTGAATTAACATTACCAGATTTATAGTCAATTATTCTAACTCCATCATTGAACATATCAATTCTGTCAATTATACCTTTAAGCTTTATATTTTGATTTTTTATCTTCAAATTATATTCCAGTTTCTTTTCTAAAGAGATTATTTTGATCCTAGCATTTTGATTTTTTATTTGGTCTAACTCGAAATTAAGTGTGTTCTCAATATACTCTTTTACAACCTCAATAAATATTAAATTTTTCCCTGTCGGCTCCTTTGAATAGAGTTCAGTAAATGTGTTGCGTGATTCATTTTGTAATTGATTTTTCATAAAATTAATATCACTAACATCAAGATTTTTACCGATAAAAGGTTTGTAGAGTTTTTCAATTACTCTATGGATAAGGGTACCTTGATCCATATAGTTTAGGTATTTTGATTCATCTTTATTATCTACTCCAAGTATTTTTTGTTCATAGAATAAATATGGGTTCTTGATAAAAAGTGACAATGAAGATGCGGATACTCCCTCTGACAATATGCTTTCAATTTTTTTGGAAATTAAATCGTCCTTAACAATTTTTACTTCTTCATCTTCAGATATAATTAGATTTTGTTGAATCACTTTTTTATTTATGAATGTCAATCCAGAACTTAACATTTTAATTTGCTTAACAAACCTACTTTCTTCTCCACTCCCAAAAGAATTTATGCTTGAATCATAAATTAAGTGAACTTGTTTAGCCTTATTTATTATTCTATAAAATATATCTGAGATCTTTTTTTCTTGTTCATTTTGCGATAAGCTTTCAAATTTCTTTTTTTCAGAATCCGATATACAAGAATCATTTAATTTTATGAAAGGAAATAATCCTTCATTCATGTTTGGGAACAAGGCATGATCATAGTCTAAAATCTTTGTATTGAAGAGATGTGATGAATTACATAATTCTATATTTAATTCATCATCGAAAAGCTTAATTAATTTAATTAAATCTGGATTTGGAAAAAATATGTAAACCTTAGAGGACTTATCTTTAGCAAATACTTTTGAAAGTAGTTCTGATATATATTCTGCTTGACTTAAATTCTTTAAAGCTGAAATAATATTAATTTTTTTATTTTCAGTATTACTAGACTCAATTTTGTTTTGGTCATTTTTTTTAATTGTTTTTTGCCCAATTTTATATTCCTCCGTTGCTTTTTTATATTCAAGAAAATCGTGTATGATTGACGAAAGTGAATTGTTATTTAAATTATCTTTTTTGGAAATAACACTGAGCTCACTTTCTGCCCTTGAAAAAGCTACATATAATAGATTAATTGTATCTAATTTGATGTTAAGCTCACTACTTTCATAAATTTCTTTAGCATTATCTCCCATATGAATTAAGTTTTGTGATTTTGGGACTAATGTCCACTTTAGACTATCAAAACTTTTAAATGGTTCATATAACCATATTGGATCTGAATTTCTATTGTCATTAATTCTGTCATTATAGATTGGCACAATTACAAAAGGGAACTCAAGACCCTTAGCTTTATGAATGGTTGATATAACTATTGAATCTCTGTGTTCCGGAATATTTAGATGAATACTATCTGATTTTTTTTCCCAATATTCGATATATGAACTTATTGAGTCATCATGTGATTCAATAAATTCAAAGATATTATCTATAAAAGCATATAAATATGCATCATTAATATTAATATGGAAATTGTCTATACAGTATTTGACTGCATCTAAAATATTTAGCGAAGTAAAATATTTAAAATCAAACTTTTGATTTGAAATATTTCTAAAAAAATCAATTATATCAGTTCTTGAAAGATTAATATGAAAACACTTGTTTAAATTTTCATAGTTATTGCCAAAATAATTATGTTTAAATAAAAAATCTATCACTCGCTTTCTTTCTGAATAGTCATTTTTAGATTTACTTAATTTGAGTATTGATATAAGAAATTGAATTTTCTTTGAACTTGTTATTTGTAAAACCTCACTTGATATTAAATTGAATTTTGGACTATTAATGTTTTCTATTAAATCCTTGGCATGTTTATTAAATCTTACAAGAATAGCTATTTCATTTGGTTCATAACCTCTATCCAAAATGTCCAAGATTTCGTTTTCAATTTTTGAATAAAATATTTCACTTTCACAAGAAGTTATAGATACATGACCAACTTCTTTTTTATATGATTCTTGTTTAAAATTTAAATCATCTGAGTCATATATATCTAGCTCTAAATGGTTTGATAAATAAGTAAAAAAATCAGAATTAAAATTTATAATTTCTCTTGAGCTTCTATAGTTAGAATCTATTTTCTCAATATCTGGTTTGAAATGAAATGGATTTGTCTGACCATAAATTAGATTTATAAACTGATTAAACTTACCTCCTCGCCATCTATATATTGATTGCTTTGGATCACCTACAATTAAAAGCGAACCTTTTAAACCATCATGTGACTCACTATGAATAGAGTTTGAAATTAAAGGGATTAAATTATTCCATTGAAGCTCAGAGGTGTCTTGGAACTCATCTATATAAAAATCTGTAAATCTTGAGCCTAATTTTTCATATATATATGGTGTATCGTTTTGTTGAATTAGTAAATTAAGTTGTTTATTAAACTTACTAATTAACCTAATGCCATTTTCATCTTGAATTTTTTGAATTTTTTCTTCAAGTTTTGAAATAATAGAAAAGGAAGGAAGATAATGTAGAGTTGAATTAATTTTATAGAGTTCTAATACTAATTGCTTTATTTCAAGATAATTATTGATTAAATTTTTTCTGATTGACTCAATTCTCTCAATTTTAATTTTTTCAAGAGTTTTATTGTAAAGATTTGACTTACCTGTAAGAGATTTTTCTATAGATTCATTAATTATAAATTTATAATCATTTAATTGTGACTTAAGATATTTTGGAAAATAACCTCCTCTAAAATCACTATCGACTAAACCATTTTCATAAATCATATTTAGTGTTCGATCAAATAAAGACATAATTTCATGTTTCTTTTTAATCTTAAAATCTAAGATCTGTTTTCTTAGTTTAGATAATAGATTATTATCCATTTTTTTAAAATACTCAATCTGATCTTTATTTGATTCTTTATCAATAAAAACGCTAAAATCTTTTAAGTCATATGTAATATCCCAACTTTTATTAACGGTAATTTTAAACTTGGCAAATTCAATTAGTAAGTTTTTTAATTCTTCATTACCATCTATTTCTGAAATTAAATCATCGATTGCTAAATCAATATATATGTCGGAGTCTAACTCAACTAATGAATCTTCATTATGATTAGACTCATCAATACTACTGATAATGTTATTTGTAAAGCTATCGATTGTTATTACATTAAAATTTGAATAGTTATAGAGTATTTTTTCTAAAATTTTGGCTGACCTTTTAACAACATATAACTCATCTAAACTTGTTTTTTTTAATACTAGTTCTTTAATTACATCATTTCTTTGTTCCTTTAAATCCAATAGATATAAAAGAATTCTATCTTTCATCTCAGCAGAGGCCTTATTAGTAAATGTAAGAGCGAGCATCGATTTAAAGTGATTATCATCTTCTGTAACCAATAGCTTTGATATAAACTCAATTGCTAGTTTGAAGGTTTTACCAGATCCTGCAGACGAGTTTATAATCTTAAATGAGTAGTTCATATTTAGTGTTGAAACTTAATAAAATAATCCTAATTTTGTATAAAAAAATTATGGCTTTCGAATTACCTAAATTAAATTATGCTTTTGACGCGTTAGAACCAAACATAGATGCAAAAACTATGGAAATTCATTATGGAAAACACCATAATGGTTACACAAATAACCTAAATAACATTATATCAGGTACTGATAATGAAGGAAAGAGTATTGAGGATATATTAAACTCTTTAGACCTTGAAAATAAAGGATTGAGAAACAACGGTGGGGGTTTCTATAATCATAATCTTTTCTGGGAAATTATGGGACCTAATGGAGGTGGAGAACCTAGTGGAGAAATAAGTGAATCCATAAATTCAAATTTTGGTTCATTTGAAAATTTTAAAGATGAATTTAGTAAAGCAGCTGCTACAAGATTTGGTTCAGGGTGGGCTTGGTTATGTGCACATCCAGACGGTAAATTAGAAATATGTTCAACAGCTAATCAAGATAATCCTCTTATGCCAAATGGTTGTGGTGGAAATCCAATTCTATGTCTTGATGTATGGGAGCATGCTTATTATTTAAATTATCAAAACAGGAGACCTGATTATATTAATGCATTTTTTAATGTAATTAATTGGGATGAAGTTAATAACAGATTCATAAATAAATAAAAAAAGGGGATAAATCCCCTTTTTTGCCCCAAATCTTACCATGAACTTAACCTACTTATGTTCAGGTGAACTCAATTTATAGATTTTTTTTTATAAATAAAACTTATTTAGAAATTATTTTTAATTATAATGATTAATAAGCTCTTCCTGACTTTCCTTCCACAAAGTTTATAAAGGCTTGATTTACTACCTTATTACCACCAGGTGTTGGATAGTTTCCAGTAAAATACCAGTCACCCTTATGATTTTTACATGCCTTATGAAGATTTTCAACCTTTTGAAATATTATATCCAGCTCTACATTACAATCTACATCCATCAACATCTCCGACATCTTTGAAGAAATTTGTTCTGCTGTAAAATCTTTGTAAAAATCTTTAACATGATTCTTCTTATAAACTCCAAGTTTTTTTGATTCAATACACTTTTTATATGTAGAGTCTATAATCTTCTCATATGTCATAGAATCTTTGTGGAGTTCAATTGCTGCTTTAAATGCAATAAAATCTTCAATTTTAGCCATATCGATTCCATAGCAATCTGGATATCTAATTTGAGGAGCACTCGAAACTACAACTATTTTTTTTGGATTTAGCCTAAATAGCATTTTTAAAATACTTTCTCTTAAAGTAGTTCCTCGAACAATGCTGTCATCAATGATTACAAGATTATCTGATGTTTTTACAACTCCGTAGGTGATATCATAAACATGGGCAACAAGATCTTCCCTTCCTTTATCTTCAGAGATAAACGTTCTTAATTTGGCATCTTTAATCGCTATTTTTTCAATTCTTGGATTATGTTTCTTAGCTTTTTCTATTAAACCATAAAATGACGTTTCTGCTGTATTAGGTATAAATGAAAAAACAGTATTTGAATAATCTTTTTTTATAGATTTCTCTACTTGAGATATCAATAGACTTCCTAACATTTTTCTTTCCTTGTAAATATCTGCATCAGATCCTCTTGAAAAATATATTCTTTCAAATGAACATGATTTATTTATTTTAGGTTTTAATATTTCTTTAATTGATGTCTTTCCATCTTTTTTTATTATTAAGGCGTTTCCTCTTGGAATCTCATTTATCTGTTTAAATGATATATCAAAAACTGTTTGAATTGCTGGCCTCTCTGAGGCTACAACTACTAACTCTTCATCCTCAAAATAATATGCAGGCCTAATACCGTGAGGATCTCTCATAACAAAAGAATCACCGTGCCCAAGCATTCCTGCTATTGCATATCCTCCATCCCATTTCTTTGAAGATTTTTTTAGTACTTTTTGTATATCAAGATTCTTTTCAATTAATGGTGGCATATCTGACTTATCTATCCCTTTCCTTTTTAATTTTTTATAACCAGCTATAACTTCTGTGTCTAAGAAATGACCTATCTTTTCCATTATTGTTATTGTATCAGATTGTTCCCTTGGGTGTTGACCTAATTTAACAAGGCTTTCAAACAATTCATCATTGTTAGTCATATTAAAATTTCCTGCTAGAATCAAATTTCTGTTCATCCAATTATTTTGTCGCATAACAGGATGAACATATTCTATAGAATTTTTTCCATAGGTGCCGTACCTAACATGACCCAGCATGACTTGGCCAATAAAGGGAGCCTTATTAAAAAATTCATCCGAATCATCACTTACTTTTTCAGATATCAAAAATTGATTTATTTTTTTATTAATTTTTTTAAATACTGAATGAATAGCTTGTTGATCAAAAGACCTAACTCTAAAAAAATATTTATCTCCAGGCTTTAAATCTAACTTTAGACTCGCAAATCCTGCACCATCTTGGCCTCGATTCTTTTGCTTCTCCATCATTAAGAACATCTTATCAATCCCATACATATGGGAGCCATATTTTTCTTTGTAATGGTTGAGTGGCTTTTTTAGATGAACTAATGCAATTCCACATTCATGTTTTAATTGATCACTCACCTATTTTAATTTATTAATTCTTTTTTCAATATCAGACATTGACAAATTTAACAAGTTTTTGGTTGCCATATTTTCAACATTAAATGATGCTAATGAGGTTCCATAATCAATTGCAGATTTAATAGACTCAAAAGAGACTTCAGATGATTGAGATAAATAACCTGTTATTCCTCCGATGAAGCAATCTCCAGCTCCTGTCGGATCAATTACTTTATCTACTTCATACGCATTTGCAACATATCTTTTTTCATAATTAAATAACTCCGCTCCATCTTTTCCTTTCTTTATTATGACATATCTAGGTCCCATTTTATGAAGGACTTCTGCAGCCTTAATTAAGTCTTTATGACCTGTTATCATCTCTGATTCCTCATCATTAATTGATATAATATCAACTTTTGATATTACCTCTTTTACTGTATCCCAGAAATTTTCTATCCAATAGTTCATTGTATCGAGAATTATCGCAGATGGTTTGTTGTTTAATTGATTAATAGCAGATAGCTGAATTTCAGGATGAAGATTTCCAAGTAGAAGAATATCTGGATTTGATTTATTTTTAGAAATTATTGGATTAAAATTTTCCATTACATTAAGCTCAGTCTTTGTTGTAATTCTTTCTTTAAAATTATTAGTATAAATACAACTCCAATAAAATGTCTTATTATTTTTTTCAATCTTTATTCCTGATATATCAACACCGCAATTTTCTAAAAGATTTAAATCCTCTTCCTTAAAATCTTTACCAACCACAGACACGATTGAGTACTCACTACTAAAATTTTTAAGTGATAAACATATATAAGTTCCTGCTCCACCTAGTACATTATCTACCTTATTTTCAATAGTGTCAATACCATCATAAGCTAATGATGCTACAACTAAAACAGATTTTTTTGACATTTTTTTAAATTTAATTAATGGTGTAACCTTTGTCCTCTAATAGATTTGAGTTCTTAGCTGCAAGATTAGCTAAAAAATCACATCTTTCATTATAAAAATCATTATTATGTCCTTTTATCCATTGGAATTTTATTTTATGATCCTTATAAATCTCTAAAAATCTTCTCCATAAATCTGGATTTTTTTTGTTTTTAAAATCTTTTTTTTCCCAATCAAATAACCAACCTTTCTCTACTGCATCTGAAACATATTTAGAATCAGTATATATTTTGACATTACAATTTTTAAGTTTAAGATTTTCAAGGCCTATTATAACAGCAAGTAATTCCATTCTATTATTAGTTGTTAACTTGAAGCCTTGGCTAAACTCTTTTTTATATTCTCCATCTCCAGATAACATCACAATTCCATATCCACCCGGCCCTGGATTTCCAATAGACGAACCATCTGTATAAATTTTTATTAGCTTACTCATTTGATTAGCAGTGATTGAATGACTTTAGGATAATATTCATATTCTAATATATGAATCTTTTCTTCTATTGATTTAGCCGTGTCATTGTCTTCAATAATTATTTTTTTTTGAAATATTATCTCTCCAGAATCATATTGATTTGAAACATAATGAATTGTTATCCCTGTTTCTGATTCATTATTTTCAATTACTTTATTATGAATTTTTGACCCATACATTCCTTTCCCCCCATAACTTGGTAAAATCGATGGATGAATATTTATTATCTTATTTTCAAAATAATCTATGTATGTATCAGGTATTTTTCTTAAAAACCCAGCTAAAACTATTAAATCAGGATCAATAGTTTTTAATTCTTCAAATACACTAGAAGATAACTGATCATTGCTGAAACATGAAGTACTAACTTTTGAATCATCCTGACTTTTAAAAAAAGGTGAGTTTTTATTGTTTGAGTATACATTTGTAACTGATATTTCATCTGAATCTCTAAACTGATTTATAATATTTAGAGCATTTGTTCCTTTACCTGAAATAAATATTACAATTTTTTTTTTCATTTAATAATGACAAGGTCCAATATATTTGAAAAAAACTTTTTTATTTAACAAATAAAGGTATAATTTCGAATTAAAGACCAGTTTTGTCAAAAGTTTTTTAATTTTGTCAACTGAACTAATAAACAAAAATATTATGTCAGATATTTCTTCAAGAGTTAAAGCAATAATAGTAGATAAATTAGGAGTTGATGAGAACGAAGTAGTTCCTGAGGCTAGTTTTACTAACGATTTAGGGGCAGACTCTCTAGATACAGTAGAGCTTATAATGGAATTTGAAAAAGAGTTCGATATACAAATTCCAGATGACCAAGCAGAAAACATTGTCTCTGTTGGTCAGGCTATTGAGTTTATAGAAAAATCAAAATAAAAATTTAATTAATGTCTTCAAGAAGAGTTGTAGTTACTGGAATGGGAGCTCTAACTCCAATTGGTAATAATCTAAATTCATATTGGAATGGTCTTATTAGTGGAACCTCTGGTTGTGCTAGTATTACTCAATTTGATGCATCAAATTTTAAAACAAAATTTGCTTGTGAATTAAAAGGATTTGATCCTGCTGATCACTTCGAGAGAAAAGAGTATAGAAGGTATGATAAGTTTTCTCAGTATGGTATTGTTGCTGCATCAGAGGCTATTGATGATTCAAAAATAATTGAGTCTAGTCTAAACCATGATAGGACAGGAGTAATTTGGGGAGCAGGAATTGGTGGACTAGAAACATTCCAGAATGAAGTACTAAATTTTTCTGATGGTGATGGAACTCCAAGGTTTAACCCCTTTATGATTCCTAAAATGATACCTGATATTGCTGCGGGATTAATTGCCATGAAATATGGTTTTCAGGGACCAAATTATGCTACAGTATCAGCTTGTGCTTCATCTTCAAATGCCTTAATTGATGCTCTAACATATATTAGGGTTGGATATGCTGATGTCATTGTTGCAGGGGGTTCAGAAGCTCCAGTGACTATTGCTGGAGTGGGTGGATTTAACGCAATGCATGCATTGTCTACAAGAAATGAAGATGCTTCAACAGCATCAAGACCATTTGATAGAGACAGAGATGGTTTTGTTCTTGGTGAAGGAGCAGGCGCATTAATTCTGGAAGAGTATGAGCATGCAGTAAATAGAGGTGCTAGAATTTATGCAGAACTTATAGGTGGTGGTCTGTCTTGTGATGCTTACCACATGACAGCGCCTCATCCTGATGGAAGAGGAGCGGTTAAAGTAATGAAGAATTGTCTTGATGATGCAAATATAAATACAAGTGACGTCGATCTAATTAATATGCATGGTACTTCAACTCCTCTAGGAGACGTAGCAGAAAGTAAAGCTGTAAAAGATGTTTTTCAAGAAGATGCTTACAATCTAAATATAAATTCTACTAAATCTATGACAGGTCATCTACTTGGTGCCGCTGGGGCAGTAGAAGCTATATCATGTATTATGGCGATAAAACATGGCATTATCCCTCCTACAATTAATCATTTTAATGATGATGAAAATATTGACCCTAAACTTAATTTTACATTTACATACCCTCAAAAGAAACCAGTTAATATTGCAATGTCAAATACATTTGGTTTTGGCGGACATAATGCATGTGTAATATTTAGAAAGTTAGATTAGATAAAATCTCAGTAGTATCAAAAAAGTATTTAAATTAGATTTATCCCACATTGAGAACTACAAGCTAATAGCAATTCATTCTAACATATCAATATTCTCACTTGTATATCAACTAAATAAGTACTGTTTTACTGAGTTTGTAAGATCAAATGATGATTTAAAAGTAGATAATAAATTTATGATACCCCTTTTCAACTGGAATAATGAAAAAAAAGGGATAAGCTTTGAGCTTTTTGAGAATAAGTTTATTGTTAAAGATAAAGATTCTGGACTAAAGGATTCTCTTTTTAGTTTGTCAATTTCAAAAGAGTTATCTTTGATAGAATCACATAAAGAAGTTGATTTCTTTATTAAACAAAATTGTTTTTTTTCAACATCAAATTTGATTGAAAAGATGTCAAAAATTCAAAACATTTCGCTTATTTATAGAGTTCCAACTAATGAACTTACAGAAAACTTTAATTTTGATTTATGAGGAGGATAAAAAAAACAAAAATTATTGCTACACTAGGCCCATCATCATCATCTAGAGATAGTATTGAGATGCTAATTAAAGAAGGTGCGGATGTATTAAGGATAAATTTTTCACACTCTACTCATAAAGAAGCTAAGTCACTTATCAATGACATAAGAAAAATTAATGAAGAGTTAAATACAAATACTTCAATACTTGCTGATCTTCAAGGCCCAAAGCTTAGAATTGGTGAAGTTAAGGCAGATACGTCTCTTAGCGATGGGAATGAAATTGAAATTGAGACTGGTAAAGAATTCGTTGGAGATGAAAATAAGATTTATGTTGACTATAAAAGCTTACCAATTGATGTTAATGTAGGAGAAAAAATATTAATTGATGATGGGAAAATAATACTTAAAGTTCTTGAGACTAATAAGAAGAATAAGATTTCTACTGAAGTAATTCAAGGTGGTGATTTATCTTCACGAAAGGGTTTTAACCTACCTAATACAAATATTTCTCAACCGGCACTTACAGATAAAGACATAAAAGATGCTATTTTTTCGATTGAACAAAGTGTTGACTGGATTGCTCTTTCATTTGTAAGACATGAATCAGATATAAAATCATTAATTAAGCTTATAGAAGACAATACAGATCATAGAATTCCTGTGATTGCAAAGATTGAGAAGCCTGAGGGAGTTAAAAATATTGATGATATAATGAAACATGCAAGTGGAATTATGGTCGCTAGAGGAGATCTTGGAGTAGAGATTAATGCTGCAGAAGTACCATTGATCCAAAAAAAACTTGTGGATAAGGCAAAAAAAGCAAGAATACCTGTAATAATTGCAACTCAAATGATGGAGAGCATGATGGAAAGCCTAAATCCAAACAGAGCTGAAGTCAATGATGTTGCAAACTCTGTAATGGATGGAGCAGATGCAGTTATGTTATCAGGAGAAACTTCCGTAGGAAGCCATCCAATAGAAGTTGTTCAAACAATTTCAAAAATTATCAGCAAAGTTGAAAATTCAAGTTTAATTGCACTTAAACATAAACATCCTAGAGACTATGACTCTGAAAGATTTATAACAAAATCAGTTTGCTATTACGCTGCAAAAGTTGCTAATGATACTAATGCTAAGGCAATAAGCACACTGACAAATAGTGGTTATACGGCATATCAAATATCTTCTTGGAGACCTAAGACGCATGTATTAGTATTTACATCAAATAAAAAAATTCTAACTCAACTTAACCTTTTATGGGGTGTGAAAGCATTTTTTTATGATGGAACAGAAAGCACAGATAGGACAGTTGAGGAAATAAATAGAATTGCTGTTGAAAATAATTATCTACAAAAAGACGATAAAGTAATTAATTTAACTTCTATGCCAATTGATAAAAAAGGTATGGTTAATACACTTAGAGTTTCAAAAATCTGAATATGAAAAATATAGATCAATTATTAAACAGATATGAATTAAATGGATCAATCAGTGGATGCTCTACTGGAAATAATTGGTTTGGTTCAGGAGAAAAAATTGAAAGCTTTTCTCCGGTAGATGGAAAATTGATTGGGACGATAAATTCTGGTTCAAAAACTGACTTTGATGAGATAATAAAAAATTCCAAAAAGGCATTCAAGGAGTTTAGGCAAATACCTGCTCCTAAAAGAGGCGAGCTAGTTCGCCAATTCGGAAATAAATTAAGGGAGGAAAAAGAACTTTTAGGAACACTTGTATCGTATGAAATGGGTAAATCGTATCAGGAAGGATTAGGAGAAGTTCAAGAAATGATTGACATCTGTGATTTTGCTGTAGGACTATCAAGGCAATTGCATGGATTTACAATGCATTCCGAAAGGCCAACTCATAGAATGTATGAGCAGTACCATCCTTTAGGAATAGTAGGAATAATTTCAGCATTTAATTTTCCAGTTGCAGTTTGGAGCTGGAATGTAGCACTTGCATGGGTTTGTGGTAACGTTACAATATGGAAACCTAGTGAAAAAACACCGTTATGCAGTCTTGTATGTCAAAAAATTATTGGGGAAGTTTTCAAAGAGAATAATATTCCTGAAGGGGTCTCATGTCTTATAAATGGTGATTATAAAATTGGTGAAATGATATCTCAAAGTAAAGATATTCCACTTGTATCTGCAACTGGCTCAACAAGGATGGGAAAAATTGTTGCTGAGAAAGTTGGTGCTAGATTAGGAAAAACATTACTTGAATTAGGAGGTAATAATGCAATAATTGTTACCCCAGATGCCGATTTAAAAATGACAATCATGGGTACAGTATTTGGTGCAGTTGGTACGTGTGGACAGCGATGTACTTCAACAAGACGACTAATTGTCCATGAAGATGTCTATGAGAATGTAAAAGATTCATTAGTAAAAGCCTATAATCAAATCAAAATTGGAGATCCTCTTGATTCAGATAATCACGTTGGTCCACTTATAGATATTAATGCTGTTGAAGCATACAAGAGTGCTATTTCTAAGGTAGATGAGCAAGGAGGTAGTTGGTTAGTTGAAGGCGGGACTCTGAATGGAGAAGAATATTCTAGTGGTTGCTATGTAAAACCAGCAATTGCAGAGGTTAATCATTCACTTGAAATTGTTCATCAAGAAACATTTGCTCCAATCTTGTATCTTATTAAATATAAGGGAAAAATTAAAAACGCAATAGATATTCAAAATGAAGTTGATCAAGGATTATCATCTGCTATTATGACCAATAATTTAAAGGAAGCAGAATTATTTCTCTCTCATTGGGGAAGTGATTGTGGAATTGCCAATGTTAATATTGGTACATCTGGTGCTGAAATTGGAGGTGCATTTGGTGGTGAAAAAGATACTGGTGGTGGAAGAGAAAGTGGCTCTGATGCTTGGAAAGTATATATGAGAAGGCAGACTAATACAATTAATTTTTCATCTGAACTGCCATTAGCGCAGGGAATAAAATTTGATATTAACTAGTAGTTCTACTTAAACTGGTTAAGAAACCTAACGTCATTTTCGAAAAACAGCCTTATATCTGGTATTTGATAAATTAACATTGCTATTCTTTCAATGCCTAACCCAAAAGCATATCCAGTGTATTTCTCTGAGTCAATATTACAATTTTGTAGAACATTTGGGTCAACCATTCCACAGCCCATAATTTCAAGCCATCCAGTACCTTTTGTAATTCTGTAATCAGTTTCAGTCTCTAATCCCCAATATATATCTACTTCAGCACTAGGTTCAGTAAAGGGGAAGAACGAAGGTCTAAATCTTAATTTTGATTTACCAAACATGGATTTTGTAAAATAGAGTATCATTTGTTTTAAATCTGCAAAAGAAACATTTTCGTCGACATATATTCCTTCTATTTGATGGAATATACAGTGTGATCTAGGTGATATTGCCTCGTTTCGGTATACTCTTCCAGGAGATATAATCTTTAATGGAGGAGGATTATCTTCTAAATATCTTACCTGAACAGAGGAGGTATGAGTTCTTAATAAAATATCAGGAT
This sequence comes from uncultured Bacteroidota bacterium, assembly GCA_902593165.1. Taxonomy (GTDB): domain Bacteria; phylum Bacteroidota; class Bacteroidia; order Flavobacteriales; family Flavobacteriaceae; genus Marisimplicoccus. Next base: position 60,051 of record CACJHI010000001.1, on the reverse strand, counting down.
CCTGTTGTATAAAAAAAGTGTCTTGCATATCTCTAGCAGGGTGATCTTTTGGTAAATTAAGAGCTGTAAAATTATGCCAATCGTCTTCTATCTCTGGTCCCTCGGATAATTCAAAACCAACTTTAGAAAAAATATCAATAATTCTATTTTTAATTAATGTTATAGGATGAAGTGAACCTGATGAAATTGGAAAGCCAGGTTTCGTGTAATCCTCAGTTATTGATTTACTAGACTTTTTTATTCCTAATTTCAATTTTTCATATTTATCTGATGCTAGATTTTTTAAATCATTAATCTTTTGACCATATTCTTTTTTTTGATCATCAGGAACATTCTTAAAGTCTGAAAATAATTCATTGATTAAGCCTTTTCTACCAAGAAACTTTATTTTCATAGATTCAATCTCTTCTATGTCTTGTGAATCAAAAGTATTTATGTATAAAATATATTCCTCTAGTTTTTTTATCATTATTTTTTTTTAAGAAAATTAAAAGTCTGTAATTAACCTTCTGTATATTGCAAATATAAATTAAGTTTTATGAATTTAATTGATTTAATAATAATTGCAATAATTGGATTTGGAATAATTAGAGGATATTCAAAAGGCTTAATTATAGAGTTATCCAGTTTTTTTGGAATATTTATTGCTTTTTTTATTGCAGGTAATGTTGACAATGTATTATCTGAAAGAGTATCTTCTTTTACTAGTGCTAATATTGATTTTATAAATACTATCTGTTTTATTTTAATTTTTATTTTAAGCTATGTGCTTATTATATATGTTGCAAAAGGATTTACAAAGTTAGCAAAGGTTGTCTATTTAGGGCTTCTAAACAGTTTATTAGGAGGGGTTTTTGGAGGATTGAAATTACTTTTAATACTCTTAATTGTTGTAAAAATTATATTCTCTTTAAATCTATTGTCAAACAATATAATTTCTGAATCATCAATAATTATTCAACTACATATTCTCTCTGAAATTCTATTTAATTCATTTGAACTAAGCCAAGAAATTTATTCAGAAAAATTAATTTAAAAATCTTAAGCTTGAGGCTTCAATCCAACCCAGGGTTCCATTATCTAGTTGAATGTTTACCCAATCTTCAATTAAGTCTACTTGCTTGACTTTTGTTCCTTCATGAAGAAGAAATTTCAATTCAGAAATTTTATTTGGTTCTGACCAGACTTCGACTTCCTTATCAAAAATAATTGCGAATTTAATGTTATTCAGTTCTTTCTTTTCATAGTTAAGATACAGTGATGATAATGAGATTACTGCAATAAATATTGATAGAGTAAAAAAGATTCTCTTTAGCCTAGAATCTTTCAGAAGTATATACAGTATCAATGAAATACAAAAAAGCCAAACTGAAATCACAAAAGAATATGCCCAGCCTTTCTCTGAGAATAAGTCAAGAGCAGAAATCTTAATATTTTGAATTTGAGTCATCGGAAGGTTCTCTATTTTATCAATTCTTAAATTTTGAGCAAATGATAGATTAGTTATTATATCTATGTCATTTGGAGAAAGGGTTAAAGCTTTTTCAAAGTAAAAATTGCTCTCTGGAATATTATTTAACTTATAAAAAGAATTCCCAATATTGAAGTATAACTCAGCACTTTCAAAACCAGAGTTTATAATTTCGAGATATCCGTCAACTGCAGCCTCATAATTTCCATTAGTGTAATAATCATTTGATTGTTTGAAAATTTCATCTACTTGTTGATTATTTGAAAGAAGTATCGATAAGATTATTAAATATATTTTCATGATTTAGTCTTCATTATTATACCAACAACTTTTTTTGCATTTTCTAGATCTTTATTCATAACTGAATCAGAGGATCTTGAGTATTTAGCCTTTTCACAATTTTCAATCAGATTAATAATCTGTGAAATATGTTCAGTAGATAAGCCCTTATTTTGTGTTATCTCTTGAATTTTTTCCTTATTTAGGCTTTCCATTCTTATTGAAAACTTCACCATTAGGCTTTTAATAATTGATTTTTCAATTATATCATAGAATTGATTTTTTTCATTTGTTAATTTTTTTGCAGTATCAATCATATTATATATTCTTTTCTCTTCATTCTTAATTGTCTCCGAGTATGACTTTTTTCTGTTTCTTTTAAAGGCTGTAAAAGCAATCAATGCTATAGAAAGCACAAAAGGGGTAGAAGATAGAATATAAAAAAGTTCTGACTCAAAAAATTTATAATCATCAAACTCATTTAAATTACCTTTTAATTTGATGAATCTAAATGAATCACCCGATGTAATGACATTTGATTCATTTGTTGTAGAAGGATTGTTATAAGAAGGACCATCAAAGACATCAATTGTAAGTCTTGGAGACTTTAAAATTTTATATCTTTCAGTGGTTGGGTCAAAATATGAAAATTCAACTTCTTCAATAGGGAAATTTCCTTGAAATCTCGGAATGATAGTAAAATTTTTTGATACTGTACCACTCATACCTGATAAATTGGTGTTTATTGATTCTTCTCTCTCTGGCTCAAAAAGCTCCATTGAATTTGGGACTAACATATTAGGTAAATCAAATAACTTGAGATTACCACTACCTTTTACTTTTAGTTCTGCTTGAAATGATTCAGTAGCTCTTAAGGATTTTTTATTTAAAATAACATCAAATTCAAATTGCCCAACTGCTCCAGTAAAACTATCTGGTTTACCATTTTCAGGAAGATCTCTTACATTGATTTTCCTCATGCCAGTTGAAATAAATTGAGAAGTCTGATCGTATATTACATTACCAAAAAAATCTCGTTTATCAGTAGGAACATCAAGAACTAAATTTAAAGATAAAGGTGATATCTCCAATTCTCCTGGTTTCTGAGGATAGAGTACAACTTTCCTCCATTCTACAACATTATAATTTTGACCCCTGTAGACTTCCCTCTGCACCTTTAATTGAGGAATTTTTATTGTCTGACTCCAAAAATCTTTATAATTAGGTGTCTCTGTCTCTCTTGCATCAGATATATTAATCGGGGCCTTATAGTAAAGTTTATAAATAATTGTTATTGGTTCATTTAAGTATGGAGATCCTTTTGAGATCAATGCTCTTAACTCAATATCATCATCACTGTAGTACTGAGTTACTGAATCAGATGGTTGACTTACAGAATCTGTAATTAAAACTTCAATTGGGAGAGACTTATATGTTTCACCATCTATCTCAATTGACGCTTGACTTATTTTTAAATTTCCTTTTTTTAGGGGTTTGAGAAAATATGAGTATGTTTTTGAGAAACTTCTTTCTCCATTTACATAAGAAGTTTTAATAGACTGATTTGGGCCTCCAATTATTTGGAAATTTTCAAAATTTGGAGGAGAAAAATTATCTCCGTTTTGATTCATTACAAAGTCAATCCTAAGTCTTTCATTAAGACCAAGTTTTGATTTACTTACAGATGCATCAAACTTAATCTGGGAAAAAAGAATAAATGATTTAAATATTAATAGTATTGTAAATAATTTTCTTACCAATCTTTTTCAGCTTTTTTTGATGTTTGAACTTTCTTTTTACCGGATTTTATCTTCTGATTTAAATCTTTCTCAATATTATTAACTGCTTCTAGCAGATTCTCCATCTGTTGTTTAGACAAGCCTCCTCCTTCATCTTGATTCTTATCTTTCTCTGGATCATTTGGTTTTTCCTTTTCTGAATCTGAATCCTGATCACTGTTTTGATCTTGATCTTCATTCTCTTTTTTATCCTCAGATTTATCATTTTTCTCTTCTTCTGAATCCTCACTATTTTGATTGTTTTGTCGTTTATCTCCCTCTAGGAATTTTTTTGCTAAGGCATAATTGTATCGAGTTTCGTCATCTTCTGAATTGTTTCTTAAAGCATTTTTATAAGCTTCCACAGCCTGAGCATAATCTTTCTTTTTCATATATGAATTTCCTAGATTATGGAATGCAGAATGCTTCTCAAGATCTATTTGAGAATTTTTTTGAGTTTTAAAGTACTCTTGAATTGCTTCATCATAGTTGCTGTTTTCAAAAAGTAGGTTTCCAAGATTATGAGAAGCAGTAGTTTGATTTTCATTTTTAGATATAGCTTTTCTATACTCAACTTCTGCCCCAGTGAAATTTTGTTTAATTGATTCTTTATTACCATTAAATACTCGATTATTCGGATCACTCTGACAGTTAAGAGAGACTGTAAAAGTCAAAAAGAGTAAATGTATAATATAACTATTGCTCGTTTTCATTAAATAAATTTAGATTCTGGATCCATTTTGTTTTAGTTTGAAATATAAAAATATCCGCAATTATAAACAAAAGGGCTATTAGTATAAAAATTTGAAATTGCTGCTTATACTCAACAAATTGAGAAGTCTCAAATTCAGATTTATCAATTTCATCAAGCTTAGTTTTAACAGATTCTAGTGTTTCTTCAGTTATGTTTCCATCAATATACACTCCACCAGAAGAACTTGCTATTTTATTTAAAATTTCACTATTTCTTTTGGTAATAACGACTTCACCGTTATTATCCTTTTTGTAAGAATCTACGGTACCATTAATTTTTATTGGAATTGTTGAACCGCTATCTTGCCCAACACCAATTGAAATAAGATTTATATTATTCTCAATTATTAAATTTATTAAGCTCTCTGGGATATCGTCATGATCTTCACCATCAGAAAGTAATATAAGAACCCTATTGGTTTCTGAATTTTGATCAAAAAAGTTTGCAGAGAGATTTAGGGCAGCATCAATGGATGTACCTTGCGATGATAACATATCAGTATCGATAATTTGTAAGAAATTTTTTACAGATGCAAAGTCAGTAGTTAAAGGAACCTGAGGGATCGCTTGAGCAGCATATGCAACTATCCCCACTCGATCACTACTTAATGAATTAATAATCTCTGAAATTATTCTTTTTGACCTTAAGAGTCTATTTGGAGCAACATCTTCGGCAAGCATACTTTTAGAGACATCTACAGCAAAGACTATATCTACCCCTTCTCTATTGATAGACTTTAATTCTGTTCCTATTTTTGGATTTGCCAAGCCTATTGATAAAAATAATACTGCAAGACACTCTATAATCAATTTTAAATTAAGCTTAAAATTTGATCGATTAGGACTGATAACGTTAAGTAATTCTGAATCTGAATAAGAGTCTTGAATCTTTTTTCTCCAAGACATATATATCCAGTTCATAATAACTAAAAAAGGTATTATTAGTGCTAGGTATAGGAAATGTGGATTGTCAAATTGATACATTATATAAAACTCTTAAATATTGATTTTCTTGAAATTATTTCTATTATATAAAGTATAAAAGCTAACAAAACAATAGGCCTATATTTCTCCGAAATATTTGTAAAAATAGTTTCAGTAATTTCTGTTTTCTCCAATTTATTTATTTCATCATAAATTTTTTGAAGTTCTAAATTATCTGTTGCTCTAAAATATATACCTGATGTTTTTTCAGATATATATCTTAAAAGGTCCTCATCAATTTCAACTTTTGTTAATCTAAATTGAAAATCTCCATTTGGAAGAATTGAAACTGGGGCTAATGCTCTTCCATTTGTTCCAAGACCAATGGTGTATGTCTTTATCTCATATTCTGCCGCAAGCTCTGCTGCAATTCTTGGATCAATAAAACCCGAATTATTAACACCATCCGTTAGAAGGATAATTACTTTACTTTTTGCTGTACTCTCTTTTAGTCTGTTTACTGCAGTTGATAATCCCATTCCAATAGCTGTCCCATCCTCTAGAAGAGACTCATAATTAATATCTGATAATGATTGTTTTAAAATCAACTTATCAGTAGTAACTGGTGTTTTTGTATAACTCTCAGCAGCATAAACAACTAAACCAATTCTATCATTAGGTCTATCATCAATAAAGTTAGAAGCAACGTTCTTTAAAGCTGTTAATCTGTCTGGTTTTAGATCTTTTGATAACATACTTGAAGAAATATCTATAACCATAACAATATCTATACCCCTAGATGATTTTATTCTTTTTGATGTTGACTTAGATTGAGGTCTAGATATAGCTGTGATTAGAAGCAGTATCACAATTATTCTAATTGCATATAGAAATGGTCTAAGCCTTGCAATAAAAGATCTATTAAATTTTAATAATGATAAGGAAGACTGCTTTAAAGTTGCTTGTGTTAACTTACCAAATCTATACCAAAAGAATAATACTACAGGGATTAGTATAACAAGTATAAAATATTCAGGATCTGCAAAATATAAATCTTTAAACATTACAATTCTTTTATTATATCAAAACTTTTCAGGATTCTTTGCTCGATATCACCAGCATATCTGTCGTTATCTCTATAGACAACTATCAGTCTTATGGTTTTTTTATCATATGGTAAAATAACTGATGTAAAATTTGATCTGTAAAGATCATTGTTAATCTCAACATCTAAGCTTCCAAATAGTCTTAATCCAGTATCTCCAGATTTTACAGTAAACTGGTCGTCTTTCACTAAAATATTTTTAGATCCTGATTCTTGGAATTCATTAATAAGTTCATTTTTTATTAAATCTAGATTAGATGGATTTTCAGTTTGAATAACATCCTTAAAATCTAAGGATAAAAAGAACTTGTCAGAAATACTCCCCATCTGAAATTTGTTTAAATCAGCACTGTCTAGAACTCTTTCAAGTATCAATGGTGAGCTTAACTCAACTGGTGGAGAACCATATTGACTGGTGAACCACTCTTTATCAAGCAGTTTTTTTGTAGGGTTTAAGAGTATAGTATCTCTAACTGGATAATAGCCAAAAATAACAATACAAAGTACTAAAGCAGTTGTAGCTGTAACTAAAGAGTATTTAAAAAAGGTTTTTAAATTTTCTGTAAAATTATTATCGTCATCTTTTATCTCAGGTTGATCAATCTTTTCAAACTTCTCATTGTAAATTTTTTCAGTTGAAGAAATAAAATCTTTAATTGTAACTAGGTCAATGTTTAAATCACCTTTTGTTGGAAGTGATTTAGCAAATTTTATTAAATCTGATTTAGTGAATAATTCCTCAAGTTTATCTATCTGATTTTTTTCAAAATTATAATTATCACTATCCTTTAACATATTTATTCTAATTATTAGCTCTCTAGAGGTACTCTCCATCGCTGGGATTTTAACTTGAGATTCCAAATACTCTCTAAATATGTCAATTAAAATTGTATAATATTCTTTGAACTCAATTTGTGAATTTGGATTAAGATTATCAAGCTTTTCTAATTTGTCAAATGCTATTTCATAAAGAGATCTTGAAATAACCTTTGTGTTTTCTCTACTATTTTTTAAATAATATTTATAAAGTAAATAAGCAAGAGCCATTATTGTAAAAATTGAGATCAATCTTATAATTAGTTTTTGATAATTTCTTTTTACCGGAATAATGGGCTTTATATCAAATAGATTCTGCTTAAGAGTGTCTACCTCAACATCATTAACAACTACTAAAAGTGAATCTGTAAATTTTATAGATTGATTAAAATATACTTTTTGAGGAGGAATCCAGAATTCCCCTGGTTCGAAGTTAATTAATGAATATTTTTTTGAAATATTTGAGGATTCAATAATTGAGTCGTAAGGGTAAGAATCTAGTATTTCAAAAGGAATAAAGTTTGGTTTTTCATCAAAGCGAATATTGTATTTGTTTTTTGATTCTATATCAATTGTATAAATAATTTCTTCTCCAATTTTGACATTTGTAGTATCAATTGAACTTTTGATGATAATATCAGGGTCAAAGCTTGCAGACTGTGCATTAATAAATGATACAGAATAAAACCATAGGAAAATAAATATATATCTCATTATGCTCTGTGTTTAAAATATCCAAGAAGTTTCTTAACATAGCTTTCATCAACCATACAATTTATTACACCAGCTCCATTTTTATTAAATAAAGTTTCAAATTTTTTTATTGATGAAGTATAATTGGAAGAGTAGCCATCTCTGATTTTTTTTGAGAAAGTATCAACCCAAACTAACTCATTTGTTTCAGCATCAATCATTGGAACAAAACCAAGCTTAGGAATTTTAGTCTCCATTTGATCAAAAATTCTTATACCTGTTAAGTCATATTTTTTTGCTGCAAGCTTTAATGACTTATCGTAGTTATCATCAATAAAATCGGATAAAATAAAAACTATCGCTTTTTTTTGAATAACACTCAATAAAAATTTAAGTGATGAATCTATACTCGTTCTTGCACTCTTTGGTTTAAATTCAAGTAGTTCCCTAATAATTCTCAGAATGTGTTTCTTGCCTTTGTTTGGAGGAATAAATAATTCTATACTATCTGTGAATAATATCGCCCCAACCTTATCATTGTTTTTTAACGCAGAGAATGCAAGTGTTGCAGCTATTTCTGTGACTATTTCTTTTTTAAGTTTATTCCTGGTAGCAAAGTTTTTTGAACCACTAACATCTATTAATAACATCAAAGTTAATTCCCTTTCCTCCTCAAAAATCTTAATAAACGGTTCGTTATACCTTGCTGTAACATTCCAATCAATTGATCTTATATCATCACCAAATTCATACTTACGTACTTCACTGAAGGTCATACCTCTACCCTTAAAAGTACTAAGGTATTCCCCACCGAAAACATTGTCGCTTAACCTCCTACTTTTTATTTCAACTTGTCTTACCTTTTTTAGTAACTCTTTAGAATCCATTTATTATGGTACTTCAACAGTGTTTACAATTTGTTTTATTATGTCCTCAGTTGTTACACTTTCAGCTTCAGCCTCATATGTTAAACCAATTCTATGTCTTAATACATCGGTAATAACTTCTCTAACATCCTCAGGTATAACAAACCCTCTATGTTTAATAAAAGCATAACATTTTGATGCTAGGGCTAAATTTATACTTCCACGCGGAGAAGCTCCAAAAGAAATAAGTGGAGATAGGTTCTTTAAACCATATTTTTCAGGATATCTAGTGCAGAAGATTAAATCCAAGATATATTTTTCAATTTTCTCATCCATATAAACATCATTGACAACTCCTTGTGCCTTTGTAATTTGAGCAGTTGTAACTACTGGTTTAATTTTATCTTGAGAAGATGAGAGATTCATATTAATAATTTTTTGCTCCTCCTCTAACTCTGGGTAGTCAACCACTACCTTTAACATAAATCTATCTACCTGTGCTTCTGGAAGTGGATATGTACCTTCTTGTTCTACTGGGTTTTGTGTAGCCATTACTAAAAATGGGTCCGCAAGTTTAAATGTTTTATCCCCAATAGTCACTTGTTTCTCTTGCATAGCCTCAAGCAATGCAGACTGTACTTTAGCAGGAGCACGGTTTATCTCATCAGCTAAAACAAAATTTGCAAAAACTGGACCCTTCTTAATTGAGAAATTTCCTTCTTTCATATTATATATCATAGTCCCAATAACATCTGCTGGTAGTAAATCAGGTGTAAATTGAATTCTACTAAAAGATCCTTTAACTGCGCTACTTAAACTATTTATGGCTAAAGTTTTAGCCAAGCCCGGCACACCTTCAAGTAATATATGTCCCTTTCCAAGAAGCCCAATGAGCAATCTTTCAATCATTTTTTTCTGACCAATGATTTTTTTATTTATCTCCATTGATAGAAGATCAACAAAAGCACTTTCTTGTTTTATTAATTCGTCTTTTTTATTTAAATCCACATTTTTTTTTGTATCGCTCATGATTACTGAATTGATTTATTCAAATTTCAAAATTTATTAGTAAAAACCCTGTTAATAATTGGTTAAATTGGGGGTAAGTCAAAATTTCACTTAGAAAAATATTCGGGGTATAAATAGTCGTTTTTAGGATAGTGACTCATATCAACATTTTTTACTATTTCATATATTTCCTTCCTAAGATTATCAAAGTTAGTTTTATTTTTTGCAGAAATGAATAATGCTTTACCATTTGTTTTATTCATCCACGTATTTCTCCATTGCATCAAGGAAAAGTGACCATTATTTGAAGAAGAATCATTAAAATCACTTTTTTTATAATTATCAATTTTATTAAATATCATCAAGTTATACTTGTTGTGACAATTAATTTCACTTAAAATTTTATCTACAGATAATATATGATCCTCAAAACTAGGATGAGAGATGTCCACTATATGTAAAAGTATGTCTGCGTCTTTTACTTCCTCTAATGTACTTTTAAACGATTCAATAAGCTGAGTTGGAAGTTTTCTTATAAAACCAACAGTGTCAGTAAGAAGGAAAGGTAATGTGTTAATAACAACCTTTCTAACTGTGGTATCTAAAGTTGCAAATAACTTATCTTCTGCAAAAACTTTACTTTTTGAGAGCATATTCATAATTGTTGATTTTCCTACGTTAGTATATCCAACCAAAGCAACTCGTACTAGAGACCCTCGGTTTCCTCTTTGAACTTTCATTTGCTTATCAATAGTAGAAATTTTCTTTTTTAATAGAGAAATTTTATCTCTAACTATTCTTCTATCAGTCTCAATTTCAGTTTCACCAGGACCTCTCATTCCAATCCCCCCCTTTTGTCTTTCGAGGTGGGTCCAAAGTCCTTTAAGTCTAGGGAGAAGGTATTCATATTGAGCTAATTCAACTTGAGTCTTAGCATAACTTGTCTTAGCTCTTTGTGCAAAAATATCAAGAATGAGTGCAGTTCTATCTAGGATTTTACACTTTAGAAGTCTTTCAATATTTGATTGTTGTGTAGGTGAAAGTTCATCATCAAAAACGACAATAGAGACATCATTTTCTTTAATGTAGTTTTGAATTTCATCAATTTTTCCTTTTCCAATAAATGTCTTTGGATTAGGTGTTTTTATTCTTTGTTTAAATTTTCTTAATACTTTACCCCCAGCTGTAACAGATAAAAATTCTAATTCCTTGAGAAACTCATTAAGTTTTTCCTCGCTTTGAGAATCATTAATTACACCTACAAGAACAGTTCTTTCAAAATTTGATTTTTGTGACTCAATCATTTTTTTTTAAAAAATTTCTTAAAGTAAAAGTTTTACCATCAAAAACACCGTATGTGAAGTGAGTGATCCAATCACCTAAATTTATGTATTTTGACTTTGTTTTAAGTTGATGGACAATTGGCAAATGACGATGACCAAAGATGAAGTAATCAATGTGTTCTTTTGATAATTTTTTTAGACAATATTGTATTAGCCACTCCTTATCCTCTCCTCTGAAGTCAATATCCTCTGAACCTGAAATAAGTTTATTCTGTTGAGATAAATATTTTCCAAGTTTAATCCCAATATCTGGGTGTATTAATCTGTATAACCATATGAAAAAAGGATTTGAAAGAATAAATTTCATTCTTTTATATCCATAGTCACCTGGTCCTAGCCCATCTCCATGACCAATAAAAAAAGATTTCGAATTAAAAATAAAAAGCTCAGGTGATTTAAAAACCTTAATATTTAGTTCCTCTTCAAAATAGTCAGTCATCCAATAGTCATGATTACCTACAAAAAAATATATTTTTATTCCCATATCTGATAATTCAGCTAGTTTTCCCAAAGAACGAGTAAAACCCCTAGGAACGGCCTCTTTATATTCAAACCAAAAGTCAAATAAGTCTCCTAATAAAAAAATAATCTCAGCGTCATGCTTAATTGAGTCTAGCCATTTGACAAAAATCTTTTCTCTATCATGACTTTCCTTTAGTGAAGGTAATCCAAGATGATTATCTGAACTAAAATATATTTTTTTGTCTTTTGGGATCTCCATGAATATTATCCTATAGCATTATTTAAATCATCAATTAAGTCATCTACATCTTCGATACCAACACTAAGTCTAAGAAGCGATTCAACTAATCCTGATTTTTTTCTTTCCTCTGGAGGTATAGATGCATGTGTCATACTAGCAGGATGACAACACAAGCTTTCTACTCCACCAAGGGACTCAGCAAGTGTAAACAATTTAAGATTTTCAGCTATTTTTCTTGATGTTTCAAAAGTATTATCAATAGGAATAAATGAGACCATTCCACCGAAACCATTCATCTGACTTTTCGCAATATTATAATTTTTATGATCTTTAAATCCTGCCCAGAATACATTTGAAATTTTATTATGGCCTTTTAGAAACATTGCTATCCTTTCTGCATTTTCAGAATGTCTTTGCATTCTTAGATGAAGAGTTTTTATTCCTCTTAAAGTAAGAAAGCAGTCCATTGGTCCTGGAGTTGCCCCTGAAGCATTTTGAATAAAGGATAATTTTTTATAAAGATTTTCATCATTTAAAGCCAATGCCCCAATTACAACATCACTATGACCTGCAATATATTTTGTTGCAGAATGCATTACTATATCAGCTCCTAAATCTAGTGGCCTCTGAATATATGGAGTAGCAAAAGTATTATCAACACAAAGTAAAATATTATTTTTCTTAGCTAAAGTTGACATCGATTTGATATCAACTACATTCATCATTGGATTGGTTGGAGTTTCAACCCATATAAGTTTAGTTTTAGAATTTATCTTTTCTTCAACAGAAGTTAAATCTTCCATATTTACAAAATGAAATTTCAACTCATACTTCTCGAAAATTTGCTTGAATAGTCTGTAGCTTCCTCCATATAGATCATTGGTAGAAATTATTTCATCACCTGGGCTCAAAGTCTTTATAATAGCATCGATAGCGGCTAGACCTGATGCAAATGCTAAGCCATGTTCAGCATTTTCTAGAGAAGCAATAGCTCTTTCAAAATTTGTTCTTGTAGGATTATGAGTTCTACTGTACTCATAACCTTTATGCTTACCTGGAGACGACTGAGCATAAGTTGATGTTTGATATATTGGAGTCATTACAGATCCATATGCAGGATCCAGAATCTGACCTCCATGTATTGCCTTGGTATTAAACTTCATTTTTTTCTTCATTAGTGCAAAGATAAAGATATTCGGAATTAGCTTTATGATTCTTTTAAAATCATTTTCTTTGTTGGATAATTTAGAAATGGATAAAAGATATTTAGCTCTAATTGCAGCATTCTTAGCAACAAGTATATATGGAATTAATCATACTGTAGCTAAAGAGGTAATGCCGATCTATATTGGATCATCTGGATTTATAATGTTAAGACTACTAGGGGCTACTTCAATATTCTGGTTAATTAGTCTATTCACACCAAGTGAAAAAATTGAATCAAAAGATTTTATAAAGATTGTATTTGCTTCAATATTGGGTATGTGTACAAATATGTTAGCCTTTTTTAGAGGTCTTGAACTATCAACTCCTATAAATAGTGGAGTTATAATTACACTTTCTCCAGTTTTAGTTTTAATCCTGTCCTATTTTTTCTTAAAGGAGAGAGTCACTCTAAAGAAAATAATTGGAATTTGTATTGGTTTTTCTGGTGCAATTTTTTTGATATTAAATAGTAGTAAAACTGGAATAAATGCTCCAAATATTCCACTAGGAAACTCTCTTTTTCTTTTAAATGCATCAGCATATGCAGGATATCTTGTAATTCTTAAGCCTTTAATAAATAAGTATAATATTTTTACTATAATGAAGTGGTTATTCTTAATTGGATTAATTCTATCAGCTCCAATTACTTATAATCAATTTTTAGAAGTTAATTGGTCTGACCTTCCCTGGTTTGCTATTTGGAGAATGATGTATGTAGTAATTGGCACTACTTTCTTGACGTATTTATTTAATATTTATGCATTAAAGACTTTATCCCCGACTACAGTTGGTTCATTTATCTATCTTCAGCCTATAATTACAATAATTTTTGCCTTAATTACGGGTAATGACACACTTGACACTACCAAAATTCTATCGTGTATTCTCGTATTTATTGGAGTATACTTAGTCTCGATGAAGAATAAGAATGCCTAATCATCAATAACAAATAATAATAAAATATTATAGTGATTTTAAATTTTCTGTAATAAATTTGGAAAAATCTTAAACCATGAGGATCAAATCGATTTTATTTTTGTCATTATTCATAATGTCATGTAATAATTCAAATAATACAAAAGAAAAATTTCAATACGAAAGAGTAAAAGAAGAGGCTACTTCTGTCCAAAGTAATACAATGTCTAATAATGTTATTCTTAATTCAAATGATCAAATGAAATTTGATAAAAAAATTATTAGAGTAAATGCTAATCAAAAAGTAACACTTACACTCAACCATAATGGAAGGTTCCCAGCCAGCTCAATGGGTCATAATTTTGTATTAATAAAAAAAGATGTTGATGTAAATGAGTATGCACTAAGAGCAGCAGGTGCAAGAAACTCTGAATATATTCCTGAAGGTGATAATGAGATAGCCTACACCAAAATGCTAGGTGGTGGTGAAAGTGATACAATTACTTTTGACGCCCCTGAACCTGGTACTTATGTTTTTATATGTTCTTTTCCAGGTCATTATCAACTAATGATGGGTGAGTTTATAGTAACTTAAACATCAACATTTCCATCATAATATCCAGGTATTGGGACATAACCTAGCTTATTTGTCATTACATATTCAGATAACTTATATGCTCTTACAGACATTTCTCTGAATAAACCACAAAGCTGAGAATAATTATTTCCATCAGAATCTATATAGCTTTCAGAATCTAAATGATTAGATAAATGTTTCTCAAGTGAAACACTATCTATTTCATTAATTCTTCTTTTATTCTCATTTTTTAATATCACATCAATAAATTCATTTATTCCTGCATTCAATTCATTTTGATTTTCTTTTGGAACATTTCTAGAAATATAGGCATCTACAAATCTTGAAAGATTTAATGAAATAGCACCTGGTGTATCAGTCTCTGGAATAATTATTTCAAATATCCTATCTATAAAATTGATTTGATTTTTTTTGAAGTAATCAGGAGACCAATCAATATTGTCTGTTTGACATGACTGAATCATACTCAATACACCTGTTGACAGAGTTATTGAACCAAAAGAAATACTGATGTTTTTTATTGCCTCTCTTCTATTCATATTTATATATTTTGTTTGTTTAATTCTTCTACGGCATGATTTGCAGCTCTTGCTGTCAAGGCCATATAAGTTATTGAAGGATTTTGATTTCCTGCTGATGTCATACATGCGCCATCCGTTACATATACATTTTTAACACTATGAATTTGATTATTTCCATTTAAAACAGATGTTTTAGGATCTCTTCCCATTCTAGCAGTACCCATCTCATGAATTCCATTTCCAAAAACATAGTTATCATCAGACCCTGTTCCAACTACATTTTTAAAACCAGATCTTTCAAGCATTTCAACTGCTTGTTGTTTCATATCTTTTCTCATTGCTATTTCGTTCTCTCTAATTGTTGCATTAAACGTAACCGTAGGAAGCCCCCATTTGTCAAGTTTATCATAATTTAAAGACATTCGATTATCATGATATGGTAAAATTTCACCAAAAGCACCCATTGATCCAGACCACTCACCTTCCTGGACAATAATTTCCTTAAATCTTTTTCCATATGCTGCGAGTTCCTCTTTGCTATTTGCAATACTTTTTGAGCCTCTTGATGCTCCACCTTGATAACCATATCCTCTGATGAAGTCTTTTCTATTAGTGTTGCCTCCGATATTTCTAAATCTAGGAATAAAGAATCCTGCTGGCTTTCTTCCATAAGTAGTTTTATTTTTAAATCCTTCAAATGTTCCGTAAGCACCAGTTTGGAAATGGTGATCCATAAGATTATGGCCAAGCTCACCAGAATCATTTCCCATACCATTAGGAAATCTATTGGATTTGGACTGCATTAATATAGATGTTGATGCAATTGCTGATGAGCATAAAAAAATTACTTTGGCAAAATACTCATAGGATTTATTATTTTCAGCATCAATTACTCTAACACCTTTTGCTCTATTTTTATCCTCGTCATAAATTATCTCATGAACAATTGAATTTGGCATCAATGTCATATTCCCTGTTGCTTCTGCAGCTGGTAATGTTGACGAATTACTACTAAAATATGCTCCATAAGGGCACCCTCGCATACATCTATTTCTATATTGACATGTAACTCTCCCTAGCCCTGGTTTTGTTCCTTCTGTAATGTGAGCAGTTCGAGCATTTGAAAGTATTCTTCCATCATTAAAGTTCTTAGAAATACTCTCACGCATATGTTGTTCTAAAACATTTAATTCAAATGGTTTTAGAAATTTTCCATCTGGAAACTGCGGTAGGCCCTCATATCGTCCTTGAACTCCAATGTATTGCTCAACATAATCATACCATGGAGAAATATCTTTATATCTTATTGGCCAGTCAACAGCAACCCCATCTTTTAAATTAGCCTCAAAATCAAATTCACTTAATCTATATGTGTGTCTACCCCATGTTAAAGATCTTCCTCCAACATGATAACCTCTTATCCAGTTAAATTTATTTTCTTCATCATTATATGGATGTTCTAAATCATCAACAAAAAAGTGTCTAGATGACTCCTTATTTACATATCCAGTCCTACTCTGCTTTGGTTGTCTTTTATAAGCATCTTGAGTAATAGTGTCACCACCTTTGAAATCCCATGGATCCATATTAGCAGTATGATAATCATCTATATGATTAATCATTCTTCCACGTTCCAACACGAGAGTTTTTAGTCCTTTTTCAGTTAGTTCTTTAGCTGCCCATCCACCACTTATACCTGTTCCAACAACAATAGCATCAAATGTATTATCCATATTATTTAATTAGAAATCAATTCTAATTTAACATTAAATAATTTAAATCATAATTAATTATTTAAATTTATATTTATAGTATATAAAACCACTTAATATGAAAAGGAAAGAATTTATCAGACTAGCTTCAACAGGAGCACTAGGAATATCCTCTTTGGGATATATCTCATGCCAACCTCAAAAAGAAATTTTTTTTAAGTTATCACTTGCTCAATGGTCATTACACAAGGCAATTCAAGGCGGAGAAATATCTCCTTATTTATTTGCTGAAAAATCAAAAAATCTTGGGTTTACCGGTCTAGAATATGTAAATCAATTATATGATGATGTAATGTTAAGTAATGATAAATCATCTAGTATTAAAAATTTTATTAAACAAAGTAATCAACTTGCATCTGATAATGGTGTAGAGAATGTGCTTATTATGATTGATGAGGAAGGGGATCTCGCAGATGAGAATCAAGGTGTAAGATTACAAGCCGTCGATAATCATAAATTATGGATTGATGCAGCTGCAGAGATGAATTGTTCATCAGTAAGACTAAATCTTTATGGATCAAAAGATGTTGAAACATGGAAAGCACTTTCAATAGATAGTCTTGGTAAGCTAGGAGAGCATGCGAAAGGTTCAGGCCTTAACGTGATAGTTGAAAATCATGGAAGAATCACTTCAAATATTCCTGAGCTTATGAATGCAATAAATGGTGTAGATATGGAAAATGTTGGAACTCTTCCAGATTTTGGAAATTTCTGTATGGCTGATGAAGGTTATGGATCTGTCTTTGATGGGACTTGCGAAACCATGTATGACTTTTACAAAGGGGTTGAAGAGATGATGCCAAAAGCATTCGCTGTAAGTGCAAAATCTAATGATTTTGATGAAAATGGTGATGAAAAAACTATAGATTACACTAGAATGTTAAAGATTGTGAAAAGCTTTGGATACACTGGTTATATTGGAGTTGAATATGAAGGTGATAGACTGTCTGAAGAAGATGGAATAATTGCTACTAGAGATTTATTAATAAAAGTTGGACAATCTATTTAAATCATTATGAATAAAATTATAAATACTAAACTAAGCATTATGATGTTCCTCGAATTTTTTATTTGGGGTTGTTGGTTTGTTACTATGGGTACATTCTTGACTCAAGCATTTAGCGCATCTGGAGGTGAAATTGCTTTAGCTTATGAAACTCAATCGTGGGGAGCAATAATTGCTCCATTTATAATTGGGCTTATTGCTGATAGATATTTTGATGCTGAAAAGATTCTTGCATTAATTCATATTGTAGGTGGAGGACTTTTATTTATGTGTTCAATTGCACTTGGATTTGATAAATTCTACCCATACATTCTAATTTATATGATTTTATATATGCCAACTTTAGCATTAGTAAACTCTATAGCATTTAGACAGATGAAAGATCCGTCTAAGGAGTTTCCAAAAATTAGAGTTTGGGGAACTATTGGTTGGATTGTCGCAGGACTTGTAATAAGTTATGGTGTTGGATGGGAAGCAAGTCAAAAATTAGAATACACATTCTATCTTGCAGCTATAGTATCTGTTGCACTAGGCTTGTTTAGCTTTAGTTTACCTAAAACACCACCCAAAGCTACAAATGAAAGTCCTAGTATAAGAGAAATACTTGGTCTTGATGCATTGAGGCTACTTAATGACTCTAGATATCTTATATTCTTTATCTCATCTATACTCATATGTATCCCTCTTGCTTTTTATTATCAAGATGCTAATTTATTTCTTAATGAACTGGGAATGAAAAATGCAGCTGGAGTAATGACTTTAGGTCAAATTTCTGAGGCATTATTTATTCTTTTATTACCTCTATTTTTAAACAAATATGGTATAAAGAAAACTTTAATTGTGGGTATGTTTGCTTGGAGTTTAAGGTATGTTTTGTTTGCATTTGGTGATACGGGTTCTAACATATGGATGCTAATTTTTGGAATTGTTCTTCATGGTATATGTTATGACTTTTTCTTTGTTTCAGGACAGATTTACACAGATTTTAAAGCTGGTGAAAAATACAAAAGCGCAGCACAGGGTTTAATTGCCCTTGCAACATATGGTTTGGGTATGCTTATTGGGTTTAGGTTAGCTGGAAGGGTAACTGATCAATTTGCGCTTGACCCTGGCCATGACTGGACTCAGATTTGGATTATTCCTGCAATTTTTGCAGCAGTAGTTTTAGTTATATTTATTTTAACTTTTAAAAACGAAAAAATAGAAATTGAAAAGTAAAATTAGATTAGGTATTCTTGGGGGAGGGGGAGATTCTCTAATTGGAATAGTTCACAGGATTGCTTCATCTATGCATGATAGCTACTCTATAATTGGTGGTGTTTTTAACCCAGACTACTCCGAAAACCTAAAATTTGCAAAAGAAATAGGTCTAGATGAAACGAGAGTCTATGAAGACTACGTCAAAATGATTGAAGAAGAGTTAAAATTGGATGAGAGTGAGAGGATGCAAGTTGTTTCAATATTAACGCCAAACTTTCTTCACTATCCTATGGCTAAAAAGCTTCTTGAAAATAATTTTAGTGTTATATGTGAAAAGCCTATGACAACTACTTATGAAGAGGCTCTAGATTTAGAACGAATTTATAAATCTAAAAAATTAACTTTTGCTGTTACATACACATACACAGGATATCCAATGATAAGGCAAATGAAGGAGATGATAAAAGAAGGTGTAATTGGAGATATTCAGAGAGTTGATCTTCAATACTATCAAGGATGGATTAATCCAATAATTCATGATAGTAATAAAAGATTAGAGACATGGAGACTTCAGCCTGATAAGTCAGGAATCAGTTGTTGTATTGGTGACATTGGCACTCATGCTTTTGATATGTTAGAATATGTAACTGGAATGGAAGTCCAGGAACTCTTATCTGATTTAAATTATGTCTATGATGATAACCCAATGGATGTTGATGGTACTATTTTAATTCGGTTTTCGGATAAAATAAAAGGTGTGATTAGAGCTAGTCAAATTGCAACAGGTGAAGAAAATTGCTTTACAGTTGCTATATATGGAAGAAAAGGTGGTTTGAAATGGCAACAAGAAAATCCAAATTATCTTAACTACTTGAGTGATTCAAAGCCCCTTCAAGTTCTTAAACCGGGTCATGATTATAATTCTAATTTTTCAAAAATTTCTGCCAAATTACCACCTGGACATCCAGAAGGTATGTTTGACTCTATGGCTAATATTTATAACGGTGTAGCGAGAGAAATCAGAGGAGAGAAAGAATTTGATGGAGAGTACCCTAGTTTAAATGATGGTTTAAGAGGAATGTTATTTATAGAAAAAGCTGTTGAATCTCACAATAATGGTAACACTTGGGTAAAATTAAAGTAATTTAAAATGAAGACAATAAAAGGACCAGCAGTTTTTCTTGCTCAATTTGTAGATAAATCTGAACCATTTAATACTCTTGACGGTATGTGTAAATGGGCCTCAAGCCTAGGATATAAGGGAATTCAGATACCTACATGGGAAAGCTCACTAATTGATTTGGATAAAGCATCTGATAGTCAAGATTACTGTGACGAATTAATTGGTAAGGTTAGATCCTATGGTCTTGAGATAACTGAACTATCAACTCATCTTCAAGGACAGCTAGTAGCAGTTCATCCTGCATATGATTTGATGTTTGATAATTTTGCACCTGATAATTTAAAAAAGAATCCAAAAGGAAGAACTAAATGGGCAGTGGAGACAGTTAAAAAAGCTGCAATTGCTAGCAGGCGACTTGGTTTAAAGGCTCATGCAACTTTTTCTGGAGCACTTCTATGGCATACATGGCATCCATGGCCCCAAGCTCCAAAAGGATTAGTTGAAATGGGATTTGAAGAATTGGCAAAAAGATGGCTTCCAATTTTAGATGTATTTGATGAGAATGGGGTTGATGTTTGCTATGAAATTCATCCGGGGGAAGATCTTCATGATGGAGTAACTTTTGAAAGATTTCTCAAAGCAACTAATAACCATAAAAGAGTAAATATATTATACGATCCAAGTCATTTTATTTTGCAACAGCTTGACTACATAACATACATTGACCATTATCATGAGTTTATTAAATCTTTTCATGTAAAAGATGCCGAATTTAATCCTACTGGTAAAAAGGGAGCTTTCGGAGGATACCTTGATTGGGCTGATAGGGCTGGAAGATATAGATCTCTTGGAGATGGTCAAATTGATTTTAAAACTATCTTCTCCAAATTAACTCAATATGGATGTGATGTATGGGCAGTTTTAGAGTGGGAATGTTGTATTAAAAGTCCTGAACAAGGTGCAACTGAAGGTGCAAAAATAATTCAAGATCTAATTATTAATTGTACCGATAAAAAATTTGATGACTTTGCAGGGGGTAAAACAAATGATGAAGATTTAAGAAACATTTTAAATATATAAATATGAAACAAATATTAATTACATTTTTAATTTTAACAACATGCATTGGGTTTTCTCAAGACTCTGAGTGGACTTATCTTTTTGATGGAAAAACTTTAAATGGATGGCACGAATACAATGGTGATGGAATAAGCAAGAATTGGTCAGTTAATGATGGAGAGCTTGTTTTTACTGCACCAAATGACAATCAGAGTAGAGGACAAGACATTGTTACTGATGAAACATTTACAAATTTTGAATTATCACTAGAGTGGAATATTAGTAAGGGTGGTAACAGTGGAATCTTTTTTAAGGTAGTTGAAATTCCCGAGGTAAATACTCCATGGAAGACTGGGCCTGAGATTCAAGTTTTAGATAATGAAAATTTTGAAGCAAATAGATGGCATAAGGCTCCTGCACTATATGATTTGAAGCCATTAAGAAGAGTTAAGTATAATAAATATGGTGAGTGGAATCATTTAGTTTTAAGAATTGATCATAACGAAAATATTGGTTCTATAACATTTAATGGTCAGAAAGTTTATGACTTTCCTTTGCATGGTCCAGAATGGGATAAGATGGTTAGTAGGTCTAAATTTAATGGTGATAGTTATTTTGAAAACTTAACTCCTGCACACCCTTTCTTTACATATGCACCTTTTTTTGGAAAATTTAAAACAGGTAGCATAGGTCTCCAAGATCATGGATTCACAGTAAAATACAGAAATATTAAAATCAGAGAATTATAATTTTAAGCAGTAATAATGCAGTAATACAGTTTTTTATATTAATACAATTTATCAATAAATTATGATAAAAAATTATATGAAAAACAGTAAAATATTATCATCGTTAAGAATGAAAAACTTAATATACATACTATCTGTATTAACTCTATCCATTTTATTCATTAGTTGTTCTGACAAAAATAAAGAGGAGTGGACCTATATTTTTGATGGAGAAACTTTTAATGGTTGGCATTCATATGATAGTGATTCAGTAGGAAATCAATGGTCAATAGAAAATGGAGAATTAATCTTTACAAACAATGATAAAGAATCGGGACATGATATTTTAACTGAGAAGGAATATACTAGTTTTGAACTTTCTCTAGAGTGGAATGTGTCAAAAGGAGGAAACAGTGGTATTTTTTATGGTGTAAAACAGATTCCTAAATTCTCTGCATTTTCTACAGGTCCTGAAATACAGATTTTAGATAATGCTAATGGTTATGCCGGCTCTGACCTTGAATATGCTCCTTCACTTTTTGACCTTGTTAAAACAGATAATCCAAATTTAAAATTTAACGGTCATGGAAATTGGAATCATGTTGTTATCAAAATTGATCATGTCAATAATTTAGGAACAGTAAAATTTAATGGTGAACTTGCCTTCACATATCCTCTATCAGGACCAGAGTGGGATAAACTTGTATCCAAATCAAAGTTTGCTCTTGGAAGTAATCGCCCAGATGCAACATATGCTCCTGATTTTGGTAAATTTAAAACTGGAAAAATAGCCTTACAAGATCATAGTACAGATGTTAAATTCAGGAATATAAAAATTCGAGAACTATAGTTAGCAAATATGATTTATTCAATGACTGGCTTTGGGAAAGAGGAAAAGCTTATTAATAATTATAATGTAGTCATTGAGATTAGATCACTAAATTCAAAAACACTCGATTTAAATTTAAAAATTGATGATTCACTCTTATTTATTGATGAATATTTAAGAAAATCAATTAATCAGAAAATCATTAGGGGTAAAATTGATATGTCCATCACTATTAACGACTCTAATAAAGGATTAGTCATTCCATTTAACAGACAAAAAGTTAAAGAGTACATTAAGGAACTAAAAAAAGATTTTGATATTAATGAATCTCAAATAATCTCAAATTTATTGATTAGCGAAAAGTTTCAAGACTTAGAAATAAAACTTAATAAAAATGATATAAAAAAGATTAAGTCAATGGTAGATATGTCTATTGAAAAACTAAATAATTATAGAATTAAAGAGGGAAAAGCCATTGTCAAAGACCTTAAAAAAAGTATTTCAAAAATAGATAGATATATTAAAGAAATCACTTCAATAGAATCATCAAGAATTAAGGATAAGAAGAATAAAATTAAAACTTACCTAGAAGAACTTGAAAATAAGTTCGATAAATCCAGACTTGAACAGGAAATTATATACTATATTGAGAAATTAGATATTAATGAAGAAATAATTAGATTAAAAAATCATTTAAAATTTTTCATTTCGGAAATTAATTCAGAATATGCACAAGGAAAGAAACTCTCTTTCATTTCTCAAGAAATAGGTAGAGAGATAAATACAATTGGTTCTAAGGCTAACAATTTTAAGATTCAAAGTATGGTAGTCAATATGAAAGAAGAAAATGAAAAAATAAAGCAAAATATTTTTAATATAGCATAATGACTAATAAGCTTATTGTTTTCTCAGCCCCTTCAGGTGCAGGTAAAACCACTTTAGTAAAGTATATACTTAAATCTTTTAGTGAAATCCAATTTTCAATTTCTGCAACGTCAAGAAAAGCTAGAGGTGAAGAGAGAGATGGTAAAGATTATTATTTTTTAAGCAACCAAGAATTTAAGGCTAGAATTAAAAATGATGAATTTATTGAGTATGAGGAAGTTTACGGAGGTAACCATTATGGCACACTTAAATCTGAAGTAGATAGGATTTGGAAGGATAAAAAAATAGCAATTTTTGACATAGACGTTGTTGGAGGTGCAAATATAAAGGGTATGTTTCCAGATGAGACTCTCTCCATATTTGTTATGCCGCCAAGTATAGAAATCTTACGTGAAAGATTAATTGAAAGAGGTGATGTCTCTAAACAAGAAATTGATGTAAGAATTAAAAAGGCTGAAAGTGAATTAGATTATGCATCAAAATTTGATAATATTATCATTAATAACGATCTTGAAGAGTCAAAAAAAATTGCCCATACCTTAATAAAAGAATTTATAGATGAGTAATGTAGGTCTTTACCTAGGAACTTTTAACCCTATACATAACGGTCACGTTACTTTAGCTGAATATTTTTCAAAACTATCTGAACTAGATGAGGTGTTAGTTGTTATTAGCCCTCAAAGCCCTTTTAAGAAGGGAAATGAACTAATAAGTGACATAGATAGACTAAAGATGGCTGAGACTGTATTTAAAAAGTTTGATAATGTCAGAGTATCAGATATTGAGTTTAAAATGTCTAAACCTAATTTTACAATTGATACTTTAAAAGAATTTAAAAAAAGACACAAGTACAATAAGTTGATTCTATTAATTGGAGAAGATAATTTAGTAGGGTTTAATAAGTGGAAAGATTATAAAAAAATTATTGAAATTGCTGAAGTATACGTCTACCCAAGAGATACTGACCAAAAAATTCCTGAAGAAATTTTATCTAATTCTAACATTAAGTTGGTAGATGCCCCTAAAATAAAAATTTCAAGTAGCCATATCCGCGAATTAATCAAGTCAAAAGAAAAGATTGATACATTGGTGCCACAAGAGGTTTTGGAATTCTTTGAATTAAACAACTAAATTTTTTATCAATTCAACTAAATCATTCGTTAATTTTTTCCTAGAAAAAGACTCTATATTTTTTGGAATATCTTTTTCATAATTTCCATTTGACCAACGGTCATATTCTTTCTTTATAAAGTTTACAACCTTAATTATATCATTACTATCTGCATTAAAAGATTTTGTGGAGTTTTTCAAAATAGAATTTGATTCTTCAGCCGAATTTGAAAAGTTTATAATTGGAGAACCTGAAGCAAGATACTCTATAAGCTTCCCTGACACCATATCGGTTTTTTCTGTATGTAAGTAATTAAAATTGATTAATAAATGAGATGACTTTATAATCTCAATTGCTGTTTCGTGAATTACATAACCTCTGTCAATAAAATGAATTTTTTCTGAATAAAGTTTTTTGATTTCTTTGTCAATTTTACCTGCAAAAGTGAAAATCATATTTAGATCATTAAACTCATCTTTTAAGTGACTTAATACTTTGTAAAAAACTTGATAATTATGATTTTTAGAAAGAACACCAGTAAATACAATATTAAAGCTAGTTGGTTTAATCTCTTTAATTTTATCATAAACTGATTTATCATATCCATTATAAATTTTATGAATTTTCTTAGAATTTGATAATTTTTCTTTTATGATATTTTGATATCTGTCACCAACAGTTGTTATAATTGAATCAGCAGAATTAAAAACATCCGCCTCGAATTTTAGATTTAATTTTTTAGCGTATTTGAATCTAAATTTATCTTTTAAATAAAAAATTTCAGCCCATGGATCTCTTAGATCAACTACCCATTTTAATTTAAATTTTTCAGTAATTTTTTTACCAATTAAATGAGTTGAATGCGGTGGACCTGTAGTAATTACACAATTAATATTATTGTTTTCTATAAGTTTTTTAGCTTTTCTAAATGCAAAATAGTTCCACCCTATTCTTGAATCCGGTATAAAAAAATTTAATCTGATAAATGATGCTATTTTATCAAAAAATGATTGATTCGGAATGTAAGACTGAGGTATTGCTTTAGTTCTATTTCCCGACTTAAATAGTGAATATAATTTCAAGATCTCAAAGCTATATGTTTTATGTGTCTTAATATCTTTAACTTGATCTGTGAGTGAATTATCGATTAAGTTATAAGAGGCATATTTTGGATCAACAGTCAAAACTATAGGATTATGTCCAATTTGCTTTAGATATTTTGCAAAGAACATCCATCTTTGAACTCCTGAACCCCCAGATGGTGGCCAGTAGTAAGTGATGATTAAAATATTTAAATTATCCAAACTAATCTAATTTAAGTTGAACCCCAACGCCAAAAACTTCTCTTACTTGAAGTCTTGAAATAGCGTTATCATCATAAATTAATTGAAAAATTAGTTGAGTTGAAAGAAGAGGGTTTATATCAACTTCAATTTGCACTAGATAATCTAGATCTATGTTTGAGGCATCCTCCAAATAGTTAGAGAAAAGCTTTAAATCTTGTTTATACTTTATATTTTCAAGCAGGTTTCCCTCCGAATGGAAAGTTAAATTAGCCCCAAGTTCATATCTAGATGATTTATTAGGTAATACACCAAAATAAGTATCATTACCAGTTAAATCTTTAGTAAATTTTTTATTAACTAAAATTAATCTTGTAGCAATAGGAGAATAATTGACCCATAATGTTTCATCTTTTTTCCAAAGAAATCCTGATCCTAATTGAAAGTATGCAGGAGAAAATATTTTAGTTGTTAATTCACGTATCTCATTATTATTTGAATCCTTTTTGTATTTATAACCATTTCCAAGCTGAGAGGTGAAGTTAAAGAAAGCAGAGAAAGATAAATTTTTAGTAAATTCTTTACCAACTATTGATTGAATTAAAATTCTATCATCAATTTTTCTGGCAAATGGAGCATTTTTATATTTAGCTAATCCATAAGCAGATTCAAAGTTAGTCAGCCAGTCCCAACCCTTATCTCTGTATTCCCATTCATAGTCAAATTTCAGTGTACCAGAAAAATTATTTGTTCCTCCTCCCACCCAATCACTAAATCCTGTTTGGTTTAAAAGAATGGCAACATTTCCTCTAGTTGTCCAAAGAGAATCTTTTTTAGCCTCTTCTTGAGAAAAAGTATTTATAGAAAATATCAAAAAAAATAAAAGAAAATTTTGTTTCATGAAATGATTACAGAAATCCTAATTCAAGTTTTGCCTCTTCACTCATTAAATCTTTTGTCCAAGGTGGATCAAACGTAATTTCAACCTCTGCAGTTTTAACTTCGTCAATTGATCTTATTTTTTCTTCGACTTCCTGGGGTAATGATTCAGCAACTGGACAGTTTGGTGAAGTAAGTGTCATAAGAATTTTTACTTCATTATCTTCATTGACAAAAACATCATAGATTAATCCTAACTCATAAATATCAACAGGTATTTCAGGATCAAATATTGATTTTAATTCTTTTACAATTTTTTCACCTAAATCTTGTGTATTCATTTTTGTCATTTTAGTTTTTTGCTTGATACGCTAAAGCATATATTTTGATTTGTTTTATCATTGAAAGTAGACCGTTTGCCCTTGTCTGTGAAAGATGACTATTTAAACCTATTTTCTCAATAAAATCGATATTAGCTGCAATAATTTCATCTGGTGTATGACCAGAAAAAACTCTAATTAAAAGAGATATGATTCCTTTAGAGATAATTGCATCACTATCTGCTTCAAATATAACAATGTTATTATCAAAAGATGAGTTTAGCCACACTTTACTTTGACAGCCTTTTATAAGATTAGAATCAACTCTGTTACTATCATTAAATTCAGGTAGATTTTTGCCAAGATCAATTAGATATTGATACTTTTCTGACCAATCTTGAAAAAAATCAAACTCTTCAATAATTTGGTCCTGTATTTGTTGAATGCTTTGCACAGTCAAAATTAAGCAATTATCCCAACATTTTTGATGCCTTTTTTAGGGCATCAATAAATAAATCTATTTCACTTTTGGTATTATAAAAAGAGAAGGAGGCTCTAACTGTTCCTGGAATATTGAAATGATCCATTATAGGCTGCGTACAGTGCTGTCCTGTCCTGACTGCAACCCCGTATTGATCAAGAATAGAACCAATATCTGATGGATGGTGATTACCAACATTAAAAGAAATAACAGATATTTTATCATCTACATCTCCATATATTTTAACATTCTCAATTTTTTTTAGATTTTCTGTGGCATAATCTAAAAGTTCTTTTTCATACACTTCTATATTGTCAAAACCAATTGAGTTCATATATTCTATTGCAGCACCAAACCCTATAACACCTGCAATATTTGGGGTTCCTGCTTCAAATTTATGAGGAAGGTCAGCATACTCGGTTTTGTTAAAGGTTACAGTAGATATCATCTCACCTCCACCTTGGTATGGTGGTAGTGAGTTTAGCAACTCCGATTTTCCATACAAGAATCCAACTCCAGTTGGACCACATAATTTATGGGCTGAAGCAACATAATAGTCTACATCTAACTCCTTTAGGTTAATCTTGAAATGAGCAGCACCTTGAGCACCATCAATCAGAACTTTACTGTTATTCATATGAGCAAGATCTATAATTTCTTTAACTGGATTCACAATACCTAGAGTATTTGACACATGATTTATGAAAACAAATTTAACTGCAGGAGTAAGTAATGATTTATATTCATCCATATTAAGCGAACCATCATCATTAATTGGTATTACTTTGAGTTTCGATCCAGTTTTTTCACACAGCATTTGCCATGGAACGATATTGGAGTGATGCTCCATCTCTGATACGATTAATTCATCCTTTGAAGAGATTAGTTTTTCAAGACCCGAGGAAATAATATTTATTCCATGTGTGGTTCCTGATGTAAAAATTATTTCATGTTCATGAGAAGCTCCAAAATGATTTTTAATTATTGTCCTTGAATTTTCATATTTATTGGTAGCATCTGCACTAAGTGAATGTAAGCCTCTATGAATATTTGAATTATATTGTTTATAGTAATCTGATATAACTTCAATAACTTGATTTGGAGTTTGGGATGTAGCTGCATTATCAAAGTAAATTAAGTCAGTATTATTGACCTTTTTACCAAGTATTGGAAAGTCTTCTCTTATTTTATATACATCCAACATTTATAAATCGAATCCTAAGTCAACACCTAGTTTTTTTGAGATTAGTGAGTTAATTCTTTTCTTTAAACTAGGGATATTTACACTTTTAAGAATACTATTTGCAAATCCGTAAGTTAATAGGGCAATTGCTTCTTTCTCTGGAATACCTCTAGATTTTAGATAAAAAAGCGCTTCTTTATCGAGCTGTCCAATTGTACATCCATGGGAACACTTTACATCATCAGCAAATATTTCTAATTGTGGTTTTGAGTTAACCTTAGCTTTATTATCAATTAGTATATTATTGTTTTGCTGAAATGCATTTGTTTTTTGTGCAATTTGATCAACTAGTATCTTTCCATTAAAAACACCAACAGATCTTTCAGAAAAAATTCCCTTATAGTCCTGGTGGCTTTCACAATTTGGTTGAGCATGGTTCACAAGTGTATTATGATCTACATGCTGATCACTTTCAAGTATAGTAAGACCCTTTAATGTAGATTGAATGTTCTCACCTTTATGGTAGAAATTTAAATTATTTCTAGTTAATTTTCCACCAAAGGAAAAAGTATGAACCCTCACGTTACTGTCCCTTTGCTGATCAATAAATGTATTATCAATTAAATTTGAAGTTTCTAAATCATTCTGAATTTTGTAGTAATCAACAAATGAGTTCTTTTCAGCATATATCTCAGTCAATGAGTTAGTAACTCCATCATGAGCTTTCAAACTTTGGTGTCTTTCTATTATTTCAACTCTAGCGTTTTCTTCAACTATAATTAAATTCCTTGGCTGAAGCCATAAAGGTTTATTTTTTCCTGAAGAAAAATGCAATATCTGAACAGGGTCCTCTGGTAAAACAGATTTTGGTATGCGAATATATGCTCCTTCCTGGGTATATGACGTATTTAATGAAGCTAAACTCTGGTCGTCAGGAACTATTTTATTAAAGTATTTTTTAATTGTTTTTTTATACTTACTTTTTGTTAAAGCAGCAGATAATACACATATGTCCTTCCCGTCATGAGTTGTATTTGATAAGAAGGGGTTGAAAACACCATCAACAAATACTATCTTAAATGAATCAATATCATTAATCGAATATTTTTTTATGTCCTTTAATCCAATATTTGGATTGCTTTTAACGGATAAACTATAATCTTTTTGTGTAATTGATTTTAGAGATGTATACTTCCAAAGTTCATCTTTTTTTGTAGGAAAGCCTCTGCTCTCAAATCTCTTTAATGCATTTTTTCTGTCGGTATGTATTGGATTCTCAAGGTCTATAACTTGCTCGAAGGCAATAAAAGAATCCAGTAATTTATCTTGAAAGCTCATATTTGTTAATTACTTTTTTTCAACCAGTCATATCCAACAACTTCAATTTTTTTTGCAAGATCTTTATTTCCTGATTTAACTACTTTGCCATCCATAATTACATGTACTTTATCAGGCACTATATAATCTAAGAGCCTTTGATAATGTGTAATAACAAGTACAGAATTGTCATCATTGCTACACTTGACAACACCATTTGCAACTATTTTTAAAGCGTCAATATCTAATCCAGAATCAGTTTCGTCAAGAACTGCCAATTTTGGTTCCATCATTGCCATTTGAAAAATTTCATTTCTCTTTTTTTCTCCACCAGAAAAACCTTCATTTAATGACCTTGATAAAAAATTTGAATCCATGTCAAGCAGATTTGCTTTCTCTCTAATTTTTTTTAACATCTCACTTGATGACATATCATCAAGCCCTTGAGATTTTCTAGTTTCATTAATCGCAGTCTTGATAAAATTTGTTACTGTAACACCAGGTATTTCAACAGGATATTGAAATGACATAAAGATACCCTCATGAGCTCTTTCATCAACACCAAGATCATTTATTTCTTTATCATCAAAATAAATTGTCCCTTTGGTAACTTCATAATCTTCATGTCCAGAAATCACGTTTGCAAGAGTACTCTTACCAGAACCGTTTGGGCCCATTATAGCATGTATCTCACCTTTTTTAATCTTTAAGTTAATTCCTTTTAGAATTGACTTTCCGTCTATCTTACAATGTAAATTATCTATTTCTAACATATATTTTTTTTAACCAACAGAACCTTCTAGTGATATTTCTAATAGTTTTTGAGCCTCAACAGCAAATTCCATAGGAAGTTTATTTAGTACTTCTTTACTAAATCCGTTAACAATTAGAGCTATAGCCTTTTCTGTATCGATACCTCTTTGATTACAATAAAAAATTTGGTCCTCACCAATTTTACTTGTAGAAGCTTCATGCTCAATCTGAGCAGATTTATTCTGTGCTTCGATATAGGGGAATGTATGCGCTCCACATTCGTTACCCATCAATAGTGAATCACATTGAGAAAAGTTTCTAGCATTTTCAGCCATGGGTGATATTTTTACTAGCCCCCTATAGCTGTTTTGTGATTTTCCTGCTGAAACTCCTTTTGAAATAATCGTACTTTTTGTATTCTTTCCGATATGTATCATCTTAGTCCCTGTATCAGCCTGTTGAAAATTATTTGTAACAGCAATGGAGTAAAACTCTCCGATTGAATCATTTCCTTTTAGAACACAGGATGGGTATTTCCAGGTTACAGCAGAACCAGTTTCTACCTGAGTCCAAGAAATTTTTGATCTATCATGGCAAATACCTCTTTTTGTTACAAAATTAAATACTCCACCATTTCCATTTTTATCACCAGGAAACCAATTTTGTACCGTTGAATATTTTATCTCAGCATCATCTAAAGCAATTAATTCTACAACTGCAGCATGAAGCTGATTTTCATCTCTTGATGGTGCCGTACAACCTTCAAGATAACTTACATAACTCGATTCGTCAGCAATTAGCAAAGTTCTTTCAAATTGTCCAGTTCCAGCTTGATTAATCCTAAAATAGGTAGATAGTTCCATTGGACACTTTACTCCTTTGGGAATGTAACAAAATGATCCATCAGAAAAAACTGCAGAATTAAGTGCAGCAAAATAATTGTCTCTCTTAGGAATTACTGTCCCTATATACTTTCTAACAAGTTTGGGATGATTTTTTATGGCATCTGAAATTGAGCAAAAAATTATTCCTTTTTCTTCTAATGTGTCTTTAAAAGAGGTAGCAACTGAAACAGAGTCAACTACAACATCCATTGCCACTCCGCTTAATCTTTTTTGTTCATCAATAGAAATCCCTAATTTATTGAATGTCTTGATAAGCTCTGGATCAACTTCATCTAAAGATTTGAGGTCTGGCTTTTTCTTTGGAGCTGAATAATATGAAATTCCTTGATAATCAGGCTCTTTATATTTAAGATTTGACCATGATGGTTTTTTCATTTCTTTCCATATTTTGAATGCATCCAATCTCCATTCTGTCATCCATTTTGGTTCATTCTTTTTCTTTGAAATAGCAACTACAATTTCTTCACTAAGTCCTACAGGAAAAGTTTCAGAGTCAATATCTGTGTAGAAACCATATTCGTATTCTTTCGTTTCAAGTTGTTTCTTTAATTCTTCTTCAGTATAAGCCATAAATAACCTTTAAACTTTCGCAAATATACAATTAAATCAAGGTTTTTTAAATATTTTTAAGTGTTAATAAATCTATAATTATCTTAGAAATTACACCCTAATTTAACAGATCATTTGACTTAAATTTGAATAATGAATGATACAAATAATCAACAAGAAAATGATCTTTCTAATATTAGCGAAGTTGAGCTAATAAAAAGAATTACTAAATCTTTCAAGAATAGTAATAAGTCAACAATTATCGATATTGGCGATGATGCTGCATTGTTAAAGTTTGATAAAACCAATGTAACCATCTCACAAGACATCTTGGTAGAAGGCGTCCACTTTGACTTATCTTATGTACCTCTCAAACATTTAGGTTATAAAAGTGTAGTAGTCAACATTTCAGATATTATATCGATGAATGTAAAGCCTTCACACATTTTGGTCTCAATTGCAGTTTCAAACAGATTTAAAATAAATGCCCTTGAAGAATTATACGAAGGAATCAAATTAGCTTGTTCAAATTATAATATTGATCTAATTGGAGGCGATACTACATCTTCAAATAAAGGTTTAATGATATCCGTTACATGCATTGGTAATACAAAAAGTAGAAAAATTATAGAAAGAAATGGTGCTAGAGTTGATGACTTACTAGTAGTATCTGGAGATTTAGGAGCAGCCTACATGGGCCTTCAAGTTTTAGAGAGAGAAAAGAATGTATTTGAAGTTAACCCAAATTCTCAACCTGACTTAAGTCAATATACCTACTGCATTCAAAGACAGTTAAAACCTGAGGCGAGGATAGATGTTATTAATTATCTAGATGAGTTGAAAATTATTCCAAGTTCTATGATTGATATAAGTGATGGTTTATCCACTGAGATTAACCATTTATCTAGGTCTTCGGGTTTATCATTTCATATAAATGAGAGCCAAATTCCAATATCCGATGATACAAAAACTATATGTGATGAATTTAAAATTGATCACTCCATAGCTTCACTTAATGGTGGTGAGGATTATGAGCTTTTATTTACTACTTCAAAAAGAAATTTAAAAAAAATTGAACAGTCTCAGCACCTATCAGTTATAGGAAGTTGCATAGATAAAAAGAATGATAATTGTATGATCACAAGTTTAGGTCAGAAGATTAATATTAATAGTTCTGGTTGGGATTCCTTTAGCAGTAGTGCTTAACCCAAAGCTACATCAAGTGTCATCATCACTATAAAACCACCTATAAAACCAAGAGTTGCAATATCGGTATATTTATCTAATTGAGTCTCTGGAATTACTTCTTCTACAACAACAAAAATCATCGCTCCTGCAGCAAATGCTAAAGCATATGGAAGTATGGGTGTAAAAAAGGTAACGGCAAGTGCACCAATAACTCCTGCTATGGGCTCAACAATTGCAGATAATTGTCCATACCAAAAACTTTTTCGTTTACTTAATCCTGATCTTCTTAGAGGCATTGCTACAGCAATCCCCTCTGGGAAATTTTGAAGTCCAATTCCAAATGCTAATACAACAGCTCCTGCAATTGATGCTTCTGGAATACCAGCTGCTACTCCACCAAACAATACTCCTACTGCAAGACCTTCTGGAATATTGTGGAGAGTTACTGCAAGTGTGAGAAGAGTTGTTCGTCTCCATGGAGTCTTAATTCCCTCTGGCTCTTTAAAATTTATGTGAATGTGAGGTAGAACTTTATCAATTCCA
This sequence comes from uncultured Bacteroidota bacterium, assembly GCA_902593165.1. Classification (GTDB taxonomy): domain Bacteria; phylum Bacteroidota; class Bacteroidia; order Flavobacteriales; family Flavobacteriaceae; genus Marisimplicoccus. The sequence goes on along the minus strand of CACJHI010000001.1, from coordinate 25,958 downwards.
AATATAAATAATGCACCTAAACCAAAACCGATAGCTGCAGGCATAACTTTTATAAATCCTTCTCCTGCACTCATTTCAATAGCAGGAAATAGTAAACTCCAAAAACTAGCTGCAACCATAACGCCTCCTGTAAATCCTAACATTCCATCTAGGGCCATTCTGCTCATTGTTTTAAATAAAAAAACTGTTGAAGCTCCCAGAGCGGTTACTCCCCATGTAAATAGAGTAGCATATAAAGCACCAACTACAGGGTTTAATCCTGAAAAATATTCAATTATTTGGTCCATCTTTGTATATTAGAAATCAATTCTGCTAAACTATAAAATTTAATTACGCTTGGAAAGATTTGACTACATAATTTGTGGTGGTGGGGCATCTGGATTATTACTTTCAAATGCATTATTGTCAGATAAGCATTTTAATGATAAAAAGATTCTGATAATAGAAAAAGATAGTAAAACAGATAATGATAAAACATTTGGCTTCTGGAATGATAAAGAATCAGTTCTTGATAATATAGTTTTTAAAGAGTGGGAATATGCTGAGTTTAGAGATTCTAATTCACATAACTCCTTCTTGCTATCTCCATATAAGTATAAAATGATAAAGTCAAATGAATTTTATTTATACATTGGAGATAAAATTTCTAAGGCTTCAAATTTTACATATTTAAATTCCACTGTTAATGAAATTGATCAGGTAAATAACAAAGTAAAAACAAATGATGGAGAATTTAGTTCTTCAATAATTTTTTCAAGTATTTACAATGAGGTTAGTTTCAAAAAATATCCGTTATTAAAGCAACACTTTATTGGTTGGACTATTGAAACTAAAAATGAAAGTTTTGATGATAACAAAATCACATTTATGGATTTTAGTGTTGATCAGAAAGATGAGATTAGATTTATGTATATACTGCCATTTTCAAAAAATAAGGCATTAATAGAGTACACATTATTCTCTAGTGATATAATTAGTGATGATGAATATGAGAAGGAAATTAAAGCATATTTAAAGAAGAAAAATATCCTAAATTATTCAATAGTTGAAAAAGAGAAGGGTATGATTCCTATGACATGTTATCCTTTCTTTGAAAATAATACTGATACCTATTTCCAAATTGGAACTGCAGGCGGGTGGTCTAAGCCAAGTACAGGATACACTATTAAAAATTCAATCGAAAAAATCGATATTATTATCAACTCATTAAAACAAAATAAACCATTGTCAAAAATTAGATTTAAAAATAGATTTTGGTATTATGACCTCTTATTTTTGGATGTTTTAATTGCCTCTAAAGGAAAAGGGTCTCAGGTATTTTCAGACTTATTTAAAAATAATGATCCAATAAAAATATTTAAATTTTTAGATGAGAAAACATCAGTAATGGAAGAGCTTTCCATATTTCTATCAGTTGACATAAAGACATTTGTCAGGTCTTTAATGAAGAGAATATCAAATCTCTCTATTTAATAAAGTCTTACAAAATAGATTTAATTTTTTCTTAGTATCGTTATCTAGTTCTAATTTATCAATTAGTATCTCCGCTTCATTGAAGTAAACTCTAACTTTATTTTTGAGATATTCTAAAGCTCCTGAAGTTTCATAAAATGATTTAATAGAATTGATTTTTTGAGACTGTTCAATTTCATTAGAATTAAAAATATTTTCAAATTCTAATTTCTTTTCAGATTCTAATTTTGAATACGTGAATAGATATAATAAGGTTTTCTTCTTCTCTAATATATCCCCTCCTATTCTTTTTCCAAACTTTTTCTGATCTCCAAAGGAGTCTAGTAAATCATCTTCTAGTTGAAAAGCTATACCTAAATTCAATCCAATTTTATATAATAAATCAGTATTTGAAATATTTGTTTCTGCAACAATACCACCAAACATAAATGAAGAGGCTATGAGAACTGCTGTTTTATTTTTAATCATCTCAAAATATTCATTTTCCGTAATATCATTTTTAGATGAAAAATCCATGTCAGCTTGTTGACCTTCACAAACAAGTCTTGATATTTCAGTTAGTTTTTTTGAAAATAGAATATATTTTGAATCTTCGTATTGTTGAAGAATCTCATACGAGATAATAAGCATTACGTCTCCGGATAAAATTCCAGTATTATCATCCCATTTTGCATTAATAGTTTTTTTCCCTCTTCTGATGGAAGAATTATCCATTATATCATCGTGTGCTAAAGTAAAGTTGTGAAAAATTTCTAGAGCTGCTGCTGCTGGAAGTGCAGCTGTTCTCTTTCCATTAAATAGCTCTGATACATATAGAGTAATCAGGGGTCTTAATCTTTTTCCTCCAGACTCTAAAATATATTTTACAGGATCGTATAGACTTTCTGGTTTATTATATTTTAATTCTTTTTTTAAATAATCCTCAAAAAATTTAATGTATTCCGTCATTATCATTTGCTGATTTAAAAAATAAATATACTATTTAATTTATTGTTAATTTTTTATTAAACATTTGTTTAATTCAATTGTTTAAATTTAATTTGCACTCATTTTAATTGAGATGAAGAAAGATTATTCTGAAACTGAAATAAAAATTAAGACTGCTGCAAAATCTCTTTTTTTGGAAAAAGGGTATAGCGCAACAACTACTCGAGATATTTCTAAAGAGTCTGAGATTAATCTTGCCCTGTTAAATTATTACTTCACTAGTAAAAAGAAACTTTTTGAAATTATTATGCTTGAGACATTCTATGATTTTATTAGTAAAATGGTCGAAGTATATAATGACGAAAAAAGTTCCCTTGAGGAGAAGCTTGAATTAACAAGCTCAAAATATATTGATATGATAATTGCAGAGCCTCACCTGCCTACATTCGTTGTAAATGAATTAAAAAATAATCCGTCTTCTATATTAAAGATTTTGAAAGGGCAGATAATGGAATCTAAACTAGTTGATCAATATAATGATGGTGTTAAAAAAGGAATTTATAAAAAAATAGATCCTATACATTTTGTAACAAATATTTTAAGTCTAATTGTGTTTCCATTTATAAGCAGTCCAATAATAATTAAGATGAAAAAATTTAATAAAACAGAATTTAATGAAATGATGAAGGAGCGCAAAAAATTAATTCCAGAATGGATATTAAAAATGATTAAAAAATGAAGAAACTCTTATTATCATTATTAATATCAAACTTATGTTATTCTCAATCAGACATTATTAGCCTAAATATAGAGGATGCTGTAAAATATGGGATTGAGAACAATAGAAATTTGAAAAATGCTGAGAGAGAAATTCAAATGGCATATCAAGAAAGGTGGAAAACAATTGCAATTGGATTACCAAACGTTTCATTAGATTTAAACTATCTAAACAATCTAGAGCTTCCTACATCGCTAATTCCTGCTGAATTTTTTGGTGGTAACAAAGGAGATTTTTCTGAGATTCAGTTTGGCACAGAACAATCTGCAATTGGATCTGTAAGAATGGAACAATTATTATTTGATGGTTCCTGGTTAGTCGGTTTAGAGTATAGTAGAATATATCTTGCAACATCCGAAAATTTTTATGAAAAAACTTTACTTGAGGTTAGGGAGGCTATTGTTAAACTATATAGTCTTGTGGCTACCCTCAATGAGGGAATTTCTATTCTAGAGGACACTCTTGATAATTTTAAAAAAGATCTTAATGAAGTAACTGAATTATATAAAAATGGATTTCAGGAAGAAGAAAATGTTGAGCAAATAAAAATAACATTGGCTCAAGCAGAACTCTCTTTGCTGCAGGCACGAAAAACTCGTGACAATCAATTAAATCTACTAAAATTAGTTTTAGGGATCAACATGAAAGATAAGCTTATACTTGTCACTTCTGTAGAAGATTTTATAGGGGAGAATGTAGTCTTTGCTAATTCTTTTGAGGATTTTAATACTGACAGAAATGTTGATATAAAGATTTCACAGAATATGTTTGATACAAAAAGAATTGAATACAAATTAGAAAAATCTAAACAGTTGCCAAAAGTATCTGGCTTTATAAGCGGAACATATACTGGGTATAATAATGAGTTTAATTTCACTGATAAATCACAAAATTGGTTTGGCTCCTCTGTTGTAGGTGTTAATCTTGAAATACCATTATTTAATGCAAATAGGATGAATGTATCATCCCAAAAAGCAAAAATTGCAATGGAAAAAGCTAGAACAAGCCTAGAAGAACAACAAGAGAGAACACAAGCCGAAGTATTACAAAAATTAAATGACTACCAGTTAGCTCTCAAATCTCTAGACGTTAACGAGCAGACCATGAATCTTTCTATATCCATTGAAGAAAAAAACTCAATGAAGTTTTTTGAAGGCTTGGTAACATCTTTTGAACTAAGACAGGCACAAATTCAATTACTAGATTCTCAGCAAAAATATTTGAACTCCGTTCTAGAATTGATTTCAATAAAAACAGAATTAGAAACACTTTATAACAATTAATCATGAATAAATTTTATACAATTTTATTAATAACAGTAATTTTTGGCTGTAACTCTTCTGGTAATGTATCTATTGAATCTCTAATAGAGAATAAAGACTTAGATGAACTTAAAAAAAGGAAGGATGAATATGTAAACGCTATGAATGCTATGAAAGTTGAGCTAAATGAAATTAATTCTGGAATTGCGTTTTTAGATGTGAATGAAAGGCTTACTCTGGTATCAAAATATGAAATAAAAGAACAAGTATTTACTAGTTATATTGAGGCACAAGCAAATCTAAAAACAAGAAAAAATATTTTAGTTCTTCCAGAATTTCAAGGAACCTTAGAAAAAATATATGTAGATGAGGGACAGAATGTCTCAAAAGGGAAGCTTTTAGCTGAAATAAACGACTCAGGGCTCAAAGAACAGTTAGATCAACTAATAATTCAAAGAGACTTTGCAAAGGAAAATTATGAAAGAATCCAGAGATTATGGGAAAACAATATTGGTTCAGAAATTCAATTTCTAAAAAGTAAATCAGATTTTGAATCAATTCAAAAAGGTGTTGATCAGATGAGAGATATGCTCTCAAAGACAAAAATTTATGCTCCTTTTACAGGAGTAGTTGATGAAATAATAGCTAACCAAGGATCAAATCTTATTCCAGGTGTGACTAATATTCTTAGGCTAGTAAACTTAGATGATGTGTATGCAGAGGCATTTGTTTCTGAAAAGTATATTTCAAGTATTAGTAATGGCACAGAGGCATTAGTAAAGATTCCTCTTTTAAATAAAGAGATACAATCTAAAATTACACAGACAGGGAACTTTATTGATCCAAATAATAGGACTTTTAGAATAGAAATCCCCGTTGATAATACTGATAGAAGAATTAAACAAAATTTAGATGCTAAGATTTTGATAAATACATATAAGAAGGATAATGCTGTCGTTGTTCCACTTAGGATAATTAGAGAAGATGCTGAAGGAAAAAATTATATATACGTAATGGATGAAGATAAAAAAGATGGTGTATATGTAACTAGAAAAGCTGTAATAAAAATTGGTAACAAAAGTAATACTGATGCAGAAGTAATTGAGGGCTTAAATTTTGGGGAAATAATTGTATTGGAAGGTGCAAATTTAGTGGAGGATCTTCAAAGGGTAAAACTAATTAATTAAAATGGATAAAAAGAATAGAGAATTTTTCTTATCGTCTTGGGCAATTGAGAATAAGACCATCATATACATACTCATGGTAATATTTTTAGTGTCTGGAATTAATGCATATAATACTATGCCAAGAGAGCCATTCCCTGAAATAAATACTACAAATGTGTTTGTATCAACAGTTTTTCCAGGTAACAGTGCAGAAGAGATAGAAAAATTAGTTACTAATCCATTAGAGGAAGAGATTAAGGGTGTAAAAGGTCTTGAAGAGGTTGAATCAAGCTCTTATGAGGGTGTGTCTGTAATTAATGTTGAGTTTGACGATGAGGTACCAATTGAAGTTGCCAGACAAAGAGTAAAAGATTTAGTAGACAATGTTACAGTAAGAGATGACTGGCCAACTTTTAATAATTCAAAAATTGACCCCAGTGTAACAGAATTTGATTTCGCTGAAAGATATCCTGTACTTAATATAACATTGATTGGAGACTATACTGTAGAAGAGTTAAAAAGTTACGCTGAGTACCTTGAGCTCCGAATAGAGAGACTACCAGAGATTAAATCTGTAGAGATCAGGGGATTACAAGATTTTGAAGTTGAAGTAGCAGTGGATCCATACAGGATGAATTCTACGAACACAAGTTTTGGTAATATAATATCAGCAATCTCTCAAGAAAATGTTACAATTTCTGCTGGTAATATAGTCTCAGACGGTCAAAGGCGAAATGTAAAAATTGTTGGTGAGGTTTCTAGACCCTCAGAATTAGAAAACATAATAGTTAATAATTTCAATGGGCCTGTTTATCTAAAAGATATTGCCTCTGTTTCTTTTAAAGAGAAAGAAGCTACATCTTTTGTTAGATACTATAATAGCAAGACAATAGGACTTGAAGTAATTAAAAGAGGTGGGGAAAATGCAATTTTTGCATCAAACTCAATAAGAGATATTATAGATAAGGCTAAGGTAGATTTCCTTCCAAATAATCTTGATGTCAATGTAATAAATGATTCATCAGATTATACAATAAACTCAGTTAATGACTTAATGAACAATCTAATTTTTGGGATAATACTAGTAGTAACTGTTATTACATTTTTTTTGGGAATTAAAAATGCTCTTTTTGTTGGATTTGCTATTCCAATGTCAATGTTTTTATCTCTGTTCTTTCTATCATTATTTGGTTTTACATTAAATAGAATGGTTTTATTTGGATTAGTTATGGGGCTTGGACTCCTTGTAGATAATGGAATCGTAGTTGTCGATAATATTTACAGGCTGATGAAAGAGGAGGGACTATCAAGGATTAAGGCTGCAAAACTAGGTATTGGTGAGGTTGCGCTACCAATTATTGTTTCAACTGCTACAACAATTGCTGCATTTATTCCACTTGGCACTTGGCCAGGTATTATTGGTGAGTTTATGATTTATTTTCCAATAACACTATCTGCAATATTAGGTTCATCATTAATAGTGGCAATCTTTTTCAACTCAATGTTAGTGTCAAGCTTTATGAGTACCGATGAAAACAATTTTTCAAGTAAATTTTTATTTAGAGCGACATATTTTTTAGGTACACTGGGTATAATTTTTATAATTTTTAGTAGTACTAGAATCTTTGGATCAATTTTTTTACTGATATGTTTATTTTTGTGGCTTTATAAATATTTTTTAAAAAATCAACTATTTATATTCAGAGAAAAAGTTCTCCCTGTTTTAGAAAACAATTATTCTAAATTCTTGACATATGCTTTATCTGGTATAAGACCATTTATATTCTTGTCTGGGACTTTTTTACTCTTTATTTTCTCTATTGTATTAATGGGTATTTTCCCACCTAAAATTGAGTTTTTTCCTGATAATGAGCCTCAACAAATATTAGTATCAATTGAGTACCCTGAAGGAACAGATATTTTAAAGACAAATGAAACTTCAAAACTTGTTGAAAAGGAGATCTATAAGGTTATTAATAGACCTGAATATAATGACAATGGTTATAATTTCATTGTTGAATCGTCAATTACAAATGTTGGAGAAGGTGCGTCAGTTTCTTCATCAGGATCAGGTACTCCTCATAAATCTTTAATTACTATGACCATGAGAGAGTTCAAGTATAGAAGGGGAATGTCAAGTGAAGATTTAAGAAAAGAAATTCAACTTAATTTAATTGATAAATTTCCCGGTATAGCTATACTTGTAGAAAAAGATTCGCAGGGGCCACCCTCTAGCTACCCGGTCAATATAGAGATATATGGAGATGATTATGAAGAACTAATTGAAACTGCAATCTCTATGAAAAATTTCTTAGATCAAGAAAACATAGAGGGGATAGAGCAGCTAAAAATTGATGTAACTAAAAGTAAACCAGGACTTGAATTTAATGTTGATAAAATGAAGGCTGGAGAACTAGGGATTCCAGCTGGTCTAGTTGGTCAAACAATTAGAAACTCAATAATTGGAACAAAAGCTGGAGTTTATAAACAAGATGGAGAAGACTATGAGATTAATGTCCGTTTTGATAATGAATTTAAAAATGACTTTAACTCAATTCTAAATCAGAATATAACTTTTAGAGACCAATCATCAGGTAGGATGAGGGATATACCAGTTGCATCAATAGTTGAAGAAAAGAATATAGCATCATTTAATGCTATAAAGCATATTGACTTACAAAGAGTTGTTACCCTGTATTCATCAATATTAGCAGGGTCAAATGCAAATCAGATAGTTAATACAGCCGAAATTGCCTTAAGTGGATTTGAGACTAAAGAGGGTGTTTCTTTTAAATTTACTGGAGAGATAAAAGAACAAGACGAAAACCAAGAGTTCCTTTCATCCGCTTTATTAACTGCTATATCTTTAATTGTCTTGTTACTAGTTTTCCAGTTCAACTCAATTTCCAAACCTTTAATTGTATTACTATCAATAGTATTAAGCTTTACAGGTGTTTTCCTAGGAATAGTAATCTTTAATCTAACCTTTAGCATTTTAATGACGATGTTAGGTATAATCTCATTAGCAGGTATTGTTGTTAACAATGCCGTTGTATTAATTGACTATACAGATCTATTATTTAAAAGAAAAAAAATTGATTTAAATCTTTCTAAAGACGAATTAATTGACAAAAGTTCAGCTCTTGAACTAGTTAAAATTTCAGGAAAAGCAAGACTCAAGCCAGTTCTCTTAACTGCTATTACAACAATTTTTGGTCTAGTTCCTCTTGCTGTTGGTCTAAATATTGATTTCTTCACATTATTATCTGATTTTAACCCTAACATATACCTCGGTGGAGATAATGTAATTTTTTGGGGCCCATTAGCATGGACAGTTATATTTGGAATTACATTTGCAACATTTTTGACTTTAGTAATAGTCCCATCAATGTATTACCTGATTCATTTAGGCAGAATCAAACTAAAAAATATCTAGTTATATTTACATATAATTAATATGAATCGAACAAACAATTGCGGGGAATTATCAAAAACTAATTTAAATCAAAATGTCAAACTTACTGGCTGGGTAAATAAGGTTAGAGAGAAAGGATTTATTATTTGGGTTGACTTGAGAGATAGATACGGGATTACACAATTAGTGTTTGATAAAGAAAGATCTAGTGAGGAATTATTCTCTGCTGCTGCTCAGCTTGGAAGAGAGTTTGTAATTGAAATTGAAGGAACTGTAATTGAAAGAAAAAATATTAATGAAAAAATAAGTACAGGTGAAATAGAAATTCTTGTATCAAGTCTAGAAACTTTAAATAAGTCTCTTGTACCACCTTTTACTCTCGAAGATGAATCTGATGGTGGTGAGGAGTTAAGAATGAAGTATAGATATCTTGATATTAGAAGACAACCGGTAAAAGAAAATTTAATATTTAGACACGAGTTATCATTGGAGGTAAGGAATTTTCTTTCTGAAAATGGATTCATTGATATAGAGACACCATGTTTAATAAAATCTACTCCCGAAGGTGCAAGAGATTTTATTGTTCCTAGTAGACTTAACCCTGAACATTATTATGCTTTACCTCAATCACCTCAAATATTCAAGCAATTATTGATGATAGGTGGAATTGATAAATACTATCAAATTGTAAAATGTTTTAGAGATGAGGATTTAAGAGCTGATAGACAGCCTGAATTTACGCAAATTGACTGTGAAATGTCTTTTGTTGATCAAGAAGATATATTTAAACAGTTTGAAGGATTAATGTCAAGGTTATTCTCTAAATTTTTAAATCAAGAAAACGTTAAGTTTGAAAGGATGACTTATAATGATGCAATTGAAAACTATGGAATTGACAAACCCGATCTTAGATATGACTTAAGAATTAATGATGTAACAAATGAAACAAAGGGTAAAGGTTTTCAAGTTTTTGATAATAATAATTTTTCATGTTGTGTTAAGGTTGAAAATAAGTCTGAACTTACAAGAAAGGAAATTGACAGTTTAACCGATTGGATTAAAAGACCACAAATTGGAGCAAATGGACTTTTGTGGGTTAAACATAATTCAGATTCTACAATTAAATCTTCATTTGACAAGTTTTTTTCTGAAGCAGATTTAAAATCAATTTTGAATAGAGCATCATCAAAACCTGGTGATATATTATTTATTATATCAGGAAATAAAAAAGAATCTTTGATGCAAATGGGTTCCTTAAGAATAGAACTTGCAAAAAGATTTGAGTTAATAAATTATGAAAAAATATGTCCAATATGGGTAACTGATTTTCCTCTTTTTGAATGGGATGAAGATGAAAAAAGATTTTTTTCAATGCATCATCCATTCACATCAGCAAAACCTGAACATATAGATTTACTAGATACTAAACCAGATAAAGTGATTGCAAATGCATATGATTTAGTTCTTAATGGAAATGAAATAGGTGGTGGTTCAATAAGAATTCATGATTTTGATACTCAAATGAAGATATTCGAGCTTCTAGGTATGAGTAAGGAAGAATACACTAGTCAATTTGGATTTTTAATTGATGCTTTAAAGTATGGCGCTCCACCTCATGGGGGAATTGCTTTTGGACTTGATAGACTTGCTGCAGTCCTTAAAGGAAAAGATGTAATCAGAGATTTTATAGCATTCCCAAAAAACAACTCTGGTAAAGATCTAATGATTGACGCACCATCCAAATTAACTAAAGAACAATTAAAGGATCTATCAAATTAAGATATTTGAGAATTTTAGTTAAAATATTGTCTTACCTGGTTTTTGTTGGAGTCTTTGCTGGAATATTTATTAAAGAAATTATTGGCGACCAAATTGGTGATATTATTATAGGTATCTCTGTACTTCTAGGAACTTGTGTGTTTATGCCCTTATTCCTTGCACATAGATGGAAAGGGAAAAAATTAAAAGATTATACTCTAAGCGAAGAAAATTTAAAAAAGATGAGAGAAAAAGCTGATGAATTTTAATCTCTAATTTTTTTAAAGAATTTATCTAATAAATCTTTTGACTCACTCTCCATAATTCCTGAAATTGTTTTAATATTTCTATCCATTTGTAAATTATAACTTGTAAAACCTCTTTTATTATCTGACGCTCCATAAACAATAGTGTCAATTTTAGACCAGTATATTGCACCATAACACATTAAACATGGCTCTAGAGTGCAGTAGAGAATACATTTTTTCAGATTCTTTGTGTTTAAAAAGTTTTGTGCAGATGTAATCGCAATAAGCTCAGCATGTGCAGTTGAGTCATTAAGTAACTCAACCATGTTTGATGATTTAGAAATTATTTCATTGTCATAAACTATAACACATCCAACTGGAACTTCATCTTTGTAAAATGCATATTTTGCTTCTTCAAATGCTTTTTTCATAAAATAGTTATGATCTTTTTTCATCTAGCTAATTTACAAAATAGGTGTATTGATTTTCGAATAGATATCTTCGTATATTGACAAAGAAATATTTTCAAAATTTTAATGGAAAGTTCAAAGAAGCTTTTTTTACTTGATGCTTATGCACTAATATACAGAGGTTATTATGCTTTTATAAAAAATCCTAGGATCAATTCAAAAGGGACTGATACTTCTGCAATACTAGGATTCATGAACTCTCTTTTGGAAATAATAAGGACTCAAGATCCTGATTACATTGCAGTTGCTTTTGATAAGGGAGGTTCAGTAACTAGATCTGAAATGTTTACAGATTATAAAAGCAACAGAGATAAAACACCAGAGCCAATCCTTATTGCAATCCCCTACATCAAAGAAATTCTAAAATCAATGAATATTTCGGTTCTTGAGAAAGAAGGCTACGAAGCTGATGATGTAATTGGGACTGTTGCTAAAGACGCTGAGAACAATAGTTTTAAGGTATATATGGTGACTCCTGATAAGGATTTTGCTCAGCTTGTATCTGATAATATTTTTCTATGTAAGCCAGCTAGAATGGGAAATAGCATGGAAATATGGGGAGTCGATGAAGTTAAAGATAAGTTTGAAGTAGATTCACCTGAACAAGTAATTGATTATCTAGGCATGATGGGAGATTCTGTTGATAATATCCCTGGACTGCCTGGCGTCGGAGATAAAACTGCAAAAAAATTTATAAAGCAATATGGAAATTTAGAGACACTTCTCGAAAAATCATATGAAATAACTGGAAAACTGGGAGAAAAAATTACAGATAATAAAGAGCTAGGTATTTTATCTAAAAAATTAGCACGAATAATTCTTGATGTCCCCATTGAATATAAATTGAATGACTTTAAACTATCGGATCCTGATAATAAAAGTGTCATGAAAATTTTTGATGAATTAGAGTTTAAAAGAGTAAAAGAAACTTTTTTTAAAATTTTTGGATTTAATGAGGCTAAAGTGAAAGATCAAGAACTAATTCAGGGTGACTTATTTAGTGGTAATGATTTAGCACAAGATAAGTCAGACCTTATCAGAAGTAATTCATACTATCAAAGAATTGATTCAAATAAAGAGTTAGAATATTTAATGACAAAGCTTTTAATCCAGAAAGTAGTGGCATTTGATACAGAAACAGAAAGTTTAAACTCACTAGATACTGAAATAGTAGGTATTTCATTTTCATGGACAGAAAATAAAGGTTTTTATGTACCTATTGCTAATGATAAATCTCTTCAAAAAGAATACTTTGATATTCTAAGACCTTTTTTTGAAAACAATCAGATAATTAAGGTTGGACATAATCTGAAGTTTGATATTAAGGTGTTGTTTAAATATGATATCTCAGTCTCTGGGCCTTTGTATGATACTATGGTAGCTCACTATCTTATCAATCCTGACATGAGGCATAACCTTGATACATTATCAGAATCTTATTTGAATTATTCCCCAATATCTATTGAAAAATTAATAGGTAAAAAAGGAAAGAATCAAGGGTCAATGAGAGATGTGCCAGTTGAAGAAGTCACAGATTATGCTTCAGAAGATGCAGATCTTGCACTTCAATTAAAAAAAATTTTTGACAAAGAGTTAAACGATAATGGAGTTAAAGATATTTTCAATGATATTGAAATCCCTATTATAAATGTACTTGCAGATATGGAGAAAGAAGGAATTAGTATAGATAGTTCATACCTAAGTAAATTGGATAAAGAGTTTGAGATTGAACTTAATAAATTAAAAAAAGGAATTTTTGAAAAGTCTGGCGAAGAGTTTAACCTTAATTCTCCTAAGCAACTTGGGGATATACTCTTTGAAAAGCTAAAGTTAGTCTCAAAACCAAAAAAAACTAAAACTGGCCAATACTCAACCTCTGAAGAGGTTTTGTCTAGTTTAGCAGGTGAACACGAGATTATTAGAAATATATTAGAGTGGCGATCGTTAGACAAGCTTCAGAACACATATGTGAGATCTCTACCAAATGAAGTTAACAATAGGACTGGAAGGATTCATACAAAATTTAATCAGACTGTTACAACAACAGGGCGATTGAGTAGTAACAATCCTAATTTACAGAATATTCCAATTAGGACACAGAATGGTCAAAAAATAAGAGAAGCATTTATTCCTAGAAGTGAAGAATTTGAACTCTTAGCTGCTGATTACTCTCAGATTGAATTAAGAGTTATAGCTTCAATTAGTAAAGACAAAAATATGGTTGATGCATTTACAAAAAACCAGGACATCCATACTATAACTGCTTCTAAAATTTATAATATAGACCCCGATGATGTTTCAAGAGAGCAGAGAGGAAATGCTAAGACTGTCAATTTTGGAATAATATATGGTGTCTCAGCCTTTGGTCTCAGTCAACAAACAAACTTATCTAGATCTGAATCTAAGATTATGATAGACAGCTACTTTGAAAATTATCCTGGACTTAGGGACTATATGTCAAGTCAAATTGATTTTGCAAGAAACAATGGATATGTTCAAACTATAATGGGAAGAAGAAGATATTTACAAAATATTAACTCACAGAATAATATGCTAAGAAGTGGTGCCGAAAGAAATGCAATCAACGCCCCTATTCAAGGAAGTGCTGCGGATATTATCAAAATTGCTATGATTAGAGTCCATGAAAAGTTTAAAGAACAGTCTCTAAAATCAAAAATGTTACTTCAGGTTCATGATGAACTTGTTTTTGATGTCCATAAATCAGAAAAAGATATAGTTAAGTCTATTGTCAAAGACACAATGGAATCAGCTGTTAAGCTGCTTGTTCCTCTTAAAATTGATTTAGAATTTGGGAAAAATTGGTTAGAGGCACATTAATTAAAAAAAAGTTTTTTTAAAATTTTTTATAATTGTACATTTGCACGCCTAGATTTAATCTATTATGACTAAAACGAGTTATAAAACTATATCAGCTAATAGCAAAACAGTTAATAAGGAATGGGTTCTTGTTGATGCTGCCGAACTTCCATTGGGAAGAACTGCATCTATAGTTGCAACCCTTCTAAGAGGAAAGCATAAGACTAACTTTACACCGCATGTTGATTGTGGTGATAATGTTATTGTTATTAATGCTAATAAGGTTGAACTCTCAGGTGATAAGTGGAGCCAGAAGCAATATATAAGTCATACAGGATATCCTGGAGGGCAAAGAATTATATCTGCTGAAAAGCTTCATCAAAAGAACAATATTAAGCTTGTTGAGAAAGCTGTTAAAGGAATGCTTCCAAAAAATAAGCTTGGTGCTGAATTATACAGAAACTTAAAAGTTTTTCCAGGATCTGATCATAATCACGAAGCACAAAAACCAAAAGTAATTGACGTTAATAGTAAAATATAATGGAAGTAATTCATAAAATAGGAAGAAGGAAGACATCAGTTGCTAGGGTGTACATGTCTGAGGGTAAAGGTAAAATTACGGTTAATAAGAAAGCTTACTCAGATTTTTTTAGTACTGCAACATTACAATATAAAATTCTTCAGCCTTTCAATCTTACAGAAACAAAGGATAAATTCGACTTATCAGTAAGTGTTAAAGGTGGTGGTGTAAATGGACAAGCTGAAGCTATTAGACTTGCTATTTCAAGGGCTTTAGTGGAATTCAATGAGGAATTTAAGTCTGTATTAAAATCAGAGGGGTTAATGACCAGAGATCCTAGAATGGTTGAAAGAAAAAAGTTTGGTCAGAAGAAAGCAAGAAAAAAATTCCAATTCTCAAAAAGATAAATTATGGCTAAGACTGACGTTAAAGAATTATTGGATGCAGGTGTTCACTTTGGACATTTAACTAGAAAATGGAATCCTAATATGGCACCATACATTTATATGGAGCGTAATGGTATCCATATTATTAATTTATATAAAACTGCTGCTAAGCTTGAGGAGTCTGTAAATGCAATAAAGAAAATAGTTCTTTCAGGGAGAAAGATACTTTTTGTTGCTACAAAAAAACAGGCAAAAGATATCGTGGCTCAAAAAGCTGATTCTGTTAATATGCCATACATTACCGAAAGATGGCCTGGTGGAATGCTAACAAACTTTGTTACAATTAGAAAAGCTGTAAAAAAGATGAATGCTATTGATAGAATGAAAGCTGATGGTACATTTGAAACACTTTCTAAGAAAGAAAAACTTCAAGTTGACAGGCAAAGAGCTAAATTGGAGAAAAATCTTGGTTCAATATCTGATATGACAAGATTACCAGGAGCTATATTTGTCGTCGATACATTAAATGAGAAGATTTCAGTTCAAGAAGCACAGAAATTAAATATTCCAATTTTTGCAATGGTTGATACTAATTCTGATCCTAATGAAGTTGATTTTATTATTCCTTCAAATGATGATGCATCAAAGTCTATTGAAAAGATCTTAGATATCGTATGTAATGCAATTCAAGATTCTTTAGAAGAAAGAAAGAAGGAAAAGGAGATTGCTGAACAAAAAAAATTAGAAGAAGCTGAAACAGCAACTGAAGCTACAGATACTGATGCTTCTGAAAAAGAATAATAACCTCTAAATTTTACTAAATTGAAAATTACTGCATCTGATGTAAATAAGCTAAGACAATCTACTGGCGCTGGAATGATGGATTGTAAAAAAGCTCTTGAAGAATCCAATGGAGATTTTGATAAAGCAATAGAAATTCTTAGAAAAAAAGGTCAAAAAGTTGCTGCAAATAGAGCTGATAGGGAATCATCTGAAGGTGTTGTACTTGCAAAGGTTAATTCAGACAACACCTCAGGAGTTATAATCTCACTCAACTGTGAAACTGATTTTGTGGCTAAAAATGATGATTATATTCAATTGGCTCAGAAATTAGCTGATCATGCTCTTAACTTCACTGATAAGGATTCCTTTCTAGGATCTGATTTTGATGGAATGAAAGTCTCTGAAAAATTGTTAGAACAGACTGGTGTTATTGGTGAAAAAATTGAAATAGGTTCTTTTGAGTACATATCAGCTAGCTTTGTTGGATCATATATTCATGCAGGAAACAAAATAGCATCAATTGTTGGATTATCAGAAAAATTTGATAATGCAGCTGATGTTGGTAAAGATTTATCAATGCAAATAGCAGCTATGAATCCTGTTGCAATAGATGAAAATGGAGTAAGTCAAGATGTAATTGCAAAAGAAATTGAAATTGCTAAAGATCAATTAAGACAAGAAGGCAAACCAGAGGAAATGTTAGAGAACATTGCTAAAGGGAAGCTAAAAAAGTTCTTCAAAGAAAACACCCTTATAAACCAGCAGTTTATAAAAGATAGTAAATTAAGTATATCACAGTATCTTAAAAGTTATTCTGATTCAGTTGAAGTAACTGATTTCTCTAGAGTAGGTCTTGTCTAACTAAAATGGTAAGTCATCTTCCGTTAAATCACTTGGTGAGTCTGTATCAGGTTCCATAGGTAAATCAGCTGGTGCTGAATCCATAACTTGATCATCTAGTGACTCGATTCTCCATCCCTGGATAGAATTAAAATATTTTGTCCCTTGATCTGGGCTTTCCCATTCTCTTCCTCTAATGTTTATACCTATCCTAACTGTTTGTCCAATACTGAAGTTATCAAGAAGCTCACAATTATTCTGAACAAATTCAATCAATATGTGCTGAGGGTATTGGTCCTCAGTGGTTAATACTAATTCTCTTTTACGAAAGCCATTGTCTCCGTATGTCTTTATATCTCCAATAAGTTTTATTTTTCCTAGTAATTCCATTATATATAAGATTTTATTTTGTTCATAGTTTCATTAAATTGACTCTCTGTCATACTTATTTTAGTATCAAAAGACATATCATCCATATTATTTATCGGAATAAGATGGACATGAACATGGGGAACCTCAAGTCCAATGACACTCATACCTACTCTCTCGCAAACTACAGCTTTTTTTATTGCGTTAGCAACTTTTTTCGAAAAAACAATTAACTCTGACAAAGTTTCATCATCTAAATCAAATATCTGATCAATTTCTTTTTTGGGTATACATAAAGTATGACCTAAAGCATTTGGATTTATATCCAAGAATGCAAGAAAATTGTCATCTTCATGAATTTTAAATGATGGTATTTCTCCTGATATTATTTTAGAAAAAATTGATGCCATTATCTTGAAATTTCTAGAATTTCAAATTTAACATTCCCACTTGGTATAACTATCTCTGCAACATCACCTGTCTTTTTACCTAATAGCCCTTTACCAATTGGAGAGTCAACTGATATTTTTCTTTGAGCAAGGTTTGCCTCACTTTGCGCAACGAGCTTATATTCCATAATAGCTGAATTAGTGAGGTTTTTAATCTTTACTGTCGAGTGAACAAGTACTTTTGAAGAGTCTAATTTTGATTCATCAATAATTCTAGCATTTGAAAGCGTCTCTTCAAGTTTTGAAATCTCTAATTCAAGCATACCCTGGGCTTCTTTTGCAGCATCATATTCCGCATTTTCACTTAGATCTCCTTTGTCTCTTGCCTCAGCAATTGCCTGAGACGCACGAGGTCTTTCCACATCTTTAAGCTGTGCTAATTTATCTCTGAGCTCTTTTAAGCCTTTTTCAGTATAATATGAAATATTACCCATATTCAATGCAAAAATCCCCTATTAAAGGGGA
This sequence comes from uncultured Bacteroidota bacterium, assembly GCA_902593165.1. Lineage (GTDB taxonomy): Bacteria > Bacteroidota > Bacteroidia > Flavobacteriales > Flavobacteriaceae > Marisimplicoccus. The sequence continues at coordinate 7,832 of CACJHI010000001.1, read as the reverse complement.
CATGTAACACTAATTTACAAAATATTTTGTTTAAAACTTAATATCTATACCCAATAGAAGGTTTATACCAGATTGAGGATAATAATAAGTTCCTTCATATGTTTTTAAACTATTTCCCTCTGGAACATCATATGTGTAATACCCCCCGTAACTAGTATATTCTAGGTCAAAAATGTTATTTATCAATAATTTAATTTTTAATTCATCAACAAAATCATTTAAATAAATTTCATGTGAAAGATTTAAGTCATTTGTAAAGAAAGAATCCAACTTAGAGATAGGAGAATTTGTTTGTGCAAAAAACTGTTCGCTTATGTAATTAGATCTTAATGAGACTGAGGTTTTATCATTAGGGTAAAAATTAATAATATTATTAGCGATAAACTTAGGGGAGTAGGCTATATCTGTATTTCCATAGTCCTTTAACTCTCCGTCGAAACTGAAAAATAAATTTTTGTTTTTGTTTTCACTTATTGAAAGGTTTGACTCGATATCTAGACTTGAATTGATGAATAATCTAGTGTCAATCTCTAGCCCTAATCTATATGATTCACCAACATTTGTTCTGATTTCATAGCCATTAATATCTCTTTCACCAGTTAATACTAACTGGTCATCATATAACATATAAAAAGCATTTAAATTTATAGAGAAGCTATTAAAGTTTCTTCGCCATCCTAACTCAAAGTCATCAAGTTTTTCTGGGTTTGGACTTCCATTTGCATAATCTGCACGAGTTGGTTCTCTTTGAGCTCTTGCATAAGAAATATAGAATTGATTATTTTCATTATGATTATAGTTAAGTCCAATTTTAGGATTAAAAAAATTAAATTTTTTATCAATTTTGTCATATCCCTGCTCAACATACCCTGAGATAACAGAATAAGGAGTAATACTAGCATTGTAATCTATATTTCTATACTGAACGTCTCCATATATAGATAAGTTTTTAGATAAATAATAATCAAGCTTTGCGTAGAAATTAAGTTCTGACTTATTTCCATAATCACTATAAAATCTTTCTTTAAAATTGCTTAATTGATTAGAACCTGCACTCCACAAATATTCTCCAAAATGCTCCCCTTCATACTTATTGTATGATCCACCAATTATTGCATTATAATCATCAGAGCCATTATTAAAGCTAAATATTAAACCATAGAAATCATTATCTAACCATCTTCTATCAATATTATCTGATGAGTTGCTATCAAAAGCTAAATTATAATTTTCAAAAAATCCTCGACCATAAGTATAGTGAAGTCCAAAATTTGAAATCCATCCATTTTCATAGTCTTGGTTCCAATGTAGTTGATAATGATCTTGCTTATAATTATCATCCTGATTATCATAATACAAAACATTTCCATTTTTATCATAGTATTCTCCTGCTGGATTATATCTTCGATTTGATTCTAAAGTAGAGGAATCAATCCCAAACCATGCCTGGTCTGTAATTTCATGTCCTGCAAAATTCAATAATTTTATTAAAGTATTTGAGTCTTTGTAGATCCCTTGTAAAAAATAGGATCGAAGTTTAGATCCAGATCTATCAATGTAACCTCCAGATTTAATTCTAGATAATCTTCCTGATAATTCAAATTTGTCATTTATAAATCCAGTTGAAAAACTAACAGAATTTTTTACAGAGTTAAAACTGCCAAGTGAATTATTTATTTCAAATAATGCAACATCTGATGCTGCATTTGTTTGAATATTTATACTCCCACCAAAAGCGGCAGAGCCATTTGTTGATGTACCTACTCCCCTTTGAATTTGTATACTTTCAATTGAAGATGCAAAATCTGGTAAATTAACCCAATAAACACTCATTGACTCTGAATCATTATATGGAACTCCATTTATGGTCACATTAACTCTTGATTGATCAGAGCCTCTTACTCTTATTGAAGAGTATCCAATACCTGAGCCTGAGTCAGAAGTTGTTAATACTGATGGTGTGTTCTTTAAAAGCGTTGGTAGGTCTTGAGCTAAGTTTGTGTTCTCTAGATCTTTTTTTGAAATATTTACAAATGGTACTGGAGAGTTATCCTTTGCTCTAAGTGAGTTTACAGTAACTTCATCTAGATTAACAATATCAGCAATTGAATCTAGTAATTGATTATTTTGAATATTTTGTGAGTAGATATTTGCACTAATTAGTACAAAAAAGAAGTATTTTTTCATAATAAATTCCTTTCACAGTATTACCTGTCTAAGTTCTATGGGTTTAATCTCAGCTTACTTTAAGCACCCCAATTTTAATCAAAGTTAATTTTTTTTTTAATTAGATCTATGGCTTGTTGAAATCTTTCTTCAAAATCTGAACCGGTAATTATATCAAATTTTACGTGGCATAGCTTAAGTTCCTCTTTATGAGCAGAAAACATTTTTTTACGATCATTTGGTCTATCTCTTAAATCATCTCTTATCCATGAAGTATCTGTATTAAGAATTAGGTAATAGTCATATTTTAATAATTTTGATTGTTTAATAAGCCATGGATCACAGAATCCATCAAAATGAGTTTTTGACCATGCAATAGTTGTTAAAATGTTCGTATCACAAAATAGTAATTTATTAGAATTGTTAATATTAGTGTTTTCTCTTTCAACTTGACCTTTAGCTATCTTTATTAGATCTTCTTTATTACATACTTCTTTTTTATCATCCCATTTACTTTGAAGATAATCTCTTGCATATTCACTCACGTAGTTAGTCTTAAAATAGGATGCAAGTTTTACTGTCAAAGTTGACTTACCTGTTGATTCAGGACCACAAATAACAACCCTCTTAATTAATGATTCGTTTTGAGTAAGATTTTTTTCCATGATATGTAGCCTAATATTGCTAACACTGTAAAAATAATATACTGAAGTGAGGAAATTGTCAATCCTTTATAGAAATAAAGAGGAACTGTTATTAAATCTCCTATAATCCAGAATATCCAACTTTCAACTTTCCTCTTAGCCATTAACCACATAGCAACAAAGAAAATAGCAGTGGTTATATTATCAACATATGCTGTCCAACTGTTCCATTTATCAAACTGAACGTATATAAAATAGATGAAAAGAAGGCTTCCTACAGCTAAAAAGATTAATTGTATATATTCCCTTTTTTCAAGTCTAGAAACATTATTTATAAATACTTCATCCTTTTTTCTTGACCAATAATACCATCCATAGATGGACATGATAAAGAAGTATCCATTAATTATCATATCACCTAAAAGAGAGAAATTAAAAAGTATATAAACAAATATTCCTGTTCCAATAAGTCCTGTTGGATATACCAAAATATTATTTTGTTTTGCATATACAACGCTAATAATGTTCATTCCTACTGCAAAAATTTCAAGAAAAATAAATGTATCTGAATAAGTTGAGTACTGAGAAAATAAAAAATCAATTATATCACTCATAATTAATTGTTTGATTGAGCATAACAAAGGATATAATCATCTATTGAAAAAAAAATCAAATCAAATTTATCATTTTCTTTTCCGTTTATATAATGTCCTATGCCTCTATTATTTGATAATTTTTTAATTATAATATTGTCCGAGAAAGAAATACCCTTTATTCCAAGTGCCTTGTAGATAGATTCCTTTGCCGTCCATATCTTTGTTAAATAATCAATATTAGTTTCATATTCAGCATTTAGCTTTTCAGATTCATTGAGAAACTTATCTTTAATATTGACAATTTTAGTGTCTTTTAGCTCAATATCAATACCTGTTTTACTTATACTTGAAAAAACAACAGCTGCCATAAAGTTTGAATGTGATATTGATATATTTAAATCTGAGTTAATTGAGGGCATCCCTGTTTTATCATATCTTATTTTAAAATTTGGGTTCTCAAGTTCTAAGGTCTTCCTTACAGCCAAAAATTGTTCTTTAGCTAGGTCATTTTTCTTCAATTTTATAAGGTCAGTATCATGCTCATCTAAACCTTGGTAATTCAGTTCACCTAGATGAACCTCCCATAACTTAATTTTTGTATTCTGATTTATTATGAAATCTTTAAGAAATGGCATTTGATATAATTGATTTTTAAGTTTATTTTTGCATCATAAATATAATTATGAAGAATAAGACTGATAATAAATATACTGCATATAAAGTTAAAGATATTTCTCTTGCAGAATGGGGAAGAAAAGAGATTAAGCTAGCTGAGGCTGAAATGCCTGGTCTTATGGCTTTAAGAAAAAAGTTTAAAAAAGACAAACCACTTAAAGATGCTAGAATTGCAGGTTGTCTTCATATGACAATTCAGACAGCTGTACTTATTGAAACACTTGTTGATCTAGGTGCAGAAGTAACATGGAGTTCTTGTAATATTTTCTCAACTCAAGATCATGCTGCTGCTGCAGTTGCTGCCAATGGCATACCTGTCTATGCATGGAAGGGAATGACAGAAGAAGAATTTAACTGGTGTATAGAACAGACATTATTTTTTGGAGAAGAAAAGAAGCCACTTAATCTGATTTTAGACGATGGTGGTGATTTAACTAATATGGTTTTAGATGATTATCCAGAACTTGTGGCAGGTATTAAAGGACTTTCAGAAGAAACTACTACTGGTGTTCATAGATTATATGATAGAATGAAAAATGGTACACTACCCATGCCTGCTATTAATGTGAATGATTCTGTCACAAAATCTAAATTTGATAACAAGTATGGTTGTAAAGAAAGTGCAGTAGATGCTGTTAGAAGAGCAACTGATATCATGCTTGCTGGGAAAAAAGTAGTTGTATGTGGATATGGAGATGTTGGAAAAGGAACTGCTGCATCCTTTAGGGGAGCTGGATCAATAGTTACAGTTACCGAGATAGATCCAATTTGTGCACTTCAGGCATCGATGGATGGATTTGAAGTTAAAAGACTGGAAAATGTAGTTGCAAATGCAGATATTGTTGTGACTGCTACAGGTAATAAAGATATTGTTAATCAAAATTCTTTTATGAAGATGAAAGATAAAACCATAGTCTGTAACATAGGACATTTTGATAATGAAATAGACATGAATTGGTTGGAATCTAACTTTGGTGATAATAAGACTACAATTAAACCTCAAGTTGATTCATACAGGATAAATAAGGATAAAGAAATAATAATATTGGCTGAGGGTAGGCTTGTAAATTTAGGTTGTGCTACAGGACATCCAAGCTTTGTAATGAGTAACTCTTTTACAAACCAAGTGCTTGCTCAAATAGAGTTATGGAGTAACTCTAAAAGCTATGAAAACAAAGTTTACATGCTACCTAAGAACTTAGACGAAATGGTTGCTAAGCTTCATTTAGATAAACTTGGAGTAGAACTTGAGGACTTATCAGAAGATCAAGCTAAATATATTGGTGTCCAGGTTAATGGACCATACAAACCAGAATATTATAGATATTAAGCCTTAACTGGCTCTATTGAGACAAAAGATTTATTGTTTGACTTCTTTTTGAACGTAACAATACCATCAATTTTAGCATGAAGTGTGTGATCCTTTCCAAGGTAAACGTTTTCTCCAGGGTTATGGACAGTCCCTCTCTGCCTTACAATTATATTACCAGCCTTAGCAAATTGTCCACCAAATATTTTAACACCAAGTCGTTTCGACTCAGATTCTCTACCATTTTTTGAACTACCAACTCCTTTTTTATGTGCCATAACTAATTATTTTTTTGCAGCTGTTGTTTTCTTTGAAGCCGTTGTCTTCTTTGCAGCCGTTGCCTTCTTTGCAGCCGTTGCCTTCTTTGAAGCTGTTGCCTTCTTTGAAGCTGTTGTCTTCTTTGCAGTGTCTAAATCTTTTTTTGGAGTAGTCTTTTTCTCTTTTATACCTTGAATAATAATTTCAGTTATTGCTTGTCTATGACCGTTTTTTACTTTGTAACCTTTACGTCTTTTCTTTTTAAAAACAATAACCTTATCATCTTTCTTGTGGTTAAGGACTTTAGCTTCAACTGATGTGCCAGATAAATTTGGCTTACCAACTTGAACTTTTTTTCCATCATCAACTAAAAGGACATTATCAAAAGAAATATTTGAGCCTTCTTTTGCATCAATTCTGTTTACAAAAAGTTTTTGATCTTTTTCAACTTTGAATTGGCTCCCTTGTATTTCAACTACTGCGTACATTATTAATTTTTGAATTGCAAAATTAAACTAATTATTAAAATATGCAATATTTATTGCTTAATATAGTTCTCTTTTAGACGTTAATTTAGGAGCTTAGTTTAGATGATTCTCAATAATATAGTCAGCAATAGACAGTGAGGCAGTTGCTCCTGGTGAAGGGGCATTAAGAATATGAATTTGATTATTTTGTTTTATTATTTTAAAGTCCATGATTAATTCACCATTTGAGTCCATTGCCTGAGCTCTTACACCTGAGTTTCCTTTTTCAAACATCTCAGCTTTTACTTCTGGTATTAATTTTTTTGCTTTTTTTACAAAAGATGATAAAAAAATTGAACTTGAAAACTCACCGATTGCAAAATTAAAATTATTTCTTAAAAAATTTAAAAACCCTTTGTAGAATATGCTATCTAAAGTATCATATACTGATATATCTACATTTTTATAACCTTCCCTTTTAAAGGCAAGAACAGCATTAGGGCCTACCTCTTTATCACCATTTATCATTCTTGTAAAATGGACTCCTAAGAAAGGATAGTCTGAATTAGGAACAGGGTAAATTAAGTGATTGAATATATCTTTATATCGACTCTTAATCTTCAAGTACTCACCTCTAAAAGGGATTATTTTAATTGGTGATTTTTGATCTGTGATTGAAGTATAAGTTCTATCAGAAAATAAGCCAGTACAATTAATTATTATATCATAATTATGTTCACTTTTATCTGAGACTATTATTGTAGAATTATTTTGATTAATAATTTTTTTTACTGGTGAGTTTAAAAAGATACTCCCCCCCTCACCCTTAATAATTTCAGATAATTTATTCATTACTTGATTAAAATTGACAATCCCTTCTCCGGGGACAAGTAAAGATTTTAAAGAATTAATATTTGGTTCTCTTTTTATTTGCTCTTTTTTATTTAACATTCTTAAACCACTAAGTCCATTCATTACTCCTCTTTTAGCTAAATTTTGTAGTGATTTGATTTCATCCTCATTGGTAGCAACAACAAGCTTTCCACAAATATCATGATCAATGTGATGCATTTTACAGAATGCTACCATCTTTGAGATGCCTTCCATTGATAATTTTGCTTTTAATGATCCTGGATTATAGCTAAGCCCACAATGAAGTACACCGCTATTATTTCCTGATTGGTGTTTCCCCAACTCATCTTCTTTTTCATAAATATGGATTGAGTATTTTTTTTTTAGTGCTAAGTTATAGCCTAGGCTTAAACCTAATATTCCTCCACCTATGATACCAATTTTTTTCAAATATTTAAGTTTTCAATATGGCTTTTTAATCTATCCTTTGGTTTCCAATTTAATAACTTTAATGCATCATCATTAATTCTTAATGTTTTTTTGTAATTACCTGGTTGGTCCGGAATATAAATACTCTTTATTTTAAACTTTTTGTTAAAAAACCCAAATAACTCATTTATACTGTAGTTTAGTCCTGTTCCCAATTCCCAGGCATCAGCATTACTTATGTTAGTTTCTGCTATTTTAATTAGACCATCCACCAAATCAAAAATGTGTATGAAATCTCTTTTTTGTTTACCATCACCAACAATTGAGACTGGTTGATTTTTTTTTATTTGTGATATCCAAATACCAATTACATTACCAAATTTTTCGTCAATATTTTCTCCTGGACCGTAAACATTATAGAATCTAGAAATTTCAA